>JBDWSS010000066.1:0-6092 GCA_039985375.1 Flavobacteriaceae bacterium
ATATTTGTCCAGTTGTTGGTACTGTAGGCCACATCGTCCACTTGTATGCAATTTAGGTCAGAGTTGTTTGTGGCGTCAAAATCCGTGATGGCCGTATTGTTGCCGTTGGCTACGTTCAAGCTCGTTAAGCCATTTTGTTCACAATTCAAATCGAAGAGATTCGGATTGTTTGACACGTCCAGAGCTGTCAAATCATTTTCTGAACAATTTAGATTTTCAAGGACAGGATTATTGGATACATCCAAACTTGATAAAGTATTGGCGGAACAATCCAAATACCCCAGTTCCGTGTTGTTGGACACATCAAGGCCTGTTAAAACATTTCCGAGACAAATCAACTCCGTGAGGTTGATATTGTTGGAGATATCCAAATCTGTGAGTGTGGCTCCGCCACACTCCAAAGTTACCAGGGCAGGGTTGTTGGAGATGTCCAGACCTGCTAGGGGGTTGTTGCCACAGACCAAACTCTCCAAAACCGTATTGTTGGAGACATCAAGGCCTGTTAAATTGTTGGTATTGCAATATAAACTTCGGAGCACCGTACTGTTGGACACATCCAGACTTGTCAGGGCATTAAAAATACAGGTCAGTTCCTCGAGGTCCACGTTGGCAGACAGGTCCAAGCTCGTCAAGGCATTGTTGGAGCAACCTAAAAACGTCAAGTTTATATTGTTGGACACGTCCAGGCTTGTCAAAGCATTATTGGAGCAATCCAAATTAGTTAGGTTTACAAAGGCCGCTATACCGGTGAGGTCTGCAATATTTAGTGATGGAACATCCAGCGTTCCGGAAAAAGCGGAGGCCTCGGCATAACTGATCTCGGCATCGTTATCGGTGTTTATGGCCGTGTTGTTGACCAAGGCAGTCTTGAAATTGGTATCGGGTATATATACGAAGGAGCAATCGGTGCTAAAACTTGCGGCGGTATCTATATTGGTCCAATTGGTGGTGCTGTAGGAAGGGTCGCCCACTTGTATGCAATTTAGATTGGGGTTGTTCATAGTTTCGAACACCATGATGGCTGTATTATTGCCGTTGGCCACGTTTAAGCTAGATAGTTGGTTGTTATAGCCTCTTAACTCAGTTAAAGCTGGATTATTGGACACATCCAAGCTTGTCAGCTCATTAAAATAGCATCTCAAATCGTCAAGTGCTTGGTTGTTTGACACATCAAGGCTCGTTAAACTATTGCCCACGCAATATAAACTGGTCAATGCCGTATTATTTGATACATCCAGATTGAATATGGGATTAACGGAACAGTTTAGTGATAAGAGGTTGGTGTTGTTGGAGACGTCCAGGCCAGCTAATGCATTGTCCGAGCAAATGAGGTTTTCAAGCATGGGATTGTTGGACAGATTCAAGTCCGCAATCCCGTTGTTGTAACAAAACAATTCTTCCAATAGGGGGTTGTTTGACACATCAAGGCTCGTTAAACTGTTAAATTGACAACGTAGTTGCTCAAGCAAGGGGTTATTGGACACATCCAAACTGGAAAGGGAATTCTCCGAACACCCCAGATATTCAAGTGCGGGATTGTTTGATACATCCAATACGGTTAAGTTGTTCTCATAACAGGATAAATAGTCCAGGAGTGGATTGTTGGACACATCTAAAAATGCAATATCATTGATGGAACAGACCAATATTCGCAAGGAGGTGTTGTTGGATAGGTCCAAGCTTGTCAAGGAATTTTGACCACATAGCAAGACATCTATATTGGTAAAAGCTTCGATACCGGTAAGATCAGTAATGGAAAGGTTCCTTACATCCATGGTTCCCGTAAAATTTGCCGCTTCGCTACAACTAATTTCAGTATTGTTATCCGTATTTATTTCCAAATTGGCCAGTAAGGCAGTTTTGAAATTGGTATCGGGAATCTGCACAAAATCGGTACATTGCGCATTGGCATAGAGAACATTTAGTAGTAATACTAAAAATAACAAGGAGACGTTTTTGATACTTTTTTTGAAAGTTTGATTTGGCACTGCTGTTGGAAGGTACATTGTTTTCATTGTTTTTGGTTTTAAGTTGCTGGCTTAAAGATGTTTTAAAAGAGCGAATATTCCTACTTTATGTGACGAATGAGGTTTTAATATGGACGAACAAGGGGTTATCTGGGATTTTGAAATCTAGCATTCAGTGAGTTAGTGGTCGATAGCTCGTTCTTCGTTGTCGGTTGTTCCCTTCCACTTAAAGCTTAAAGCATACTGCTCATTGACTATTGGTCTTTTACACTTCCAAGATTTTTCCCCGCCATCGACCTGAGGCCAAAGGGGGTTCAGAATGACAAAGCAAAGCAAACCTTTATAGAAATGACCTATAATATGGCTTTTGCCAGAGCCAAGCCGTATCTTTGCAGTATGCAAGAACAGGGTCCCCACTTTCACGGAGAGGACATAGAAAACAAAAAAATCATTCTATTTGACGGGGTTTGCAACCTTTGCAATGGTGCTGTCCAGTTCATTATTAAACGGGATACAAAGGATATGTTCCGTTATGCGGCCCTGCAAAGTGATATGGGAAGGCAATTGACTGTAGAACGTGCCATTGATACCTCCAAAGTGGATTCCATTATCTTAATAGAACCTGGAGTGGCGTATTTTACCAAATCGGACGCGGCATTGGAAATCGGAAAGAGTTTTGGGGGCCTGTGGAAGGTGTTATCCGTTTTTTCCTGGATTCCCAAATCCATTGGGGATGCCATTTATGATCTAATCGCGCGTAACCGTTACAAATGGTTTGGCAAAAAAGACCAATGTATGATTCCAACTCCTGAACTAAAAGCTAAATTTTTGGAGCAATAAAACCGGTTTAGTTTGGTTATATACATAGAAGTGGTTTAAACTTTTTGTATTTAAGCGAAAATTAGTCATTGTGAGTCTGAATAAAGACTTTTTTGAGTTGCATAGCAGGGCTACGGAAGGAGAAAAAGACAAAATACAGGCTCATAAGGGCAATTTTTTAGCGAATTGAAAAAGTTTAAACCACTTCATAAACAACTTTTTAATCTAAACGCATCTTTCTAATTGTAAAGGTAGTTTTATGAGAATCTCTTTAATAGTATTATTTACTGTGCTATGTATTTCAGCTTGCTCTGATAGGGACGATACCATACCGGATTTCCTACATGGAAGTTGGGATGTCCAGAATATCAGTGGTGGATTTGCGGGTATTGACCAGGATTTTGAAGCGGAAACCGTTATTTGGAACTTCGATTCTGATACCAACATACTTACCGTTGTCAATAACCACGAATTGGTGGACGTAGTCTACGATGGTTTGGATTCCGGAACCTACGAATATTCCATTTTACAGGTCGAGGATCAAAACTTTTTAATCATCGATGAGGTAGAATTTGCAGGTTTTGACTTCTTGACCAACCAGATACTGTTGGATCAAAACAAGCTGTCCACAGGAACCGGAGCGGATGGTTTCCTTCTACTCTTTAACAGGGTGCCTTAGACACTGAAAATACGGTTTTCAGGTCATACGAGATAATAATACTAGTACAAAAAAGTTATTGGCCATATGTAAAATAATCCCTGTACGCAATCCTCCTGTTTTACGGACGTACATTCCTGTTATTATGCCGAAAATAAAATAGAAAACAAACAGTCTAAGGTCAAAGTGAATGATTGCGAACAGGCATGCTTGAAAAATATTTGCAGCAATAAAACCTAGATGTTTTTCCACAGAACCCAAGATGGCTCCTCTAAAAATAATTTCTTCATAGACAGGGCCCAATACTGCTGCAGAAAGAAAAGCAACAAAAAAACCATAAGTCCTCAATGTTGCAGCAATCTCTGCCTCCGGATTCAGTATTAGGTCGGCAAGCTCTACTTCATCAATATTGATAAAGTTTTTCAAAATTTTCAGGAGTACCACATTAAAAATGATAAAACCAATACTTATTCTTATTGATCTGCCCACGGACATATTGGATGCAAATATTTGCCCAACATTTTTCTTATTGACTATTGCCAATGTCGCAAAAGCCATCAGCAACACAAATGCTAACATTCCTTGGGCCAGTAACGCATCATTTTCGATAAAATCTTCGTAGACAGACCCAATTTCAAAAATGTCATTTATGGTATATTCATAATAAAAAGCAAGTGACAGTACAAACTGCACTGTCAAATAAAGGAAACTGATTATCCAAAAATGACGCAAAGTCCAGTCCAAGTTAAGTTTTCGCGCAAATTCGGACTTCCTTCTCCTTTTAACCCAGTCTCCAACAAAGGATACGGGCAAAACCCATAAATATGGGATAATAAATAGAAAAAGTAGTATTATGAAGGAAATGGCAAAATGCAGCAGTTCACTAAGCTTCCAACCTAGCAGAGGGTTTTTGAAAAAAATGCGCAAACGTTTAACACCCAAGAAATCATCATAGCTATTGCTCTTTTGCAAACTCCTATAGGTTTCCAGAGCCTGCTCTGCACTTAAATGTCTTAAATCGTGTTTAAATAGCTTCTGTAATGTGATGGTTTTATTCCATTCATAAATGGTATCCTTCACCAAAAAACTTCGAGCGACCTCGTAATTCCCCATGTCTGACATCACCACCGCCATTTCTTGGTTATTGATAAATGTGGAATCCCGTTCGCTAATCAACTCATACAAGTACAGTGCTTTTTCAGACTCACCCAAGCGCGTCAACAGATCGGCTTTTGAATTCATGCGCCAAAGCGTTGTATCCTTTTCTAAATTAGGAAGCAAGGTATTTTTAGCCGCTTCATTTTTACCTTGGTCAATTAGTATTCGGGCCATTTCTAAAGAATAGTCAGTGGAATCATCCAGTTCCTGTGCTTTTTTATAGTTTACCAACGACAAGCTTTGATCTTCGATATAGTAATCGCCAAGCATGGCATAAAAACGTGCCTTTTCCAAATTACTCCATAAATGTTGCGCTTCTTCAATGGATTCTTTTGCAATATCCAAAACCTCTAATCGCTCTTTCCCATATAGACTTTCTGCCCTATACATCAATACTGCTGGCACATTGGGATACGCTGCATAAAGCATTCCAATACATTCCTCAGTCTCCTCATATTTTTGGTTATAGTCCTCATATTCATCATAATAGGAATTGCCAATGAATTTACAGCGCTCTATTTGTGCTACAACATCGTTCGGGTGTTGCTGGATGTAAGCATCATAAAGCCCCATGGTTCTTTGAAAGTTAATGTCCTTGGAATCATAGAGCTGTTTTATGTAAAACTCATGACTGTCAGAATCACCAAAATTTGGTGTTTCCTGAGAAGACATAATCATGGTAACCAAAAAAAATAAGACAGTGATAACTTTAAACCTCATATGGTTAGATTTGGTTCTTTTGATGAAAATAATGAATAAAACTTTAGGAAAATGCACCCTGGCTCATTGAAATTGTCCCTTTACGCATTCCCTGTTTTTCAAATTGGGGGTTGTCCCTAAGTTTATCCAAACTTTTAAATCCAATCGTCATGAAAAAATTACTTCTTTTATTGCTGTTTTGTCCAGTAATCCTTTTGGGGAACGACAATAAAATTCCCTCAACCATCAAAAATGTTACCGTATATCTAAGTGGGGCGCAAATTCAAAGAAAGGCGCAATGTAAATTACTGGAAGGCACCAATGAACTGGTATTTTCTGGGCTTTCTTCTAAAATTGATGAGAGCAGCATTCAAATTTCAGGACTTCAGGCGGTTTCCATACTTTCCATGTCCTATGACCTCAACTATTTGGAAAAATCGGAAAGCAATCCGCAGGTAACCCAGTGGGAAGGGGAAATCATAAACCTGCAACACCAGATAAGCCTTTTAAAAAATCTGATTGTTGGACTGGAAGAGGAGGAAAAAGTAATCACTACCAATAGAATGGTAAGCACGGACAACCAAGCACTTGATTTAGATCGTGTAAAAGAAATCAGCAAATACTATAGGGAACGGATAACCGCCATTAAAAATGAGATTTTTAAGACGAACCTCAAAATAAACGGGGTTAATCTGGAGATTTCCGCATTGCGAAGACAATTGGCCGAAGTGAACAACGCTCCAGAAGAAAAACAGGGCGAAATCACCATCACATTTGATGCCCCCATTCCC
>JBDWSS010000067.1:0-24724 GCA_039985375.1 Flavobacteriaceae bacterium
GTGCTGATTACAACCAAAAGTGGTGATTCGGAGCAAACACAAATTTCATTCAATGCCTATGGTGGTTTTTCTGAAGTATGGAAAAAACAGGATGTACTTCAAAGTAGAGATTATATCGAGCTGATGCAGGAGATGGGTCAAAATACAGATTGGACGCTTTACACAGCCAATACCGATTGGCAGGACGAAGTTTTTAAAAATGGGTTTGCCGTAAACCACAATTTAAGTATGTCCGGTGGCAATGAGAATAGCCAGTATTATGTCTCTTTAAATTCATTGAACGAAGAAGGTATTGTGTTGAACAGTGATTTTAAACGTGTTTCCTTTAGGACAAATTTTAGCAGCAAAATAAACGAGATTTTTTCGATTAAGACCTCCATTACAGGATCCAATTCTGTGCAAAACGGTTTTTCAGAAGCAGAGAACAACAATACACTTAGTTTTCTGACAAGTGGTGTTGGTTCTGTTCTGTTAGCTTTACCTACCGAGCCCGTTTTTGATTCAGAAGGGAGCTTTAGCAATATTTTCCCTTACGATTTTTCAAATCTGGTTGAGAATCCCGTTTTATATGCCAGTGAGTTATTGGATAAGACAACCGTAAACAGGTTTTTAGGAAACTTTACTTTAGATTCTAAAATCATAGAAGGCCTTCACAATTATACAAGACTAGGTGCCGATTACCAAAATATAAGAGGAGATATTTATTTTCCTACCATTTTTGAACTATCATCGGGAGGAAGTGCAACCGTAAGGACAAATGAAACATTGAACTATATTTTTGAAAACTATTTCGAATATGAAACAGATGTGTTTTCCGATCTTAACATAAAAGCAGTCCTAGGGGGATCCCTTCAAAAAGAGACCAGTAAGTCCATATTTATAAACAGTACGGGGTTTTTCTCAGATGAATTGACCAATAATGCCATTCAAGCAGGGGCGTCACCTGCTATACCAATGACCAATAATATCGATCAAAGTATCGCTTCGGTATTTACCCGGGTCAATTTAATATACAAGGACAAATATTTGTTTGGTGCAAGTTTACGTAGTGATGGGGCTTCGGTATTCAGCGAATCGAACAAATTAGCTACTTTCCCATCGCTTAGCGCTGGGTGGAAACTTTCGGAAGAAGCTTTTATCGGTGATAATTCAGCAATCTCTAACTTAAAACTTCGGGCAAGTTGGGGGAAATCGGGTAACCCCGGTATTCAACCTTACCAATCCCTACCTCTTGGGTTAATAGTAATTAGCAACCAAGGGGCGGGTACAGGTCTATCAACAGGGTTGGCTCCTAATTTACCTAATCGAAACTTAACTTGGGAAACAACTACCCAAACTAACTTTGGTTTGGATATGGCCTTGTTCGATTCACGTTTTAGAATGTCTTTAGATTATTATGTAAAGGATACCAAAGATGCCCTAACATCTGTCCAATTGCCCCCTTCAGGAGGGTTTGCTACTATTATAGATAACGTTGGAAAAGTCCAAAACAAAGGTATTGAGCTTGCCATTGGTGGTACCGTTTTAGAGCAGGATGACCTAAGCCTTTCTTTTGACTTTAATATTTCTAAAAATACCAATGAAGTAAAACAACTTAAGGACAATCAAGACCTTGTTTCTGAATTTACTTTTGCCCAAACTTCTGATGCGGTGGGTGGTGTTTCCAGTGTAGCAAGGGTCGGTGAACAACTTGGGGCATTTTTGGGCTTCAATTTTACAGGATTTGACGCCAACGGCGAACCAGAATACGAAGACGTAAACAATGACGGGAGTCTAGATGATTTGGATAAGACTGTTATCGGCAATCCTATACCAGAAATATTGTATGGTTTAAATACTACGCTATCTTATAAAAATCTTGCATTTTCAATGGCCTGGCAAGGAGTGGCCAACGTTGATATCCTCAACTTAGGCCTATTTAATCTGACCTCTCCCGATAATGAATACAATAGACTTGCCAACATCTATGATTTTTATCCTAATGTTAGCCAAAATTCCATTCATAGAATCTCTAACCGATATATAGAAAGCGGTTCTTTTTTAAGACTTAGAAATATAAAAATTGGTTATAGCATACCTTTTTCTAAGGGTATTTTCAATAATATAAGCTTTTTTGTTAGTGGTCAAAACCTCATAACGATTACGGATTATTCAGGCTTTGATCCCGATGTCAATTCACTAAGTGGAAACGATATAAAACAGGGAATTGACTTGGCAGCCTATCCGGCATCTAAGTCATATACATTGGGTTTAACCGTTAAATTTTAAAAAAATGAAAAAATATATAACTATTCTAATTATAGGTTTCTTCGCTTTTTCATGCGAGGACATGGAATTTATTCAAGAAAATCCTAATAGTGATTTTATATTGCTCGATATCGATGAAAACTCTTTAGAAGCAATTATAAACGGGGCATACGAACCAATGACAAGAAGCCGAGGGAGATTATGGGAATCGGTCTACAGTACTTGGTTAGAACAATGTACGGAGTATTCGTATTCTAGATTATCGCTGTTCAATGATATAGCATTGTATGAATTTGATAAACTCGATGCAAGCTTTAACGCTACTATGTGGACTACATTTTATGAATCCGTAGGGAGGGCCAATTTCATTATAAGTAACTTGGAAGAGAATACTACCCTCGAGGAATCTGTAAGAAGAGAAGCAATTGGAGAGGCACTTTTTATAAGAGCAATATGTTATTATAGCATGGTGAGGACGTGGGGAAGCTTACCATTACGTACAATGCCCGTAGCAAATGCAAATGAAGTTGAACTGGAAAGCTCTAGTATTTCTGATATCTACGAACAGATTATAGCAGATTTTCAGGTAGCCGAAGTAGACCTACCAGCCACAGTTCCTGAGGCGAAAGCAGGAAGAGCTACCCGAGGTGCTGCCAAACTAGCCCTGGCCGACGTATATCTTACATTGGGCGATTTTGCCAATGCGCGAACAATGGCAAAAGAAGTTATTGACAATAAAGCAACTTATGGCTATGAGCTCGTCTCATCACTAGAATTACTATATTCTCCGAGTGCTTCAACTAACACTGAAGAAGTTTTTGCGATAAAGTTTGCACAAGTTAATAATCATGGTAATTTTTTAGTTAATTACTCATCAGGTTCTCAAGCAGCGGAAGCTGGTATTGGCCCAGGGCCAGGTAATTCTTTCATGCATACCTATGATGACATTCCATTTATTACAGAATGGGACGATAATGATATTAGAAAAGCGTTCAACCTTTATAACGAAGTTACGATTGATGGAGCAATTGTTCCTGCAAATATACCAGTTGCTGCTTCAAACAATATTCCCGGGGATTTCTTTTTTGGGAAATATCAAGATGCTGAGGCACCATCAGGAACGGCAGCAGGCAATGATTTTTATCTTTACAGGTATGCTGATGCGTTATTGATTTTTGCAGAAGCTGAAAATCAAGTAAACGGCCCTACAGCAGATGCCTATGACGCTATAAATATGGTTAGGAGAAGAGGACATGGAGTTGATATTAATGCAGTTTCGGCCATTGCGGACCTACCAGCGGCGCTTAGTCAAAATGAATTTGATGATTTGGTGTTCAGGGAACGTGGATATGAGTTTTTCTGGGAATGTAAAAGGTGGTTTGATTTAAAAAGGACAGGGAGATGGTCTGATATTGCCGTAGCAGCAGGAAAACCGGCCCCTCAATCTGATTATTGGCCAATTCCTCCTGTTGAACTGGCAAATAACCCAAGTGCAGGAAATTAATAACTAATTATATTGGGTCGTCCTGTTCTTTTAAGTTGACGGCCCAATTATGACAATAAATATTGTGCAAAAAAAAATTGTGACCCTGTTGGTATTGGTGATTACCTATTGTACCAATGCACAGCAGAAAGATGTTTTCCTACTAATAGGCCAATCAAATATGGCAGGAAGAGGCGACTTTGAAACTCCCATGGATAGCACTGCAATTGCCAACGTCTTTTTACTGAACGATAAGGGAGAGTTTGAGATAGCGAAAAATCCATTGAACAGATACTCAACAATACGAAAAGTATGTGAACCTGAATTACAAGGTGTTGGTCTGGGATCCAGTTTCGCCAGGGAAATGGTTTGCTTTCTAAAAGATTCAGTCTACCTTATTGTAAATGCGAGAGGCGGAACTCCTGTGCAAAAATTTATCAAAGGTAAAGATGATGGATACTACGAAACTATACTAAATCGAACCTCGAATGCACTTCAAGCTAATAAAAACCTTCGGTTAAGAGCCATTTTATGGCATCAGGGTGAGTCCAATGCCTCCAATACCAAAGACTATTTAAGGCATCTAAATTTAATGATTGAATCCTTTAGAAAAGATCTCAACATGCCCGAACTACCATTTATTGTTGGAGAACTTGGAGAATGGAATGGCAGTTATTACAATGTAAGGGATAAGATTAAACAGATTCCGGAACGTATTGAAAATTCGTATTTGGTAAGTTCACAAGGTTTAAAAAATCGAGATGAACATCATTTTGATACAGCATCCTATAACGAATTCGGAAAGCGATATGCAGAAATATGTCAAAAAGTAATTTATACAAAAAAATAAAGAATGGTAGAATTTTATCTTAAAACGATTCAAGAATATGCGCTCAACTCTGTGAGCAGAAATATAGCTTGTACATTAGTTATATTTGGATTTGGATTTGGATTTACATCGTTATATAGCCAGAAAAACGGCAACCCTATAAGATTGTTCTACCTGGGCGGACAATCCAATATGACAGGTTTTGGGTATAACAAAGATTTACCGGGTGATTTAGAAAAACCTCTAGAAAATGTTTACATTTTTCAAGGAAATCCCGTTCCGGACAATCAAGTAGATGGTGGATTGGGCATTTGGGAAGTTATAAAACCAGGGCATGGAATAGGTTTTACATCAGATGGAAATGAAAACCATCGATCCGATAGGTTTGGTGTTGAACTTACATTCGCAAGAAAAATGAAAGAACTATATCCAAACGAAAAGATTGCTATAATCAAATACGCCAGAAACGGTTCATCTTTAGATAGTCTGTCTGCAAGACAATGGGGGTCTTGGGAAGTAGATTATTCATCGAATAATGCTATAAACCAATACGATAACTTTTTAGCCACTGTAAACAACGCATTAAAAAACTCAGATATTGATAATGACGGAGTTGATGACACCCTAATTCCAACCGGAATAGTATGGATGCAAGGAGAAAGTGATGCCTATAAAGAATCTGCGGCTCATGAGTACCATTTAAATTTGAAAAAATTGATGAACCTGATACGTGCGGTATTTAGAACAGACGATCTACCAGTGGTCATTGGAAAAATTACGGACTCTGGAAATAACAATTTAGGAAAAGTATGGAAATATGGGGAACTTGTACAACATGCACAAGAAAAATATGTGGCAAGCGACAAGCATGCTAAAATTGTGCGAAGTACCCAAAATTATGAGTACTCCGATCCGTATCATTACAATAGTGATGGATATATTGATTTAGGAGAAAAATTTGCAGAAGCAATACATGCATTTCAGAATAAATAAAAAGAATAACTTTAAGCAGATTTATAAAAACCAAACCAATCTTTAGCAGCATAAAACAATTATGGAGAACCAAAAAAAATACTGGAAGGAAAATTTAAAATATCTGGGGATACTTTTAACCATATGGTTTTTGGTGTCTTTTGTTTTCGGGATTCTACTTGTAGAAGAACTCAATACCATACGCCTTGGTGGATTTAAACTTGGTTTTTGGTTTGCACAACAAGGGTCTATCTACGTTTTCGTACTACTCATTTTTGTGTACATAAGATTGATGAACAAGTTAGATAGAAAATATAACCTGGATAAATAAGTATATGGACATTCAACTATGGACCTGGATTTTAGTAGGCATTACATTTACACTTTATATAGGAATAGCAATTTGGTCCAGAGCTGGATCAACTAAAGATTTTTATGTTGCGGGCGGTGGGGTCTCTCCACTGGCCAATGGATTGGCCACGGCAGCGGATTGGATGTCTGCAGCGTCATTCATCTCAATGGCCGGTTTAATTTCCTTTAACGGGTATGACGGTTCCGTATATCTCATGGGATGGACTGGAGGTTATGTGCTGCTGGCATTGTTATTGGCTCCATACCTTCGAAAGTTTGGAAAATTTACAGTCCCTGATTTTATTGGGGATAGGTATTATTCAAATTTAGCAAGAGGAATAGCGGTTGTTTGCGCACTTCTTATTTCTTTTACCTATGTGGCCGGGCAGATGCGTGGTGTTGGGTTGGTATTTTCAAGATTTTTGGAAGTTGATATCAACACAGGGGTCATCATAGGAATGTTTATTGTACTCTTCTATGCGGTACTGGGAGGAATGAAAGGAATTACCTATACCCAAGTAGCTCAATATTGCGTGTTAATATTTGCTTTTATGGTCCCAGCCATTTTTATTTCCATTCAAATGACCGGAAATCCCATTCCCCAATTGGGATTTGGTGAAAGAATCGCAGATGGCACATATCTTTTGGATAAACTGGATGGTTTACATCGTGAACTCGGTTTTCATGAATATACCTCCGGAAGCAAATCCAAAATGGATGTTTTTTTCATCACTGCCGCTCTTATGGTTGGCACTGCAGGATTACCTCATGTTATTGTTAGATTCTTTACGGTGAAAAAGGTAAGTGATGCCCGTAAATCAGCTGGTTGGGCGTTGTTGTTCATTGCAATTTTATATACTACTGCTCCGGCAATAGCAGTTTTTGCACGAACCAATATGATAGAGACTGTAAGCAATGAAGACTATGAAAATCTTCCAGAATGGTTCAACAATTGGGAGACCACAGGATTGATAACTTTTGATGACAAAAACGGTGATGGTAAGGTACAATACGTTGCAGATAAGACCAAAAACGAATTGACCATTGATCAAGATATTATGGTGTTGGCTAATCCTGAAATTGCCAAATTGCCAAATTGGGTCATTGCACTGGTAGCTGCAGGGGCACTGGCAGCAGCTTTATCTACCGCCGCTGGATTATTGCTCGTTATTTCCGCATCTGTTTCACATGATTTGATAAAAAAAATGTTGAAGCCGGACATTTCTGAGAAAGGGGAACTTGTTGTGGCAAGATTATCAGCGGTCTTTGCTGTCTGTATTGCTGGGTATTTTGGTATTAATCCCCCGGATTTTGTAGCTGCAACCGTGGCTTTGGCTTTTGGCTTGGCGGCCGCTTCTTTCTTTCCTGCAATTATTTTGGGAATTTTTAGCAAGCGGATCAATAAGGAAGGTGCCATAGCAGGGATGGTGGTCGGCATTTTATTAATGCTGTTTTATATGATGAAATTTAAATTTGATTGGTTTGGTGGTGGTTCCAAAGAAGACTGGTGGTTTGGTATTTCTCCAGAAGGCTTCGGTACATTAGCAATGGTTGTCAATTTTATTGTTTCCATAACGGTCTCTTTGGTCACACCAAAGCCTCCTCAGGAGGTTCGGGAAATTGTTGAGAACATCCGCGTGCCCAGTGGTGCTGGTGAAGCACATTCCCATTAACAAATTGTATCGCTTTTGATGTATTTCTCAAAGTAGGTAGGGGAATAGGCATCTTGCTTTGTATATACCATGGTACTCGTCAATTGTAACGGAAGAAAAAACTAAAAATGCGAAGCCGAATTTCAAAATGGATGGCATTGTTTTTACCAGGTATATTTTTACTTGGTTTCAACATTGGTACCGGTAGTGTAACAACGATGGCAAAGGCAGGAGCAGAATATGGAATGTCCCTACTCTGGACCATTGCCGCTTCTTGCCTAACCACCTTTTTTATGATCAACCTATACGGCAAGTATACCCTGGTTACCGGAGAAACCGCCCTGCAGGCATTTAAAAAACATATACACCCAGTGATAGGCATATTTTTCATTATTGCGCTCACTGTTGGAGTTTGTGGCAGTGTAATGGGCGTTATGGGCATTGTGGCCGATATTTGTTTTGAATGGTCTAAAAACTTTATTGAGGGTGGTATTTCACCGGTTTATTTTGCATCCATCTTTATAAGTCTGGTCTATTTTATATTCTGGAACGGAAAGACACAATTTTTTGAAAGGGCATTGGCGGTAATCGTGGCTATAATGTCCGCTAGCTTTTTGCTCAACTTTTTTATCATGATGCCTCCTCCTATAGCTATTTTAAAAGGCATGATACCCAATATACCCCATTCCTTGGGAGGAGGCAATAGCCCCTTATTGGTTATAGCATCCATGGTGGGAACAACAGTTTTTTCAGGATTGTTCATCATTAGAACGACCTTGGTAAAGGAAGCCGGTTGGACAGTTATTGACTTAAAAAAACAACGAAATGATGCCTTATTCTCTGTTAGTCTTATGTTTGTTATCAGTGCAGCAATCATGGCCGCCGCAGCCGGTACACTTTATGCTGAAGGACTTGGATTGTCCAAAGCATCGCAGATGATCGAACTACTGGAACCATTGGCAGGAAGTTTTGCAACCTCAATCTTCGCAATAGGGATTATATCGGCTGGGGTATCCTCACAGTTTCCCAATATTTTGATGCTTCCATGGCTTATTTGTGATTATACGAATACGGAACGTAAAATGACCCTGCCCAAATACAGGGTAATGGTGTTTTTAATTTCTTTGTTGGGGCTAGTGGTACCTATTTTTAAAGCTAGACCTGTATTTGTGATGATCATATCACAAACGCTAAACGCTGTGATTCTTCCAGCAACCGTACTTTGCATATTTTATCTTATAAATAGGAAAGATTTAATGGGGAAATACAGCATTGGGATGATAGGCAATGTTATACTGTTCGCTATACTAATTTTTTCAATATTCACCGCTATCATTGGAATTAAGGGTGTTTTTGAATTGTTTTAATAACCAAACCATGAATTACGATTTACAACAACATGCCAAAACCCCTTTAAAACAGCTTGCAAATCGCGTTTGGCGCACATATTCAGGAGGAGCGTTAATTGATCGATGGAAAAAAGACACTAAAGAGATTGATGGGAATACCCCGGAAGAATGGATTATGTCCACTGTAACGGCCAGAGGAAACAACAGACCAGAGGATGAAGGGCTTTCCATGGTGGAAACTGCTGCGGGCATAAAACCTTTAAAAGCGTTGATCGCTTCCAACACAGAGTTGTATTTGGGTAAAAAAATTGCTCAAAAATATGGCACTACGGGGGTCTTGATTAAAATGTTGGACTCACACGAACGCCTTACAATTCAGGTACATCCTGATAAAGAATATGCCAAAACAGTATTAAACTCTCCCTTCGGAAAAACAGAATCATGGTATGTGCTTAATACACGGGAAATTGATGGGGAAAAGAGTGTGATCTATATGGGTTTCAAAGAAGGGGTCACAAAAGCCAAATGGAGGGAACTTTTCCTGGAACAGAATATTATGGGCATGCTCAACTGCCTTCATAAAATTGAGGTAAAACCGGGCGATGCATTTATGATTTATGGTGGTGTACCCCACGCCATAGGTAGTGGGTGTTTTCTAATGGAAGTTCAAGAACCAACAGATTATACCATGCGTGTTGAGAAAGTGACTCCAACAGGTTTGAAAATTTCGGATGATTTGATTCATCAAGGTGTGGGCGTGGAAAAAATGCTGGAATGCTTTCACTATGATTGTTGCACCCTTGAAGAGGCTTTGGAAAAATGGAGGGTAAATCCCGAAATAAATGACGTTTCTGGCACCCATATATTGAAATCCATTTTTAATGTAACACATACCAACTGCTTTGCGCTTAAGGAACTCACATTAAATGGTGAATACACCATTGAAGCAAATGGAAGTTTCTATGTGGTGGTCATCTATCTGGGCAAAGGAACTTTAATTTGTGAGGGAGTGTCCTACAAATTTGAACAGGGAGATGAATTCTTTTTATCCGCAGCAGTTGATAAGGTCGTTTTTAAATCAGAAATAGAATCAAAACTGCTATTATGCTACCCACCATCGGTTGAATAGCTACGCCTCCGTTGTACCAACAAATCTCTTGAATCAAGGCTATCAAAATAATAATGGATATCCATAGGATTTTAAACAGCTTGTCAATCCAAATTAATTTATTTTTCAAGCTATTGCTGATTGTATTTTGTGCGTAACATCCTGAATCCCCACCCCATTAAATAGCTAATCCTGTGCGCAAAGGTCCAATCTTATCGCAAAGATTTTGAGGCCGGGTATACAATTAGTCTTATTTATACGTTGTAAGTAATAGATTACAAATATCGTATCATTTTGTAGGTTTAATAAAGTGCTGGAAAAGTACCCTTTTCTATTTAGCTAACAAGACCGTACTGCAAAGTGTTAAAACTAAAACAGCATGAAATTATCAGATAAAAAAGCACCGGTATGGCCTATAGCGCTATCATTGATACTGATGCTATTGTCCCTACTTCTTATTTTCTTTTTGGGTAGGAATGCAACGGACAAATCCAAAACTAACGTCCCTGCGGCCCAATATTCGGAAAAACTGATCAAAAACATTTACCTGTCAAAATTGAACCTACTCGATACGGCATCTAGTATGGAAAAGGGAAAGGTTAGCTATAACCAAACCCTTTGGGAAAACAATATTATCCCCACCCTTGAAAAACTTAAAAAAATTGGTCAGGAATGGAATGACAGTGATATTGAACTCCTATTTGAAACGGAGCGTTTGGTGTATAGCCTGGAAGCCAATCAATTACAAGTTTACAACCTCATTGATAATAGTACCGCAGCGCAATCTTTGGAGCTTAGCACCCTTATTGAAAATAAGCTGACACCCTTAATCGAAAAGATAGATGATAGAATCATGCTGCTCAATACATCCCAATTGGCGCAACTGGAAAGAAAAGCTTCCAATACGCAGATTCTAAATTGGATGGCCATTGTTGGGCTAATAGTCTTTACACTAA
This sequence comes from Flavobacteriaceae bacterium, assembly GCA_039985375.1. Lineage (GTDB taxonomy): Bacteria > Bacteroidota > Bacteroidia > Flavobacteriales > Flavobacteriaceae > Flagellimonas. The sequence goes on from JBDWSS010000067.1 coordinate 10,948, forward strand.
TTTTAAGCTACTTGTCCATTAGAAACTCCAGAAAGTCGTTGTCACTATCCAATAATCCGGAAAGAGTTCCTCATAATATGGACACCATCCCTAGCACAGTTAAAATCGACAACAGGGAAAATGCTGGTCCTGAAAAGTATTCACATAGCTCTGACATAACCGATATATCTGCCCAAAATAAGGACAGCGCACATAAGAATCTAACAAAGATTAAAAGTCAGATCCAAAAAATTGCCAATGGTGATTTCAGTGGTGACTATACTCCGGCAAATGATGCGGATGACCTAGGTATTGCTTTACAACAAATGACCATAAACCTTCGAGAAAAATCAGAAATACTAGCGCAAAATGTGGCAGAAAGCCGCGCCATTATTGATTCTGCCTCCAATGGAGTCATTACAATGAACAGTGCCGAGGAAATCCAGTCTTTTAACAAAGCTGCAGAAGCCTTATTTCAATACAAAGAAGAAGAGGTGTTGGGAAAAAGCATGAACCTTTTACTGGCTGATGCGCAGAGTGAAAATACGGTTGGAAATGCAGCAGTAGAAGAAAAGGCCAATAACTTCAAAACCTCGGCCCAAGGAACAAAAAGAATAGCACGAAAAAAGGATGGAACCCAGTTCCTAATTCATTTATCCCTTGTTGAGGTTGTTGTAAACGATAAAAGAATTCTGACGGGAATAGCCCGTGATCTTTCTGAAGAATTACAACAACAGAAAGAAATTGAAAAAAGAACTCAGGATATCGAAAAACAAAATTGGATAAAAACCTCCATATCAAAAGTTTACGATGCCACCAAGGGAATACAGAATATCAATGACTTAACGGATACCCTGACCCGGGTGATATGCGAACAGCTGCAGGCATCGGTTGGGACGTTCTATTTAAGTGAGAATCTTTTTTATTCCAAATCTGGTGAAATGCTGCTTTATGGTAGTTATGCTTTTAAAAACCCAAACAGCTTACCAAACAGTTTCAAACTAGGAGAAGGCCTTATTGGTCAATGCGCCCGCGAAGGAAAATCAATAGTAATTACTGATGTTCCAGAAGATTATTTAGAAATAAACTCAGGAATTGGAAAAACCAAACCAAATGAAATAACAATAGTGCCCATTAAACACAATGAGGAAACCATTGGTGTAATGGAATTCGGGACAACCTATTCCTTTAGTAGCGATAAGCAAGAATTCATTGAAGAGATATGTACTTCCATAGGAGTAATGATCAAAGGGATTGTTGAAAGAGCTAAAACGGAGGAACTATCTACAGAAATAAACAACCAAATTTCCGCTATAAATCGATCCAATGCCGCTATTGAGTTTGATCTTGATGGAAACATTCTTACCGCCAACAATCTTTTTCTGGATTTGATGGGTTACAGTTTGGATGAGATAAAGGGAAAACACCACAAAATTTTCGTAGAAAGGGTTTTTGCCCAATCTAACGAGTACAAAGCATTTTGGAAAGAATTAAAAGTTGGGGAATTTAAGCAAGGAGAGTTTGAACGAAGGAAAAAGAGTAATGAAGCCGTCTGGATACAAGGCTCCTACAATCCCATCCTAAATGTAGATGGCCAGCCCTACAAGATTCTTAAAGTTGCAGTGGATATCACAAAACAAAAGGAACAACAGATAAAAACTGAAGAACTTTCTGTTGAAATCAATAATCAAATCTCAGCAATAAACCGTTCCAATGCGGCAATTGAATTTGACCTTGACGGAAATGTACTCACCGCCAACGATCTCTTTTTAGACCTTATGGGATATCGTTTGGAAGAAATCAAAGGAAAGCACCATAAAATTTTCGTCGCCAACACCTATTCCAGAACTACGGATTACAAGAATTTTTGGAAAGAGTTAAAGCAAGGTGTGTTTAAACAGGGGGAATTTGAACGAAGAGGAAAAGATAATAGGAGTGTTTGGATACAAGGATCTTACAATCCAATACTAGGTGTTGACGGTCTTCCCTATAAAGTATTAAAAGTTGCGGTGGATATTACAAAGCAAAAAGAGCAACAGATAAAAACTCAGGAACTCTCCGTTGAGGTCAACAACCAGATTTCGGCTATAAACCGTTCCAACGCCGCAATTGAATTTGATCTTGATGGATTCGTCCTCACGGCAAATGACCTTTTCTTAGATCTAATGGGTTACAGTCTAGATGAAATAAAAGGAGAACATCATAGAATATTTGTGGAAAACACTTACGCCAAATCCATCAAGTACAAAGATTTCTGGCGAGAGTTAAAAGAAGGTGGATTTAAACAAGGGGAGTTTGAAAGGAGAAATAAAAATAAGGAGAATGTGTGGATACAAGGGTCTTACAATCCCATATTGGATGCCGAAGGATTGCCTTATAAGGTCCTTAAAATTGCCGTTGACATCACCAAACAAAAGAATATTCAACTTGAAGTGCAAAAGCAAAAAGAGGTTGTGGAAGCTCAGGAAGAAGAATTAAGAGTGTCTAATGAAGAACTGTCCAGGCAGGCCAATCAGTTACAAGCCTCAGAGGAAGAAATGAGACAACAACAGGATGAGTTGGAAAAAGCCAATGTAATGTTGGAAGAAAAAGCCCAAGAACTTGAAGAACAGCATTTAACCATGGTGGGGAAAAATACAGCGCTGGAACAGGCTCAGGCAGCGTTGGTATTAAAAACCGAAGAGCTGGAAAAAAGTGGTAGGTATAAATCAGAGTTCTTGGCCAATATGTCCCATGAATTGAGGACTCCGCTCAACAGTGTAATTATACTGTCTAAACTTCTGCAGGGTAACAAAACCAATAATCTCAATGAAAAACAGATTGAGTTTGCTCAAATCATTAACAAATCTGGCGAAGACCTGCTTAGCCTGATCAATGAGGTTCTTGATTTGGCCAAAGTAGAATCAGGAAAGATCGAACTGGAAATGGAATCGCTTCTTTTAAATGAATATGCCGAGGATAGTAAAAGAACATTTGTTGCCATTGCACAAGACAAAGGAGTAGATTTTATCCTGGATATTGATGAGAAACTGCCAGAGACTTTTACAACGGACAAACAAAGACTAAACCAAGTGGTTAAAAACCTTCTCAGCAACGCCTTTAAGTTCACAGAGGAGAAAGGAAAGGTCACCCTGGCATTTAAAAATTGTAAGGCGCTGTCCAAATTTACAAGTCCGGAACTTTTAAAGTGTGAACAGGTACTGCAAATAGCAGTTACTGATACTGGTATTGGGATTGCTCCAGAAAAACTTCAATCGGTATTTGAGGCCTTTGTTCAAGAAGATGGTACGACCCAACGAAAATATGGAGGTACCGGTCTTGGGCTAAGTATTTCCAAAGAACTGGTTAAACTGCTTGGTGGGGAGATCTATGTGGAGAGTGAAGTTGGTAAGGGCTCCACCTTCATGGTCTATCTTCCTTTTAAAAATTCACAAAACCTACAACAAGAACTTCCAGCAATAGAAGCCAAAGACCCCATTGAAGTTCCACAGAAACTATCAACGGAAACAGCAACAATTGATGAGCAAGCAGAAACGACCGTATTAAAGGGTGTTCCCAACGAAAAGTTAGAAGCCGTTATTGCCGATGACCGAAATCAACTCCAAAAAGACGACAATATTATTTTGGTGGTGGAAGATGATTTACAATTTGCGAAAGTCCTTTTAGATCAGGCAAGGGAGAATGGTTTTAAAGTTGTAGTCACCGATCAAGGGGATAAAGCGCTACAACATGTGGAAGAATACAAACCAAATGCAATTATTTTGGATATGCAATTGCCTGTAATGGATGGCTGGACTGTACTCAAAAAATTAAAGGCAAACGAAAAATATGCTCATATTCCAGTACATGTCATTTCAGGAATGGATAAAACGAAACTGGGACTGGAATTGGGTGCGGTTGAATATTTGATCAAGCCAATTGCCTTAGATACTTTGGAGCGGACATTTTTCAATATCTCAAAAACCATCTCTGGCGAGGAAATGAAAAAGGTACTTATCATTGAGGATGATGAACTCAATAACCAAGCATTACAAGAAATGATCAAGAGTAAGCATTTAGAGGCCATTTCTGCAAAAAATGCCAAGGACGCGCGAACAATGTTTAAAAAAGAAAATCCTGATTTAGTGGTCTTGGACTTAGGGTTACCAGATGTGGATGGAATTGAATTATTAGGCGAATTAAAAACACAGAAAAAAGAAGTTCCTGTAATTGTATTTACGGGCAAGGAACTGACTAAAAAAGAATTAAAGCAGATAGAACGTCATAAGGATACATCGGTGGTACTAAAGACCTCAAAATCTTATGATCGACTTTCTGAAGAAACAGAGCTTTTTATGAATATGCTCAATGCCACACAAACAGAGTTTCCTGTTTTGCCGCCAAAGGAGTTTGCTTCGGATGATATCATAAAAGGAAAGCGAATCCTTATAGTGGATGACGATATGAGAAACATCTACGCCCTTGAAACCATTTTGGAGGAAGAACAAGTCTTGGTCACTGTGGCCACCAACGGACAAGAAGCGGTAGAGGAAATTAAAAATGGAGAATTCGATGCCGTTCTTATGGATATTATGATGCCTGTAATGGATGGCTATGAGGCTACCCAAAAAATTAGGGAAATGGGACACACCAAACTTCCAATTATTGCCTTGACCGCTAAAGCGATGAAAGGCGACCGCGAAAAATGTTTGGAGGCCGGGGTAAGTGACTATATGTCCAAACCTCTGGATGTTGAAAAATTAATGTCATTACTAAGAGTTTGGCTATATAACTAATGGAAGTATTGTTAGAAATTTCGGAGACCGAGTTGACAGATTTTATTCAGTTATCCAATAAGCTGTATGGAATTGACTTTTCTGGTTATGCAAAAGAATCACTTCGAAGAAGGCTTTTAAGGCTTATGAAGCTTAAGACCTGTGATTCTTTTATGGCATTCAAATATTATATGACCAATCAAAACTTAAGTGAGGAGGAACTGTTAAACGAAATTACCGTGAACACTACGGAAATGTTCAGGGATTTTGAAGTTTTTAAATTTTTAAAAGAACAGATATTTAGTCATTTAGAGACCTATCCCAGAATCAATGTATGGCATGCAGGATGTTCAACGGGACAAGAACCCTATAGCCTTGGTATATTATTGAAAGAACAGGGCCTGCTCAGAAGGTCAGTTCAATATTGCACCGATATCAATTCGGAAGCAATTAACCATGCCAGAAAAGGAATATACGAACTCAAGGAAGTAAAGGAATATTCCGCTAACTATATAAAATCTGGTGGAAAACTATCCCTGTCCGATTACTATGTTGCAAATTATGGTAGGGTAAAAATGGATAAGGAATTAAGCACTAATATGGTGTTTACCAAACATAATTTGGTCAACGGTTCTTCATTCAATCAAATGCACATTATTCTGTGTAGAAATGTTTTTATTTATCTGACCACGGAACAGCAAAATAAGGTATTGCAATTGTTTCTGGACAGTTTGGTACCTAGAGGGTACCTTGTATTGGGGACGAAAGAAAGTGCAGTTTTCTCCCCTGTTTTAAATGAATTGGAAGTGATCAATGGCAGACTTAAGATATATAGAAAAAAAAGATAGACAAATCCCAGCAAAGGTGGTGCTGTTCTGCGGTTCATCGGGAGCAATAGATGTACTAGAGCGCTTCTTACTGGATGTAAGTGAGCCGCCAAATGCTGCAATTGTAGTCTTATTGCACAGAAAAATGGGAATACAGGACCATTTGGTCAACTATTTGGAAAGAATAATTAAAGTAAAAGTAATGGCCGTAGAGCATGGAATGCGTTTAGAGACAGGGATTATTTATTTGGCACCGGCTGGGTATCATTGTATCATGGAAAAGGATTTGACCCTTAGCCTTGATCTTAGCGAAAAAGTAATGTTCTCTAGGCCTTCAGCCGATGTTTCTTTAGAGTCATTCTCCTACAATCTAAAAGAACGGTTGATTGCCATAATTGTTAGCGGAGCAAATGCCGATGGAGCTGAAGGGGCAAAATGGGTAGTTAAAAGGAAAGGTAAGGTAATCGTACAAAACCCTGTGGAGGCTTTTGCCAAAAAAATGCCGGCATCTGTTCTTGAAACCGTTGAAAAGGTAGACCATATTGTAACTACCAACGAAATTTACAAGACGGTGGTCAAATATTTTTAAGATGGAAAAGGCAAAAATTCTTATCGTTGATGATTTGGAGGAGAATTTGTATTCTCTGGAACATATCATTGAAAAAGAAGACCGGGAAATCATTACAGCAAATAGCGGGAATGAAGCCCTAAAGTTGGCTCGTATCCATGAGTTTGCACTTGTCATTACAGATGTTCAAATGCCTGAAATGAACGGTTTTGAATTTGTAGAAATTTTTCGGAGCAGAAAGAATACCAAAAATGTTCCCGTCATATTTGCGACCGCCATCAGCAAGGAGAAAGAATATGTTATCAAGGGGTATTCAGAAGGAGCTGTGGACTATTTATACAAACCCCTTGATCCAAGTATTGTATCTGCTAAAGTTGACATTTTTGTCACACTCTATAATCAAAAAAGGGCATTGCAACTTCAATATGAGGAGTTGGATACTTTAAATCAACTTAAAAACAAATTCCTGGGAATGGCTGCCCATGATATTAGAAATCCTTTGGCCATAATAGAGTTTTATTCCAAATCGCTTATCGCCGAATTGAAGCCCATTTTAAAAGATCCTGAAAAACTTCATGAACTGGAGAACATTTTTATATCCGCAAAATTTGCCCAGAATCTGGTCAATGACTTTTTGGATATCAGTAAAATAGAATCCGGTAATATTGAATTGGAAGAAGAAATGGTCGATGTGGGCCAATTCATAGATTCCAACATGTTATTCAATCAGGTTTTTGCAAGCAAAAAGAACATTAAGTTGGTAGGTGAAATTAAGACCAAAAACCTTAAAACCGCCTTTGACAAGAACAAAATAAACCAGGTCTTCAACAATTTAATCACCAACGCCATTAAATTTTCGCACGAAAGCACCTCTGTATACCTAAAGGCTGAACATGTGGGCGATCATCTATTGCTTTCCGTAAGGGATGAGGGACAGGGAATCCCTGAAAATGAGATGAATCATTTGTTTGACGCCTTTACCCAAACTTCGGTAAAATCCACTGCGGGGGAAAAAAGTACAGGGCTGGGACTCATGATCGTAAAGAAAATAGTGGATGCCCACAATGCTGAAATCAGTGTTAGCAGTGAAGTGGGAAAAGGATCATGTTTTACCGTAAAATTACCCATTAAAAAGTTAGAAATACAAGGTGATATAGCGAGGGACGATATGAATCAAAAAATCCCTCATGACAAGGACGATCTGAACATTGTAGTTGTTGACGACGATGTCATGATGCGGACATTGTCCGAGGTAATCTTTAATAAAATTGGAGGTAATATTACCATGCTTGAAGATGCGGAGGCGTTGCTTGATCAGGTGGATAGCATCAACCCCGATTTGGTTTTCACCGATATTAATATGCCCGGAATGAACGGATATGATCTTGCCAAACAAATACGGGACAAAGGTATCAATGTTCCTATTTTTGGGTTGACAGGATTTATAGATGATGAAGTACAAACCCTTTCCAAAAATTCTGGAATGGATGGTTTATATGAAAAACCTCCAATGGAAAATATGTTAAAACATATAATCGCCCAGGTTTATGAAGAGCGTATGGGGTAAGAGGCTTGAATAAAATACCCAAGGGTTTTGTTGTTAGTTGGCTGCTACTGGATTCGAACCTGTAACTGTTGATATAGAATGCTAGCGGATATCTTTAATAGTACCCGTCAGAAGTTTATAAAATTTACCAAGGAGAAAAACCGCTAACAACTTCAAATTAACCAAGAACACTACCTAATTTAAACATGGGTAAGTACATTGCCACCAAGATTACCCCAACACAAATGCCAACCACAAGAATTATCATTGGCTCCAACAATGTACTTAATAATTTAGATTTTTGCTGTACCTCAACACTGTACTGCTGGTTTAATCGTTCAAACATAAACTCTGTTTGATTGGTTTCTTCCGCAACTTTGACCATGGATATCATCTTATTGCTAAAAACACGATTTCCCTTAAGGCTGTTACTTAAGCTTTTCCCTTGAAGAATTTTACCACTTACACTTTCCAATGCATCTCGCAACGGATAAAAATCTATCATTTTCCCTGCAAGTTCTATACTGTTCAATACAGGAACTTTTGAAGCGGTCAGCAAACTGATCGCCCGGGTAAACTGGGCCAGATAAACTGCCTTGAGGAAATTTCCCAGATAGGGAATCCGCATCAAAAAATAATCCATTCTTTTTTTGAACCAATCATTTCCAAAAAGCACTTTTCTCAAAAACAAAGAGCCTACTAGCAACAATACCATCCACCATCCATAGTCCTTAATAAAATCTGACACTGCCACAATAAATCGGGTAATCCATGGTAACTCCACTTTGTTTTGTTCAAAAATGTCCTGGAACATGGGAACCACTAACCTTAGCATAAAAATAACCACCAGCACCGCAGTAACCAAAATAATAATGGGATAGGTAAGCGCATTGACCAGGTTTCTTTGCTGTTCATTTTTTTTAGCAAAAAACGAGCCTAGCTCTTTCGTGATCGTGGTCAGAGTTCCAGACTCCTCCCCTATCTTTAAAGAATAGTATTCATATTCGGTAAACTCTTTTTTATCTTTTATCGCTTCAGAAAAACTGCTCCCAGAAAGTAGACTTTCACCTAAATCATTGAACAGGGATTTTTGTTTTTCCTTTTTCTGTCCTTCCTCAATAAGTCCCAAAGATTCTTTAAGTGTAATTCCTGCCTTTAAAAGTACGCTTAGTTCCGTATAAAAATCCTCTTTTTTCTTGTTTGAAAATGATTTTCCAAATACGGTTATTTCCCTTTCAAGAATTGATGGTTTCCGCTCATTTTGGGCATTATCGGCTTTATGTGCCTTATCAACAACTATGTTTTCTAATTTAAAGCCCATATCAATTCATAAAATCAGTTGCTGAGTTTTTTTTGTGGACAAAAAGTGTCTTGGGCACTTCACCAAATTTTGTTAACTCAAGGGCATCTATTACGCCAGTGCTTACCTCTTCACCTTTGTAAAACACTCTGGCAATGGTGAAGTCGCTATAAAGGGTATCCCTATCCCGTAAAACATAGCCATTATAAAACCTGTACACTTTGCCATCTAGCTCATTATTAAAAGATAGTGCCTGTACTTTAGAGGAAAACTCAATTTGGGCATATGAATTAAAATCTACCCATAGTGCTTGTTGCAAAAGATTATCAGTGGTTTTTTCTTCGTAATTGTCTTGAATACCCTGCATTTGTCCTTGCACCAATCCCAAAACAGAAAAAGCGAGTCCCACCACAATAACGGTAAGCAATAGCACAACCAACATCTCGCTTAAAGTGAACGCCGCTATTTTTTTAGAGGTTCTTGACATAGTGTATTTTTTGTTTTAGCGAACGGGAACCCGGAGTCTCTTTTTCAACAGCTTCAATCTGTACCATATCTTGGGTAGTACTGATTGTGATGTCCCAAGTCTTCCATTCCTCATAGTACGGAAGGTTTATCTTTTGATTGATATATTGATATTCAAGTTGATTTAAATGTGATTTTATCGGTTGCAAGTTGCCTCTTATCTGGGCTGAAAAAAGAGAGTTCAAAATAAGACTGGAAATCATAAAAATGACCACAATAAGCACTGTGGCAACCATAGTTTCCATTAAGGTAGAAGCTTTCAGTTTTTTTAGTACAACCATTTTGCTACCGTTTTTTCTTTATTGAACAACAAACCCGCGTATTCCATTGGCAATAGACCTGCGTTTATGGTGCCATTGAACAAATGGTTTTGGTACACACTGCCATTTTCCAAGGCCATAAAAGCATCTGTGGTCACATTTCCCATAACAGCGCCTTTGAGTTCCAGGTTCTTCTCACAGTATACTTCGCCTAGAACGGAAGCAGTTACTGCAATCGTTATCTGTGGAAAAAAAATACCCTCTTCCGTGTTTTCAAAGTAGGCAACAATTCCTTTGATCTGCCCCCCTTTTTCAATACTAATATTTGCTTCGCTTTGTTCTTTTGAATTTGTTGCGTTCCCTCTTTCCACCACTAATGCAGATGGGTAGTCTAACACCACATCTTTTCCAACTTTAATTTTATCCGAAGCAATTGCCTGAAGAGTGCCCCTAAATTTATGCTCTATACTAATTTCAGGCGCCACCAGCACAATGTCTTTGATATGGCAATCTGCACTGATATTAATTTGTTGACTAGCCCTTACAATGATATTTCCACGTAGGTCTACACCTGACAACCTAAGCACATCGCCGTAAATGTAGTGTGTGGGGGATTCAAAGGAATTTGAGTGTTTTAGGTTCCTAGAAAGTTGCACTGTATTTTGACCAAATCCCGCGGTTTCTTCAACCAATAATCTTTTTAGATGATTTTTTAGTTCAGAATTTAATGCAGGTAAGGTGGTTAAACTAGTTTTTAAGTTTCCATAGACGGGAGAGGTAAACTGATGAAATTGTCCACGTATGGTTCCCTGTCGTATTCCTTGTTTTGGCAAATACGCATTTCCTGTTATCTTGGATTTGCCAGCAATGATCATGGGCCTGCTATTATCCTTAAGGTACAAAGCGGAAAAATCCATATCCACTCCCCCACCCACCAATGCGGTTTTCAGGAATCGGGTTTTTCCAAATTGGGATACCGTAGCATACTTTTCAAAAATGCCCCAGTATGACTTTATGGTGTTTACCTGAATGACATCATCAGTTTCCAGGTTCAACTGAACGGAATCATTGATAGGCATTTCTTGTTGTATGGCATATTGAAGCCCAAGATCTGCTCTTTTGATTACCTCAACGGTTCTGGATGTTTTTTTATCAAAAAGGGAGTGGGACTGATGCAACACTGCAAAGGTCATCAAAAGCACGGCGATTACGGTACCTATAAAAAGTACAAATTGCAATGCCCCGGCCCTTATCTTTTTAATTTGCCCCATTTTGCAATGGTATTGTTTTTACAATTCCCTTGTAACGCACTCTGATGCTTTTAGAAGTTCCACTTACCAAGCTCACCCCATTATTTTCATTGCTCTTTTGCATTAAAAATTGGGTACCATCTATGGTCACAAAGAAGATATTCCCTTTCGTATTTTGATTTGTTATTAGACCCGTATAGTTAATGTTAGGAAACTTAACGATTGGCCGCTTTACCTTCTTTGCTCTTTTTTTATTCGATGTTGCCATAGTTCCCAAGAAGGGGTCCCTATAATCAGCAACAATGCTAAAAGTGTCTTTTTGAACGACCTTTTTGGGCTTAAAGTTTAAATTTTCCGCAAAAACAGGTGCTTGCGGTTCTGGGGAAAGTGTACGAAAAACTTTAATTCCAATAAAACCCCATATTGTCAATACGAACCCAACCAATATATATGTCTTTACGTTTTTGCTCAATTGCTTATGGTAAAGGTAAATGTAGTGCTCACATCGCTTTCATTACCAGCGGCATCATAAGCCTGAACTACCCAATAGAAAGTGCCAGAAGCCAAGTTTGCTGTATACGCTTTATTGGCACCCAAGGCCTCGGTCGTTAAACTTTCTAAATTCTCATCGGAATAGATAAAAATAATATCTCGCTCCGCTGTTCCCGGAACATCTTCCCTTGTCCATGAAAAATTAACGGAAGTCTCTGTCTGCGACACTCCATTCGCAGGGGCCACCAATTGCGGTGTGTTGGGTGGGATTATATCCAAGTTCTCGTCCCCATCTACTAGAAAATTGCTCAGGGTATAGGCTGTTTCATAATCACTGTTAAAGGCCTTTACCCGCCAAGCGTAGGAACCGTTCAACAAACTTTGATCCAAGCGCGTATTTGCAATTCCCAGGGAATCTTCAGTGATAATACTGTCCATTACGATCTGTGCCGTGTTTTCAAAATCTGGGCTTGCAAGCTGCACCCGGTACGAAGTTGCATCATTGATGGTCTGCCAATTGAAACCCACTGCATTCGTACTAAGAATAGTGCCCTCACTGGGTGCCAAGATGGGTACAGTCTGATCCGATATATCGGGGACTTCCAAAATATCTTCACAACTCCATAATATTGTCAAGGCAACAACAAAGACCAAAAACAAATTTTTCTTCATTCCGTTAGAATTTGAGGTATGATCCGTCTCCATTTACCTTAGATGCTTTTAAGTAGGTTCCCTTAGGACATTTTTGTCCCTCGGAAATCAGATTTTCTATAATCGTATTGTGGTATTTATCCACTCCCCAACAAAAATTCGCGTAGTGATAATCAAAGACATGGAGTTCCGAGAAAAAGTAGTGTTTTTCAAATTCACCATTAATGACCACTAAAACAATATTGTCGTACACATCTTTTTGCAATTGGATGGCCTCTGCCTGTAAAAATCCTGGCATTTCAACTTCTGGAACAGTAATGTTAAGTCCGGTCACCAATTTATAACCATCATCATTGGCAATATAGGATCTTAGGTCATCATGTTGTTCGTTGTTTAATAGTTGGGTAAGACCTAACTTGTTCAACAATTGTAATCGTAGGTATTTGGGTTTGTAGGGCAGGGAATCGTTATAGGATATGCTATTGATCTTCCCGGCCTGCTCCATATACTTGGCATAGGAGAAATAGCTGGTTCTGTTAAAGGGCAGTTGTTTTACATCCACTTTTAAAACATTCCATTGGGGCACACCTATTTGTTCAGCGGCCGTGTACCACATATCCCCTTTTGTTTTAATCACGGTACCCAGTTCTGGGAAACTTAAAAGGGACTCCTGTTTTTTAGTCTTGTAGCTGCCGCACCCCCATACTGTAAGTACTCCAAAAAGCAAAAGACCGCGTACAAAAAATTGCGTCATTGTATATTTTCATTTGCCCGTTCAAGGTACAGAAAATATAGGTTTTGATTGATGTAAATTCCTATAATGTTAGCAAATTTTTAATGAAATGGTAGTACTCTTCATACAATGAGGAAAATACAATTGGAGTTTTTTAGATTTCTCACTCCTACGCTCGCTCGAAATGACATTCCTTTCTTTTTTGTCATTCCGAACCGAATGGAATGAGTGTGAGGAATCTCACTGCTGTATGGCAGATTTCTTAGTTCTTGCTCTTCTTCTAAAAGACACATTGGTTGTGATGTCATTTCGACCAGAGGGAGAAATCCCAGTATAGGTTTTCCAGATTTCTCAATCAATACTGCGCATTTCATTTCGAAATGACAGGGAGCCCACCTAGTACTATCGTTTTAGCGAAAAATGCCCTGTCATTTGGTGTCCCTCTCCGGTATCCAACCTAAACCTCCGCTGCCGCACGAATCCTTTCGTGTAGTAGATAGTTAGCTAATCTCCACAAAACTCAAAAAACACAATATCCCTCAACAACCCGCTCCGCAGTAGTTGTACTGCTGCGCAAAATAATCCTCTACTACTTATCTTAAAGTTTTCATTATCTGTGGTACTACACAAACTTCGAGAAGAATAGATTCTTCCTCCAAATAGTTGGATGCAGAGGAATATACCCAATCCTCAGGCCTTGAAACGAAATTTTCCATAACAGGATTATTATGGATGTAATTTATCTTATCCCAAATGAACTTTTCCGAATACAGGTCTATCGCATGATTGCCTGTCTTCCAAAATTTAAAACCTTTGCTCTTAGAATTTTTCATGGCCGCATTCTTAAACAAGAACATAAAATTTTCCCTTCTGGACTCCGGTTCGTTGCGTA
>JBDWSS010000068.1:0-42210 GCA_039985375.1 Flavobacteriaceae bacterium
TTTATCAAGGTCTTTCCTCTTTTATTCAGAAAATGGGGCTTTTGTATCCCGAAATAAGTGTTGATTTGATTCTTGAAGCCACACATCAACCAATTTCAAAAATTTTGTCAAGTGAAATTGACATTGCATTAGTTACTTCAAAGCCTCAAGATGAAACATTATCAAGTATTGAAGTTTATGAAGATGAAATTTTTGCAATTATGCATCAAGAAAATCCATTACAATCGGTCGATTTTTTAGATGCCAATAATTTTTCAAATACACATTTAATAATTCATTCTTTTCCTTTGGAAACAGTTTCTGTTTACAAGCAATTTTTAAAACCAAATAGAATTAACCCTTTCAAAATTTCCGCAATTCCATTAACCGAAGTTGCTTTGGAAATGGTAAATGCTAATATGGGAATAATTTGTATGCCAAAATGGGCGTTAAAACCTTTTAAATTATCAGAAGATTTGATTTTTAAAAGGATTGGTAAAAATGGATTAAAAAGAACACATCATTTAGTCTTTCGTAAATCTGACATATCAAAAAAGTATATCAATGATTTTATTTCAAATTTTGAGGATGATTTTTCAAAGGTTTGAGTGATTTTTTAGTTTGCACATAACGAAAGGGCTACACGCAGTGCGGCCCTGGACAAGTTATTGTTTGCCCTTCCGAGGTGGCCAAAACCCAGTTTACAAACATGGAGCTAAAAACAAAAAGCCCAAAAAGGGCTCAAAATGAGTCGATTTTTTCTTTGTTCAATAGCTTGTGCAACTGTAGGTAATTTATTTTGAGATATTTTTCAAGGCTTCGATTATCTCATCAGGTTCTGAACGAGTTCTATAATCAATATTTACATAATTCCATTTGACTATTCCGTCACTTCCCAATATAAAAGTAGCCGGAATTGGTAGTATCCTGTCATTTCCATTATTAATTTTTTTTAAATCAAGATTACGATCAATTTGCATATGATCCAATAAAAATTCTGGAATCTCCCAAGCAACTCCATATTGAGACGCAATTTTTGCATCTTGGTCAGATAATACGGTAAACTCCATATTACTAATTTCACTTTTTGTCATTGATGAGTCAGGTACTTCAGGGCTTATGGCAACCAGATTAGCACCAAGTTGATGAATATCTTTTAACTTGTCTTGTAAAGCGCGTAATTGTAGATTACAATATGGACACCAACTGCCACGATAAAATGTAATGATCACTGGACCTTTATTTAATAAATCGAATAATTCTATTTGTTTTCCTAAAGGGTTGGGGAGCTCAAAATTTGGTGCTTTTTCACCTGTTTTAACAGCATTTTTTCCTTTTTGAAAAGCTTTTGCTTCATTGATTATTTCATCAACGCCTTTCATAAATTCAGGATTGTTTTTTCTTCCTAAGGCAATTTTAGCATCAGTTTGTTCTTTCAGTCTTTGCATTATTCTTTTAATTATGTATGGTGTTAATTACCTACAACGGTTGCACTACACGCCGTTGCGGCGTTTTTTTGGATAGGTCGTTCATCCTATGGTCTTTGAAAAGAAAGTTGGGGAGAAAATGCAAGGCTTGGTAAACTCCTTTTCAACATCATTGATCATGGTATTTATTTGAAAACTAATCTAGGTTTTGGGACACTTGTAACATTCCGTTGCGCTGCGCTCGCTATATAATTATCTAATCAGTTTACTGGGAACATATCCAAAGTACTTTTTAAAAGCAGCAGTAAAATGCTGTGGATTTTTATATCCAATTTTATCTGCAACCTGATAAACAGGTAATTTTTGATCGCAAATAAGCGTTTTGGCTTCTTTCATCTTAAGTTCTTGGATATATCCGAACACAGTGGTGCCATAAACCGCTTTGAAACTTTTTTTAAGGGAACATTCATTCGTGTTCAGTAGCTTCGAAAGTTGATAAAGACTCAAAGGTGTCAGAAGGTTTTCTTGAATGATTTCCTGTGCATACTTCATTTTTTCAATCTCCAATTTTGATGGTAGCGATTTGGTTGAGGTAGACTTATGTTCATTTATTTGCTCCAATTGTAACAGCAGTAGTTCCATAACTTTTGATTCCAGAAACATTTTCTTGTAAAGCCCTTTTCTTCTACAATGAATGATTTCCTGTATTGCGGATTTCATTTGGGCAGTTATAGGATAATTATCTGGATGTAGGTAACAAGTATCACCATTATGAAGCGCATTTTTAAAAGAGTCGAAAAAGGAATCTTCTGGAAGATAGCTGGAAAAAAAGTCCGGTCTAAGATTAATTTCAAAAATGAACATTTCTGGGGATTCCCATAGCATATGCCCTTTTATGTCCTTACAATAAAAGAGGTTATGTCCGCTTCCATCAATTCTATGTTCCTTTAAGTGGCCCTCAATGGTGGTTAGGGAACTCCCCTTTAGGGTAAAGTGCATTTCCACAGTCTCTCCAATAAAGTCAAAATCCAAACGCGTGCGGTTGCCAAAACTACCATTTCCATAAGTAATCCTAAGATGATCGGTGATGATTTCGGTAAAACCAGCTTTTAGGCCGTTATAGTCGAAATTGTAGTGCTTTTCGTTATAAAAACCACCTTCTTTAATGGTATGACCAGCACCATATTCAAAAATAATATCAGGTAAATCATTGATGTTCAGACGTAATTTCATCTTGTTCCGTTTCGCGTCCTATATATTCCGTTTGGCGTATGTAAATATGTTCATAGGTCTACTACTTTAGCGGGATAAATATAGTTATTTAAAATCAATCTAAATAATTTTCCGCGTCATCAAATCATAATTATCCATAATAAGAAATCTAAATTATTCAAAATTATTATCATGCTTAAACTAAAAGTATCCTTATTTCTATTGATTTTTCCATTGGCGTTTATATATGGGCAATCCAACCAGGGAAGAATACGAGGAAGTGTCTACGGGGAAAATCAAAAAACAATGGCCTTTGCCAATATTATAATCGAAGAATTACAAAAGGGAATTGTTTCTGATGCAGAAGGAAATTTTGAATTTATAGGTATTCCTTTTGGCGCTTATACGGTTACAGCCTCTATGGTTGGACATAATACGGTATCAAAGAAAATTACGGTGAACAATAGCCAGGTAATTCATATTGATTTTGTTTGCCTAGAAAACAACACCCAACTTCAGGAGGTTGTTGTAACTGCTGAAAAGTATGAAAATTCACTTCAAAAAGTACCTGTAGCAATGACTGCTTTGGGAGCGGAGATGATTGAGCAACAAAAAGTGGTGCAAATCGGAGACCTTTTAATGAGTTCTCCAAATTTTATAGCAATGAACGCAGGATCGCCCACACTCAACATCGTAGCTTCCAGAGGTATACTCACCTTTTCTACGGATCCAACTCTAGGTGTATATATAGATGGGGTACCCATGTTTGCTGGTTACGGTAGTTCCTTGCAGTTGATGGATATTGAACGGGTTGAGATTCTTAGAGGACCTCAGAGTACGCTCTACGGCCGAAATGCAATGGGAGGGATTGTCCAAGTGATTACCAAGAGACCTACCAACCATACACGCGGTTTTGCCGAAGTTAGTGTAGGAAATTATAATTACCAGCGCTATGGTGCCGGAATATCTGGCCCCTTAGTAAAAAACAAATTGTATGCTGGGTTTAATGGACTGTACGATGCACACAAAGGATATTTTTTTAACGAATTTACTGGAGAGGATTTTGATCATCCCAAAAACTATAATGGAAATTTTTATCTAAAATACTTAGCCTCAGATAAACTAAGGTTTACTTTTAATGCCAAAGCGGAAAAGAACGATGTTGAAGGGGCTTTTCCTTATGCCGTAAATTTGGAATCAGCGTTGGCAACCCCCCGTACTGTTAACCAGAATGGGAGCAATCTGGAAGTAAGGGATTTGTTCAATACTGCTTTGTCCGTTGATTACAATGCGCAGAAGTACAAGCTCACTTCAATTACTGGATATACGTATAGACAGCAATCCTATGAAAATTACGACCAGGATTTTTCTTCTTTTGATCTTATTATATACGAATCTAAGGCACAGGATCAGAAAACACTTACACAAGAATTTAAAATCGTAACGAGTCAAGGGGAAAAATGGCAGTTTACTGGAGGCCTTTTTGGGTATTATGATCGTTTTAGGTCTCCAAATACCAGTAGGTTCAACGATGATTATGCGTTGTTCGATCCCAACGCGCCATACGCCAGTACACTTGTTAGTACAGCTAGTTTGTACGGGTTTGCTGCCTATGGCAATCTAACCTATAACCTGTCTGATAAATGGAAGTTGTCTGCTGGATTGCGCTTTGATACCGAAGATCGTGACATGGTAACCTATTCAGAATTTGAGCAGGCCCCAAATCCCATTGTGGTTTCTGAAGAAACCAAGATCAAGGATAGCAATAATGCCCTTTCTTCAAAAGTAAACCTATCGTTTAGCCCTAACGATGATCTTATGTTCTATGCAGGCTACGCACGTGGGTTTCGTCAAGGCGGATTCAATCTTTATACTTCTGACCCCAACTTTTTTACCTACGACCCAGAATATACTGATAACTTTGAATTTGGTGCAAAATCAGAATGGTTAAATCATAAGTTGCGAGCTAATTTAGCTTTGTTTTACATTAAGTGGAAAGACCAGCAACAAAGTATAAACTATCCCAATTTGTATGTTGACAATATTGGGGAACTAACAAGCAAGGGAATCGAGTTGGAGCTCACCGCATTGCCATTTAAAGGGTTTGAAGTTGCCTATAATTTTGGATATACCGATGCAGAATACCAAACACTTATTCTTCCTGATGCAGATGGCGTGGAACAGAATTATGAAGGCAATAAACAGGTATTTACACCCAATTTCAATAGTACACTTTCTCTAACGTATAACCAAAGCCTGGGCACTAATGTAGCCCTTTATGTACTACCTCAGTGGAAATTGTTGGGCAAGCAATATTTTAATTATTACAACGATTTGGTGCAGGATTCTTTTAGTCTTTTCAACCTAAATCTTGGCATTAAGTATAAGGATTATGAAATAAGTTTGTGGGGTAGAAATTTGGCAGACACCAAATATCTTTCCTTTGCCTATGCCACTTCCACGGCGGTACAAGCTCCTGTTCTTTATGGTGATTCGCCGCGTACCATTGGAATTACCTTAAGAGCAAAATTCAACAGTTTGCATAATTAGTGAATCTTAATTTTCTAAAAGGTGAAAATAGTTATCTATATCATCCGATTCTTGTTGGCATTGCTATTCCTTTGGACGGGCTTTGAAAAGTTGTTTCTTCCCTATAATGCAGAAACCTTTAGAACGGGATGTCCTGACTGCAATACTGATTTTTTCACCTATTACGATCTTCTACAGTATAGTGGTTACCTATATTTTGTGGGCTTTTTTCAATTGCTGTGCGGTCTACTGTTAGTATTTAAAAGAACCTATCTTTTAGGCAGTATTATGTTGGTGCCATTGATACTTTGTATGCTGATGACCCATTTCTCGCTTTCAAAATACCCTTCTTTTATCATTTTCGATTCCGTCTTGTTCGTGCTGAACTTGGTACTACTGTTTTCCCGGTTCAAAGATTGGCAGCCTTCATTGTTTAAAAAACAAAATAGCTTGATATGACATGTTTGGTATTTGAAGTAATATTTAGGGCGAAAGGAGAGGAGCAAATGATACAAGGTCAGTTTGCCGAACACTATGTATGGGGTGTAGAAAAAAACAAAATGCCAGATATCAATCAATTATAATATGGAAGCAACGGAGAACAACTTGGAAGTTTTTGAAGGCAGTAGGGTCTTCAACTATGATGGTTTTGTGCAACAATGGATTCCCAATTATGATTATTTCATGTCTATCATGCCCAGACTGTTGGGAAATTCTCCAGAAAAAAGCTTGTTGGCCGTGGGTTGCGGTACTGGCACAGAAATTTTGGCCTTAAAGGAAATTGACAAAGAATGGTCGGTCACTGGGGTGGATCCATCCCCGGAAATGATTGACATTGCTCAACAAAAATTGATGAGTTATGAAAACATTGAACTTTTTGAGGGAAAACTGGAACAGCTCATGAACTCTTCCCTATTTGGTGCTGCATCATTGTTACTTGTGCTACATTTTATAAAATACCCCAATGAAAAACTTGAGTTGTTGAATGAGATTCAGAAAAGATTAAAACCTGGTGCACCTTTAATTCTCATGGGCATTATAGGCGATAGGGAGGAAGTACATGCCAACTTGGAGACCCTTGAAAAGCTGCTCCCCTTTAATGCATCACAAAAGGAAATTGATGAACGCTGGGATAGGATAAAACATCAATTATATCGAACCTCGGAAGAAGAACTTAAAAAATTATTGATACGTGCAGGTTTTGAAAAACCTACCCGCTTTTTTCAGACAAGTATCTATAGTGGTTGGATTACAAAAAAGTGTAGCAGTTAAAAAAGCTCATGAATCAATCCAAAGACCAAAAACAATTCATTCTTAATGGCAACTTGACGAAAGTCATGTGGAAATTATCGCTACCAGCCATTTTTGCTATGGTCTTGTATGGATTAAACGCTTTTATGGATACCATTTACATTGGACATTTATTGGACGAGACAGCGCTCTCTGGAGTCGCTTTGGCTTATCCACTTACCGCTATGGCCATGGGAGTGGGTTCTTGGATTGGAACAGGTGCTGGAAATCACCTAAGCATACTTTTGGGGAAAAATGATAGTGTAACCCTAAAAAAAGTAATTCCAAACACAACCTTTTTAACCATTGTTGGAAGTTTGGTTTTTGCAATCCCCTGCTATGTTTTTGCTACTCAATTAATTCAGCTAATGGGTGGTTCGGGCGAAGTATTGGACTACGGGGTCCGTTATTTTAAAATAACCTTGTTGGCCTTTCCATTTTGGGTTTTTGGACTACAACTCAATATGATCGTGCGAGCGGAAGGAAAAATGATGACAGCTGCCTTGTTTATGGCGTATGGTTTAATTATCAATCTTATCTTAACACCAATTGCCATCATTTATCTGCATATGGATGTAGATGGTGCAGCATGGGCTACAAACATTGGTATGCTGGTCTATTGTATTGTTGGTTACATCTACTTTGTAAAGGGAAAAGCTTCGTTTGAGTCAAACATCAATGCCATTTTTTACGATAACGAAGTTTTTAAAGCCATTTTGAAGTTGGGCCTACCTGGATTTATACTCAGTCTAATGGGATTGATTCAAGCAATAGTGGTTTTTAATGCTGTTGTTGATTACGGTACCGAAGAAGACTTGGCCTTTTTTGCAGCAGCGAACCGAATACTACTCTTTTTGATGACACCTCTTTTCGGTTTAATGCGTGCGCTCCAGCCCGTGGAAGGGGTAAATTTTGGGGCAGGACAATACGACCGCGTTAAAAAAAGCTTTTTTATTTTTTGTAAAACAGGTCTCTGGCTGGTGTTACCGATTTGGGCTTTCCTAATGATTTTTCCATCAATTGGGATACAATTAGTGCTACCCAATAAACTAATGACTCCCACGGAATTGGTCAATTTCAGGGTCTATATGGCCATCATACCTTTTTTACCCTTTGTATTCATGGCATTGACACATTTACCCGCTATAGAACAACCAAAATATGCCAGTATTATTGGGATAGGAAGGCAATTAGTCTTCTACGTACCTGTAATGCTGTTGCTTCCCAAATGGATGGGAATTAGTGGAGTGTATTACGGTTCAACCTTGATTGACATTATAGTCACCTTGTGGTTGAGTTATATCGTATTTAAGAGTTTCAAAATAATGGAGGCAGTGTCACCGTCAACTACAACCAAAAACTAAGATATAAGATGAAATTAGAAATTAAAGACTTATCCAAAACCTACTCCAATGGAGTGCAGGCATTAAAAAATGTATCACTTACTATTGAAAAGGGAATGTTCGGGCTCTTGGGCCAGAACGGTGCAGGCAAATCTACTTTGATGCGAACCATTGCCACCTTGCAAGACCCTGATGCGGGGGAAATTGATTTTAACGGTATTAATGTGCTAAAAAAACCTGAGGCATTGCGAAAAACCTTGGGCTACCTGCCCCAGGAATTTGGGATTTATCCCAATGTAACGGCGGAAGAATTATTGACACATATTGCTGATATGAAAGGTATTGTGCACAAAGGGGAACGCAAAGACACTGTGGAAGCCTTACTGCAAAAAGTAAATCTTTATGATGTTCGTAGCAAAAAATTGGATGGCTATTCAGGTGGAATGAAACAGCGTTTTGGCATTGCGCAAGCCTTGTTGGGCAATCCAGAACTTATTATTGTAGATGAACCCACCGCAGGATTAGATCCCATGGAACGTAACCGCTTTTACAATTTACTGTCCGAATTGGGTGAAAATGCAGTGGTAATTCTCTCTACCCATATTGTGGAAGATGTGAACACACTTTGCACAGACATGGCCATTATTGGCAATGGTAAGGTCGTACTTACCGGTAAACCCCATGAAATAGAAGAAGCTATGAGAGGTAAAATTTACGAGGTGCCGATAGACAAAAATGAACTTGCCAAATATGAAGAAAAATACAATGTAATCTCGCAACGTTTTTTTGCTGGAAAATTGATGATAACTGTTTTGGCAGATACCCTACCTAGTGGTGAATTCGATGCTAAAAAACCATCTTTAGAAGATGCCTATTTTAAAATTCTAAGCGAGAATTAAGATGAAGACGATACTTTCCATAATAAAAAACGAACTCAAACAACGCCTGTTCAGCTGGGTTACCCTTATTTTCTTTGCTATGCTAGCATTTCAAATGATATGGTACACCGTAGGCTCCTTTAAATACTTTGCAAATGAGGGGGTTTTGATGAACGCATCAAGTATTCTATACCGAAACTATGCCGGAATGGGTATGTTAATGATAATTATAATCGCCATTGCCACAGGCGGAGTGTTGTATAAAGAAATACGCTATAAATCTGCCCAATGGACCTATGCGATGCCCATTAATGACAAGCAATTTTTTATAGGACGGTTTTTAGCAGCTTTTTTGTATTTGGTCATCCTTAGCACCGGTATGATAGTTGGCCATTTGTTGCTGCCTTATTCAGGTATTGGCGAAGCCCATCGTTTTGGACCTACTCAATGGGCCCCATTATTTCATGGTTGGCTTATGTTTACCATACCCAATCTATTTTTTTACGTATCAATAGTGTTCTTTTCCATTGTCTTTACAAGAAAAATAGCAACCAGTTATTTAGCGGTTTTTCTGGTGGTCATTATATTTTTAATTGCACAGACCTCTTATGAAACTGGTGGTGGAGAGAATTTAATGGCTTATATTTTGGCCGATTCTGGTGGCTTTGTTGCCGCTCAGTATTACACCGAATTGTTGCCTCCTGCCCAAAAAAATACAGCCATTTTTGAGCTTTCGGGATACGTGTTAAAAAATAGGCTGTTTTGGTTTGGATTGGCACTAGTGCTGGCTATAGCCTCTTATTTTAGATTTTCTTTTAAATATTTTATTCAGGCCGGTACGGATAAATCCAAAAAAATAAAGGATGATAGAAAAAGAACGACTACTGCCACTTCAATAAAATTACCCCAAGTAGTAAAACAATTTCGTACCACAGACTTTCTAAAAAAACTGTGGACATTATCCAAGTTGGAGTTCATGAATATTGTTCGACCTGTATCATTTAAAATTATACTGGGCATTATCTTATTGATGGTCTTTTTACAGAATGTTACTTGGAATGCAACTTATTACATAGGTAATGAATTACCTATCAGTAGCAATATGACCTATTTTCGTATGCAGTGGGGCGTTTTTATTAATATGTTGGTCATGATATGGGCAGGGGAATTGTTTTTTAAGGATAAAACGATCAATATTTGGCAGATTACCGATTCTTTACCTGTTCCTGTTTGGGTTACCCAGCTTTCACGATTTACAGCTATAGTAGGCCTTTCATTTGTTCTGAGCATAAGTTTTATTCTAGTTTCTATTTTTACCCAAGTACTATTGGGTGGTGGATCCTATATTGATTTGTGGCGGTTTGCCGAAGATTTACTGCTGTACAGATGGGGATTTCTCAACTTTGTGATTTGGGCAGTATTGGTGTTTTTTATTGGTTCTTTGACCAGTCAGCGCATACTTACCCATCTTCTTTGTATTGGCTTTTTTATATTCTTGATTATCTCTTATGAATATGGCATTATAGAAGATCTCAGAGTAGGATTTAGCTTTACACCTGGTGTGGAGGATTATTCGGAAATGAGTGGGTATGGTATATTTCAACCATCTGCCAATTGGTTCTTTTTGTATTGGTCGGCTCTTGCAATTACATTGGTTATGGCAGGTATTTGGCTGTGGAAACGCGGTTCGGATAAAAAATGGTCTAATCGACTTTCTTTAAAAAATATGCAATTGGGTCATCTTTCCAAGGTAACCATGCTTGCTTTCTTTGGTCTATTTTTATTTTTAATGTCATTTATAAACAAAAATGTGTACGACATTGGGAACTTTACAACTGAGGCCGAAGAAGAACGCTTAGATGCTGAGTATGAAAAAAAATACAAGTATTTAGAAACAAAACCACAACCAAAATATGCGAGCATAGATTTAAAGTTAGATCTTTTTCCATCGGAAAGAAAAGCCATCTTTTCAGCAGACATGATTCTTGACAATAAAAGAGGCACGGATACGCTATTTCTTAACACTAAGGATTTTGCTCAGTTAACCGGCATAAAACTGAACGGAATGGAACTAAAGGCTGTGAAAGAGGATGAAGACCAAAATCTAAAGGCGTATCTAATTCCAAAAGAAATACAAAAGGACAGTTTATTACAACTTTCTTTAGCAGGAAACAAGCAATACATAGGTTTTGTACAAAGCAATTTTCAAGCAGATTTAACCTTCAAAGGAAGTTTTGGAAGTGTTCAGGATTTTTTACCAGTTATTGGATATGATAGGGATAAAGAATTATCGGAAAATCGTACGCGTAAAGAACAAGGTTTACAGCGGTTAGCATCTAGAATGGCAAACATTGATGATAGTTTTGCCCTTACACAGAATGCATATGCCTCTGATGCGGATTTGGTACAGGGAAATATTACCATTAGCACAGAAGAAGGACAAATACCTTTTACAGCAGGTACCTTGCAAAAAATAAAAACAACGGACGGTAGAACCGTGGCCCACTATATTATCAATGTCCCACAAGTATTCAATTGGTATGTAGGTTCGTCGGACTATATCGTTGTCAAAGACAAAGCTGGCGAGGTGGTTTATTCTATTCTTCATAAACCATCGCATACGTTCAATATGGCATTGTATCAAGAAGCCATTACAAAAGGGGTGGCTTATATGGAAGCACATTTTGGCCCCAAAGCAGTCGAAAATAAGCTTCAGTTAGTGGAAATTCACGATTGGCAGGATGCTAAATATACCTTTGCCAATACCATTGCACTTTCAGAAAAAGAGGGTTGGGTAGCTAATGCAGAAGGATTGCAAGAGAAAGCATATATCTACCAGACCATAGGAAGTGGATTGGCCAGTCTGTGGGAACAAAAAAACATATCAATTGCCAATGTACAGGGTGCCGATATGCTGATCAAGGCATTGTCTGAAGCTATTGGTCTGCAATTTGTGAAAGAGACCTTAGGGAAAGAAGCTGTGGAGCTACTTGTACAAAAGAAAATGGACAAATATGCCAAAGACAAAAACAATGAACCCAATACGGAGCCTGTATTGTTGTATGCCGATGGGGCAGAGTATCTGGAGGTCAATAAAGGAGCCAAAGCGCTATATACCTTATCAGAAACTATAGGTCATGAAAGTTTTAATGACTATGTACTCAAATGGACCAAGGATAGCAATGATAAACATGTCCGTTTCATTGATTTGTATAAAACGCTGTTGGCTAAAGTCCCAGGAGAAGAAAAAAAAGAAATGAAAAGTATTTTTGAAAAGATGCCAGAAAATTGAATTCAAGAAGTATAAAGTTTTCTTCGGACAGACAATAAAGGAAAGGAGTCAATATGGTATCCATCCCACAGCATGTATATTTAAATACGGAACAATATGAACATCATGGTTTGCCGGAACTTATGCGGAATACGATTCAATTCTTGCCAATAGGTACAGATTTACTTTTCATGGAACTATCACCTAATTAGCGCTAATAATTTGCTCGTGTACGACATTGCCATCTACATCATAATGACTGAAGTTGATTGTGGGTTTGCCATTTTCGCGATATGCCTTTACATATAAAAATCCGCCCTTTACCCTTAAAAATTGATGTTCTGGTCTATAATCGTTAGGGTCCCAACCTTGGGCATGGATATCACTGGTTGGGCCTTGACTAAATTCCAATAACCCAGTTTCCAGATCTTTGGAAACGTATTGCCAATGTCTATCCCCATTAACAACAAAGGTGTTTTTTTGGGAAGCTAGAAATTCACGAAGCCAATTACCTTCTGTTTCGTATGATTTATTTGAATGGTTATCTATTTTACCTTTAGCTCTATCTGGACCAACAACTGGGGTAGGAGACATTAAAATTTTAAAGGTAGCATCGGAAGACTCAACTGATGTTTTTAACCATTCTCGTTGTTGTTTTCCAAAAATGGACTTTTCTGGACTATCTGGTGCTTTGTTGTCACTCCTGTATTCACGGGCTTCTACCAGCCAAACCTCTAAATCTTTTCCCCACCTAACGGTTCTAAAAGGCCTATCGGTCATGGGTACCTGTTCATGCCATATGTCCAAGGCATCATCAAAAGTGAGTTCACCAAAAGGCTCGGAATTTGGTGTGGCATCGTCCTTTAAAATATCATGGTCGTCCTTTTCCAAGAATGCAGGAATATTGTTGTAAAAATCGATTAAAGAGGGCCATGAATTTATGGCATTCCATTTGTGCCTTGCTAGGGCCACGGAATAGGACATGGGCCCGGGCTTATCGTAATATACATAGTCGCCTGTTTGGCAGTGAAAGGCGGGTTTTAAACTTAGCATACTATCATAGGCTTTAAACCCCCTTACAGGGTCATCAAAATCCCAAAAATATTGACAAGTAGATGAGGTAAAACCTACGGTTACAATGGTTTCCGGAGATGGTGCAGTTGTAAATGCACCCATAACCGTTATAATAGGGCTGTTTTTATTGCTTCTTCCCAGCAGAGTAACCTGATAAGTGGTATTTGATTTTAACCCGTTCAAGGTCTTCATCATGGTAAAATCTCGATATGGAGATACATGACTCCAACCTGCAATAATACTATCGTTTCCGTTTTGTAGTTTTATTTTTACTTCGCCAAAGGCTCCTGGAACGGCACCATCCATCTGGTCTATCGGCATTTCATTATCAAAATTGATAGGAGTCCTAAAGGGAGGTTTCTTTCGTTCATGGTATACAGGAACAGCTTTGGGAGTTTTGCATAAACGGGTCCAAATCACTGCACTGGAATCCGTGACCTCCTGAATTTTAAATCCGTTAGTGAAATAGACTTGTCCCCAAATAAGTTGCGGGAGTATTTGAACAATACCTAATACTATCCAAAAATAAGTTTGTTTACGGTTCATAAAACCTCTATTTAGTATACCCATATATGAACGAACGTAATTTAAAATTTATTGACCAAAGTAGTTTATCATCTAAACTAGATGTAACTAACTATTGTGTTTTTCTAATTTGTAAAGCATTTAGAACGGGCTTGCCCTTTACGGCCTCAAAATCAATACTGATACCCTTATTGTCCAAAACCAGAATTTCATATTTTATGTTTACCGCTCTTTCAGGCCCATATTGTTCGGTAAGATTAAAATTTCTTTCCAGTTGTTGACCATTGATATGGACGTTAAAAATTCGTTCATTGACGTCTTCATCAATTTTATCGTTTCCTAGATTATAAGCGATTTTCTCATGCGCTATGTTACTTTCAAACTCTGCCCAGTGTAAGGAAATTGTATACTTTCCAATAGGCACATCCAATTTAAACTTTTCTATTCCTACCCGTTGTGTTTGATAAATAGGGTCATCCTCAGTATCAATAATATCCAATTCTGAGCTTGGAAGGCTACCGTGCCTAGTTTTGGCCCGGTAGGCTTGGCCACCCATATATCCCCAACTACCTTCGGAATAAGGTTGCTCGGGAAGCCAAATCTGGTTTTTTACAGGGTCTTCATACATTCTTGTGGAACCCAGAAGCACATTTAACTCTTGAAAAGTATTGGGGTATTCTGAAAATTTATTGGGAGCCAGTCTAAAATCAATGCTCAAAATATCTACAACTTCGTTTCCATCTATTATGCTTTTTGCCTTTAGGTTGTTTTTTCCATTGTAGAACGGAATCATAAAACTCGCAATATTATTATTGACATTAGCATTGTAAACCATGTCGTTACAGGTGAGTTCAACCATTTTTCCATTGCTGTAGACGTTTACGGTTTGTGTAGCAAATTCTTTTCCTGGATCTGCGATACCACCTCTAATTTTCCATTGGTTCTGACCAAACTTGACTATAGGTTCATTGGCCAGAAAGGTTTTGTACAACCACCACGTATCTTTCTTTTCTCTAGTTAATGAGGTTATTCCTTTTAAATTTACCCTAGGTTTTGCATATCCTCGGGTTTCGGAATAAAAATCGTTTAGATTCCAGATGGTTGCACCTGCTACAAAAGGCCTTTTCAAGATAGCTTTTAGGTAATGCTCATGGTATTTATTTCCATACTCTACCGTATAATCAAAGCGCTCTGGTATAAAGGAATGTAGCCTTGGGTGTACATCAGCACCATATTCTGTTATAATGATGGATTGTTTGGGAAATAGTTTGTGAAGTTTATCAAGATTACTATCAAATCCTTCGAAAACACCACTATACCATCCTTGGTAAAGGTTCCATCCTAAAATCATTGGAACAGCAGTTAGACCTGCATCTTTATATCTATCAATTGCTCCATGGTTTGGAATCATAGTATATCTATCTGGATCTAATTTTCTTATATGTTGATCTATGTTTGAAGCTAATTTTGTCACATTTTTGGCATATACCTCATAACGTTCTTTTTCTGTTTTCTGGTTGAAAGGAAGTCGTAAAAGCACTTCATTCATATAAGCCCATATAATCAAAGATGGATGGTTAAAATTTTGTTTTACCATTTCTTCTGTCATAAAAAGGCAATTTCTTGAAAAAGCTTCGGTTTCAGTAATAGCATTCACTATGGGAATTTCTACTGAA
Organism: Flavobacteriaceae bacterium; assembly: GCA_039985375.1. Taxonomy (GTDB): domain Bacteria; phylum Bacteroidota; class Bacteroidia; order Flavobacteriales; family Flavobacteriaceae; genus Flagellimonas. The sequence goes on from JBDWSS010000068.1 coordinate 15,205, forward strand.
GCTAGAATCCCCAAGCGGTCACAGGTTTCTAGCACGGTAGGGTCTTGTGGATAGTGGGCAATTCTCAGAAAGTTACCTCCCATTTCTTTTAGCAATCGTATATCCCTTACATGCATTTCGTCTGTTAGGGCATTGCCTTTTTGAGCATAATCTTGATGTCTGTTGGTGCCAATCAACTTAAGGGATTCACCATTTAGAAAAAAACCTTTCTCTGGGTCAAATTTGTACCATCTTAGGCCTAGAGGTTGTATGGATTCATCTAGTACGGCACCGGTTTTGGCGTCGGTTATTTGAGAAAGGACCCTGTATAAATAAGGATTCTTGGGAGACCAAAGTTTTGGATTTGTAATATCAATCTCCGTTTTCGCTGTAATTTTGTTGGTCCTTTTTTTAAGTGTTATTTTTTGACTGGTGTTAGATACGGTATTCCCTTCTTTATCCAGAATTTGCTGTCTAAGTTGAACAGTACGTTTTGTAATTTCTGTATTGTTGAGCAGATAGGTTACATGCACTTTTGCTCTTTCTTTAGAAACCTCAGGAGTCGTTATGTAAACCCCCGAAGAACTGAAATCGTCTTTTGAAAAATGAACCGCGTTGAGGTGAATCAGAAAAACATCCCTGTAAATGCCGCCAAAAAAAGTGAAATCTGCAGATAAGGGAGGTATACGCTCATTATGGGAGTTATCAACCCTTATGGCGAAAGTGTTCTTTTCTCCATAGTTAAGGAATGGGGTAATATCAAAATGAAACCTAGTATAACCTCCTTTATGCTGACCTACCCATGTTCCATTCACATAAACATCGGTAACTTGATTTGCACCTTCAAAATAAATAAAACTTCGAGTGTTCTCTTCTAGTATTTTTGTATCAATATGAACGCTTTTCTTATACCAACCAATGCCTCTGTAATACCCTGGTGTGTCATCTGTAGCATCGACATTGTTCCATGTATGTGGTATATTAATAATTTCCCAAGCTTCATCGCTAGGTAAAGGGGTGTCTTTAGGGGTCTCTGAATCACCTTTGTGAAATTTCCAGTGTTCATTAATAGTCTGTATTTGTCTTGTTTGTGAAAACAAATTCGTAATCACTACAAACGTAAGCAGGAATATATATAATCGTTTATTCATTGTAATTATCAGATTCAATCGTTATTATTTGCAGATTAGTTATAATGTATTGTTTCCCGTTCCACAATCATAAAGGGATAGTCAGCTAGTATGGCATCTTTAATGGTGCACCCTTTTTCATTATTTGAAACTCCAATTTCATATACTTCTCCTGATAACGGGTCTAGCATTACAGGGTCTATAAAATTGATGCCGGTTAAGGAGATATTAATTTTTGCCAGTTCTGGTAAATGTTCCTGTGCATTCCAAGGCAGCCACCACGCTACAAGGTTATTTCCTTCTTCATCAGAAAATGTTGCTACCAATGGTACTGATGGAAATGCATCATCTTCTTCACCAATTCCGTAAAAAATACCTTGACTAACCACTTCGGTACTATAAATAATTTCATTTGGCTTATACTCTGGTTTCCAAACAGCACATAAATTTTGGTATGCATAAAATGCCGGTTTTTCCTCAAAGTCAGGATTGGTCAATAAACATTTTTCATTTACGCCTTTGGTTTTTACTCTAGAACCACCTCTTTCTGGGAAACCAAAAATACTATCAATAGGTCTTAAATTGGAGCGCGTGGGCTTATCTCCTCTTCCTCTATCATGTACTAGTTTGAAATAATTACTCATAGTAGCTTTACAGAAGTAGGTATCCACAAAACTTTGTCGCAGTAACCATTTTGCTTGTATATTTAGACCCCATGGTGCTCTTCCACGAAAGTCTCGACTACTACTGTGCGATGGATATCCACATTCTCCTTGCCATAACTCAATTTCAGGATTGTATCTGTTAATAACCTCCCACAAATCAATTGCTGCATAAACACGTTCTTCTGGAACTGCTCCATAATTGTGGTATGAAATAATATCAATAATTTTATCACTGCCAACACTCAAGAAATCATTAGTAAAACTTGCATTAATTCCAGCCATAGAACCACCAATGACCTTACTACTAGGATCGATCTCTTTGATTACTTCAGCAGTTTGTAGCAGCAATCTTCCATATTCTTTGCCATCGGGAGTTGCTCCCCAGTAATTGCGGTGATTCGGTTCGTTCCACACTTCCCAATAGTCAATCTTGTCTTTATATCTTTCAACTATAGCTTTTGTAAAAGCCAAAAACGCACGCATTGCAATGGTATCTTTAATAGGTGGTTCGGGTCGATAACCGTAAATCTCTGCCAATTTAGGGTCGTCATAAGTTGTTAATTTAGAATACAATTCATTTCCTACCCCAATGGTAATAAATGGCGTTATTCCATTTTTTAATGCTACTTCAAAAGCTTTATCGGTTTCTTCCCAAGAGTAAATACCTTTTTCCTTTTCTATAGAAGGCCATGACGCCCCCAACCGTGTCCATTTTACACCAATATTAGCTGCTTTTGCCACCAGGCTATCTTCTAATGTTCCTGCTTGTATTCCAAATGGAGATGCTGTTATTTCCGATGATTTTTTAGAAATAATCATCCCTACATTTTTATAAGGTATTATGTTACTGTTTTTTGTGTCTTGTTTTTTGGAATCATTTGATTGACAACTCCAAAATGCTGTAACTATCACATACACACACAATAGATGTTTAAATAGTTTCATGGTTTTATATATTATTTACAATAATTCAATTTCCCATTTTATACTGCCAGACAACTTTTTATTTGTCATAGTAAATACAATACGATAAATTTCACCTTTATCCCAAGAAGATATCAGTCTTTTATCTTCTAATGTATGCGTCTCATAAGCCACATTAAACAGCTTTTCATCGTATTTTATTCTTACTTTTTTATCATTACCTCTATATGATGGAAGAATAATAGAACCGCCTTCCTTTATTTCTGGCTTTCGGCATGTCATTAAATAAGTTTCTATTCCTTCTGTGTTTTTAGATAAATGGTAGTTTTCTTTAATCACTATCGATTTGCCGCGCAAAAAGATAAATTCTTTATGCCATTTGTTTATCCCTGCATTTTTAGGATAGGAATCTGAAATATCCATCGCATAGAATACTTTTTTATCTGTTGCTTGATATTCTACATTTGTTGCTTTGAATGCTATCCCATTATTTTGTTTTGTCCCATTTACTGTTGGCAAGAGATTGTGATACCCTGAATTCATGGTCCAAATATCATACCTGTCTGTACTAAAAGTTTTTTTTGTGTAAGTTTCAACTCCGATATCAATAATTGCAGGGTTGCCATCAGAAAAAACAACAAAATTCCCTATATCGTTATGATTATGGCTTTCTTCGTTATGTCCGCCTTTTGCCGCAAAATACAAGCCTTCTTTAGAACCTTCTTTGTCTCTGCCTCCCGCTATTTGAATATCTGGTAACCATAAATCTCGTATCAATGGTTCTTTGGCTGTTTGTTTAAATACTTCTGAGATATAATACAAACCAGGAATAGCACGCCCAAGACTTCCTTTAAAGCTTTTATTTTTAATACCTTGTAACTCTCCAAAATAGGCAGCCATATTCATCATTATTTCAGAGTCTATCGCCTTACCGTATCTATACAACAAAGTAGGAGAATGATTTGCTTTCATCCCGGCATCTGCAAAATTCAAATAATAGCCATTTCCTACATATGCTTTATAAACGTAGGTGCCCAAATTAACAATCAAGGGATCTGAGAAAAGGTTTATTTTATGATTAGTAGCTAAATCGATTACACTAAGACAATCAAATACAGATGCCCCTGCAGCGTTCCAATAGTGAGGGCCTTCATCACAACCACCATCTGCAGGATGCGGGTTTAAATAATTGTCGAGTACCTCAAATATTTTATAAATAAGTTCTGCTCTCCTTAATTTATTCTTTTCAAGCAATAATGCACTTAACATTACATTTGAATTTATCCAAGGATTCCAGTTATTTGGTCTTCTTATGGATTTGTTATAACCCATATACTTGTATTCAGTAGCTTTTAAATAGGGTTCGTGAATTTTTATCCTAGTCTCATATTGAATCCTCTCTCTAATGAACGGGTTAACCTCGTCCATTTTTTCTCCTATCATATAATCGGTCCAGGCCAATAGAGCTCCTGTTTCAGCTACAAATAGATCTACAGATGGGTTTTCAATATCAGGTAATCCACTTCCAGATTCCTGAAGAAAGATATGAGCTGGAAGGCCCCAATATGTTTCTTCGCAAATTGCCCATACCAAATTAATGATGTCATCTACAAACCGACCTTTTCCTTCCAACATTTCGGCCATAACTAATCTTGATAAAGCATGGCGTCTTTCAAAAGATAAATCCTCATAATTCGTCCGATTTCCATTTCTTTCATATTCCAAAAACACAGAAGCCTTAATAACCGGCCAATCTTTACCTAATAATTCTTCGGCAGTTTCAATTTGTTTGTTATAAATAGAAAGCGGAACGATTTTTTTCCATTCCTCTCCTTTTTTAGGATATATTACCCAATCTTCGGGCTCTAAAATTATTTTTGAAATAGATTCCACTGAACGATTGGCAGTCATTAAATTCCTTTCGGATTTTTGAGGATAGATATTGGAAACCAATACCATGAGTGCAATAGTTACAAGTGATTTCATTTTTAAATTAATTTTTAATTAGTGTTAACAATGCTTCGGCATATCTTTTCCCAAGAAGTCTCTGGCTTTCACTATCAAAATGCGTTTCATCTATTGTTGTTGTATTTTCAGTAGTCACTACTTCTGTATGTTTTACTTTATTGGGTAGCTCTAAAATCATTTTATTGAAATTAAGTCTATGTGGTTTATCTGGCGATAATTGACCTGCTACAAAGGGTAAGTTGGGAAGGTTATAGTCTTTTCTTAATGACTCAATCAACACAATAATTTTCGGCATATAGGCTTTGTAGGTTCTTGCATTTGCTTCTCCTTGATGCCAAATAATGCCTTTTAGTACACCTCCGGTTTTTAAAGCTTTTTTGGTTTGATTTACGGCTTCGTTATATAACGTATCTCCTGGTTTCCATTCATCAATAGAAGTACCTCCTTTTGCGTTTACTACCAACCTTATGTCCTTTCCTTTTCTTGTCTTAGCCATTTCTAAAGCAAAGCCATATCCAGGTCCCAACTTTTGCATAGACATTCTTTTTCGCACAGTGGAATATTTATTTAAAGGGTTAGCGGCTTTTTCCCAAGGTTTTATATCGTTCCCTGTAAATAGAAATACATTATTTATACTATCCTTATCTTGAAGTTCTATGGTAGCGCGACCAGCCATATTAGACTGTCCTATGAGCAAATATATTTCCATTGGATTGGATTCTTCCTTGGCTATCTTTTTAGATCCTATACATTGACAACAAAGGACAACATTAAATAATACTATTATTTTTTTCATTATTTATTTTTATAGTTGTCAATTAATATGGATTTTCTCATATACTTTTTTATCAATTTTTACAGTTGATCCAACAGTAAGACTGTCAATATATGCCTTGTAATTAGTATCTACATATTGCATGGTCAAAAACCCTATCATGTCTTTATTTGACTTTTCTTTTAACAATTTCAATTGCTTATTATTCGGCTTCAATTCGTCTTTGGATAGTTCATTTTTCAAGGCAATGACCATCTTGTCAAAAACATGGGAAAAATAGGTTCTGCTGGTAAACTGTATAGGACCATAAATGGGTTCTCCTTTTTCGACTTTCCGTTTTCTTTCAGCATTCACTTTTTCTAAGTCCAACATTATTTCATCAAAATTAATCGTGCTTACAATTCCTTTTTGAAGCGCTAATAGTTGCTGGATTTTATATCGTTTCGCGACTTCTAAAGCCGTTTTTTTTAATTTTTCCAACGGAATTTCATCTCCCTGTTTTTCTATCCAAAATTGTTCACGGTCTTGCACATCATATTTTCTATAGAAATAATTATATACATTCGCTTTCCCCAATAGCATCCAATGTTTTAACTCTGATTTTGTAATTGGCTCATTATTTAAGCTTGCCACAATTTCGGAGTCCGAATTTTGACAGCTTATAACACAAGTAAGGAAAACGAATATAATGCTGTGCTTCAATTTCTTCATGACTTTTTAATTCTCAAAAGCGCCAATATTTATGGAATGTGTTCCAAGAGGATTTCCCCAAAAATCTTTCCCTCCATTATTGCTAATCATTAACCCCGAATCAATACAAGGAGAGTTATCTTGAAGTCTATAACCTTCCAATCGATTAGGATTGGTCATGTCAATATCCGTTTCTACAATACCTGGATTCACAAATAATGGATTCTCAGTTATAGCGTTATTGCCTTTCGGTTCAACATTATAAAAAAGGTTATTGCTAAATTCACAAGTTTCATCAGGTTCTACACCCCAAGTTCCTGCGTCTTCGAAATAGAAAATATTATTGTAAAAATGGGTGTAGCTAGGAGTACGCACTCTTCCTGGGCTTGCAATGATACTGGCGTTCAGTCCTGCCTTATAATAGTGCGTATTGTTATAAATATAAACGCCTCTTGCATTGTCTTCCCAAGGAAAACCGTACATATATGAGCCCAGTCTTTCATTTAAACTAATGTTGTAACGAATCGTAACTTCTCTATTATATTTTCGCATAATACCACAAAACCAATTATTGTCATGGCTATAGTTGTATTGAATGATGGTACCTCTAGCATTGTAGTCTGCATCAAAGCCTCCATGGTCTATATCTCCTGGTTCACCGGTATTACCATAAGCTTCATTGTATTGCATAATACATCCCACAGTGTTGAAATTAAACACACTATGCCCTGTACTGTATCTACTATTATAAGCTAAAATATTGTGTTCAACTATTTGATTAAGACCAACTCGAGCAATTATTCCATTTCTACCCGTATGTTCTACGCGATTACCTCTAATCACAAAATTGGTCCAAGGAAAATAGTCTTTGGAGTGGATTTTTCCCCAACTAGAAGTATTGCCGATACCAACCCCTCCCACATTCTTTATGGTATTATTTTCTATGCGTAAATTGTGAAATTTAGTTTGAATACTATCTCCGGTTACATGAACATGAATACCTCCTCGTTTTTTTCCAGCTACCTTTCCGTTTACATCATGGATATAACAGTTCTGAATAATAACATCATTCATAACTCCTGAATCTTTGGCTTCTATGTATATGCCTCTTAAACTACCTTGATCTTCATCTGTGCCATTGGTATTTGTTAGTTCAAGATTGTTAATCTCCCAATGCTGCCCGTTGAATAAATAGAACGAGGAATTTACTTTACCATGTCCATTTATAATTGGTTTATTATCAATATCATCCCAGAATATTTCTTTTGATTTTGAATCGTACGCCGTAATCTTAATAGGATCTTCTTTGGTTCCTGATCCGGTTGGAGCAAATTGTCCATTGAACGATTTTCCTGAAGCAAACAGAATATGAGTTCCTGGGGCAAAATCTGATTTTTTATAAGTATCAAAATCTGTCTGGTTATCTATATAAATATAGTTCTCCTCTTTTTTGGTTTCTGTTACACAAGACAACAAAACACATAGTAAAAATGTCAATACTGAGAATTTCATAAAACTATATTTAGTAGTTTATCTTATATGTTTAATTTACTTTCTAAGATTTTTAAAATCTCTTTTGGGGCCATCCGCTCTGTATAATTTGCCTCAACATGAGCGCCAATTATGGTAAGATCAGTAGCTATAATGAACGTTGCTGGCACTGGTAGTGTTATAGAACCATCACCATTTAATACTGAAAGGTCTCTTCTTTGATGATAATCTTCACCAGGATCAAATTGGAGGTTATAATTGTTAATTACTTTTTGGTCACTATCACTTAATACTTCAAAACCAAGTTCGTTTTTTTGAATAATGGTAAGTGAATCGTTTGGTTTCTGAGGACTTATTGCTATAACTTGGGCCTTGAATTTTTCAAATTGATTTAAATATTGTTGAATTTCTTTTAGGTCAAGATTGCATATTGGACACCATTCTCCTCTGTAAAATTTTAAAATAACAGGGCCAGATTTCAAACATTCGTAAAGAGAAACTGCCCTGCCTGTTGCATTTGGTAATTCAAAATTGGGAGCTTTATCTCCCACCTTCATTCCTTGCACATTTCGTGCATTGTTGATTACTAACTTCTGAAAATCTTGTAATTTGTTCATTTTAATTCGTTTATTTTTTTGTAAGGCTCAATAATTCAATCTTATGAGTCCCTTCGGGGATGTTAACACTAACCCAATTTGCCCCAGAACTAACCATAGGAAGGTTTCTTCCTTCTAGTTTTATTGATGAAATATTAGGAGTATAAAAGGTCACTTTGCTTCCGGAAGAAATTATTTTACCGCTCATTCCTTTTCCATCATCCAGAGCACTCATATAAACAGCAACTGAAGTATCCGACTTAAAACCTGTTTGTATGCCTTGAGTGGAGCTAAACGATGTCCCTTTAACAAAATAGGAGATAAATTCTCCAGAGGCTTTTCTATAGAAGATGTTTTCTCCCTGAAAAGTCTCTGAGCCATATTGTCCTTCTGAACTCCCTTCTGAGGTAAGCGCTATATCCATTATCTGTCCTTGATCAATTTTACTGCCAGAATAATCTCCAGAAACAATTCTTGTCAAATCTCCTGTTTCATGGGTCTTATCTCCTGGAAAGAAAATAGTAAGAATATTAGCTTGCTGATTGGTCGTGTTATAATTGACATACATATAATCTGCAGCATAACCATATCCAGATCTAGCCTGATTTGCGGTTCTCTTTATTTCTACTGAGGCTGGGGGTGTTCCTAGAAAAGTAGTTAATGTGGCTTCATTTTCAGAATATAACCGAGGACCCGTTTTTCCCTTTTCAATTTTTATTTCTGAAAAGTATTTTGTTGCGTCCTTAATTGTATTTAAAGTTGCTGCATTGGGATGCCACGCGATATTGACATTATCTTCCGGTTTATCGGTAGTTACATGATCCATCACAACGTAGTAACCGTTGGCACCATTTGATGGTTGTACAAAAATGGCATCTCTAAAGTGAGTTCCTGCGATGCCTTCAGAATTTGATCCTCTGAAATATTCAATGTCCTGATCTACCAAACCTTCTATTATGCCATCACCTACTTTTGACGAATGCCTTTTCCTTCCTATCATTAAAGTATTCGCGGCTTCCGAATCGGAATGCAAGAAATCAAAAGTAGCTGTTATCCCGTCTATCGTCACATCCACGTTTGGTCCATTGTATCCTGCATTACGCATTAAAATTTCTCCGTATCCAGCCATGGCTAGAGCGTTGACTTCATAATGGGTATGGTATTCTGTATTACCAGTTAAATTGTACATGCTCATATAAAGCGCATTGGTTGACTGTTCTCTGGATTTTAAAGCGACATAATTTTTAAATAAACGGCTAGGAGCCAATTTAGCGTCATGTGTATCAAATTGGATGGGATTATTATTTGCTGCTGAACCAGCCATAATTAAGTAATTGGATAAATAACCCTTTAATGTTCCATTGGTAACTCCTGCGCCCTCTCGTAATACCCACATAGCATATTTGTAGGCTTCAGGTGAAAATCGTGCAGCAGAAAGAATATGGGGAGATAAAATAACACTTCCTTTTTCAATATCCCAAGGCTTCTGAGTTTCAGTATTTCTAGAATCTCCATAGAGTAGAATTCGTCCAAAAGGAGCTGTTGCATATCCATACATAAATTCTTTTAGCCCAATGATTCCAGGATTTGTGTAATACTCATTATAACCCATATATTCCATGATATCTAACGTAGTGTTTTTGGCTGTGCGTTCAATGGTGTTCCACCTTTCTACACAGTATCCGTTACCAGCTGGTGAAACACCATCATTAGCCATATAATGCTCTGATAGTCCAGTTTCCCACGCTAGCTTTGCAGCCAAAAAATTTTCTTTATCTCCTATGTATTTGTACCACAACATTCTCATGGCCCAGGCATGAGGATCCCACTTACCAATGTAAAGCTGCATGATTTTACCTTCAATCATGGATTCGAGGTCCAAACGTACTGCAGGAGCCAAATCGTAACGAATAACATCCAGTGCCAGCAATCCTAGAAAAAGTTCATGAGAAGGTACAGATGAAGTAGCTGCTCCCGTCCCAATTTTCATGGTCTGTATCCTGGTCTCGAATTTGTTTTGAATATTAGTTATATAGGTAGTTTTATTTTCTGAATCAAGGATATAGGCCAAGGCGTTAGCCCCAAACACATCTCTAGATAAGCTTCCTGTTTTAGCAGTTTCAATGGCATTGGCTTTCATAGCTCTAAACAGCTTCGAAGTGTTTGCTAATTTTCTCCAGTAAGCGTAATCAGCAGTATCTATAATGTTGCCTGCCTTACTTTTTTGTATTGAAACGGCAAAGCAAAAAATTACTACAAGGGTTAAATTAAATTTGAAATGTGTTGTTTTCATCTCATTATTTTATCTAAATCATCACCTTTCATTCGTTAAATTGTTTACTATTAATGTAGTTAATGCATTGTTTTTCAAAATCATAGATTTATCTTAGTTTTGACTCCTCGTAACCCAATATCACATGAGGTTTCTCGAGTAGTTTGTGCAAATGTTCAATAATAGCTTTATATTCATCATTAGTTGAATTTACCAAGTTGGTCCATTCATTTGGGTCGTTTTCGTGGTTGTAGAGTTCCCTAGAACCATCAAAATATTCTGTAAATCGATAAGAATCATATTTTACGGTCGCGTATTTACCCATTCTGAAAGTATAAGCAGGATATTCCCATTTAAGGCTGGGATTTTCCATAAGAGGAACTAGGCTACGCCCCTCTACTTTTTTGTTTTCAGGAAGACCACAGATTTCGAGTAGTGTTGGGTAAAGGTCAATCAGCTGAACGTTAGACTCAATTTGTTTGGCTAGATTTTTTTCTGAACCGGATCTTGGATCCTTGATGATTAGTGGAACTTTAGTCGAACGATCCCATGCCATATGTTTTTGAAATCTGCTTTTTTCTCCCATATGAAACCCATGATCCGACCATAAAACGACAATAGTATTGTCTTTATATGGGCTATTTTCCAGAGCCTCTAATATTTTTCCAATCTGAGTGTCTGTAAAGGTTATGCACGCCATGTAAGCCTGAAGCATCTTACGCCATTGCTTATTTTTAATCGCCCAGGGTACGTCAGGATAAGAATTCCAGGTCTCTTTTGCTGCTTCAGGAATGTCATCATAATCGTCTTCTTTGTATGGTGGAAACTCTATTTCATCAAGAGGATACATATCTAAGTACTTCTGTTGAATATGCAAAGGGGTATGTGGGCGCATGAAGCCAGTCATCAAGAAAAACGGTTTATCATGTTCTTGTGAGAGTTGATCTACAGCCCATTCAGCAGCTTTATAATCACTCATCTCATTTTCTGGTTTATTTATGGGACCCCAATCAAGAAGACCTTTTGAACCGAACCAGTTTAATCTCTTCTTTTTTCCATTTTCATCTAAATTGAAGTCCCATGAACCACGACCATGAGATACATCAACGGTTTCTTCGGGAACGTGGCGGTGAAGGAGCTTACCAGCTGCCATCGTTTTGTAGCCATAATCCGCAAAATATTCATAAATCAATGAGGAACCTTTCTTTTTGACTGCGTTAACAACTTCTTCATCCTTCCTCATTAGACTGCCTTTGGTTCCGAAGCCCAGATTATGATAATACATTCCTGACATTACACTTGCACGTGAAGGACCACAGACCGCATATTGACAATGCGCTGACTTGAAAAACGTTCCTTGTGAAGCCAGTGCATCCATATTTGGGGTAATTATTTGGTTATTGCCCATATAACCTGCCCAATCGTTTAAGTCATCAACTGCAATAAAAAGCACATTTGGTTTTTTTGCTGTTTTTCCTTTTTTAAATGAAGAACGGCCAGTAATAAATGCTAAACTTATAAAAAGAACAAGGATTTGTTTCATAAGATATTATTCTTTATAATTATAATATATTCTGTATTTATTCAATTATCGTAGCCAAACAGGTATAGTACCATTATCCTTCCATTCTTTCACTCTTCGGTCTAAATTATCACCTTCCCATGCTGTTGAACCCGCAGGTAATGCATCATGTTTTGGTAACCATTTTTTATGTGCTTTAATAACATTAGCATATTCTGGGTTACTTGCTAAATTGATATGTTCTCCCGGGTCTGTTTTGTGGTTATATAATTCCTCACGGCCGTCTCTATAGTGAATATATCTCCAATCGTTACTTCTTACGGCATGATTTTTATAGCGCCAAGTAGTTAATACTGACCTGTTTTGTATTGTTTCTGGCGTATTTATAAGCGGGACTAGACTTTCTCCTTCTAATTGGGCGACTTCTGGAAGATTACATAATTCTGCAAGGGTAGGGTATATATCTAAAAGACTGACGACTTGTTTACTTCGCTGTCCGTTTTTTTCATTGTTTGGAACTTTAAAATATAAAGGCACTCTTGTTGCCTCTTCCCAAAGAGCCTGTTTTCTAAAATGGCGTTTTTCGCCTAAGTGTTGCCCATGGTCTGACCATAAAACAATAATCGTATTTTTTCCATTCGGGCTTTTTTCTAAAGCATCTATTACTTTCCCTATTTGCTCATCAACAAAAGTTACACAAGCTAGGTAAGACTGTACCAATTCTGGGAGAATCTCTTTCTTTTCGGAAACATCTTTCCAACCTCCTTTTGGTGTATAACCATATGCAATAGCTTTACCCATTAAAGGAATGTCTTCAAATTCATTTTCTGGAATAACAGGTACTTGTATATCTTCAATAGGGTATAAATCAAAATATTTTTTTGGTGCTGTATAAGGCACATGAGGTCGTATAAAACCTACTGCTAAGAAAAATGGATCTTCTTGTGGTTCATTAATTTTATTAATGGCCCAATTCGCTATTTGTTCATCATACATACCCTTTTCAGGAATATCTTCATCATCTAAAGGACCGCCACATAACGAATAAAACCTATTACGAGGTTTGTAATAATTAGTAATGGTGTCTTTACCATAGAGTTCCACTAACTGACCTCCATTTTTTGGAAAAGGGTAAAACATCATACCTCTATAACCATATCCATTTTCTTTTATATGAGGTTCCATATCATTCCAAAAATGAGGCGAATACTCGGTCCAGAAATCGGCTGTTTTATTAGGGTAATCAGATTCCCCATCATGAAAAACTTTGCCTGTTGCAAATGTATTATAGCCGTTTGCCTTAAAATATTCTGGTAACATCATATGGTTTGCCATAACGGTATCGTAATTTTCCCTCATATTTTTAGTAGAACTATACCAACCTGATGACGTTGGATGTACACCACTAATAATTGAGTTTCTGGATGCCGTACAAACAGGTTGTGAAGCATGTGCATTAGTAAACAGAACACCTTCACTAAATAGCTTGTCCATATTTGGTGTTATGGCTTGTGGATGTCCTAATAATGTACCTTGCCAATCGTTTAAATCGTCAACTGAAATAAAAAGCACGTTTGGTTGTTGTTGCTCATTTGTCGTTTTTTTTGAAGAACAACCAACAATAAACAGCAAGGAAATAATGAATATGTATATTCGATTCATAGTGTTGGTATCTTAAATTATATTATTTAAAAAGGAGTTATGCATTTAGCATATTTTACTATCCGCTCCAAAATCATTTTATTAAAGTGAATTATTTATATCTATTTTCTAGATATTCTTTTTGCCTTAATTCATATTTATTTTTTTCTCCTGATAGATCCATTTTTTTGATGGTATTCATCATGTTTTCGCGATCTTCCCCCATCCATTCCACAACATTTAATATTTTAAGTGTAGCGTATGAATTTTCTTTTAGCATATTGTTTAAACAGGTGAATCCATATTCGCGTTTACCATTTTTTATCAAAGTCCAGGCAGCCAAAATTCGTACTTCATGAGAGTCATCGTTTATTGCTTTTAGCCCAGCTACTTCATCATTCAATAAAAAACTTCCTACCATAGCCCAATATCTAACCCCGCTATCTTCATTATCAAGCATGTTTCTTAATTTGCCTATATTTTTTTCATTTTGCTCTAATGCTACATCTGCTGCATCTAATAGTGTAGGTAAATCATATAACTTAGGGTTACGGACCATTTCGTAAATTGTAACATCATTTTCTTTTGCTCGTTTTATCATTTCTGCTTCCGGCAATAAAGCAGCATCATATATTTTTAACTGCCAATCATGTAATGCTTCACGCATAGCTGCTATTTTTTCAGCATACTTGTCATTTTCAATCAGATTGTTTGTGTTGTCCCAGTCATCTTTCAGGCTATAAAATTCTTCCGTGTAGGTTTTTGGATAAAAGTACTTTGCTTGTTCTTTAGTGGCTTTGCCATCGTTTACATGTTTTTCCCACGCCTCTGTTGCCCTCATTTTCCATAGAAATTGCAGATGTTGTACCCATGGTGCATATGGCATATAGTTACGGATGTATACAAACTCTTTATCGTAGACTGCTCTGGCATTTTCATTTCCCTCATCCATGCGGCCTCTATATGCAAAATGATATTCTTGTTCCGGCTCTGTATTTTTACCTAAAAAAATGTTTCCCTGCATATAGTTGGGCACAGGGGCTCCTGTAATGCTTAGCCATGTTTTGGGCATATCGACAAAGCTAACCAACCGGTCTACAATTGTTCCGACTTCTTTTGCAGGGTAAAGAGATTTGTATTTCTCAGGAATACGAATTATTAAAGGACTATGTATTCCGCTGGCAAACAAATAGCGCTTGCTACGTGGTAATACTCCACCATGATCTGAATTATAAATAACAATCGTATTGTCGGCTAAACCAAGTTCTTCTAATTTTTTTAATGCTTCACCAACACCTGTGTCCATTCGTTTTACCGCATCATGATATTTGGCATACGTTTTACGAACATCAGGTATATCAGGATGATACCCCCGTAAATTCACATTATTAGGGTTATGAATGGTATTATTAACATCACCTTGAGCCCTGCTTTCATGTGATTCAAAAAAGTTAATAATTTTAAAAAAAGGTTGTTGATTTCCAAGCGTTTTCCAATCAACAGAAGAAACCTCTTCATTAGATACTTTCTTATCGGTCATATCCCAACAATCGTTGTCAGGTCTTCCACCGATATTATAATCTGACTTCATACCATTGCTTACATAATAGCCAACTTCTTTTAAATAATCGGGATAATATTTTATTATATCATGGGGAATATCGTTGCGACTTCTCATGGGGTGTGTTCCCATAGATATGGCATTCACTCCTGTTATCCAAGTACTACGTGAAGGAGCGCATACAGGTGCATTAGCATAACAATGTGTATACCTAAAACCTTGTTCCGCTAGTGCATCAATATTAGGTGTTTCGGCATACTCATTTCCGTAACACCCCACCCAATCAATATTATTATCTTCACTTGTTAACCATAAAATATTGGGGCGTTCTACTGATTGTTTTTTTGTACATCCAGTCAGAAATACTATACTTATTAAAATGAGGATATAATATCTCATATTTTTTTTTTCATGATAAGCTATTTTATAAGTTTTGCAACAGCAATACCAGACTCTCCTGCTATGGAGTAGTATAAGTACACATCATCGTTGTCTATAAAAATGGCTGGGTCTCTCAGTTGATGTACTGGTTTTTCTGCAAATCCACCAGTAGACTTTTCAATAGGTAAATGAAAACCTTCATACTTTGTTTTAGGTTTTAACACCTCTTCTGGAGAACTTGCTTTCCAAGTTTCCCATGTACCCTCAGATAGGTTGATCTTACATTTTAAAATACGTTCTGGTGCATCACCTTTTTGAGAATAAAAAACGATTAACGTATCATCGATCAAAGCTAAGGCCGTATGTCTGGCATGAGGTAAAATAATAGCTCCTTTTTCATAGGCTTTATTATCACTCGTCTTTTTATAAAATGTACCAGATGATAATGCATAACTTTCACCTTGGTAGGCAAATACTCTAAAATACGAAGGCCCTAGTATTGTATTTGATGCTATAAATTCCAAACCATCTTTAGAGGTACTTAAAAATGTTTTTTGTGCTTTACTGTTAGGTATTTTACCATGAAAATAGAGCTTTATGGTTTTGGAGGATTCATCTATAATTACATCAGGAGATGCAATATGTCCAATTGCTACTGTTTTATCTAAATGTAATACTCCTGGTTTGTAAACTGTCCATGGTCCTGTTGAGGTATTGGCATAAGCCATACGTATAAATTTACCATGATGATGAGCGAAATACATATAGTATTTCCCCAAAGGATTGGATACCCAATTGGGAACTTTTATTACGGAAGGGCCATTGATGTTTTCACCTACAAACCTTTCTAAACCTTCCATTTCTTGATAAATCATCGGGTTACTTTCTGAACGTACAAAAACACCTTCATTCCATTTTTCTAAATTAGAAGTTGAGGTACAACCTATTACTCCTGTTAAAACAAAAAAGCAATAAAAAGAATAGACCTTATTTGTATATGTAAGTTTATTTTTTGTTCGAATCAAAATATTCTATTAAACTATATGCTTGTGTATTTAATGCTCTCATTTTTTTCATCATAGGTTCCCATACTACATATTCATTACTTACAATACCTTTATTTGCATCAATGTTTGAAGGGTCCGCACCTTTAGCTGTGGGATCATTATCTTGATATTTAAAATAGTGCCATCCTACACAGTTTTTAGATTCTAATAAAGCTAGGTTATAGTTTTGATAAAATAAGCCACGGTCTTTTTGTGTTCTCACAATCCAACCTGCACCACTGGTATTGCCCATACCAGAATCTTCTCCTTTAACATAGTATTCTGTTATAATAAACGGCTTACCAGTCCATTCTCCCCATTCTTCCGTATGTTGTGTGTCTGGTGTCCAATGATTATAGTAATTATTGGAAACAATATCTAAATGCTTCCCAATAGCTTTCATAAAATCCTTATGATGCTTTTCTCTGCTATAAAATCTAGACCCAATATACATATGGTTAGGGTCATATTTTTTAATCGCTTTAGAAACTATAGAAAAATATTTATCTCCAACATAAGCCATAAATAACTCTCGGTGTTCATCCGTAATTTGATTTTTTAAAACACCTTTTTCTTGCAACCACTCTTTTGCGGCAATATGTCCATAATCATCTTCTGGAAGTCCTAAATAGTTATCCAAAGCTTTAAATTTAAAAGGCATTTCGTTATCAGAAAAATGACCAAATAAATTTGGATCTTCTTTATATTTCAATAGTTTTTTTGCATGTTCATCACAAAAAGTTTCAAAATCCGGGTCGAAAACAAAAATGGCATCATTTGGGTATCCGATATGCCCAGGTTGCTGATGTGTACCCCCTCGCTTACGACCATAGCTACTCATAAAATTCCAATTAACCGTGTATGCTAAGGGTTTCTTTAAAGTTTTATTTGCTTCCACTATAGCGTCAACGTCAGACCATGAACCTGCACAATTAAAACCATTGTCTTGTAACATTACTATGGTTTCGTTAATCCAATTTTCTTTGTTTTGGAACTTTTTTGTTAATGCTGCTTTAGTTCTTTCAGAGTTCCCTCTTTTAATAGTATTTAAAGCAATATTGAAATATTTATATCCTAGTGGGTCAATACCCCACCAACGACCACCAAGTTTTTTCACATGGAAAAAGCCTGTTGCCTCTTGTTTTGGATGTGCCATAGACCCACCATAGATACTTAAACTTTCTGATTGCTTATTATTAGTAGATTTAAAGTCAGGAAGTAAATCTACAGTACGTGTTTCAAACGGCTTATAGTCTTTATAGCTTCTTGTTCCATCGTCATTGTAAACTTTTACTTTGGCATCTACTAAAATATATTCTTGCTTCATGGTTTCTTCTATATTTTCCGTAATCTTTTTACATCCGAATAGAACGGTTACTAAAACGATGAAGATTGTATATTTCATTTGTTATTTAATTTTAAATGACACTACCATTGATAATCTTTTCCTTCTCTACTCAATCTCCAAGATGACTTAACTTTTTCTAACTCCTTAATCATTTTTTCTAATAGCTCAGGTTCTTCGGCAGCTAAATCATGTGATTCCGAAGGGTCTTTTGACAAATCAAAAAGCATCATTTTTGAACCAACTACGGGATTGCAAATTTTATATTTACCACTTATATAAGCGTAGAGCTCTGTATTTTTATATAGGCGTTGATATCCAAAAGCAAGAGCATTAGAAGTTATAGTGGTTTCATCTCCTTTAATTAGAGGTTTTAAACTAATACCATCTAACGGAATTTTCTTATTGGGTTTAATATCTACTAGATCAAGTATGGTTGGAAAATAATCATTAGTAGAGGTTTGTGTATTAGATACTACACCTTTTTTAATATGCCCTGGCCATAAAATTAATGAGGGAACTCGTAGACCGCCTTCCCACATTTGATGTTTATGACCTCTAAAAGGCCCTGCAGATGCAATTCCTTTTTTTGTCAGCGAATCTGCTGGCCCATTATCGCTACAAAAAAAGATTATAGTATTCTCATCTGCATTATTTTCTTTTAAGAATTGGTTTAAGCGTCCAATCTGATCATCCATAGCCGTTATGCTACCATATAAATGTTTTTTCTTTTCAGAAAGGTTTGGATATTTTGCTAAATACTCTGGGCCTGCAACAACAGGTTCATGTGGTGCATGAAACCAGATTGTTGTAAAAAAAGGAAGGTTGTTTTTAATCGCTTTTTCAATGAATGGAATAGCTCTATCCATAATAATGCGGCTGTCATCACCTTCCAAGTTATCAGTAACGGGTTTGCCATTGTTCACATAAATTGAACCACCCCAAGATCCATCATCTCTAGCTCCAAAGCTTGTCCATCCTTTTGGAGTTTTTGTAGGGTTCCATGTTGGAACTGCGCTCTTAGTTGCAAATGTTTCATCATATCCATGATGCCATGGTGGCGAATACATCCCTCTAGACTCCACTTTATCTGGCTCTACCCAACCTAAGTGCCATTTGCCAAAAAAACCTGTTTGGTAACCTACATTTTTCAACATTTCTGCTATGGTTTTTTCTGATGGTCGCATGCCGCCTGTGTGTGCGGCAAAAACACCTTGCCTAAAAGGACTTCTTCCTGTTAATACACTTGCACGGGTTGGCGAACATAAAGGTGCTGCTGCATAAAAATTTGTGAATGTAATGCCGTCTTCTGACATTTTATCCAAATAGGGTGTGATCACATTTTCATTGCCGTTAAATCCTACGTCACCATACCCAAGGTCATCAGCCATAATGAGAATGATGTTGGGTCTTGTGTTTTTTGAATTATTATTTTGGGCATGACAACCAATTGCCAACGTAACTACACTTATGAAGCATATTAGGTTGTTAAGGAATATTTTTTTCATAATCTTCTTATTAAAAGAAATGCTCTATAAGCTATGTAGTACTGTGAATGAAAAAACTACCTCTCAATTCTTTTCAAAAAAGGAGGTAGTTTCTAACTTAAAAATTAACTAAAAAGTGTCATAGGGTTATCAATCATAACCAGGATTCTGCGGGAGAGGAACGCCGTTAGCATCGATAGCATCTTGCGGAATTGGCATTAAAGTATGACGTTCATCTCCATTTGGAGCGCCTACCTTATTGTATTGTTGAAATCTTTCAAACCACTTGCCCAACCGCACCAACGTGTATTTTCTGTGTTCCTCTGAGTAGAGTTCTCTTGATCGTTCGTCCAAAATAAAATCGATATCCACATCGGCGGCGGTAATTAAACTCGCATTCGCCCTAGCTCTTAAAAAATTGATGTTGCTTGCTGCTCCTACTAGGTTTCCGGTATTCATTTGTGCCTCGGCAAGAATTAAATAGGTTTCCGCTAGCCTAATATATACCTGATCATTATAGCTTCTAGAGCCCGCTAAATCTAAAGGGTTGGCATAATCCCATTTTCTGGTACTTGGCCATTCATTATTCTGTTGCTCTTCATCTTTGTCTCTCCAATCAAAAAAGATAGTATCCCCTATGGCGCGTCCTGGTGGAACATTGTCTGGATTATTCAGTACTTCGTAATCTCTCCAGGCAAAACGACCTCCTCTATGATCGGACGGCTCATATAATTCCATTGCATAACGTGTAGGACTTATACGTTCTAAACCTCTCCCTCCGTTTTCCACTGAAAAAATAATGGCATTTGTTATACCATCTACCCGAATATCCTGTGATCGTCCTCTGTGCCAGCGTCTCATGATGTTGTCTCCACCACCATTTACTTCTAACTCGTGTTGCATAACCCAAAGTACTTCTGTATTTCCTTCAGATTTGTTTGAGTTCCCATCTAGAAACATATCGGTAAAAGGGGTTCCTGGTTCACTTGCTCTCACCCCGTATCTTTCTGTAATTAAGCTATATGGCCCATTATTTATAAGATCTTCTGCTTTTGCTATTGCTTCAGCATCGCGTCCCTGAGCTAAATATAACTCTGCCAAATAATGAGTGGCCACTCCTTTTACAACTTTTCCTCCACTAGAAGATGTTTCTGGCAAGTGTTCTTCTGCAAATAACCAATCTGCCTCCATAGCTGCTCTAATCTCAGCTACTGGTGTTCTTACCCAATCTCTAATTATATTTGCTCCACTTGATTCTTCCAAATGCAAAGGCATATCTCCCCATAGATAACTAATATGTCTATAAATCCATGCTCTTAAAAGGCGTGCCTCTGCTAATACCCTATTTTTATCTTCATCAGACCAATTAATACTAGGATTTTCTGCTCTACCTATAAGAGTATTGGTTGCATTATTCATTTCATACAACCAATTTAACAATCTAGTATTATGTCCTGTTGTTGCCGTATTTCTGTCATCAAGCTCATTTCCTCCCCTTGCCCAACCAGAACGTTCGTTACCAAACATATTATCTGTGCCAGTAATTGCAGGATCTATCATTAAATCATTTCCACTTGCGAAGGTTGACCCTCCTCTTTCTCTTCTATATTGGGCATACAACCCATTTAATCCTACTTCAAAACCAGCTAAATCTACATATAAATTGTCTGCTGCGATATCTGCTCTTGGGTCTTCTAATAGTTCATCGTTAGAGCACCCCATAATGGATGCAATCACTAGTACAAATGCTAAAGTATTTTTTATTTCTTTCATGATTTGCGTGCTTTTTTGTTAGAAACTAACATTTAATCCTAATGTAATTGTTGTTTGTAATGGTGTATCTCTTACACTGGTAAACTCCGGATCTAAACCTTCATAATCTGTAAAAGTGAATAAATTACGACCCGTGGCATATATTCTGAATTTATCAAGATTCAGTTTACTAAGTATATTTTGTTCTAAATCGTAAGACAGAGTGATATCTCTTATTCTCCAATAATCTGAGCTTTCATAAAAGGCTACCCCATCAATATTAGCCCCCTCTGCGTTTGCATAAAAATCGTTGGTAGGGTTATCTGGAGACCACCAATTTTTTAACGTTGTATTTCTTCTAACTTCTCCAAATACGTTGTCGTTTTTAAGATCGTTTTGCTTTATATGGCCAAAAGCGCCTTGAGACATAATATAAAGCCCGAAGTTTTTGTACTTAAAATTCATACTTAACGCCGCAACAGTTTTAGGGTCTCTTTGGCCTAGAATTATTCTATCATCTGCATTAATAGTACCATCTGTTGCATCTGGGATACCATCGCCATCCGTATCCACAGTTATCTGATCCTTTACCTTTGCATATCCCGGTTCGGCATCAGGTTGCGCAGAACTGGCAATATCATCGTCCAGTTGAAAAACACCATCAAACTCTAGCGCATAAACAACATCTACAGGTTCTCCTATAAACCAGCTATTCCCAACATTATCTGACTCGCCGTCTCCATTAATATTTACCCATTCATTCCTATTAAACGCAATGTTACCATCTATATTCCAACTAAAATTTTCAGTTTGTATTGCAGCAGCTGAAAGTGCTAATTCTAGACCTTTATTTTGTATTTCCCCTACATTGGTGTTGAACTGTGTGGCACCATGAAAAGCAGAAATGGCTTCTTCGGCCAACAAATCCGTTGTATTGGTTTTGTAAACATTAATACTACCATTTAATCTGTTTTTAAGAATACCATAATCTACCCCCAAATTAAAAGACTTACTGGTCTCCCATCCCAATAAGGGGTTTCCTAAAACATCATCTGTTATAAATCCAGGCAAAGAATTCCCATTAGAATCAACATAGGAGCGTTCTAATAAAAGTGTAAGTGAATCATAAGCATCAACCGCTTGATTACCAACCTCACCATATGACCCCCTTAGCTTTAAGGTGTTGAAAAATGAATTTTCCATAAACGTTTCGTTATGGATATTCCAAGCTAATGCTCCTGAAAAAAAGTTGCCATGTTTGGTATCATTTCCAAAAGCAGAAAAACTATCTCGTCTACCCGTTAGTGTAGCTATATATCTGTTATCATACCCATAATTAATTCGCAACATGGATGAATAGAGTAATTCTTTGAAATAGGTATAACCAGGTTCTACCAATGCTGCTACATTTGCTTGACGCCAAGTAAGTATGTCGTTTGGAAAACCTTGCGAATCTAAATCTTGATCATCTCTAACCTCTTCCTGAAAACTATACAACCCAGTTAAAAACACATTATGCTTTCCAAACGCTTTCTTGTATGTTAAAATATTTTCAAGTAGAACATTGGTTCTAAAATCATTTCTTACCTGTGCTTCACCTTGATTTTCCAACCCTCTTTTCGTATTGACTCCCCAAAAACTGCCTTGTCTGGTATGTGTAATTTCTGCTCCTGTATTTAGTCTATAAGACAAGCCTGGTATAAACCCTAAATCTAGATCAAAATAAAGATTAGAGATTATCTTGTACCTTTTATCACTATTATCTGCTAATGTATTTTGTAATGGATTTCCAAAAAACACATCTTCTTCCCATGGGTAAATAGTTAAATCTCCATTTTCATCGTGGCTTCTGGTTAAGGGGTTCATATAAAAAGCATCACTCCAGTTTGGCCCTAGACCACTAAAATCACTGTAACTTAATTGTGTGTTTGTGCCTATTGTTAACCAATCTGTAGCATTTACTTCTAAATTTACTCTTAAAGTAGACCGTTGAAAGTCATCGTTTAACCTTATACCCTCAACATCTAAAAATGTACCGGATACAAAATATTTAAATTTTTCAGATCCTCCTGAAACAGATAAATTATGTTGCATGGTTGATCCAGTTCTAAGTGACAAATCAATCCAATCTACACCACCTCCATTATTAAAAATATCCAATTCAGATTGGTCAAAAGCATTAGGATCTCTAATTAACTTAAACTCATAAAACTCCTCTGCGGATAGTACATCAGGGATATTTACTGCATCTAGTGCTCCATAATATGTATCAAAACTGAATTTGATTTTTCCTTGTTTTCCTTTCTTTGATGTTATTAAAATAACACCGTTGGCAGCCCTAGAGCCATATATTGCAGCAGCAGAAGCATCTTTTAAAACCTCTATCGATTCGATATCTGCAGGATTAATATCTGTGAAACTGCCAGAATAAGGAAACCCATCTAAAACTACAAGTGGTGTAGTATTTGCCAAAATTGAATTTGTACCTCTTATTACAATAGAAACATCTCCTCCCGAAGCACTAGAACCGTTATTATTAATTGTTACGCCTGGTACTGAACCTTGCAAAGCTTGTACAACATTTGTATTAGAAACCATATCTAGCCTTTCTGCAGCCACTGAAGCAACTGCACCGGTAATATCGCTTTTCTTCTGTGCTCCGTAACCTACCACAATTACCTCATCCAGCTGTGTGTTGTCCTCTTCAAGAGTTATATTGTAGGTAGTGGTATTGGTCACTGTTATTTCTTTTGTCTTATAACCTATATAAGAGAATGATAGCGTGTTTCCGTTCTCCACCTGAATGGAGAAGTTACCATCAAAATCTGAAATAGTTCCATTACTGGTCTCTGTTGCTATTACATTTACCCCTGGAATTGGAATGCCAGCAGTATCTGTAATTTTTCCAGTAACCGTTTTATCCTGACTATAACCCCACGAGGTCATTAGGATAAAAGTTATCCATGTGAATTTGAAAAATAATTGCTTTCTTTTCATAAAGTTTGAGTTTGGTTGTGGATTGTATTTTTTCTTGTTAATGCTTCTAAATAATAATAATCTGCATAGATTAGTGGAACGTCTACCTCTGAGTTCTTTGGTTTAGCCCCTGTAGAATGGTTTAATAAAAAACCACCCATAGCTCCGTTGGTGTTAAAATAAGATGATGAGGACAGGGATTTTATAATACCATCTGCCACTTCTAAATACGTTTTTTTATGATGTTCAGAATACTCACTAAGTTCGTAAAGGGCAGAGGCTATAATTGCACCTGCGGAAGCATCGCGTGGTTCGTTGATTTTATTTTTTACGCTAAAATCCCATAAGGGAACAAAATCTTCTGGAAGTTGCGCAATATTAATAATGTAATTGGCCACGTTTTCTGCCTGTCTTAAAAATTTAGGGTCCATGGTTTCTCTGTAGATCATAGTGTACCCATAAAGTGCCCAGGCCTGCCCACGTGCCCAAGATGAACTATCTGCCAAACCTTGATGTGTGTTTTTGGATATGACATCACCGGATACAGGGTCATACCCTATAACGTGAAAAGAGCTGTAGTCATTTCTAAAATGATGGGTCATGGTTGTATTCGCATGACTTACCGCGACATTGTAAAAAACCGGATCTCCAGTTTCTTTCCATGCCCAGAACAAAAGTTCTAGGTTCATTAGGTTGTCTATGATGACCGGAAATTCCCATTTATCCTTATTATGATCCCAAGAGCGAATACACCCTACTTTGGGGTTGAACCTTTTTATAAGCGTCTTTGCAGATTGAATCAGGACATCCTTGTAACTTGTATTGTTGGTTAATTTGTATCCGAGTCCAAAGCTGGACATCATCTTAAATCCAATATCATGATTGGAGGCATTAAATTTTTCACTTTCCAATAATGCTGTATAGAGTTGTGCATTTTCCATCCATTCTTCCTCACCGGTTAATTGATACATTGACCATAGAACTCCAGGATAGAATCCACTTGTCCAATCTTTTTTACCTACCATTTTTAAATTACCCGATGCGTCTGTGGTTCTGGGGAATTTTGATTTTGCAGCATTGACATTGGAGTTTTTAACAATATAATGTAATTGCTTGGAGGCTTGTGCTATTAATTCTGTGGTATAAGGAGCGTTTTCGTGAGAAGAAGTGCTGCGCCCGCAGGAAAGAACAGCAAGTATTAAGATACTATAGGTATATATTTTTTGCATTTAAGATTGGTGGTTTGGTGAAAGTTATTGAGACAAATCTAGCCGATTTCATTTGTGTTTTTTTTAACAATTGTTCCTAGTTTCTAGTAATTATGGTACATTTTACATCATATGTTCCAAGAAGGAACATAAGTACTAACCTACCTGAAAAGGCTTTTCTTTATTTGTATTAATATGCTGTTTATGAACTCTTTTTTTTTATTTTAACCACTAGGATGAAGTTTACCATCGTTGGACTATTTTTCTCAATCATTTCTTTGGGGCTTTTTGGACAAGGGGAATCTTTTGTTTCGCTGTCCAAGGTGACTCCAGAAGGTGGTGTTGTGTATTCTCAGGTCACCTCTATATTAGAGGACAGTCAGGGATTTATCTGGTTTGGCACAAATAATGGTCTTTTTTCTTACAATACCATTGATATCAAGAGGTATAGTTATTTTCAAAGAGATTCAACATCGCTCTCAACCAATAGAATTAATAGGCTTTTTAAGGACAATAATGGTAAACTGTGGGTTGCCACAGAAAGTGGGCTATGTTCCTATAACAATAAAAGAGACAATTTTGAGAGACTGGTCATAACAGACCAATTTGATAACTTCATTGGTAAAAATGTTATTTCATTTTTTCAGGATGCACAGCATACATACTGGTTTTCCGATGAAAAAGGTATTGCCTCCTTTGACCCTAAATTAAAGAGGGCTTTTTATCAGAATGTAAACAACAAAACTACACTCATTACCTTCTCTACGATTGATAAGGATGGTACTATTTGGGTTTTTTATGAAGACGGGGATATCTATTTTTTAACCAAGGGATCTCAAACTTTCCAATTCTTTAAAAAAGGACTTTCCCATACAATTAGTTCTGTTCTTTTTAATGATGGCCTTATCTACATTGGATATCGATCCGCAGGATTGCTCTGCATTGATGTTAAGGATGGCACTATTGTAAATTCCTGTACTTCCTATACGGCAAGTGGCGATTTAAAATTACCCAGCGAACAGATACGAAGTCTTGTTAAGGATGACAATGATAAAATTTGGGTGGCCACCAACAATGGTATTGCCATCCTGAACGGGAGTCAAGAGGCTCAGTTAGTGAATAAACAGAAGTACCCTGAACTTCCCCACCAATCTATATGGTCCTTATACAAGGATTCAAATCATAATATTTGGATCGGTACTTGGTTGGGGGGATTGGCCTTTCATAGTAAACATAACAACTCTTTTCATCATTTTACGCAATCTTCTTCCAGCAACTCTTTAAGTAGCAATATAGTGAGTTGTTTTGCGCAAATTCCAAACCAGAAGGAGATACTTATTGGTACTGACGACGGGGAATTGAATAGATATAACCCAGAAACCAATATGTTCTCTACAATCTCTCTAGTATATGATGGAGAACTTATAAAAAGAATTAAATCGGTTACTTATGATGCTTACGGTACATTATGGGTGGGTACGTATAGGAACGGTGTTTTTTTTAGAAAGAACAATCAAAAATCATTTCAAAAGCTAATACCTCCTTTTGAAACAGGGTTTCAAAATTTAAACCTCTTGGCAACTAAGGCTGGTCTTTG
>JBDWSS010000069.1:0-47993 GCA_039985375.1 Flavobacteriaceae bacterium
TTTGGTATATTCAGAAGAAATAGGAAGTTTAGAAGAAGCATTGAAGAAAGAAAAATATTATAAATCCGGTGTAGGAAGAGAGAGATTGAAGGATTTAATTAATAAGGCCACGTAGCTCAGCTGAATAGAGCACTGGATTTCGGCTCCAGCGGTCGTAGGTTTGAATCCTACCGTGGTCACGAATAAATGGTTCGATAAGAAAAAACGCCAAGCTTGCTTGAGCGTTTTTTTGTTGGAATCATTTTCAAAACGGAGCTTTATCAGGAAAGACGAAGTCAATCCTACCGTGGTCACAAAGAACTATCATTCTAAATCCATGATTTTTTTTGGTTAGTTTAAACACTTTCCAAAAGCATGTTCAAAGAAATAAATCCCAGCCCTTTTTGAAGAGCTGGATTATTTGTGCTATTTAAAAATTCCTAAATTTAAACATTCAAAAAATCAGAAACGTCAGATAAAACAACATCTGAATAGTAAGATACCAAGTGGACCAACCAAGCATTTCCATAAAATGAATTTTGACTCCAGACAGTTCTATAAAGTATCAGCAATACATCACATCATCTTTTGGTCTGTGTACTTTCTGTTCAATGTTTTTAGATGGGGCAGCTATTTTGATGATTATGGGTATTCCTTTACGACCAATTTATTGGGCTTCCCAATTCATATGGCCCTGTGTTATTTCAATATCTATTTTTTGATGCCAAAATTGGTGTTTAAGAAAAGGTATTTGTCCTTTATTGTTGTTATGTTGTCCGCGCTCTTTCTAATGGTCATTGTAAAGTTTAACCTTACCTATTTTTTAGTAAGTCAGGATGTATGGCCAGAAGGTCCATCAACAATAAGCGAGATAACCCTAAATTATACCATTGATATGATGATAGGGGAATTGTATGTGGTCACCTTTGTTACGGCCATTAAGATAACTTTGGATTTTTTGGCAGAACATAAAAGGGTTGCAGACCTTGAAAAAGCGCAGTTGGAGACCGAATTATTGTTCTTGAAAACACAGATTTCCCCGCATTTCTTTTTTAATACCTTGAACAATATATACTCTTTGGCGGTGGAAAAATCCAAAAATACACCCAAGATCATTCTCAAGCTTTCCGAATTGATGCGGTACCTGTTGTACGAAACAAAAAATAAGAGGCAGAGCCTGGAAAATGAGATTTTATGCATCCAGAATTACCTGGATTTGGAAAAAGTACGTCATAATGAGCGATTGGAAATCAATATGTCCGTTTCAGGAGATATTCAAGACAAGGAGATAGCGCCTATCCTACTGTTGTCATTTGTTGAGAATGCGTTCAAACATGGGGTGAACAAAAATATTGGAAAAGTTAAAGTTGCCATTGATTTAGCAGTCAAAAACGATTTTCTGTATTTTAAGATATCCAATCCAATGCCGGCATCTGTAAAAAATGAGAAACGTTTTGATCAGTCTAGCGGGATAGGATTGGAAAATGTAAAGAAAAGGCTTGCCTTGGGATACGAAAAAAACGACTATAAACTAACATTCAACAATAAAAAGAACATGTTTGTGGTCAACCTTAAGATCAAGGTATCTTGAGTGCCCTTGGGCGCTTTATGAAAATGTGGCGTGAGAAACAGTGAAAATTTGAGCGGATGAAAGTAAAATGTCTAATAATTGATGATGAACCCTTGGCGATTAGCATTATTGAGAACTATTTGGAGCAAATAGAGGATTTTGAGGTTACCAATACGTTTACCAATGGTATTGATGGGTTAAATTTCTTGAAGGGCAATGAAGTTGACCTGATTTTTTTGGATATCAATATGCCCGTATTGGATGGTATAAATTTCATTAAAAGCTTGGAAACCCCTCCTTTGTTGGTCATTACCAGTGCTTATGATGAATTTGCGGTAGAGACCTATGAGCTTGATGTTTTAGACTATTTGATCAAGCCCATTGAGTTTCCCAGGTTCATGAAAGCCTTGAACAAGGTAGATAGAAGGCTGAACACCAAAATTACCCGGGATACCAACAAGGAACGCCCTTTCATCTTTGTGAAAGTAGATAAAAAGAAGATGAAAAGGATTTTTTTGGATGAAATCTTGGTTGTAGAATCTTTGAAAGACTACCTAAGAATCAATACCACAACAGGTAAATATATAATTCACAGTACACTTTCCGATTTTACCAACCTTTTACCGGAACGAGATTTTTTAAGAATCCACAGGTCTTACACTATAGCCTTGGATAAAATAGATGCAGTTGAAGGCAATAGTGTGGAGATAGAGGGCCTTAGGTACGTAATTGGCAGGTCTTATCTGGAAGGGGCCAAGCAAAAAATATTGAATTCTTCAATTTAAAAAGAGTATATTGATTTTTACAAATAACATAGTTTACAAAATGTTTGTTGTATGTGAATAAGATGTAATTACAAACAAGTAAACTTAATCGGTAAGAAACATACATTTTATACTGCTGAACAAGGTGAAACGGCATTAAATCTCGTATTTATCATACCCAAGACATTGATAAATTAGACATCTACATAAATAATTTGCCCAACATATTCTCGCAGGACAGGGATTACATCTTTACTCGTCATAAGTAAGGTAAGCAGAAACGAGCCAATGGTTGGCTTTTCCCTCGGTTGCCTCAGTTGCGGGGATGGCTACCGTTACACTATGCTCGCCTTTATTTACATTACCCAGTACTACTTCCATAGGTACAACCTTTGAACCTGGACACCAATTAGATCTGGACAAGTCTGAAGACGCCAAACGTTCTTGAATTTCAACTAGTTTTCGTGCTCCGGTTTGTCTGTCTCTTATATAAGCTGAATCTTTTCTGATCCATACTCCAGAATGCGGATTAAATCTTCTGAAAGAAGCACAGTCATCTCGCCAGGGAATAGTATCTAAAACCAACTGTTTGTCAAAAGAAATGCTATTCTTTATTTTAATAAATTCATCTCCACCACGGTGTCCTCCATGTCCTGTAGTGATATAATGGAGCTTTACATTTTTCATATTTTCAACAATGTTGAAATCATACTCCAGAGGACCATCGGCAAAAAAATGTGGCAAAGCCTGACCATTGACATACCTTACCGTATTAAATAATGGCATTACTTTTCTGGTCTTTCTTGCTCTGCCAGTATAGCGCATGCTCAAATCTATCTTGTAACCTTTTTTGGTCCAGCAGTCTATCCATATACCTATATAAAAGGTGCCTGTGGTAATTTCTTTCAATTCTGAAATATCTTGATTCCAGACTACTTCTTTTTCCCATTTAGGGACATAAACAGGCTTGCGATATTTAATCTTATCATTACTGTAGTACCCCACACCAAAAGGAGTCATGAAACGCAATACTTCTACAACGGGCTTGTAATTATCTGTTGGTAAAACACCACCATGTTTCTCACTGGTATAAGATTCTTCTGGAAATTTTGTTTCTTTTTTAGCAATGTCCATAAAATTAATTTTATCTGGATCTGTAATCACAAAACAAGAACCTGATTTATCCCACGCATCTCCATTAGAGCGTAATTTTAATTGCAAATTCACATCTGTACCCTTCTTAAATTTGGGTACTGTAACTTTCTTTAAAATAAGTCTACCACCGAGTAAGCGAATAACTTCTGGATCCACATTGGTACTATCTGGTTTTCCATGATTTATTTTTTGATTACTGAAAATAATTTTTTCAAATGCTTCTTGTGACATTAGGGTAGTACATGAAACTAAAAACAAAATTAGAAGAGGTTTTTTCAATTTTAGATGATATTTAAGGTTACACTACCAACCCAAAGGGTTTAGATTGACATAAAATTATCGGCAGGCATGCTATGGGCTTTTACACGGTATTTTTCCAATTAACTTCCATTAGTGTATTATATTCCTAACACGCTATTAACGTAGAAAAGGGGAGAAAATCTCCCCTTTTACTTCAACTACTAAACTCAAACATATTGTCTTTCAGGATTTTATTGAAAGATATTTTTTTTAAACTAAATTATTACCAACCAGGAGTTTGAGTAAGGTTAGGGTTTATTATAAGTTCATCTGTAGGTATAGGGCTTAAATAACCTCTAGTAGGATCAAAGTTGTAATTCCCAAAATTACTAAACGGTAATAAAAACCCATCGTTATCTAAAGGCGTTGTTAAAGGCAAAGTATTTACTATACCATCATTGTAAAAAGCACCTCTAGGTTGATCACCATCAAATAAAGCATGCGCTCTCCATCTTAACAAGTCATTTGTTCTAAATCCTTCTGCCATAAGTTCAACAGAACGCTCTCTTCTCACTTCATATTGAATAGGAGTTAAATTGTATCCATAATTTGGCCAGTTAAGATCTGTAGTAATGGCACCTAAAGTAATTCCAGGCATACCAGCACGATTACGTAATAGATTTATAGATACATCTAAATCTGACTGCGTAATAGTACCTAACTCTGCTTTAGCTTCTGCAAAAATTAATAATACTTCTCCGTAACGCATAATAATTCTTGATGTATCTTCAGTAAAATCATCAAACTCATCGAAAAAGTTTACATTTCTATATTTTTGACTTTCGTATCCCGTATTGCCTGTGTTGGAATCAGTCCAGTCCGGGAATTCCCAAAGTAAAGTGTTTCCATCTCGTATTTCCACAATATCTCCTGGTACCATAATTAAGGCAGCCAATCTTGGATCTCTATTAGTTTCAATAACATTTAAGTCCGTATTCCCTTGATAAAGAGTACTAACCGAAATTGGATCACCATCTATACATAGATAACTATCAACGGCAAATTTTGTATATCCAGATCTATTTGGCCATGATTGCTGTAAAACATTAGCTATACCAAGTGTAGAAGAATTATAATCTCTCCATAGCATGACCTCACTATTTCCACTTAAACCAATTTGATTAAACAGGGAACCATAATCACTATGCAAACTGAAGACGCCACTATCCATAACATCCTCAGCAGCATCTGCAGCTATTTGTAAAAAAGATGATCCATCGGAATTGTCAATACCTAAAGCGGTGCCATTGTGGTACTTTTCCCAAGTACCTTCATATAAAGCTACTCTTGCTTTAAACAATTGTGCAGCTTCTCTGCTTATACGAGGATTACCATCGATTTCTGGAAAAGATTGCAATAGAGCAATGGCAGTATTTAAATCAGAAATAATAAAATCTGCGACTTCATTTCTTGGATCTCTAGCCGCAAAAACAAATTCGTCATCGCTTTCGTCAAAAGACTCGCTAAATATTGGTACACCCCCATACCTTACTAATAGATCAAAATAATAATAAGCTCTAAAAAAGTAAGCTTCACCTGAGTATTGGTCTATTAAAACCTGATCAGAATCACCAGAGGCTGTAACTTGGTCTATACGATCTATAAGAAAGTTTGCTTCTCTAACTTCAACCCAACTCCATGCAGTACCATTACCAAAGCCAGAACCAGAGGTTGGTAAATCATAAGCTAAACCACTGAGCCTATTACTTGGATCTTCGGTTAATCCCATATCCGTATTACTATCAGGTAAAGTATTGAACCCAACACCTAGAGGTTGCCAGCCTGGCAAGTCGTTATAAAAACCATTAACAGCTGTTCTAAGATCATTAGAATTTTGATAGAAAGTAACTTCAGAAATTTCATCTAAAGGCGGTCTATCCAAGAAATCTTCACAAGATGTTAAAGAAAGTATTGTACTTAGAATAAGTAATTTTAATATATTTTTCATAATTATTCTTTTTTTTAAAATGATACGTTGGCACCAAATGAAACTATTCTCGATAATGGATATGACGATGCACTACCTAGTAGGTCATTATTACCAGCAAAATCTCTTACTTGTTCGGGGTCGAAAAAGATTAAATTTGAAATAGTAAATAAATTTTCACCTGTAACGTACAATCTTATATTGCTGATGTTAAATTTGTTAGTAACATCATTAGGGATTGTATATCCTATTTGTAAACTTTTAAGTCTTGCATAAGCACCACTTTGTATAAAGTGTGTTGTATTTAGTCTGTAGTTTTTATTGGTTCTACCACCACCATTTAAATAAGGTTGTGGGAAATAGGCATCGGTATTCGGTCCTAAGGGGCTAGTAGTGTCTTCTGGTCTAAAATAGTCTAAATGTCCTTCCCAAACAAAGGCGTGGAAAGGACCATTAGATGGTCCTCTAAATCCTTGAGAATTGCCAGTAACTAAGTTTACATCGCGCTTTCCTACGCCTTGTAAAAAGACATTAAAATCCCAATTTTTGTAATTCATGCCAAGTGTGAACCCATATTGGTAACGTGGAGTAGTATTGCCTATAACTTTAAGGTCACCACTATCACCATCAGCATTATTGCCGTTATCGATGAGGCCATCTCCATTTTGATCTACATATTTTAAATCTCCAGCTACATAAGCAAAACCGTTAACGAATGATTGGTCTACAGCAGTTGTATATTCTGTGGCTTCTTCATCAGTTTGGAATAAGCCGTCTGTTTCATAACCATAAATATCTCCTAAATCTTGTCCTTCGAAAAAATTGTTCAAAATATTACCCTCATTAGGATATTCTGTAATCGTCTGTTTATAATCATTTAAAACTGCTCTTATGCTATAACCAAAGTCTCCTAGTTGCTGTCTCCACGTTATATCAAGGTCAAAACCCTGTACTCTAGAAGTGCCAACATTTTGTAAAGGTGGTGCAGCTCCTAGTTGTGAAGGTAAATCCAAACCTGGGCCAGCCATGTCTTCAGTATCTATTCTATACCAAGAAAACGCCATGTTTAACTTATTGTCAAAAGCACCTAAATCAAAACCTATATCTGTTGTAGTTACGGTTTCCCAGGTTAAGTTTCGACTTGTAAAGCCAGGTGTTTGTGAAAAAATACCTTGTTGACCATTAAATAAATATGCCGTTCCGGGTGAAGATATCTCTATTAAAGATAGATAACGGTAGAGTTCTACATTTTGATTACCCAAAGAGCCATAAGATCCTCTTAATTTGAAAGTGTTGATACTTTCAAGTGACCAAAAGTCTTCTTTAGCCACGTTGTAACCAACAGAAAAACTAGGTAATCCTACCCATCTATCTCCTGGTGCGAATCGAGAAGATCCATCTCTTCTATAAGTGAATTCTGCAAGATATTTCTCCTTATAATTATATCTAAATCTACCAAAATAGCCCATGGTAGTGAAGTCCTCAATAGACTCGTTAACAATTTGATCTTCATCTAATGAGGCATTTAGGGAAACTATATTGTTAGTAATTAAATAATTTGTTGTAGCTCCAAGCGAATAACTATCCGTTATCTCGCTCTGAAAACCTGCGGTTACATTAATATTATGATTATTTATGGATTTATCATAAGTGGCATAGATATTTGGTGAGAAATATTCTATTTTGGTAACCGTTGGCGCATACAAGGTTTGTTCTTGTGATACTCTATCAACAAGCCCGTTTGGAACAACTTGTTGATGCGCCAAAGAAATTTCTTCTCTAAAATTATCATTTCTTCTGTAGTTTAAATCTACATTTAGCTTAAGATTTTTTGAAGCCTGTACAATAAATTTAGGCGCCAGAATGACCTGATTGGTTTTAGTTTTAAGACGTTGATACTGAAAAAATGGATAATATTGATGTGATATTAATTCCTCACCATAAATAGGGTCAAATTGAGGTAAGGTAGGTTTTATTTTAGTGATCAAATCCAAGACCCTAGTTTTGTTTCGTATATCACTGCCAAAACCACCATTTATAGGGAAATCAGTAAAACTTTTCAAGTATTTACTATATAGTTCTATAGTTAACCAATCATTAACCTGTGCTCCAAATTTTGCATCCAAGTTATATCTTTGGAAAGATTCGTCTCCAACGGCCAATAATCCATCTTCATCATAGGCACCGGCCGAAACATAGTAGTTGAATTTTTCAGTGCCACCAGAGATATTTAAATCGTGTTTTACTCTTTGGGCCCATTTTTTTAAAATAATCTCATCCCAATCTGTTGCACCGGTACCTTCAATCCCAACTGTTCCATAATTCCAACCATTTCCAGTAGCATTACTTACTATAGAAGGAGCACTACCTGGGTTGGCCATATTAGCCATAATATTTGCTAAATCGGTCTCATCATGATATGGAGCTTGACCGTTATTAATACGAGCATCATTAATAGCATAGGCAAAATTAATGGGGCTAGCGGCATCAGGATATGCTGTAGGTTGTGAAAAAGCTACATTAGAGCGATACGTTACTCTAGTCTTGCCATTTGAATTTTTACCACTTTTAGTTGTTACTAAAATAGCACCTGAAGCGGCATTAGAACCATATATGGCAGCTGCGGCAGCGTCTTTAAGAACAGATACGGATTCAATGTCTTCTGGATTAATGTCGTTTATATCCATACGAATTCCATCCACAAGTACCAAGGGGGTATTATCCCCAATATTTCCAGTAGCACCAGCTGAAAGGTACCCACGAATATTGATGTTAGAATCAGCGCCTGGCTCTCCACCAGACGTGGAATTTGTAATTATTAAACCAGGAACGGTACCTTGTAAAGATCGCACAGCATTAGCTGTTGGTCTATTTTCAAAAGCTTCAGCATCGATAACAGATACTGCAGCTGTTAAGTTTACTTTTTTCTGTGTACCATACCCCACAACAACAACCTCGTCAAGAATAGAGGCATCTTCCTGTAAGGTAGCATTAATAGTTGTTTGGTTTGTAATTACAACTTCTTGTGTGGAAAAACCGATATAGGTAAATACCAAAGTAGCACCATCTGCCACTGAAATGGTATAGTTACCATCAAAATCCGATTGGGTGCCATTGATTGTGCCTTTCTCAACAATACTGGCACCCGGTAAGGGCGTACCGTCAGCATCTGTTATTGTTCCTGTAATTTGAGTTTGTGGCTGAACAATTTTTTCTTCTTCCACAATTTTTGTTATCCCTCTTTTGTTATTTGCCATTACTATCTGATAGCCAAAGGTTCTAACAGCCACAGAAGTTTGCCTCTCAAACTCGGCAAGAATGACATCTAATGGCATCCTATCTACATTGATGGACACATTCTGATTTTTCTTAAAAATATCATCCTGATAAATGAAATAAAAATCGGTCTTATCCTCAACGTTTTTTATAAATTCCGAGACGCTAGCATTTTGGAGATTTAAACTGATTTTAGTAGACTGGGACAGCGAATTGGCCCAAATACCGAAGCTCATTATTACTGAAAAGAAAATTGTGAGTTTCATTTTTCGATAAATTAGAGTATCCCTCTTTACAGAAAAATACCTAAATGGTGAGTTTTTCATAAATTTGTTCTGGTTATTTATAGTTAATAATCAATTTAATGAGCCAGACGAGGGTCGCATTTCGTCTGGTTTTCTTTAATTTAAATCATATGTTGATTCATTTAGTTTTGTTATGTTCATTTCTGTAGCTGTAGCCAATACAGCCAAAACTGTTTCAAGATCATCTCCAAGTAATAATTTCCCTGTAATCGTTTTAGTGCCCGGTTGTATATCTTTCAACGTTATTTTTATATTGTAATAACGCTCTAATCGCTTAACCAAATTATCAAGTCTTGATGTTTCTAAATTAAGATAGCCCAAGTACCATGAGACATATTTTGAAGCGTTGACCTTAGTAATAGATGTGGTTTTACTTTCAAAATCATAATGAGCCTTTTGGTTAGGTTTTAGAATATAATCTTCCTTAAAAAAAGAGAAACCACCTGCTTTTAATTTTATAGAACCCTCAGCTAAAACAGTTTCAACAGAATTATCTGATGGGTAGGCAGAAACATTAAATTTTGTTCCTAAAACTTCTATTTCTTGATTGCTGGTTTTTACAATAAACGGTTTTTCTTTATTGTGAGCTACTTCAAAAAAGCCCTCACCGTACAGATGTACTTCTCTTTTTGAGCCTATAAAAGCATAAGGATAAATCAATCTTGACCCTGCATTGAGATGAGCAATAGTTCCATCAGACAAAGTGATAGATGACTTTTTCCCAAAGGGCACAATTAATTGATTATACTTTTCTATTGCCTTAGATGTTGAACGATAATTAACGGTGTCATTTTGATTAATTATGATCTCCCCATCATTTTGATGTATAATTTCAGAGTCTTTCTTATCAATTAATACTTTGCTGCCATCTGCTAATATAAGTTGGGCGTTATCTTGGTCGGCAGTTATGATTAATTGTTTAGCAATACGTTCTAATTCATTTGTCTTATTATAATAATATGAAAAACCTAAAGACACAAAAAAGAGTAGGGCCGCTGCATATTTCAATGTTCTAAATACTATTTTTCGGAGTGAGGTCTTTTTTGTCTTTTTGTTAATTTGATCAATGATATTGCCGTAAAGAACAACTTGATGATTATCTAATTGATGCAGATTTTTTGATTGTAACGCTTGAAGAATCAAACGAGAATTTTTTAATTGCTCCGTTTCTTCAGGATAGTTCTTAAGGTAATTTTCCCAGTACTCATTAAGTTCTTCATTTGGATTTAGTGCCCAATTAACAAAGCGTTTATCCTCATAATACTTTAAAAAATCATCCATGTATATCAACCCTAATTTGTTTAAAGGGTCTTCAAATATTAAAACATGGACAAAAAAATTATTTTTTTTTCGAAAAAATTAACATTAAGACTTTAAACATTGTCGGATTTAGTTTATTTCTTAATGATAGCAGGGCTCTATATAGAAGTTTTCTTGAGGATTCTACTGAAATTTTCATGATATTGGATATCTCAGAATAGTCCATGCCTTCTTCAAACTTAAGGTAGATAATTTCTTTTTGCTTGGACGGCAGGTTATTGATTGCTTTGCTAAGCTTTTGTTTTACTTCAATTGAAATCTCTTCGTTGATAAGGTTTTCCTGAAAAGAATATTCAGAATTGAATTGCAGATGCACTTTTTTTACTCCTTCTTCAAAGTGACGAAGTTTTCGATTTTCGGTAAGTTTCTTTATTAATGTATTTCTAAATGAAATAAATAGGTATGGTTTTAAATTTTTTATCGACTTATTTCTTTTAATAAACAAATCGATAAAAATCTCTTGCAAACTATCATCTACCAGCTCATGATGATTGCATAATTTATAACCGTACTCAAGAAGGTTTTTGGCATATTGAGCGTATAGAATTGAAAAACTTTTATCGTCTCCATTCAGGAAGGACTGCCATAAGTTATCTATGTTTTTCTCTATAGAATTTTTCATTATCACTCATATAGATTTGCTAAATGTAAATGAAATTTTTTGCTCAATCGATAAAATTCCGTTATATATTTTATTGAGACTGTAAGATTAAACGAATAGAGCGATAGGCTGCAAAACATTTATTTTTATGCTATATAGAACTATCACAATTTTGGTCGATTGGGAAAAGTTGTTAGTCGAAATTTTAAGATACAGGAAAATCAAATATCTATGTTTAACTCCTGAGTAAGGGAAGTCCAAAAAATTGTAATACTAACAAGGAAATTGGTTTTGCTTTAAAATTTAAACCAACATGTTGCTAGGGCCTAATGTGAATTTAAGTTAATGAAGTTTCAATTTCGACGAGATCAGGACATATCTACAAACAGTACCGTTAAATGAATTAATCCTTAACCCGAACATGGAACAAAATCTTGATTGGTAAAGAAATAGTTAGAGTTGGTTTAGAGCAGTTTAAAACACAATATCCTTTTAATAGCCTTGAAAGATTTTTTGTTTCAAGACCAACAATATTACTATAAAGGACAGTGCAGGATACATAGTTAAGGAACAAGATATAAGTTTGGGAGTCTTGTTTAGGTCTATCCTTAAGGAAAATGATTTTAAATAAGATTACAATTAGCGATGAATTATCCTATAAATTGAAAAAGAAGAATAAAGTGATAGAAAGGCAATGTTTTCGGTTTATTAAAAATGGTTTCTTGGTTTCTTGCCTAACCCTATTCATTTCCATTTTGGGTTGTAAGGAAAAGAAGGGTCAAAAAACTTACGATCAAAAATCTTTGGTTGATTTTGTAGATCCTTTTATAGGAACGGGAGGACATGGACATACATACCCGGGCGCAACAGTTCCTTTTGGAATGCTTCAAGTTAGCCCGGTAAATGGAATAAGTGCTTGGGATTGGTGTTCTGGTTATCATTATTCAGATTCTATTGCCATCGGTTTTAGTCATTTGAGTTTAAGTGGTACAGGTATCGGAGATTTGGCCGATGTATTGTTTATGCCCATAAACAAAAAAGTGGATTTATCAGCAATGCCGATTTCACGCGATTCACTACCCTATAAATCATCTTATAGTCATACAAACGAAGAAGCACACCCTGGCTATTATCAAGTCTTTCTTGAGGACCATGGGGTAAATGTTGAGCTAACAACATCCTTGCATACGGCAATGCACAAATACGCCTATAAGACCAATGACATCCAATCGGTTGTCGTGGATTTGGGATACGCAATTAATTGGGATCAAGCTACCAAGACTTCATTGCAAATTGAAGACGATTTTACCATAAGCGGTTATCGATTTAGTACCGGATGGGCGAAAAATCAGAAAGTTTTTTTTGTGGCCAAGTTTTCAAAACCCATTGTTGAACAGAATATTTATGTGGACAAAAGGATAGTCAATGGAAATATGGGCATGGGCACAAAAACTGCTACACAATTGTTTTTTGATGAAAGTAATACAGATGAGCTTTTTGTGAAAGTTGCCCTTTCATCGGTTAGCATTGATAATGCAAAAGAGAATCTCGATGTTGGAGATTTTAATTTTGATATGGTAAAAACCGCGGCAGAAAATACCTGGAAAGAGGCATTGTCCAAAATTGAGGTGGAAACCTCGGTAGATTCGCTGAAGACCATCTTTTATACCTCTTTGTACCATGCGCAATTGGCACCGGTAACGTTTAGTGATAAAAATGGACAGTATAGAAAGGAGGATGATGACATTGTTACCGCCAATAACTATGTTGCCTATTCCACCTTATCGCTTTGGGATACATTCAGAGCTGAACATCCACTGCTCACATTGGTTGCGCCAGAACGTGTTTCAGATATGGTCAATACCATGCTTTCCTATTATAAAACAAAAAAAATACTCCCGGTATGGACCTTATATGGCAATGAAACAAATACAATGACGGGCTATCATTCCATCCCGGTTATTGTTGAGGCCTATCTAAAAGGAATTCGCGGTTTTGATGCAGAGAAAACGTATGAGGCGATGAAAACTACAATGTTGCAGGATGAAAGAGGATTAGAACATTATAAAGAGTATGGATATATTCCTTATACCTTTTTGGATGAATCTGTTACCATTACCCTGGAATATGCTTATGACGATTGGTGCATTGCGCAAATGGCCAAAGCTCTGGGGAAAGAAGAAGATTATAAATTCTTTTTGAATCGCTCAAAAGCGTATCAACATTTATTTGATGATCAAACAGGTTTTATGAGAGGTAAATCGGTAGATGGAAGATCTTGGAACAAACCGTTTGACCCAAAATACTCAAATCACAGAGAACATACGGATTATACAGAGGGCAATGCCTGGCAACACAGTTGGTTTGTGCCACATGCACCAGATGATTTTGTTGCCCTTCATGGAGGTGACGAAACTTTCGCTGGGCGCTTGGAACAGTTATTTACTGAGAGCTCGGAGATAACAGGAAGCAATGCTTCGGCAGATATTTCTGGTTTAATAGGTCAGTATGCCCATGGAAATGAGCCAAGTCATCATATTGCATATTTGTTTAACCACGCAAATAGCCCTTGGCGCACACAATATTGGGCAAGGCATATTTTGGATACACAATATAATACCACTCCCAATGGGTTAAGCGGTAATGAGGATTGCGGCCAAATGAGCGCCTGGTATGTTTTAAGTTCAATGGGGCTATATCCCATGAATCCAGCTTCCGCAACATATGAAATTGGAAGCCCAATT
The DNA here is from genome assembly GCA_039985375.1 of Flavobacteriaceae bacterium. Lineage (GTDB taxonomy): Bacteria > Bacteroidota > Bacteroidia > Flavobacteriales > Flavobacteriaceae > Flagellimonas. The sequence continues at coordinate 13,942 of JBDWSS010000069.1, forward strand.
TTTGAAAAATCCCATATTAACATTTCAGATGGAATAACATTTACTGTTGAAGCAGAAAATGTTTCCGAAGAGAACATTTACATACAATCGGCTACGCTTAATGGAAACCTATTTAATCAAACAACAATTTCGCACAAAGAAATAATAGCAGGAGGAACACTTCATTTTGTTATGGGAAATATACCTAACAAAAATTGGGGACTTATTAAATAGCAATAACGAATGCATCATATAGATATCTTAATAATAGCCCTTTACATTGTAATAACACTTGGTGTTGGTATTTGGGTCTCTAAACGGGCTTCTAAAGGATTGAACTCCTATTTTTTAGGAGGGAAAAGTATTAAGTGGTATTATCTGGGATTAAGCAATGGATCTGGGATGTTCGACATATCGGGTACGGCCTGGATGGTGGGCATATTATTTCTTTATGGGACAAAGAGTTTTATGTTCATGTGGATGTGGCCGGTTTTTAACCAGGTTTTTATTATGGTATTTTTGGCGGCATGGATACGGCGCTCAAATATTATGACAGGATCCGAATGGATTTTAACACGCTTTGGAGATGACAAAGCAGGTAGGGCGTCACATCTTATTGTGGCCATTTTTGCAATTATAGCTACCATAGGTTTTATCGCTTATTTTTTTGAGGGCGTAGGCAAATTCATGACAATCATTTTGCCATGGGATTTGACACTTGTTTTAAATGGGGACCAAATGCTTAGTTCCGACCAGAGTTACGCGCTGCTTATTATATTTCTAACAACACTTTACACTATTAAAGGAGGTATGTTTTCTGTTGTGGCTACAGAAGTATTGCAATACGGAATTATGGTAATAGCGGGTATTTTGGTGGCTATATATGCATTCATTACCGTTACGGATGCTGAAATAAACAATGTTATTTCGGCAGAATGGACCAATATTTTCTTTTCCAATCAGTTGAATGGCTCGTGGGGAGCAAAATATGAAGCTTTTAATGATCTTATTGATGCCCACGGTTATAAAATGTTTGGTGCATTTATAGGGATGTCACTTTTTAAAGGTTTTTTTGCAAGCATAGCTGGCCCTACGCCAAGTTATGATATGCAACGAATTTTATCAACAAGGTCTGTAAAAGAAGCCGCTTACATGAGTGGTTTTACCAACCTGATTCTTTTTATCCCCCGCTACCTTCTTATCGCTGGCGTAGTAGTTTTGGCGTTGGCTTACTTAGCACCTACAATGGCCATATCCAATGAATTGTCTTTAGGGGATTTAGAGATTATTTTACCCAAAGTAATTAATCATTATGTTCCAGTGGGTATAAAAGGATTATTGCTTGCAGGGCTTTTAGCTGCATTTATGTCTACTTTTTCAGCCTTTGTCAATTCAGGTCCTGCCTATATTGTAAATGATATTTATAAAAAATATTTTAAGCCAGATGCTACTGAAAAGCATTATATAAAAGCGAGTCATATAGCATCTTTTGCGGTTGTCTTTTTGGGTGTTACCATGGGATTTTTTGCAGATTCCATTAACTCAATAACACTATGGATTACAAGTGCACTGTATGGAGGTTATGTGGCGGCAAATTTTTTAAAATGGATATGGTGGCGTTTTAATGGCTGGGGATACTTTTGGGGAATGGCATCTGGATTGATAATTGCTACGATGCAGTTTTTACTTTATCAAAACAAGGTCAATTTTGAGGTGGACTCCAATCTATTTTATTTAGCACAAATACCAGCTATTTACATTTTCCCTGTTATTTTTATAGTATCCCTTGCGGGTTCTTTTTTAGGTACATTACTTACGCCGGCAACTAACATGGATACCTTAAAAAGTTTTTATGCCAATGTTCGCCCATGGGGATGGTGGAAACCTGTTCTAGATGCACTGAACAAAGAAGGTGTTGGATACAGGAAAAACAAAGATTTTGTCAAGGATATGTACAATTGTGTTATTGGTATTATTTGGCAATCTAGTATGATTTTATTACCAATATATTTTATGATACGGGATTTTCCAAAAACATGGATGGCTTTTGGAGTGTTTATCCTTACCTCTATAATTTTAAAATATACTTGGTTGGATAAAGTAAGAAAATATAGAGATTAGGAGATATATGAATGCGATACCTTGGCAAGATAAACCCACAGACTGTAAGGACGTTATTTGGCGATATACAGCCAATCCAATTATAGAGCGATATGCCATACCTACATCGAACAGTATTTTTAATAGTGCTGTAGTAAGGTACAAAGATGGCTTTGCCGGAATTTTCAGATGCGATAACAAAGCTGTTCAAATGAACATATTTGCCGGTTTCAGTAAAGATGGAGTTCATTGGGATATAGACCATGACCCTATAAAAATGAAACCCGGGAATACTCAAATGATAGATTCCGATTATAAATATGATCCCCGTGTGGTTTTTATTGAAGATCGCTATTGGATTACATGGTGCAATGGCTATAACGGTCCAACGATTGGAATTGGCTATACCTTCGATTTTAAGGAATTTTTTCAATGCGAAAATGCTTTCCTACCTTTCAATAGAAATGGAGTATTGTTTCCCCAAAAAATCAATGGTAAATATGCTATGTTGAGCAGGCCAAGTGATAACGGCCATACCCCTTTTGGTGATATTTATATCAGTTATAGTCCCGATATGAAATATTGGGGGGAGCATCGTTGCGTGATGAAAGCAACGAATTTTGTTGATAGCGCATGGCAGTGCACCAAGATAGGAGCAGGGCCAATTCCAATTCTTACCAAAGAAGGATGGTTAATGTTATATCATGGTGTTATAAACACATGTAATGGTTTTAGATATGCCATGGGTGCTGCCATTTTAGATGAGCAGCAGCCAGATGAGGTGAAATATAGAACACAGCCTTACTTATTGGGACCTTCCGAAATATATGAGCAGGTTGGGGATGTGCCAAATGTGATTTTTCCATGTGCAGCGCTTCATGATTCTGAAGAGGACAAACTAGCTGTCTACTATGGAGCGGCAGATACCGTGGTGGCCCTTGCCTTTGGAAGGTTGAGCGAAGTAGTTGAATTTACAAAGAGCAACAGTTTATGATGTATACTGTGAAGTCAAATAACTATTTTAGGAATAGGATTAATCTTATTACAAGAAGAAAGTAAAAATTTCAACATGAGAAATTTATTGAAGAAAACCTCCCAAAAAGCCTTAGTGATTTTGTGTTTTATCGTCAGCTTTATTAGTTGTAAAAGCACCAAAGAAGAAAAACCACAAAGGCCCAATATTGTATTTATCATGAGTGATGATCATGCCTATCAGGCCATTAGCGCCTACGGACATGGATTGAACAATACACCCAACATTGATAGAATAGCTAAGGAAGGAGCTCTTTTTAACAAAGGGTTTGTAACCAATTCCATTTGCGCACCCAGCAGAGCTGTAATGCTTACAGGAAAGCATAGCCATGTAAATGGAAAGGTGGACAATATCAATGCATTTAATTGGGATCAGGAAAATTTTGCTAAAGTTTTGCAAGCTTCAGGTTACCAAACTGCTTTAATAGGAAAAATTCATTTAAAGGGACTTCCTCAGGGATTTGATTATTCCAATGTACTTCCAGGGCAAGGACAATATTATTCCCCTGACTTTATTGAAAATGGTACTAAAAAGAATTATCCCGGGTATGTAACACAGGTAACCACGGACATTGCATTGGATTGGTTGGAGACCAAAAGGGAAAAAGATAAACCCTTTCTATTGTTATATCACCAAAAAGCACCACACAGAACATGGATGCCTGAGGAAAAATACTTTCGTTTATTCGACGAGAAGACTTTTGAGCCGCCAGCAAACTTCTTTGATGATTACGAAGGGCGACCTGCCGCAGCTGGACATGAAATGGGGATTTACAGCGATATGGATTTGGTATATGACCTAAAAATGTTGGATAAAGAAGGGGAAATTCAGACCAAGTACAGAAAGTATTTTCAAGGAAGGTACAATAGAATGGATGATGAGCAGCGAGAAGCCTGGGATGCTTATTACGATCCTATTATTGCCGATTTTAAGTCGAAAAATCTGGAAGGAAAAGAATTGGCCCTATGGAAATACAATAGATATATGCAAGACTATTTACGCACCATTCAATCGGTGGATGATGGCGTAGGTGAAGTGCTGGATTATCTAAAAGAAAATGGATTGGAGGAGAATACCATTGTAGTGTACACTTCAGATCAAGGCTTTTATTTGGGCGAGCATGGCTGGTTCGATAAACGATTCATGTACGAAGAATCCTTTCGGACACCACTACTCATGAAATATCCGAAAGAAATAAAACCTGGGACCGTGATTGATGAAATGGTTCAAAACTTGGATTTTGCCCCTACCTTTTTGGATTATGCGGGCGCAGAAATTGCGGATAATATTCAAGGAGAGTCATTTAGAAAATTGGTGAATGGTGAGGTTAGTGAATGGAGAGATGCTATTTATTATACCTACTATGAGTTTCCTGCGGAGCATCAGGTAAAGCGTCATTATGGGGTAAGAACGGACCGATATAAATTAATTCATTTTTATTATGATATCGATCAATGGGAATTGTACGATCTGGAAAAGGACCCTTCCGAAATGACCAATGTTTATAATAATCCAGCGTATTCCGAAGTCAAGGGATTTATGCATGAACGTTTGGAGGAAATGCGAACAAAATATGGAGATAGCGATGAACTGAACCAAATGCATTTGGAGAAATTTTTAGAATTGAAAAACCTAAAAAAATAGAGAACAATGGGAAATTCAATAAAAGCGTATGCTTTGTTGATATTCATTCTTATACTTGGCTGTGGAGAACATGAAGGTCAAAAAATAAAGAAGAAACCGAATATTTTATTTCTGTTTACCGATGATCAACGCGCAGGCACTATTGGCGCCATGAATAGGTACGATGTTCTAACACCAAATATGGATAAGTTGGTTGGAAATGGAACATCGTTTACAAACTCTTATATTCTTGGAGCTACTACAGCTGCAGTCTGCTCACCAAGTAGGGCCATGTTAATGACCGGAAGGCATTACTTTAATATAGAACCAAATGTATATGCGCAGTTTGCTTTTCCATTAAAGGACAGAGGTAAAAGTGATAAGCTAACCTTTCCAGAGTATTTTAAAGCTAACGGTTATACTACATTTGCCACTGGTAAACAGCACAATGGTCATGATTGGGTAGAACGCGGTTTTCATCATGTAAAATCGGTTTTTTTAGGAGGTATGACTACCCACTTCGGAACCAAGGTTAAAGATTATACCCCAGAAATTGGCTGGTCAGAACCGTATCACCAAAAAGAAAAGTTTAGTAGTGAAGTTTTTGCTGATGCGGCTGTCGATTTCCTTGGAGGTTATTCCGGAGCAAACCCTTTTTTAATGTATGTTTCCTTTACTGCACCACATGACCCAAGAACTGCTCCGAAAGAATATCATGAGCTGTACCCTTACAATGCTATTAAGTTGCCAAAAAACTTAATGCCGGAACATCCTTTTGAAATTGCAGATGATAAAATTAGAGATGAGCGTTTAGCACCTTTTCCAAGAACTGATTCTATAGTAAAAAAAGAAATCTCGGATTACTATGCCATGATAACAGCTACCGATGCTCAAATTGGACGCATATTAAAAGCATTGGATGATTCAGGGCAAAGTGAAAATACAATCATTGTTTTCTCTGGAGATAATGGACTGGCAGTAGGTCAACACGGCTTATTGGGAAAACAAAATGTATATGAACATAGCGTTGGTGTTCCGTTAATTTTCTGTGGTCCCAATATACCAGAAAACACAAAGGTTGATGCATTGGCTTATCTACACGATGTCTTCCCAACACTCTGCGGCTTAACGGGCTTGGAAATTCCTAAGTCTGTTGAGACGGAAGACCTGTCTCCTATTATTAGAGGAGAAAAGAAGGCGGTACGAAATAGTATGTTATATGCCTACAATTCGTGGCCAGGTGAAGCAATGAAGCCAAGTATAAATAATGGTGGAGGACATAGAGCCGTAAGAAAAGGAGATTTTAAGTTGATGGTCAGTGCTAAGAAAGACGTTTTTACCTATCAAATGTTCAATGTGAAAAATGACCCATGGGAGTTATCCAATTTAATTGGGAAAGCGGAATGGGTTGCTGTAAAAGACGATTTAATGGCGGAACTGGAAAAACTAATCAAGGAAACTGGTGATCCCGCCAATTTGGATGAAAAAGAATTCGGATTGTTCAATAATCCTTAGGCGTATAAATTTAAATGAATTAGCTATAAATTGTTTTAAGGTGAAGTATCGTACAATCTTTGGTTTTCTACTATCAATATCTTTTGTAAGCGGTAGTTTGGCCCAAACAAAAGACTTGTCTTGGGAAGAGCTGGCCGATCAATACAAGTGTCCGGAATGGTTTAGAGATGCCAAATTTGGCATATGGTTCCATTGGGGTCCGCAAGCCGTTCCAGAACAGGGTGGAGGATGGTACGCACGGCATATGTACATGAAGGATGTAGGGAAACAGAAATTTGGAAAAATGGCGAATCCCTATCACTTACAGACTTACGGACATCCTTCGGAATTTGGTTTTAAGGATGTTATAAACACTTGGAAAGCGGAGAAATTTAATGCCGAAGAGCTTGTTGGGTTTTCCAAGGAAAATGGAGCAAAATACATAGTGGCCTTAGCCAATCATCACGATCATTTTGATCTGTTTAATTCATCGCATCACCCATGGAACTCGGTAAATGTTGGCCCCAAGAAGGATATTATTGGGGCTTTTGAAGCGGCAACGACCAATGCTGGTTTAAAGTTTGGAGTGACCAGTCATGACGATCGTTTTTTAAATTGGTGGAAACCAGCTTTCGGTGCTGACAAAATTGGAGATAAGGCTGGTGTACTCTACGATGGACATTTAACAAAGGAAGATGGCAAGGGTCTTTGGTGGGAAGGTCTGGATCCAACCGATTTGTATGGCCCTGTGCCCGAAGATCGGACACCGGAGCTATTGGAAGAAATTAAGGAAAACTGGGAAAAGCGGCATATAGAACTAGTTACCAAATACAAACCCGATTTGTTGTACAATGACGGTTTCAATTTTACTTATGGGGAGCATGGCAAGGAAGTAACCCGCAAACTTTACAACAACAGTCTTAAAGAAAATGGATCTATACAGGCGGTAATGCTGCTTAAAAGAAAGGCAAAAGGAACAGTAAATGAGGTAGAGTCCGGTGGTAGTAACACCTTAAGGGAATACCCTTGGCAATCAGAAATAACATTTACGGATTGGTTTTATAAAAAAGATAGGCATTTAACCCATAATGCAAGAACCATTTTGGAAATGTTAATTGATGCAGTTAGCAAGAATGGAAACCTATTATTGAATATAGAACTGCATCCAGATGGGACCATTCCATCAGAACAAAAGGTGATTATAGGAGTTGTTGGAGATTGGTTGAAAATAAATGGAGAAGCCATTTATGGAACTAGACCGTGGAAAGTATATGGCGCAGGTAAAAGTGTTCGGGGGGAAACCGGACAAAATGACAATGGAGAAGTTAGAAACGCCGGTGATGACATTACTGCAAAGAAAAAAACTGGGGAACACTATAATCAAAGAACCACGGCTTCCCCAACCTATGCATCTGACGAGGTAAGGTTTACAAAAAAGGGTGATAATTTATACATTATGATTATGAACCCAAAAAAGGGTGAGGTTAAAATATCGACATTTGGGTTAGATAACAATTTGAGCCCAGGAAAACTAAAGAAATTGTCAAGGTTGGATAATGGTAACAAAATAAAGTTTAAGCAAACAAAAACAAGCTTGCTAGTTAACGTACCAACCATTAATGGAAGAAGTTATCCTATGGTTCTAAAAGCAATTTTTAAACCTAATTAACTTTTAATCAAAAGAAAATGAAGACAACATTTTATTTTGCTATTCTTATTTCGACCTTGTTTCTAACCAATTTTAGCTGCAAAAGTAAAGTTGAATCAAAAGTAGAAGTAACTGAAGAACAAAGACCAAACATTCTGTACATCATGTCAGATGATCACACATCTCAGGCCTGGGGAATATATGGCGGGATATTAAAAGATTATGTGCACACCCCAAATATTCAACGGTTGGCTAAAGAAGGTACGGTGCTGGACAATTGTTTGGTTTCGAATTCAATTTGTACGCCGAGTAGGGCAACAGTGCTAACGGGTCAGTACAGCCATATAAATGGCGTTATTACGCTGGGCGCCGGTTTGTCCCCAGAACACCCAACTATTGCTGGCGTGTTGCAGCAAGGAGGTTACCAAACTTCTGTAATTGGTAAGTGGCACCTAAAACAGGAACCTACAGATGATTTTGATTATTACTGTGTATTGCCGGGACAAGGAAGATATTGGGATCCGGTTATGAAAACTAAAGAAAACTGGCAAGATTACACAGAAGGCGGTGTGCCCTATAAAGGATTTAGTACAGATGTTATTGCTGATAAAACCATCGATTGGATGGAAAACAGGGATAAATCCAAACCATTTATGGCCATGTGCCATTTTAAAGCAACACATGAGCCGTTTGATTATCCGGAAAGATTCAGTTATTTATATAGAGACGGGGATATCCCAATTCCTGATACATTTTATGATGAAGGTCCTGAAACAACGGGAAGGTCTTTTCGTGGGCAATCTATAGATAGCTTAAAAGCAAGATATTTAAGGGCTTCCAAAGACCCTGAAAATGTGCCAGGTTATATGAAATATCCTGAGTTACCATTAACTGTTGATGGATTAACCAAAATGGAAGCTCGTTACAAGACCTATCAAAAGTATGTAAAGGATTTTATGCGCTGTGGGGCGGCAATCGATGATAATATAGGAAAACTTTTAAAGTATCTAGATGAATCAGGATTGGCAGAAAATACCATAGTTATCTATACCGCGGATCAAGGGTACTTCTTGGGAGAACACGGTTGGTTCGATAAGCGATTAATTTATGAAGAGTCCATTCATATGCCATTTGTAATTCGATATCCAAAAGAAATTCCGGCAGGTAAACGAAATACAGACCTCATTGAAAATGCGGATTTCTCTGCGTTGTTTGCAGACTATGCCGGATTGGAATATCCAGAAACCATGCAAGGGCGTAGTTTTAGAGAAAACTTAAAAGGCAACACGCCTACTGATTGGCGTGATTATGGTTACTACCGTTATTGGGACCATTCAAGTGATCGTCCAGGGCATTTTGGAATTAGAGGAAAACGATTCAAGTTGGCATTCTATTATGGAAATGCACTTAAGGTGAATGGGTATACTAAAGAAAATCAACCAAAGAAATTCTGGGATTTCTTCGATTTAGAAAAGGATCCTAGCGAAGTACACAATGCCTATAACGATGCAGAATATCAAGATATCATCAAAGAAATGAAAGCTGAAATTTTAAAACAGCGTGAAACACTTGGTGATACGGATAAAGACAATCCTGAAGTATTAAAAATTATTGAAGACTATTGGAATAGTTAAAAATATGTTATGAAGCTTTCAAAGTATTTTTAAAGGAAAACAATGAATATGTAAGACCTTTTTATGTTGAGGTCCTTAATATATCGATATATGATTATGATAAAAAAAGTGGGAATAGTGTTATTTTGCTTTGGGTTTTATGCTTGCGGGGATGTAGTGCAGGAAAAATCAGATCGTTTTAAGCTTCAATATGACCAAGCGGCGCAGGAATGGACAGAAGCCTTACCCATAGGTAATGGAAGTTTGGGTGCAATGGTTTTTGGAGGCGTTCAACAAGAACACATTCAGTTTAATGAAGAAACCCTTTGGAGGGGACAACCTCATGATTATTCGCATAAAGGAGCTAGTGCCCATTTAGCTGAAATAAGAGAGTTGCTTACCGCTGGAAAACAGAAAGAAGCAGAAGATTTGGCAACCAAGGAGTTTATGAGTGAACCCTTGAGACAGGTGCATTACCAACCATTTGCTGATATTTTTATCGATTTTCCCAAACATGATAGCATTACCGATTATTCAAGGAGTCTTAGTTTAGATCGGGCTATCAGTGAAGTTTCGTATAAAGTGGGTGATGTAACCTATACCCGGGAAGCCTTTTCAAGTCATCCAGACAAGCTTATTGTCGTCAACCTATCTACAAGCGAGTCAAAGGCACTAAACTGTAGTGTGTTTTTAGATGCGCTTCATGAGGATAAAAATCTTAAAACGGAAGACGACTCTCAAACCTTGGTTGTAAAGGTAAAAGATGGAGTTTTGTGGGGTGTGGCAACATTAAAAGTAGAGACCGATGGTGTTGTAGAAACTTTAGATAATAAATTACAAATAGCAAATGCGACCAATGCCACCCTATACCTGTCAGCAGCAACAAACTATATAGACTTCAAAGATGTATCTGGCGACCCCAATGCAGTAGTTGCTGAAACATTAAAAAGTATAGATGACAAGGGCTTTGAAGCCATTAAAGAGGCGCATATAAAAGATCACCAATCTTTGTTCAATCGTTTCGATATAGATTTTGGGGATAATGGAAAATCTAAAGTGGCCACTAACCAAAGAGTTTATGATTTTTGGAAAAACCCGGATGATCCACAATTATTGGCATTATACATTCAATATGCCCGTTATTTAACAATAGCTTCAAGTCGTTCTGGTACCAAACCTTCTACGCTTCAAGGTATTTGGAACCATAAAATGGTTCCGCCATGGTTTAGTAGCTATACTACTAATATAAATTTGGAAATGAATTATTGGCCTGTTGAAATGACTAACTTAAGTGAATGTCATGAACCTTTGTTTGATTTGATGGAAGACGTTTCCAAAACTGGAAAGATTGTGGCCAAGGAACATTATGGGGCAGATGGATGGATAATGCACCATAATATTGATATTTGGAGAGGTACGGCACCAGTAAATAGATCAAATCATGGTATTTGGTTAGGTGGCGCAGGATGGCTATCTACACACATTTGGGAACATTATCTTTTTACCCAGGACAAAATATTTTTAAAAGAAAAGTATCCTCTAATTAGGGATGCGGCATTGTTTTACTCCCAATACTTATATAAAGACCCTAATACCGGTTATTTGATAAGTTCACCATCAAATTCTCCAGAAATTGGAGGTCTTGTTGCGGGCCCAACAATGGACCACCAAATTATAAGAGCACTTTTTAACATAACCGCTGAGGCTTCCGCTATTTTAGGCGAAGATGCCGATTTCGCAGAACAATTAAAAGCCATGATTCCACAGATTGCGCCTAATCAGATTGGAAAACATGGACAACTTCAAGAATGGTTGGAGGATAGAGATGACCCAGAAGTGCACCATAGGCATGTGTCACATTTATGGGCGGTTCATCCTTGGAACGAAATTAATTACGATGATACTCCAGACCTAATGAACGCGGCAAAACAATCCTTAGAATATAGAGGTGACAATGGTACCGGGTGGAGTTTGGCATGGAAAATTAATTTCTGGTCTAGATTTAGAGATGGAGATCACGCCTATAAATTAGTTCATAATTTATTGAGTCCAGCAGAAGAACCAGAACGAGAAATTAGAGGAGGCTCCTATCCAAACTTGTTTGATGCACACCCACCGTTTCAAATAGATGGAAATTTTGGTGGTGCAGCGGGTATGGTTGAAATGGTTCTTCAAAGCCAGTTGAATAAAATTGAGTTGCTGCCAGCATTGCCAAGTGCGCTTCCCAAAGGAACCATTGCCGGGGTATGTGCTAGAGGAGGTTTTGAGCTGAATTTTTCTTGGGAAGATTCGGAATTAACCAATGTTGAAGTATTATCAAAAAGTGGCGGTAAATGTACATTGGTTTTTAAAGATAAACGTATTGAGTTTGATACTACAAAAGGAGAGAGATATCAATTCGATGGCATTTTAAATGCAAAATAACTGTTGTATTGTGAATAGGTTATTGGTAGTGATGATACTGGTGCTTAACTGTAATTTTTCGGTAAAAGCACAAAACAAGAAGGGATTAAAGCCCAATGTAATTATCATTTTTACTGACGATCAGGGCTACCAGGATGTGGGTGTTTTTGGTTCGCCATTAATAAAAACACCAAATCTTGACCAAATGGCGGCTGAAGGCGTACGCTTTACGGATTTTTATTCCGCTTCATCGGTTTGTTCGCCAGCCCGAGCGGCTTTGTTAACCGGTTCATACCCTCCAAGGGTCGGTGTGCCCAAAGTACTATGGCCAAATTTGCCCGGTGGTTTATCCAGTAAAGAAATTACCATTGCAGACATATTAAAAACCAAAGACTATGCAACAGCATGTATTGGAAAATGGCACCTTGGGGATGAAGCCCAATATTTACCAAATAAACAGGGGTTTGATTACTATTATGGGATACCATTTAGTAACGATATGTCGGTTAATCCAAATTCCAAAGTTGCAGAAAACATAGTTTTTAGGGAAGGAATGACCATAGATAGTCTTCGTGAAAAAAAATGGCGTGGAAGTAAGGTTCCTCTAATGAAACAGGATGAAGTAGTGAAATATCCTGTAGATCAGACAACCCTGACACAACGATACACCTCGGAAGCGGTTGATTTTATGAAGGCAAATAAGGATAGAAGTTTCTTCTTATATCTGGCACATACCATGCCCCATGTTCCGTTGTTTGCGTCGGAGAATTTTAAGGGAAAAAGTAAGCGTGGATTATATGGCGACGTAATCGAAGAAATAGATTGGAGCGTGGGTGAAATTTTAAAAACCTTACACGATTTAAATATTGAGGATAATACCCTGGTCATTTTTACCTCGGATAATGGACCCTGGACATCTAAGGGCGATAAAGGAGGTAGTGCACTACCCTTGAGAGGACATAAATTTCAAACCTATGAAGGAGGGATGCGGGTTCCCATGATAGCCCAATGGAAAGGAAAAATTGAAGCAGGGAAGGTGTGTTCTGAAGTAGCTTCAACCATAGATTTTCTACCAACCATAGCACACTTAACAGGTGGTAACATGTCTAATCAACCTATAGATGGAAAAAATATCTGGAAGTTGTTATCCGGTAAAAAAACAAAATCACCACATAAGAAAGGGTTCTATTATTATAAGGACACTATTGCCGAAGCTATACGGGAAGGTGACTGGAAGTTGCGCATAGTAAAGGATAAGGTAGAATTGTTCAATCTGTCCAAGGACATTTCGGAGCAGCACAATATGGCCGGTAATTTTCCCAAAAGGGTTAAAAAAATGCGCAAAAGACTGGAAGTATTTGACAACGATTTAAAGCTGAATCAACATCAATTTAATAAATAAGGAAAATTGGAGGATGTAAAAAAAATAGCGATAATCACGTTTCTTGGATTGTGTTCACTGACATGTTCTACAGAATCGAATGATGAAAATCCTGTGTATAAGAATCCAAAACTTGCTATTGACACCCGTGTTGATGATTTAATGGGAAGAATGACCCTGGAGGAAAAATTCTGGCAAATGTTTATGATTCCGGGTGATTTAAGTATTGGAAAGGACAAGCTTAAGCACGGTATTTTCGGATTTCAAATCTCCTCAAAAGGTAAGAATGATAGTGCCGCCGAACAGATTATGGACTATGGTTCTACAGGCAGTGCCAAACAAATGGCAGAAGAGATAAACGACATTCAACGGTATTTTTTAGAAGAATCCCGTTTAGGGATACCCATCATCCCATTTAATGAAGCCTTACACGGTTTAGCACGGGATGGCGCAACCGCATACCCACAGGCCATAGCATTAGCAGCAACTTGGGACACTACTTTAGTTGGTAATGTCGCAAAGGCAATTACCAAAGAAACTAAAACCAGAGGTATACGTCAAATCCTATCACCAGTATTAAATATTGCACGTGATGTACGCTGGGGACGTACCGAAGAGACTTATGGAGAGGACCCGTATTTAACTACGCAAATGGCATCAGCATTTATCGGTGCTTTTGAAAGAGAAGGTGTAATAACCACACCCAAACATTTTGTAGCCAATGTGGGTGCAGGAGGGCGCGATAGTTACCCCATTAGTTTTAATGAGCGTTTATTGGAAGAAGTCTACTTTCCAGCATTTAAAACCGTGTTTCAAAAAACCGGAGCACGGTCTGTAATGACGTCGTATAACTCTGTTGATGGTACGCCATGTACATCCAACGAATGGCTTTTGCGTGAAAAGTTGAAAAAGGAATGGGGATTTGATGGTTTTGTAATTTCAGATGCAGGGGCCACAGGAGGAGCCAATGTATTGCATTTTACTGCAAAAGACTATGCTGAAGCCACCGAAGATGCGGTGGAAGCAGGCTTGGATGTTATGTTTCAAACCAATTACAATCACAAACCATTGTTTTGGGAAGCATACGAAAAAGGGATGGTTGATGAAAAAGCGATTGATGAAGCCGTAAGACGCATCTTAAAAGCAAAATTTGAACTGGGCCTGTTCGAAGACCCTTATGTAGATGTCAACGAAGCTGCACAATGGAATGGGCATGAAGACCATAGAAGTTTAGCAAGGACTGCTGCTTCCAAGGCAATGGTTCTATTAAAGAATGAAAACGAGGTATTGCCATTAAAAAAAGCAACTAAAGTGGCGCTTATAGGTTATGATGCTAAAGCAGCACGTTTAGGAGGTTATAGCGGACCTGGAAATGATAAAGTGTCCATGTACGATGGTATCGTCAATAAGATTGGAGAAGCAAATGTATCCTATACAGAAGGCGTACCATTTAAAGAACAGACTTATAAAGTTATTGCTTCAGAATATTTGTCAACAGAAAAAGAAGGAAAAGAAACGACAGGTTTAAAAGCGGCGTATTTTGATAACATTAAACTAAGCGGAACACCAAAAGTAGAACGCATCGATAAAAAAATTCAATTTGGTTGGACGCTCTTTTCTCCACATAAAGATTTGCCGTATGATTGGTTTTCTGCTCGATGGACAGGGAATTTAAAAGCCCCAAAATCTGGAGTATTTAATATTGGTGTAGAAGGCAATGATGGTTACCGATTGTATTTAGATAACAAACTAATTATTGACAATTGGCAGAAACAATCCTATAATACCATTGTAAAACCGTTTAGGTTTCAAGCAGGACAAACGTATGACATCAAACTAGAATATTTTGAATCGGCAGGAAATGCAAAATTCAAAATGATTTGGGATTATGGAGTAGAAGATAAAGTTGATGAACAAATTGACAGTGCAGTTACAATCGCTAAACAAAATGATATTGCCGTAGTGGTAGCAGGAATTCATGAAGGCGAATTTCAAGACAGAGCGTTATTAAACCTTCCAGGGCATCAAGAAGCGTTAATTAAAGCCGTTGCCAAAACAGGCAAGCCAACGGTTGTTGTGTTAGTTGGAGGTAGTGCCATAACTATGGCTAATTGGAAAACAGATGTTGATGGCATTATAATGGCATGGTATGCTGGTGAAAATGGCGGAAACGGTTTGGCAGATATTCTGTTTGGGGACGAAAACCCCGCAGGACGTTTACCCATTACATTTCCAGTTGATGCAGCACAATGTCCGTTGTATTATAATAACAAGCCAACAGGCAGGGGCGATAATTACCATAACCTAACAGGACAACCTTTATATCCGTTTGGTTTTGGGTTAAGTTATACCACTTTTGATTATGCTGATTTAGAATTCAGTAATAATAATATCGCAGACAACGAAACAGTTCAAGTTTCTTGTACCATAAAGAATACCGGAAAAGTTGATGGCGATGAGGTAGTTCAACTTTATATACGCGATGAGTTAGCTTCTTTATCTCGTCCTATAAAAGAATTAAAAGGGTTTCAGCGTATCGCTTTAAAAGCAGGAGAAGAACAACGAATAACTTTTACACTAAGCTCAGAAGAACTCTCTATGCTAGACAAAGATTTAAATCGAATTGTAGAATCTGGGGATTTTAGAATTATGATTGGAGCATCATCAAAGGACATTCGCCTAAGGGGAATATTGCAGGTGAATTAATATACTATGGGGATACGGAAATTAAATTTGGGATTTTTGACTACCATGTCTTGGCTGGTAGTTTTTGCCAATTCCTGTGCTCCAGATGCCCAACAAAAACAAGCTGTGGATTATATTAATCCCATGATTGGAGCGATTACCTATGGTAAAAAAACCAAGGATGCCCATGGTTTTGGAAAAACATTTCCAGGAGCGGCCACGCCTTTTGGTTTGGTGCAGTTAAGTCCAGATACCTTTACAGGAGGTGACAATGGTTCGGGATATTCCTATGAACATCCAACATTGGAAGGTTTTAGTTTTACGCACATGAGCGGTGTTGGTTGGTTTGGGGATTTGGGTAATTTCTTGGTAACCCCAACAACCGGAAAACTGCAGACCAATAGAGGTGTACCGAAGGAACCTGAAAGTGGCTATCGCTCAAGGTTTACACATGATACTGAAACAGTTGAAGCGGGGTATTATGCGGTTACTTTAGACGATTATAAGGTAAAGGCGGAACTGACGGCTGCACCAAGGGCTGGAATGATACGATTTACCTTTCCTGAACAGGATAGCTCCAGGATTCAGATTGATTTATCCCGAAGAGTGGGAGGAACGTCTACAGAACAGTATATTAAAGTTGTAAATGAAAATACCATTTCTGGCTGGATGAAATGCCCACCGGAAGGAGGAGGCTGGGGTGCAGGGGCTGGAAACGCCGATTACACGGTTTATTTCTATTGTCAATTTAGTAAACCCCTGAAAGATTATGGTATTTGGAGTGCCGATATTCCGGATGTACCGCGAAAAATGCGCTTTATAAGGCAAGATGACTATCAGTTGGCCGTGGAAAATGCACAAATTTTTGAAGGAGAAAAGGAACTTCAAGGAAAACATTTGGGGTTTTATACCAATTTCAGCACCACAGAAGGAGAACAGGTCTCGGTAAAAAGCGGTATTTCATTTGTAAATGTGGAAGGGGCAAAAGCAAATTTGGAGCATGACATTGACCATTGGAATTTTGATGAAGTTCGTGAAGATGCCCGTATCCTTTGGAATGAAGCCATAAAGGATGTTTCCGTTTCAGGTGCAACCGAAGTAGAAAAAACTATTTTTTATACCGCCCTCTACCATACTATGATAGACCCACGTACATTTTCAGATGTTAATGGGAATTATATCGGTGCCGATAAAAAAGTACATCAAACCAAAGACTTCACCTATCGGACCATATTTAGTGGATGGGATGTATTTCGGTCACAATTTCCATTACAGACGATAATCAATCCAAAACTGGTCAATGATGAGGTGAATTCCTTATTGCAAATGGCCGAGTTAAGCGGACGTGAGTACTTGCCCAGATGGGAAATGTTAAATTCCTATTCAGGGTGTATGTTGGGTAACCCTGCGGTTTCCGTAATTAATGATGCCTACCAAAAAGGGATTCGCAACTATGATATTGAAAAGGCTTTTGTGTATTCCAAAAACACGGTGGACAATACAGGAAATGGCAACTTGGGATATTTTCATAAGCACATCTCCAAAACCTTGGAATATGCCTATTCCGATTGGGCTTTGGCAACATTTGCGGAATCTCTTGGTAAAAAGGAGATAGCAGATGAATATTTTGAAAAAAGTAAGAACTACGCTAATATCTGGAATGATGAAGTGAATTGGTTTCGTGCAAAAGATAGTTTAGGAAATTGGTTGGAATGGAAGGGAAAGACTGTTCATGGACAGGGTTGTATTGAAAGTAACCCTTATCAACAAGGATGGTTTGTACCACATGATATTGAAGGCTTAAAAACTTTGATGGGTGGTGAGGAAGCATTTAAAAACGAACTCATTTCCTTTTTTGAAAATACACCTGAAGATTTCCTTTGGAACAACTATTACAATCACCCCAATGAACCCGTGCACCATGTTCCTTTTATGCTGAATACTGCCGGAGTTCCGCATTTAACCCAAAAAATAACACGAACTATTTGTAAAGATGCCTATGGAACAGATGCCTATGGTTTATGTGGCAATGAAGATGTAGGGCAGATGTCTGCATGGTACGTACTAGCGGCAATGGGAATTCACCCCATAAACCCGGGAGATAATGTGTATCAAATTACAAGTCCTGTTTTCAATGAAATTGAAATAAAATTAGACCAAGATTATTATTCAGGGAAGAAATTTAAAATTCAGGCAAATAATAATTCCAAAGAGAACATTTATATCCAATCAATAAAACTGAACGGGAAATCGCTGGACCGCCATTGGATAACCCATCAAGAAATTGTTGAGGGTGGAATTTTGGAAATGGAGATGGGGCCAGAACCTGTTATAAATTAAAAATATGAATTACTACAGGCATAGACATACGATTTTAAAACGGTTGGTTTCAGTACTTTTTTTGACTGTTGCCGTGATTTCCTGTGTACAGAAAAAAAGAATTGAACCCAAAGTGGAGCCCGCGAAAACTGCACCCAATATCGTCTATATTCTTTGTGACGATTTAGGGTATGGAGATATACAAGTTTTGAATCCGGAAAGAGGAAAAATCCAAACTCCACATGTTGACAAATTGGCAACTGAAGGAATGACATTTACAGATGCACACTCTGGGTCTTCAGTTTGCACGCCCACCCGTTATGGCATTCTAACCGGACGCTACGCCTGGCGCAGTCGTTTACAAGAAGGTGTTTTGGCAGGTGGTGCGGAACGGGAACCATTGATAGCGAAGAACAGAATGACTGTTCCTATGCTACTAAAAAAACAAGGATATAGTACGGCAATTATTGGAAAATGGCATTTGGGATTCGATTTTGTGGATGATAGCGGAAAAGCTATCAAATTATATGATGGAAAAAAAGCGCTTTTAGCACCTGTGGGTTCCACAGTACCCAATGGCCCAATAAGCAGAGGATTTGATTCCTATTTCGGTTTTCACCATTCCCGAGTCATGAAAACGGTGATTAAAGATGATAAGGTTATTGACCATATGCCTGTGGTGGGGATGTTACCATTATTGGCAAAAAAAGCAACCGAATATATCACGAAACAATCAGAAAAAAACAAGCCATTCTTTCTGTACCTTCCCTTGAACTCGCCCCATAGCCCCGTAGTACCCTCTAAGGAATGGCAAGGAAAAAGTGGAATGGGCGCCTATGCCGATTTCGTTATGCAGACGGATCATGTTGTGGGTCAGGTGATAGAAGCTTTAGAGAAAAATGGCATTGCTGATAATACTCTGGTCTTTTTTACTAGCGATAACGGTTGTTCTTATCCTGTAGCCAAAGGTGATTACTTGGAAAAAGAATTCGGACACTATCCCAGTGCACAATTTAGAGGTTCAAAATCAGATATATGGGAAGGTGGTCATCGTATTCCTTTAATAGTGAAATGGCCCGGGAAGGTGATACCCAATGCTACAAACGATAAATTGGTTTGTTTAACCAGTTTAATGGCAACAGCGGCCGATATTACAGGTGCCGATATTCCGGATACTGCTGGAGAGGATTCCTTTAGTATTTTACCCTTACTTACAGATGCAACGGTTGCCATCAATCACGATGCAGTAGTACACCATTCAATTCAAGGGAAATTTTCCATTCGCAAGGGAAGGTGGAAACTGGAACTTGCTCCAGGTTCCGGTGGATGGTCTACTATGAAAGACCCAAAGGCCCGAAAAATGGGAATGCCTGAAGTTCAATTGTATGATATGATGACAGATGAAGCGGAACAATATAATCTGTATGATAAACACCCGGAACTGGTCAAAGAACTAACGGATGAATTGTTGTCCATAGTCAACAAAGGCCGTTCTACAGATGGGGAAGCACAGGCCAATGATGTGCCCATTGATATTTATAAAACAGACAAGTAGCAGCAAAGATTAAGTATACCAAATTAATAGAACCATGAAAAAAGTAATTTTTATATTGATGTGTTTTTGGGCAACAATTACCGTGAATGCTCAGGAATATGCATACCCAATGCCAGAATACACACCAACAAAGGGGAATTTGGAAGCTCGTGCAACCTTTCAGGACATGCGTTTTGGGATGTTCGTACACTGGGGTGTTTATAGTGTTTTGGGTGATGGTGAATGGGTGATGTTTCAGCAAAAAATAAAATATCCCACCTACAAAAAGTTGACGGATTTTTTTAATCCACAGGAATTTAATGCTGATGAATGGGTAAAAGCAGCAAAATCTGCAGGAATGAAATATATTACCATAACAGCACGTCACCATGATAGTTTTAGTATGTTCGATACCGAAGCTTCAGGCTATAATATTGTGGATGCCACACCTTATGGGAAAGATCCCCTGAAAGAATTGGCAGAAGCTTGCAAGAAAGAAGGGATTCAACTTAACTTTTATTATTCATTGCTGGATTGGGCCAGAGAAGATTACGGATTTGGAAAAAAGATTGTGGATGGAGCCCCAATGGATACCGATTGGCGCAAGTACATCGATTTTATGAAAGCCCAATTGACAGAGCTTTTGACAAATTATGGTGAGATAGGGGTTATCTGGTTCGATGGACATTGGGAGCGCAAAAAAGCCAACTGGTACTATGATGAAATTTACACCCTCATCCATGAATTAAGCCCAAATACACTGATTGCCAATAATCACCACATGACCCCAATACCCGGAGAGGATATTCAGACTTTTGAGCGTGATCTTCCGGGTGAAAACAAAGGCGGTTATAGTGCCGGGGTAGCGGTAAGCCAGTTGCCTTTGGAGTCCTGCGCCACCATGAACAAATCATGGGGCTTCAAATTAAACGATCATAAATACAAGAGTACAAAGGATATCATTCACTTTTTGGTCAAAGCAGCTGGGAAAGATGGGAACTTACTATTAAATGTAGGGCCTATGCCGAATGGTAAGATACAAGATGAGTTTTTGAAAACCCTGGAAGAGGTAGGTAAGTGGACCTCCATGTATGGAGAAAGCATCTATGGAACCCGTGGAAAGGTAATCGGTTCACAAGATTGGGGAACAATTACCAAAAAAGGAAAAACCTTGTTTGCGCACGTACTGAACCATCCCGGGAAACCCTATGTGTTTGTTCCAGATTTAAAGGAGAAAATTACGTCAGCCACTTCATTTGATGGCAAAAGGAAGTTTAGGTTCAAGCAGATAAAGGAAGGTACATTTCTTTATATAGGTCCAGAGGATATGGATGAAATAGATGAAATTGTAAAGTTGAATGTTAGATGAAAAAGTATATCTTCCTTTTAACGTTTGCCTTAATTTTAACAGTGTCTTGTTCAAGGACCAACCCATCTTTTAAACAGGACCAAATTTCGTTGATTCCAAAGCCTTTGAGTTTTGAACTTAGGGAAGGCTCCTTTGAAATAAAAGAAAATACAGCGATTATCCTTGATAACGAAAATCAGGAAAAAGCAGCGGACTTTTTGGTAAGCATGTTTGAAAAAGCAGCAGACTTCAATTTGGAATTGGAGAATACATTGGCGGAAGGAGCAATTTTGTTTAAAAATGTAGAAGGTTTAAAACAAGATGCATATACGTTAGAAATTAATACCACTACTATAGTGATAGAAGCATCGGATGAAGGTGGTTTTTTTAATGCAGTTCAAACTATTCGTCAGCTTTTACCAGTAGCCATAGAAAGTTCGAAAAAAACAGCTACAGATTGGTTTGTGCCTGCAGTGCGTATTGAAGATGAGCCACGTTTTTCCTGGCGAGGGATGCATATGGATTTTAGCCGTCATTTCTTCAATATTAATGAGGTAAAGGCCTTTTTGGATTATATGGCGCTTTACAAACTCAACACCTACCACATGCACCTTACTGACGATCAAGGGTGGCGCATTGAGATAAAAAAATATCCGCTATTGACGGAAAAAGGAGCTTGGCGAATCCCAAACAACCAAGATACCATTTGTAATACTAGAGCTGTTGAAAACGAACTGTACAAAATAGATCAATCAAATTTTAGGGAAATGGATGGGGAGCGAAAGTACGGGGGATTCTTTACCCAGGAACAGATCAAGGAAATTATAAGCTATGCGGATGACCGCAATATTACTGTAATTCCCGAAATTGATATGCCTGGACACTTTAAGTCGGCCATTGATAATTATCCCTTTTTATCCTGCAATGAAGAATCGGGATGGGATACAGTTTTTACCTACCCGGCGTGCCTAGGAAAGGAAACAACATACGAATTCATGAAAAATATTTTAGATGAGGTCTCTGAACTTTTTCCGTCCAAATACATTCATATTGGGGGTGATGAGGTTAATATAGCTTCTTGGAAAGTATGTCCACTCTGTCAAAAAGAAATCAAGAAACATGGATTACAGGATGAACATGAATTGCAATCGCATTTTAACCGTGATATCGAAAAATTTCTTCAGTCTAAAGGAAAACAATTAATGGGTTGGGACGAGATTGTAACAGGTGGCCTAACAAAAGATGCCTCTATTATGTGGTGGCGGGGTTGGAGACCGGAAGCACCTGGAATTGCGGCGGACAATGGAAACGATATTGTAATTACAACCACGGATGCCTATTATTTTGACTATTTAAACGAAGGCAATCCGGTAGAAAAGATATACAACTACGAACCCGTACCAGATTATTTTACGCCTCAGCAAACGGAACGGGTTCTTGGCTTGCAGGCAAATTTATGGTCGGAGTGGATTCCGAGTTTTAAACGGTTGCAATATCAGGCCTTTCCCAGAATGTTGGCCGTATCGGAAAATGGATGGGTAACGCAAGAAAAAGATTTTGGGGAGTTCAATTCGAGATTGGAAAAACAGTATAATAGATTGGATGCTATGGATGTATACTATTACATTCCGGCAGTTACTGGTCTAGAGAAAGCAATTGGTTTTGCGGACAGCACATTGGTTAATCTGAAATTGGCCTATCCCTTTGATAATACTGAAATTTACTATACGCTTGATGGAAGCGTTCCAACTAGGAATTCGATAAAATATGAGGTTCCATTTGTGGTACGGGACACAGGAACCATAAAATCCAGGGCATATCGTGGGGAGATTTTTAATGATCTAAAATCGAATAAGATTGTACAAATGGACTATAAAGAAGCTTCTAGTTCAGTTGTTGAAAATGTTGGTTTAAAAAGATGGGTTACTCGAGGGAAGTTTAAAAAAGTGGAAGATATTAAAACACCTCTAGATGCTAATTATACAAAAGTTGACAGCATTGCTCTAGGTGATTTTAAGGATGAAAAAAACTTCTCAATAATCTATCAAGGGTATTTCAAAGCAGAAAAAGATGCTGTTTATGAATTTGAGACACGATCAGATGGAGGTAATCTTTTTTATGTGGATGATGAATTGATTGTCGATAATGGCGGATACCATGGTCCACGAAAGCGTTATGGAAAAGTGGCACTTAAAAAAGGATGGCACCCTATCTCAATACGGTACAAGCCCAGTCAAAATCCTCGAATGATCAATGTTTGGTGCGCCGTACAAGGAGAACAATTAACACCAATAGACAGCGAGGTAACGGGTCACTAAACGAACGGGGGAAATGAAAAAACACATACTTATAGTTTTCATTTTACTGCTTGGCCATTGGTCATGTAAAGAAAAAGATGTGGTTCCTGAAAAGGAAAAATTAACAGACTATGTGAACACATTCACAGGAACGGACGGTCCTGGAAATACCTACCCAGGTGCCGTTTTGCCTTTCGGAATGGTGCAATTGAGCCCGGATAATGGACTTCCGGGATGGGATAGGATTGCGGGTTATTATTGGCCAGATTCAACCATAGCAGGATTTAGTCATACCCATCTTTCGGGAACTGGAGCAGGAGATATGTACGATTTGTTATTGATGCCCTTGAACAGTAGGTTTACCCAAAGCCTTACCAAAGAAGGAAAATACCGGCCATATTCAAAATTTTCACACGATCAAGAAGAAGCGGCCCCAGGGTATTATGCCGTGGATTTGTTGAGTTCAGGAATAAAAGCAGAACTGACAACCACTGCTCGAGTAGGATTCCATAGCTATACATTCCCCGAGGATGAAAAAAGTCAACTTATACTGGACTTGGGCTATAGTTTAAACTGGGATGCACCCGTAGACACTAAAATCATTGTTGAAGACGAGCAGACTATTTCTGGGTATCGAAAATCAAAAGGTTGGGCAAGGGACCAACGGGTGTATTTTGTGGTAAAGTTCTCAAAACCTTTTGAAAAAGGACAAGTGTTTGAAAATTCAGAAGAAAAGGATTCAACATCGGTGCAGGGAGAATTCACACGATTTGTAGCAAATTATAGTACCAAAACCGGTGAAGAAGTGTTGGTCAAGGTTGCTTTATCCTCTGCTAGTATTGATGGTGCCCGGAAAAACTTGGAAACCGAATTGCCGCATTGGGATTTTGAAAAGACTAAGGACCAGGCTCAAAGCATATGGGAAAAGCAGTTGTCCAAAATAAAAATAAAGGGAACAGAAACCCAAAAAGAACTCTTTTATACCAATTTATACCACTGTTTTTTAACGCCATCATTGCACAGTGATATAGACGGAGCTTATAAAGGAGCGGATGGTAAAGTGCATGTGGCAGATGGCTATGCCAAGTATGATACCTTTTCACTTTGGGATACGTTTAGGGCTACTCACCCCTTATATACCATTTTAAGCCCACGGGAGACCCAGGATATGATCAAATCTTTTTTATCACATTACGATGAAACAAGTTTGCTTCCAGTTTGGTCCATGGCCGGCAACGAAACCAATATGATGATTGGTTACCATGCCGTTCCGGTATTAGTGGATGCTTACTTTAAAGGGATTCCAATGGATGCCGAAAAAGCATTAAAGGCTTGTGTGGCTTCGGCGACTGAGAAAGGAAGGCAGATAGCTACGTATATGAAATTAGGATATGTACCCACTGGTGAACATCATGAAAATTGGTCGGTATCAAAAACTCTGGAATATGCCTATGACGATTGGTGTATAGCTCAATTGGCTAAAGCTCTAGGTGAAGAAGAAATAGAAAACACATTTTTAAAAAGAGCAGATAATTGGAAAAACCTGTATGATGATTCCTCCACATTTTTTCGACCAAAAGATGAAGATGGAAATTTTAGTTCCCCATTTTCAGCAAAAGCATATACCAAGGAATTTTGTGAAAGCAATGCATGGCAATATTTCTGGTATGTACCTCACGATATAGATGGACTGATGGATACTTTGGGAAAAGAGCGTTTTGAACAGAAACTCGATTCTATGTTTACGTATTATCCATCAGCAGAGGATAAATTACCAATTTTCAGTACAGGAATGATTGGTCAATATGCACATGGAAACGAGCCAAGTCACCATGTTTCTTTTTTGTACAATGCAATAGGACAACATTGGAAAACACAACAAATGGTCCGTAGAATCATAGAAACCCAATACAGCACGAAGCCTGACGGGTATTGCGGCAACGAGGATTGTGGACAAATGTCGGCCTGGTTGGTATTTTCATCTTTGGGCATGTATCCAATAAATCCGGCAGATGGCATATATAGTTTAACATCACCGTTTTTTGAAGAAGCTGTAATTAATCTAGAAAATGGAAAGCAATTCAGGGTAAGTACGGAAAATCAATCCAAAACCAATTGTTATATACAAGAGATTACTTTAAATGGTGTGCCTTTAAATGAATTGACAATAACCCATCAACAGATTATGGAGGGTGGACGACTTCACTATGTATTGGGAAATAAACCAAATAAAGAACTTATAGAAAAATAAATTATGCAAAAGAAATTATTTTGCGTGTTGCTTATTGTTCTGGTGATTACATCATGTGCAAAGAAAGAATTACAGCTTGGTGAAATTTCCATTACACCTTTGCCAGCAGAACTTTTGGTAGGTGACGGTCATTTTGAAATCAACTCAAATACGGTTATTTCTGTTGAAAATGAAGCGCAACAAGAAATAGCTTTCAGGTTTTTTAATCAATTTAAAACTGTATCGGGATGGGTTCCAGAAATTCAACTAGAAACAGACAAAGGGGGCATTGTATTTAATGCCGATTCTTCTTTGGAAAACGAAGCCTATGAGCTTCATGTAAAACCCACAGGGATTCAACTCAAGGCATCATCTGGAGCAGGTTTTTTTTATGCTTTGCAGAGCCTAAAACAACTATTGCCAACCTCTTTTTATGCTAAAAGCTTGCAAACCAATGTAGTTTGGGGTATTCCTGCGGTTACAATTAAGGATAAACCTGCTTTTGGGTGGAGGGGATATATGTTGGATGTTTCCCGTCATTTCTTTGACAAGGAACAGATTATGGATGTGATTGATTTTATGGCGGAGATTAAATTAAATCGCTTTCATTGGCATTTGTCAGATGATCAGGGATGGCGTTTAGAAATCAAAAAATATCCCAAGTTAACAGAAATAGGTGCATGGCGAGTTGATTATAATGTAACCGATGAAAGTGTTTCCAATTGGTGGGGCAGACCGGTGCAAAAAGAAGGGGAAAAGGCCACCTATGGCGGTTTTTATACCCAAGAAGATATTAAAGAAATAGTGGCCTATGCCAAAGAACGCTATGTTGAGATAATTCCGGAAATTGATATGCCCGGGCATTCTCTGGCCGCTATTGCCTCCTATCCAGAGATAGCATGTACGGGAGGTCCTTTTTATGTGGGGACTGGTGGTGTTAACAAGGATAATACCTATTGCCCGGGTAAGGAGGTCACCTATGAGTTTGTGGAAGGTGTGCTTGGGGAGGTGATGGAGCTTTTTCCGTTTGAATATGTGCACATTGGAGGTGATGAATGCAATAAACTAGCGTGGAAAACAGACCCAGATTGCCAGAAAAGAATGAAAGATGAGAACCTGGCCAATGAAGATGAACTACAAAGCTATTTTATAAAGCGCGTGGAAAAGATGGTCAATGCCCGCGATAAAAGAATGATCGGTTGGGATGAGATTTTGGAAGGTGGCCTAGCACCCAATGCAACCGTGATGTCCTGGCGTGGTGAAAAAGGAGGTATTGCTGCTGCAAGAGCCAATCATGATGTTATAATGACTCCTTTTAAATATTGTTATTTAGACCTAAAACAAGGCGATGACGACCTAGAACCAAATTTGGGATATGCCTATAGTTTTCTAAAGGATGCTTATAACTATAAAATCATATCCGATAGTCTAACCCAAGATCAGGGGAAGCATGTTCTGGGAATACAAGGAAATTTATGGACAGAGTCAATTAGTGATTGGGGAAAGCTTACCTATATGACGTTTCCGCGCTTGTATGCCATTGCTGAAAATGGCTGGACACAAGAGAAGCATAAAAACTGGGACGGTTTTACGTCACGTTTACGTTATCAATTTAAACGATTTGATGCACAAGACACACGATATGCCACAAGTGCCTTTAATGTAAAAATTGACCATAAGGGTACGGAGACGGGAACTATTGACATCTCCTTAAAAACTGAAGTTGAACACCTGGATGTGTATTACACACTAGATGGTACCGAACCAACCTTAAGTTCAACTAAATATGAAGGGGAATTTAAAATTGATAGTACCACCACGTTAAAGGCAACCAGTTTTTTAAATGGAAAACAGGTTGGAAATATATCAAAAAAACATTTCCCCATCCACAAAGCTTTTGGTGCTAAAGTGATTTATCATTCAGAAGCTGTAAATATGAAAGAAGAAGGTGAAATTGATAAACTGGTGGATTTAAGCTATGGAAAACTGCATAGATGGGATTCCAACTGGCAAACCGTAAAAGGGGATTTAGAGGTGGATATTATTTTTCAAGAGCCAACAACGATTGAAAACTTGGAAATGACCTGCCTTCGTTTTACGATCGGGGGGCTTTACATTCCAGCTTACTTGGAGGTTTACGGTTCGGAAGATGGGAAATTGTACTCAAAATTGGGTGAAGTCCATAAAAAGAAAGAGAGTGCAACACAAGGACGTAATAAAGTTAAATACACAGTGGATTTTGACAGAACAGTTGCAAAATCGATAAAAATAAAAGCAAAAAGTGTAAACCCAATACCAGAAGGGCATCATCAGGAGGGGAAACCCTCAAGGATTTTGGTTGATGAAATTATTATCCATTAAATGGGGGCTAAAAAATAATTATGAAGATAAGATTTGATTTGATGTTTTTGTTTTTAGCTGGATTTTCACTGATCGGTTGCGCACAATCAAACGAAGAAATTCTTCCAAAAACGTATGTGGCATACAAAACATTGGAAAAAATAAAGATTGATGGTGATGATTCTGATGATTCCTGGAGTAAATCGGAATGGTCAGAGCCCTTCATTGATATACAAGGCATAAAGCAACCCAAGTACAAAACACAGGTGAAGATGCTCTGGGACGATGCGTATTTCTATGTTCTGGCCAAATTGGAAGAGCCCCACGTGTGGGCAAGTCTTAAAAAAAGGGATACTATTATTTTCTACAACAATGATTTTGAAGTATTTATAGATCCCGATGGTGATACACACAATTATTATGAGCTGGAGGTAAATGCGCTAAACACGGTTTGGGACTTGTTTGTATCAAAACCATACCGAAATGAAAATGTGGTTTTAAATGATTGGAATATCACAGGCTTAAAATCAGCTGTAAAAGTGAATGGGACGCTTAATGATTCAAATGATATTGATAAGGGATGGATTCTAGAAATGGCCATTCCATGGGCGGTATATAAAAAAGGATATTTTGAAGAAAATGTGCCAATAAATAAATTCTGGAGAGTCAATTTTTCCAGAGTGAATTGGGATTTTCAAATTTCGGATGGAAATTATGAACGAAAGCAGGACGTACATGGAAAGCTTTTGCACGAATACAATTGGGTTTGGTCTCCTACAGGGGTTATTAATATGCATGAACCCGAAAAGTGGGGTTATGTATATTTTTCATCAAATAAAGTAGGGCAACCAGATCGTTTCAGTATTCCCCAAGATGAAAAAATAAAATGGGAGTTGTATACGATGTACCGTGTTCAAAATGCCCATTTTAAAGAAAAAGGGAGCTATTTTAAGTCATTGGATAGTTTAACAAATGAAGAAATAAAAATAGATGACAAGGTTTTAAAACCGATACTTGAGAATCATGGTACGGGATGGAACCTTAGTGTTAAAAGTCCGTTTACGGATAAAATATTGATGGTAAAAGAAGATGGGAAGTTTATATCAAAATAAGTTGGATATGCGTATTATGCGAATAGTTGTTAGTTGTTTTTTGTTGGGCCTAATGTCTTGCAACACCCAGGAAAAATCAAAAGAAACCAACGTGGTGGAGGATGGAATCGTAAAGGAGCCTAAATTTAAATATTGGAACTGGATCACAGCGGGACATAAAAAATCGGATTCGGCGTATACGGCCCATTTCCAAAAGTTAAAAAGTAATGGTATAGATGCTGTTTTGATCAATACCAATGCGGACCCTAAACTATTGAACCGTGTAACACCATTGGCAACCGATGCAGGGTTGGAGGTGCATGCCTGGATGTTTACCACCAACAGACCGGGAGATTCCATAGCCTTGCAACATCCTGATTGGTATATGGTGAGTAGGAGTGGTAAGTCTTGTTTTGATGAACGTCCTTATGTAAATTATTACCAATGGCTTTCACCAAGTCATCCCGATGCAAGAAGACATATTTTAAGCTTGGTTGAAGGTCTTGCCAAAGTTGAGGGCGTTGCCAGTGTGCATCTGGATTATATACGCTACCCTGATGTATACCTGCCCATAGGCCTGCTACCAAAGTATGGCATAAAACAGGAAGAGGAATTACCCGATTTCGATTTTGATTATTCCGATGCCAGTGTGGAGAAATTTATGGCACTTCACCATAAAGACCCGAGAAAAATGGAAAATCCGGGCATAGATATCGAATGGAAGAACTTTCGTTTGAACGAGATAAAATCTTTGGTAAATGAGGCCTATTCCCTAGTTCATAAATACGATAAAAAACTAAGTGCAGCTGTTTTTCCCTATCCGGAAATGGCCGATCATATGGTTCGTCAACGTTGGGATAAATGGAATATAGATATGGTATTGCCCATGATCTATTATAATTTTTATAATGAGGAGTTGGATTGGATAGGTTATGCAACAGCACAAGGAGTACAGGATTTGGAAGGAAGACCTACCGAATTGCATACCGGCCTGTATACTCCTAAATTAACACCCGGCGATTTAAAAATGGCCATACGGTACGCAAAGGAAAACGGAGCTTCGGGAGTTTCTTTTTTTGATGACTATACACTTAATGAAGAACAATTTAATGTCATTAAAGCATCAAAAGAATAGCGGTTCAGTCAAGGCTTTGAAAGAAGGATTTCATATAATTAAGGATGATATTTAGATACATATTTTTACTGGGGTGCATTTTAATGACTTCTTGCCATGAGGAAGGTGAGGAAAAAAGTCTGTCCTCCATTCCTAAAAATTTAACGGATTATGTTAACCCGCTAATGGGAACAGATTCTTCGTTCGAGTTATCCAATGGCAATACCTATCCCGCTATCGCAACACCTTGGGGTATGAATTTCTGGACACCTATGACGTCTAAAATGGGTGATGGCTGGACCTATAAATACGACGAAAATAAAATTAGGGGCATTAAACAAACACATCAACCGAGTCCTTGGATAAATGATTATGCGGCATTTTCGTTGATGGCGGTTACAGGTGCGTTAAAATTTCAAGAGGATGAACGGGAGTCTTGGTTTTCGCACAAAGCTGAAACTTCAAAGCCACATTATTATAAAGTTTATCTAGCAGATTATGATGTGGTAGCCGAAGTTGCACCAACAGAACGTGCTGCCCATTTTCAATTTACATTTCCAGAGGATCAATCTTACATACTGTTGGATGCCTTTAATAAAGGTTCAATGGTGAAAATTATCCCCGAGGAACGGAAGATAATAGGGTATTGTAGAAACAATAGTGGTGGGGTTCCGGAAAATTTCCACAACTATTTTGTTGCTGAATTCGATAAAGATTTTGAAGTTAACCATACCTGGAATGATGGTTGGAAACTTAACGAGGATTCTATAAAAAGTGAGGGCCAGCATGTAGGGGCAATTATTGGCTTTAAAGCAAAGAAAGGTGAACAAGTGCATGTAAAAGTAGCATCATCTTTTATAAGCTTAGAACAGGCAGAATTGAATTTAGAACGGGAAATTGGAACCGATGACTTTAATACCACATTAAAAAAAGCAAAACAATCTTGGGAGAAAGAACTTGGCAGAATAGAAATTGAAGATGATAATATAGATAATATAAGAACTTTTTATTCCTGCTTATATAGAGTATTGCTTTTCCCAAGAAAAATGCATGAATACAACCGGGCAAACGAAGCAGTGCATTACAGTCCATACAATGGTAAAGTTTTACCTGGGTATATGTTTACGGACAATGGGTTCTGGGATACGTTTAGAGCCGTATTTCCATTTTTTAATTTGATGTATCCCGAGTTGAATGGTCAGATTATGGAAGGACTGGCCAATACCTACAAGGAATCCGGATGGCTTCCAGAATGGGCTAGTCCAGGGCATAGAGATTGTATGGTAGGTTCCAATTCGGCTCCTATTATAGCCGATGCATTTTTAAAGGGAATATCAACGGACAATACCGAACTTCTTTTAGAAGCCATGCTAAAAAACGCGAACACGTCAGAGAATAGACCTTTATCCAATGGAAATGTTATAAAATCTGTGGGGAGGGAAGGAATAGAATTTTATAACAAATTGGGCTATGTGCCCTATGATGTTGGTGTGAATGAAAATGTAGCAAGAACCCTGGAATATGCCTATGCCGATTTTACCATAGCGCAAATGGCAGAAAAATTGGAAAAACCGGAATTGGCAGAAAAGTATTATAAGCGTTCATTAAATTATAAAAATGTGTTTGACCCGTCCACAAAATGGATGCGTGGCAAGAATAAGGACGGTAGCTTTCAAAGTCCGTTTAATCCATTAAAATGGGGAGATGCCTTTACAGAAGGAAATAGCTTGCATTATACCTGGTCCGTTTTTCACGATATCAATGGTCTGATCAATTTAATTGGAGGAAAAAAAGCTTTTGAAGATAAATTGGACATGGTATTTAATATGCCCCCAGATTTTGATAACTCCTATTATGGGTTTACCATTCATGAGATTAGGGAAATGCAAATTATGAATATGGGAAATTATGCACACGGCAATCAACCCATACAGCACATGATATATTTGTACAATTATGCCAATGCGTCCTATAAAACCCAAGAAAAAATCAGGAAAGTACATACAAAGTTGTATTCACCCACACCGGATGGCTATTGCGGAGACGAAGACAATGGACAAACATCGGCCTGGTATGTATTCAGTTCTTTGGGGTTTTATCCGGTTACGCCAGGGGTAAATCAATATGTAATAGGAAGTCCATTGTTTAAAAAAGCCACATTGCATTTAGAAAACGGGAATGACTTTAAAATTAACGCCCCTAAAAATAAAATCGAAAATTTTTATATAAAGTCAGCCACATTGAATAACGCAGTATACAATAACTCCTTTTTGAGTTTTAAAGATTTAAAAAAAGGTGGGGAGCTATTTTTTGAAATGGATAGCGTTCCAAATAAAAGCTGGGCTTCCAATAGTAATTCTGTACCGTACTCATTAAGTTTAAATAATAAATAGGTTGTATATGAATGCTACTTTTTCTAAATATTGTGTATTACCTATAGCCTTTTTAGTACTACTGATGGGGTGTGGTAAAACCGAAAAAAAGGGACTTCCGGAAACAAAACCCATTGCAAAAGATTTTGCTCAATATGTAAACCCTTTTATAGGTACTTCAAATTTTGGGGCCACCTACCCAGGGCCAATAGCGCCAAGGGGAATGGTAAGTATAGCACCCTTTAATGTGGCGGGTAAGCAAAACATCCTGGAAAAAGATAGCAGATGGCTTTCCAATCCTTACGTGTATGAAAACACCTTTTTAACAGGGTTTAGCCAAGTAAACCTTAGTGGTGTAGGTTGCCCAGATCTAGGTGTTCTTTTGGTCATGCCTACTACGGGAAACCTTGAAATCGATCATTTAAAATACGGCTCAACCTATTCTAACGAGGTGGCCAAAGCGGGCTATTACAGCAATACATTGGATAAATACAATATCAAAACTGAATTCACAACCTCAAAACGTGTTGGAGTGAATAAATTTACCTTTCCACCTGGGGAATCCAATATTCTTTTGAATTTGGGACTTGGCCTTACCAACGAAGAGGGTGCTATGGTCAAAGTGGTATCCCCAAACGAAATTGAAGGTGTTAGGAGTGTAGGTTCTTTTTGCTATAACAACCCGGAATCTGCATATCCAATTTATTTTGTGGCGAAATTTTCAAAACCTGCGGATACATTTGGGGTTTGGAAAAAACCAAGAAAATACGAAGGAGTCGAGGCGGAATGGATGACCTATAATGGCAAAACCCGTCTTATGGAACATGCCACTAGAACCATTGTGGGAGATAGCATAGGAACGTATTTTAGGTATAGTTTTGACAAGGAGGAAACCGTAGAGGTAAAAATAGGGGTATCGTATGTGAGCATTAAAAATGCAAGGGAAAACCTTAAAGCGGAAACAGCCGATAAGTCCTTTGAAACTGTTTATAAAGAGACATTGGATGAGTGGAATCAGTTGCTTTCAAAAATTGCAGTGGAAGGTGGTTCGTATGAAGACAAGGTTAATTTTTATACGGCGCTGTACCATACCCTAATCCATCCAAATACCTTAAATGATGTTAACGGGGATTATCCTGAAATAAAAACGGGAAAAATAGGGAATACGGATGGAACAAGGTATACGGTGTTTTCGCTGTGGGATACCTATAGAAACTTACATCAATTAATGTCTTTACTATACCCCAAACAACAATCAGACATGGTGAAAAGTATGTTGGCCATGTATGATGAAAATGGTTGGTTGCCCAAATGGGAATTAAATTCCACTGAAACATTTACCATGGTAGGGGATCCGGCAAGTATTGTTATTGCCGATACTTATGTAAAGGGAATTCAGGATTTTGATGTTCAAAAGGCTTATGCTGCTATGTTGAAAAGTGCAAATA
>JBDWSS010000070.1:0-48275 GCA_039985375.1 Flavobacteriaceae bacterium
GTCTGGTCTCTGTCTGGTTCTGTGCCATGGCGCCCAAGGCCATAAAAACTATTGCAATGAATATCAATATCTTTTTCATGACTCTTAATTTTTATAGTTGTATCTGTTCTCCGAAACTAGGTTACCGTCCGCATCCTTCACGAACTCCAAACGGTTGAACTCGTCGTACTCATAGTAGATTGTATAGCCTTTAGGGTCTGTGATGCTGGTTATCCCGACCAGCGGGTCGTAGGTATAGGTCGTGACCATGGCGTTGGACAGGGCCGATGTGTTCCTAAGATTGGAAAGTGCGGTGCGCAGCGTATTCTCGTCCGCAACGGAATCATCGTTGTCCGAGGCCGTGACGGTGGCATTGATCAGGTTCTGTACCGTTGTAGTAATCTGGTCGCTCCCAAAATTTTCAATTTTTGCTATTGGATATTGTCCATTATAGCCCCATATGTAATAAGTATGGGATCCATCAACTTTGGAAACTTCCCTTGGAAGTCCAAAATTTGTATAAGAGTGATACCTAACCCTTTCATCAAGGTTTCCATTTACTCCTTTTAGATTACTTATACTCTCAGGTAGTAAGGGTTCAGAATTTGAAACAGAATTGGGATAATTATAAAGAATTAAATCAAGTAATTCATCATTTTCATCTTGTTTCCAAGATTTGATCAATTCTTTTCTATTTTGTGCTTCCAGAATACTTTTTGCTGTAGATGGCAATTCAGTGATGGTCATGCCCGAATTTGAATATTCAAAATACTCTTGGTGTACCGTTCCATTTCCATAGTCTGTTTGTACTTTGGTAGGCTTTTCAATTTCTGCGTTGTACTCATATGTTCTCTGAATTGAAATATCTCCATTGTTTTCCTTTTGTGTCTCCAACTGGCTTACTAAATGGTTATGGCCTCCTGTTTGTACAAACTTCTGCTCTGGAAGATTACTGTTTCTAATGACGCGAAAACTAGATGATGGACAAATAACAACTTCTGACTTTAGCAGTCTGGCCTCAAATCCTTCTACGTAGTTATTGTTCAGATATTCCGTTAAAGAGCTTGAAATGTCAAACCCATAGGATGTTATTAGTTTGGAATTTAAATCGCTTTCTTCGAGATTACCACGAATCCAATTGTAATCCACCGGACTGCCCTTATAGCTTTCCCTGTTCCTAGCTGAATAACGGAAGGTGTTATAGACTGTTGGACTCGTTTCAAAAGATTGGTTCAACTTATCATATCCTTGAATCACCTCTTGAACTTCGAGATAACCAACAAAACCTGCTTGATTTGTTACCAGCGGATAAACAGGGGAGGATGTAAAACGTGTGACATCGGCCTGGTAACTGTGTGAACAATAATCTAAGATCACCTCAATGGGTTCAGCAAAGACGGGAACGCCAATATTGGTCGTTAAATGATTATTGTAGGTATAGTTTGTTTTTGAAATTGGGGTTGAATCAGCGTCGAAAATGGACTTTTCCAGTATCCGTAAACCCCCGACCAGAAACAAATCTTCGGCAATGTTTTGATCATTTTCAGATATCCAGCGGATGTCTATATCCAATGCACCCCCATTGGTCGGAAAATCTGTTGCAGAAACATTTGCGAATACTTCATAGGTTCCCGGAGTTACGTTAGCCGTGGCCGAGTAGGTCGTTCCACTGGTTGTTCCCATTGAAAATGCAATGGTATTCGTGCTGCCCAGTTTTCTTAAGCCGCCGGTCACATTACATTGGTTTCCAAAAACAAGATTGCCCCCACCATAACAAACATCCGAAAATACCTCGAAAACCAATTCACCATTGTTTAGGATATCATCTGTAATCTCAAAAGTTTTCCTGTAGTGATAAATATTAAGGCCGGTGAGCGGGTCAACTTCGCCATTTAAGTAGAATGAATCCCTTGAGGTGTTTAAATTTAGCCTTTTTTCGGTATTTGGTGGTGAAATGAAGGTTAGTTCCGTTGCAGCTACGTTATCAATGGAACATTTGTTGTTTTCATATTTAAATTCTTCATATCCCCCTTTGGGATAGGTTATTTTTGTTAACATGCCTGCTTGCGAATCGTCTGGATTTACGTAGCGATTAGCTCCCGAAAAAAAACTAATATCTTCCAAAGGATAATTTTGTAAGGGTATTGAAGGAATCATGGAAAGATTGGAGTTTTCACCATTATAAAACCCCCAAAAATCTTGGGCATATGATTTTTTGTGTGGAAGTTGTATTGGGCTATACCCAAAATTGTAATCCATGCCTGTTTGATTACTTAAATTATTGTACAACCCAATTATACTTAATCCGTCCAATCTAAGCCTTTTGGTATCTGCATTTTCATCAAATCCATTTCCACAACTTATTAGCTCTGCTTCGATTCGTTCACTGCCTTGGGGAATATCACTCTGAAAATAGGACTGTTGCAGACTGATCCTTTTTAATTTTTTACCATTTGAATTGGATATTTCAATCATGGATAATCTTCTCGAATCAACATCGGCAATATCATTTCTGGCAGAATACAAAAAGTCTATTGTTCCTTTGGAAGAGGTGATTTTTGTGATTCTAGAAGACTCTATTATTGTTGAACTTGAGGATATAATGTGGGACTCGTAGCTATCATTTACTTGGGTTAATCCACTGTCATGACCATTATAGGATTCCATTCCCAAATTGCAGGATGTTAACTGAAACGTCTCATACTCAAAATTGATAATATCCCCTGTGTGGGTTTCAATTGATGAAATTCTCCAGGTGTTGAAATAATTCCCCGTCGGTGAAATCGTAGGGGCATACAACAATCCTCCTATTTTGTCTATGGAATAATTGTTTGCGTTTATTATTCTTTCTTTGCCTGCATTGAAATTAAATACGGTTCCGTCCGGCGTTGTAATTTGCCAACTTACAATTTGGCCATTGACTATGCTCGGATTAATTTTTACATCACTTTTTGGCATGTGGATTATCTCCCCATACGGATTTTCCAAAGACCTGTTTTGATTAAACATAAAACTGCCAGAATAATCCAAAAAGCTATAATTGAATCGGTCCGGCTCTAAATCATTAATTCCATTTTTTACATTATCAATAATTTGATATCTCTCAAAATATCCAGGTGAACCGCTGACCTTTGATAAATTCTCAAAATCTAAAACTTTGACATCAGTCGTGGTCAGATAAAATTTTTCATCGGGCATTCCCTTCATAGCCCTTGTAATCTGTCCTCCCGCTATTAAACTCCATCCCAACCCTATAGCAGATGCCTCCTCGTTTATCCGAATTCCTCCAGCATGATAACTAATTGAGATTGGAATGGATAAACTTCTACTTTCCAAGGTATAAATGGGGACAGTAATATTGGGTATACCCGTGTGATATGACACTGGAGTAGCTTGAAATTTAGAAAAAGAAGCAGTTTCAGGTGTTTGAGGTATAGGATTTGGAAGATTTTGACCTAAAGCAAATATTGGCACTATAAGCAATACTAATTTTAAAATTCGCATAGAAATCATTTTTTATTATTGATTAAGTGTATTTCTAGTTGGTGAAGTCTTTCTTCCAAACTCTTGTTCTTTTCTTTTTGTAGTTTTAATTGTTTTTGCTGTTCCAAAGTATACAGTGTCAACTCCTCTATCTTCTCCAACAATAACTTGTTCATCTCCCCCAACTGGATTCCTTTCTCTTCCACTTCTTGGTCAGAGGGGATATTAATGAGATGTCCTTTTTCCTGGATGTGTTTTTCCACTTCCTCCAAAGTGGGGAGGTCGTAACCTTCCTTAAAGACATAATCACTCCAGCCCGAAGCTTCCACCTTTACCTCTCGTGCCCCAATGGAACCTTCCACAGCCAATCTATGACTTCCGGTATTTAGACTGCCTATCCCTACTTTTCCATCTTTGGAAATTGAAAATGTTGTGATGGGGACATCAGTGGTTGTTGGGGATGTGCCAAATCTTAGGTAACCATTGACAGGGTCAAATCTGACCTCTGCAGCATATTTGTCCGGATGTAGATCTACCCCTCCGGAACCTTGCATAAAAAACAGTACTTTATGTCCCCCGTCATGAAATAGATAACTGTCCCCTATTTGAAATTTCTCTTGGAGATTTGATGTACCAATCCCCACTTTGTCGCCGTTGAAATAAGTGGTTCCATCTTTGAAAATTGAAAGTCTTGAGATAGGTGCACCAGTGGTCGTTGGGGATGTGCCAAATTTTAGGGAACCATTGACAGGGTCAAATCTGACCTCTGCAGCATATTTGTCCGCATGTAGATCTACCCCTCCGGAACCTTGCATAAAAAACAGTACTTTATGTCCCCCGTCATGAAATAGATAGCTGTCCCCAATTTGAAATTTCTCCAGGGGATTTGATGAGCCAATTCCAACTTTCCCATCGTCCAGTAGGGTCAGATAACGTTGGTAACTACCATTGTTCCAGAATATGGAGAGATTATTATTGGTCTCATACGATCTTGGGCCGCTGAGATGCCAAAAACCGTTGATGTTCTTCAAATTGAGGGAAGCGGCAGTATTGTCCGATTTTTCGGCGGTATAACCCACCGGATTTTGGGCATTGGTCGCCATTGAATGAACCATCAGGACAAATAGGATATTAATTGTTTTCTTTACCATTATCGGTTGTTTAAAAGTTGTTCGATTTTCTGAAGACGATTTTCTTGCAGGGCATCTTTTTCTTCTATTTCTTGGATTCTGGCATCTTTTTCTTGAAGCTGCTTTTCCTGTTCCAAGGTATATAGCGTCAACTCCTCGATTTTCTCCAGCAATTTCATGTTCATTTCTCCCAGCTGAATACCGTTTTCCTCCATCTCCTTTGCAGAAGGAATGTTGGGCAGGTGCCCATGTTTTTTAATATGATTTTGGACTTCCTCCAGAGATTTCAAATCATAATCTTCCTTAAAGACATAGTCCGGCCCCGGAACGGAAAGGTCTACTTTTACTTCCTCGGCATGGATGTTGCCTTTTACGCTGAGTTTGGCGTCGGGAACCGTAGTACCGATGCCAACTCCCGTGTTCTTGACCGTCATCTGTATTTCGTCACCGTTTATTAAATGTATATCCCTGTTCTCTTTGGTTCCTATGACAAGTGCGTTTGCAACGGTGTTTGGGGATTTGGTGCCAGCATTCCCCTCTATTTCCATAAAATAGTTGACCAATCCACCATCTTGGACAAGCGCTACTCCCGAATTATGGGATTCATCGATATTGTCCTTATCTGCCTCCAACCGCAATATGGCATCACCGGAGTTTCCAGACGAGACATGTAATTTTGCTTGTGGGGAGGCCGTGCCAATTCCAACGCTACCAACGTTGTTTATTCGTAGACCCGCACTAACACCGGTACTTGTTTTGGAGTTCGCCACATCAAACCTCCAGCCAGCACCGTCCTGGTACAATAGAGGAGAACCACGGTATGCTGCAGCGATATTTCTTCTTTGAAATTCAATGGTAGCTGTTCCATCGGTATTCCTATGGGTCATGAACC
This sequence comes from Flavobacteriaceae bacterium, assembly GCA_039985375.1. Taxonomy (GTDB): domain Bacteria; phylum Bacteroidota; class Bacteroidia; order Flavobacteriales; family Flavobacteriaceae; genus Flagellimonas. Next base: position 5,485 of record JBDWSS010000070.1, read on the forward strand.
AAGTGGAGGCATGCTCATTTCCAGTTGCTACGCCTTCTGCTGACAATATTAGATTGGCTCCTTGATAGTTACCTGTTCCAGTACCCCTGATTCTAATGCTGGGACTGGCTGCCGTGGTAACTATATCGCCATCTGTCTCGAAAAAAACTCTGTGGGTACCATTAAATGCTAATCCAATTCCATTTGTTTTGTGGATATTTATTCCGTAACCAGTATTGTCCAAAGTTCCGATACTTGGATCAGTTGGGCTAAAGGTATTTGCAATCCTTAGCTCATTGCTTAACCTAAGTACCGGAGCAACAATTTCATCAGTTGTGCTTACCTCGTTACTTACGGTTGTTGTATCCCATTGTGCACAAAGACCTATACAGTACAGGTAAAGTGTTATTGAAAGGCATAGAATTCTCTTCATAATTTTCTTTATTTTAAAAATTTCTCTAATTTTTGAAGACGACCTTCTAGTTGGACCACCTTTTTATTCTCGTTCTCCAATATTTCTATTTTCAAATTTTGAGCATTTAGTTTTTCCTCCTGCTCCAACGTATATAGCGTCAACTCCTCGATCTTTTCCAAGAGCTTCATGTTCATCTCCCCCAGTTGGATGCCATTTTCTTCTACTTCCTGGGCAGAGGGAATATTGATGAGATGCCCCTTTTCCTGGATATGTTTTTCTACTTCTTCCAAGGTGGGGAGGTCGTAACCTTCCTTGAATACATAATCCGCCCAACCTGTTTCCACCTTGATTTCTTTTGCACGTATATTTCCATTTACAGAAAGTTTGTAAGAGCTAGGGTTTGTAGTGCCGATGCCAACGTTTCCATTGTCCGCAATTCGCATTCTTTCCGTTGTTCCCTGCGAAAACTTTATTGCATAGCCCCCGCTAGCAATATTTATTTGTGTTCCGGCCGTGGATCCAAGGTTTTCAGCTCTTCCTATAGTAAACTCCCCATTTTCATGACCAATACCATATACCAGACTTCCGCCAGCCCTTTTAAATCCAATGAAATTTTCTTCCCCTAAAACTATTGAAGCATTTTGTGCAGAACCCAAAACCTCGAGTTTGGCATTTGGCGTTGATGTTCCAATACCAACATTGCCATTTTGCAATAACCTCATTAAATTGAAATCTCCGACACCTTGAAAAACAAATCCGTTACTTGCTCCTGAACCTGTTCCTCCAATTCTTATCCTGGCTATATCGTTGGTCCATGACAACATATTAACTGCTGCTGGGTTATTAGGATTTAATACTCTTACGGCTCCGGTGGTTGAATTGTCACCACTTGAGTTCCATTGTGCATGAACGCTAAAAAAAGTTAACATTGCGATCGGTAGAAGGCTAAATAATCGATTCATTTTTTCAGGTTTAATTGTTGTTCTATTTTCTGGAGGCGGCTTTCAATTTCAACCATCTCTTTATTCTCCATTTTCAGTTGATTTATTTGTTCCTCTTGGTGAACAATCTTTTCTTCCTGCTCCAACGCATACAGCGTCAACTCCTCAATCTTCTCCAAGAGTTTCATGTTCATTTCCCCTAGTTGGATGCCATTTTCTTCCATCTCTTGGGCCGAGGGAATATTGGGCAAGTGCCCATGTTTTTTAATATGATTTTGGACTTCCTCCAGAGATTTCAAATCATAATCTTCCTTAAAGACATAGTCCGGCCCCGGAACGGAAAGATCCACCTTTACCTCTTCTGCATGGATGTCCCCCTTTACAGTGAGCTTGGAATCTGGAATAGTAGTGCCGATGCCAACATTGCCATTGGCCGATAAGGACATGACTTCTTTGTCACCGGAGGTTCCATTCCAGTAGTCAAAAAAGAAATCCAACCTATCATTTAGGTCATCTCCAAATGCGATTTGCGATTTTGAGTTATCATTATCAACCCTTAGATACATTCTATCGTTACCATCCGAAAGCCTTAGATTTCCATCCATTATGTGGAGCTTGTCAACTGGAGCTGTTGTCCCAATGCCTACTTTTCCATCGGCGGTAACTGACATTCTTATCTGGCTTTGGGAAAAAGCTGTTGTTGCATTGCCAGTATAGAAGTTAATGCCTCCTCCCGTGCTCCGGGTACCCAATCCCAGATCATTTCTGTCTACCAGGACATCATGTCCGATAAAAGGCAAATTGACCTCTATGGTACTTACCCGTTTTCCAAAGGTCAGGTAGCTCGAACTATTCGCGGTCGAGGAGTTTCCTAGTTGTAAAATTGATTCTGGAGTACTGGTCCCTATTCCGACCTTCCCATCGTCCAGTATGGTCAGATAGCGTTGGTAACTGCCATTGTTCCAGAATAAGGAGAGATTGTTATTGGTCTCATACGATCTTGGACCGCTGAAATGCCAAAAACCGTTGATGTTCTTCAAATTGAGGGAAGCCGCAGTATTGTCCATCTTTTCGGCGGTATAACCCACTGGGTTTTGGGCATTGCTTGCAATTGAGTATGTCAGAAGTGCAAAAAAGATATTGATTGTTTTTATTACCATTTTCGGTTGTTTAAAAGGTGCTCTATTTTTTTCCACTCTTTTCCTGAGCAGAACTCCTATAATTTTATGTTAAGAAGATAATAGCTGTGCCTCGTGAAAATCGAAGGAAATTGACGAATCCCACTTATGGATTGAGGAAGAGAGCTTCAGGTTAGATGTCTGTAATAATAGACATAGGTTGAAGGGCAGTGCAATGGAGAAGTGTCGGTTGGGTTCTGGACATTAAAAAAAGGAAAACGAACAGAGCCAAGAATAAGGTAGGATAAAACAAAAAAACCACCTCAATTGAGATGGTCTTAAAATCTTTTTTTAATCGAATTTTAGCAGAACTCGTTATAGGCTTCCATTAAATTTTCAGCGATTATTTCTGCTGGTCTTCCTTCAATATGGTGTCTTTCTATCATATGGACCAATTCCCCATCTTTAAAAAGAGCCATACTTGGAGATGATGGCGGAAAAGGAACCATATGGTTCCTTGCGGTATCAACGGCATCGGTATCAACTCCGGCAAAAACGGTTACCAAATTATTTGGCTTTTTGTCGTTTTGTAAACTTAACTTTGCGGCTGGTCTTGCATTGGCCGCAGCACATCCACAAACAGAATTTACAACGACCAAAGTAGTTCCATCTTGTTTGAGTGCATCTTTAACGGCCTCGCTTGTATATAGTTCTTCAAACCCGGCAGAAGCTAAATCAGCTCTCATAGGTTTTACCAATTCTTCTGGATACATAGTCTCTAATTTTATTTAAACATTCAAAGATACGGTTTTTGTCGTATTTTTTTCCTTACCCTTAACATGCGTTTGGGCTTTATTTCTAGGTCAAAAGCCTATATTTGACCTTTAAATTTTTTAAGATGATTAAATGGGTAGCTGCATTTCTTGGCTATTTTATATTTCGCTTTCCAGGAGCTGTTTTGGGTTTTATAGTCGGGAGCTTGTTAGATAACCTAGGAGGTAGTAAGAGTGCAGGAAGAACCGTTTTTCAAGATTTTACCAGACAGAATGTTTCTCCAGCAGATTTTGAACTGAATCTGTTGTCTCTCTGTTCTATTATAATTAAGGCTGATGGACAGGTAAGTCAGCGGGAACTGGATTATGTAAGGCAATATTTTTTAAGCACTTATGGAAAGGAAAAGGCGAACGCAATTTTTAGAACCTTCAATGAGGTCATTAAAAAAAGGGAGATTTCGGCACAACGCATCTGTTCTTACTTGGTGCAGCGCACACGGTACGAAGTGCGATTACAATTGCTTCATTTTCTTTTTGGAATTGCACAGGCCGATGGTCATGTAAGTAAATCTGAAGTTGTTAAACTAAAAGAACTGGCGGGCTACCTACGAATTGGACAACATGATTTTGAAAGTATCATGGCCATGTTCATCAAATCTGCCGATAATGCCTACAAAATTTTGGAGATAGAAAAAGCAGCGACGGATGATGAGGTAAAAAAGGCATACCGAACCATGGCAAAAAAATATCATCCAGATAAGGTGGTGACCGAAAATGAAGCCATAAAAAAAGGGGCCGAAGAAAAGTTTAAGGAAGTACAAAAGGCCTATGAGGTTATTCAGAAAGAACGTGGAATTTCTTAGGACACTTCAATCATAATTACTTCTTAATTAACGTTTTATTGTGTTTTTTGGACAAGTGCTTTAGTATTTTTAAATGCTAAATATCTAATCCAACTTCGTTTGCAATGAGAACTTTCTTCCTTCTGTTTGCACTATTTTTTTTAACTACAAATTCTGCTCTAAAAGCTCAAGCAGAAATTAGCAATACCCAAAAATTGGAAAGCCTTTGTAAGATTTGGGGCTTTTTAAAATATTATCACCCACAAGTGGCTAAGGGAAAGTTTGATTGGGACCGTGAATTCATCAATATTTTGCCTCAAGTGGAAGCTTCAAACAGCAAAGAAGCTCTTTCTAAAGTATATCTTGATTGGATAAATAGCCTAGGTAAAGTCCCTATATGTGTATCTTGTTCAAAGCCTTCGGACAAAGAATACTTTGATAAAAATTTCGATTTATCATGGATAGATGATAGCCGATTCACCCCAGCTCTTTCTAATCAGTTACGATATATCGAAAACAATAGAGTCCAAGGAAAACAGTATTATGTTGAGCCAGTTCATAAGAAAGTGGGTAATATTGCCTTAAAAAATGAGCCAGAGTACCCAGATTTTGATTGGTCCGATGGAGAAATTCGGTTACTGATAGCCTTTAAATATTGGAATATTGTTGAGTATTTCTTCCCATATAAATACCAAACTGACATCCCTTGGGATGTGGTGTTGGAAAAGGGGATTGCAGAAATGGAAACTGTACAATCTCAAGCTGATTTCTATAATGCGTTTTCACGAATAGTGATTTCCGTAAATGATGCCCATGCTGGTTTTTACCCACCCGATAATACTTTTCGTTGGTCACCACATATAATAAAGTATGTAGAAGGTAAAATGATTGTCACTGGTAATCGTAACGATTCGTTGGCTCAATTTTCACCACTGAAAAAAGGTGATATTATTGAGTATGTGGATGGAAAGACTGTTGCCGAAATCATGAAAGAGAAGGAGCCTTATGTACATGGATCTAACCAGGCAAGTAAGTACAGAAATCTTTCATACTATGTATTATCTGCTGTGAACAGTGATAAAAAAGCTCAGGTAATATTTAATAGGGATGGTGTTGAACAAGAGGCGTTAGTGCCAAGGTATGGTCGTAAGTATTTTAAAAAGAAGAATAAAAATGAAACATACAAAACGCTAGTAAATAATATTGGATATCTTAACCTTGGAGTTTTAAAGCGTGATGAAGTTCCTGGAACTATGGAAGCAATTTCAGCTACAAAAGGGTTGATCATAGATATTAGGAACTATCCCAAAGGTACTTTTTATGCATTGGCCAACCATTTATCTAGTGTAACAAAACCATTTTATAGGGTCACAAGACCGGATTTGGAATATCCGGGAAAGTTTTATTTTGGAGAAGAAGGCACATGTGGTGGATTGAATAGGAAATGGTTTTACTCAAACAAAGTGGTGCTTTTGGTGAATGAAATGACGCAAAGCCATGCTGAGTTTACCACTATGGCCCTGCAGACCGGAGATAATGTTATAACAATTGGGAGCCAAACAGCCGGTGCTGATGGTAATGTTAGTAGCTTGAAATTAGCCGGTGGAATGAAAACGAGTATAAGTGGAATAGGGATATTCTATCCGGACGGGACGGAAACTCAAAGAAAAGGGGTTAAAATAGATATTCAGGTAAAGCCTACATTAGAGGGTATTATTGAAGGAAAAGATGAGGTTTTAGAAAAAGCCATTGAAATATTAAGTGAATAACGAACACGAATTTTCCTTTTATAGTCAATTGAGGGATTCAATGGTAAAATTTGTCCACCTCCTCTTTTTTCTTATTTCCTGTTTGGCCTTTTCACAAGAAACCATTATCGGAGCTATTTTAGACGCACAAAACTCTGGGTCCTTGGCTTATGTAAATATTGGGATAATGGACAAAGGAACGGGAACCGTATCTGATGCTCAAGGAAATTTCAAATTGAAGTTGAATGAAAAAGTTGGAATAACAGATACAATTGTCTTTTCACATTTAGGATATAACACACGTTTTATTCCAGTTTCAGCAGTGATGAATTCAAAAGTTACTATTAAACTTAACCCTCTGGAAACTCAGTTAGAAGAAGTTGTTGTAAAATACAAGAAGCCGAAAGCCAAAAAATTAGGTCGTAGCGGCAAAGGCTTAGGAACAATGCATCAAAATTTCTATTCTTATTATGAAGAAAGTGTAGATGATAGATTGAGCAAGGAAATGGGGGTGAAGTTGCTTGTTGCAAAAAGTTGTAGAGTAGATGCGCTTAATTTTAACATTACATCTAACCAGTTTAAATCCATAAAATTTAGAATCAATTTTTATGCGATAAAGAACGGACTTCCAGCTGAACTCCTTAACCAAAACAATATTATTTTTGAAGTCAAAGAAGGACATTTAGGATGGTTTAAAGTAGATTTGAGCTCTTTTGATGTTTTTTTAGAAAAAGAAAGGGAAGAAGTAGCTGTCACTATTCAATGGTTGGAAAGTGAGAAGATCAATGATCAGAGCAAATATTTTGGTATTTCAACAAAGTTGGCAACATCAAAAAGATTTTTCTATAGAGAGAAAGCAATGGATAAATGGTTCAATGGAAAATCGAAACCAAGTTTTTATTTGGACGCGGAGTGTACCCATGTAGATTGAAGCTGGATATATACAATTAACATAAACTAAAAACTATCAACTGAACTATGCAAGAATTTTGGTTTTACATACAATTGGGTTTAGATCATGTATTGGATTTTGGGGCCTATGATCATATTTTGTTTTTATCGGCCTTGGCCATTCCTTTTACGTTTAAAAATTGGAAGCAGGTCATTGTTCTAGCAACGATTTTTACAATAACCCATTGTACTTCGTTGGCACTTTCTGCCTTCGATGTTGTTGTGATTGATGTAGGGCTTATAGAATTCCTTATCCCGGTGACCATTCTATTGACCGCATTATATAATTTCACTTATGTAATTAAAGAAACAAAAAAAGTAAGTATGTATCCGCACATGTTGGCCACGGCTTTTTTTGGTCTCGTTCATGGATTTGGATTTTCCAATTACTTTAAATTGTTAATGGCCGAAGAAGAGGAAAAAGTGATGCCGCTATTAGGATTTGCTACGGGAATAGAGTTTTCGCAAATCATTATTATTATGTGCGTTCTTGCATTGACTTTTTTGGTTTTGGATGTTTTTAAGGTAAAAAGGAAAATTTTTATTGCTTTGGCATCCATTTTGGTCATCTGTATTACAATACCCTTACTCATTGCCACGTTTCCCAAGTAAGGCCTTCGTTAAATTTAATAGAATAAGATTGTAAGGGTCTTTCAAAGCAGGTATATTTATTTAAAAATCGGATATTTTCTGATGTATGGAGGAGCGTAAACAAGAGAAGTATGATAAAGCCTACCTGCGAATGGCTAAAGAATGGGGAAAGCTTTCCTATTGCAAAAGAAAACAAGTTGGTGCTATTATCGTAAAAGATAGGATGATTATATCCGATGGCTATAACGGAACCCCAACAGGATTTGAAAACATCTGTGAGGATGAAGAAGGATATACCAAATGGTATGTTCTGCATGCAGAGGCCAATGCCATTTTAAAAGTTGCCTCTTCCACCCAATCCTGTGAAGGAGCCACCTTGTACATTACCTTATCCCCCTGCAGGGAGTGCAGCAAGCTCATACATCAGTCTGGAATAAAACGTGTTGTCTATCAAACCGCATACAAGGATGATTCTGGATTAAAATTTTTGGAACGTGCTGGTGTTGCAACCCACCACCTTCCCATTTTAGAGGAAATGGTTTAACTCCACCATTGAATTATGAAAAAGAAATACAGCTATATTTTACCTACCCTGCTTGCGCTCGCCGTAGCCATAGGAATTTTCATTGGAGGAAAACTCCACTTTAATGACAGTCCGGAAAAATTGTTTTCCACCAATTCAAAAAAGGACAAACTAAACCGTTTGATCGATTATATCGATTATGAGTATGTAGATGATATAGATACGGATAGCATTGTTGATGTTACGGTAAACAACATTCTGGGCAAGTTAGATCCCCATTCCGTCTATATTCCAAAAAGTGAGATGGAAGAAATCTCTGAGAATATGAAAGGCGATTTTGTGGGTATTGGAGTAAGTTTTTATATGTACAAAGATACCATCACCGTTATCCGTACCATTAAAAATGGACCAAGTTATATTCGTGGCATCAAACCTGGAGACCGCATCTTAATGGCAAACAAGGATACTCTTTTTGGAAGAAGAATCCCCAATAATGAGGTAGTTTCCAAACTAAAGGGCAAGGAAGGGAGCAAGGTGGGTTTAAAAGTATTCCGAAAGTCTGAAAATAGGATTTTAGACATAACCGTTACACGCGATAGAGTCCCTATAAAAAGTGTGGACGCCTACTATATGCTTACCAGGGATATGGGCTACATTAAAATTAATCGCTTTGCAGAATCTACATTCGGTGAGTTTAAAGATGCCCTTAAAAAACTTAAACTCCGTGGAGCCGAAAAATTGGTACTGGACTTAAGGGATAATCCTGGAGGATATTTGGGTATTGCGGAAAAATTGGCGGATGAATTTTTGGAAGATGACAAACTCATCTTATTTACCAAAAATAAAAAAGGCAGGATAAAAAAGGCATTTGCCACCAAAAAAGGAGATTTTGAGGACAAACCTGTTTATGTGCTCATAAATGAGCGTTCCGCATCGGCAAGTGAAATTATTGCCGGGGCCTTACAGGACAATGACGTGGGAACCATTATAGGAAGGCGTTCTTTTGGAAAAGGATTGGTGCAGCGTGAAATGGACCTGGGAGATGGTTCTGCTGTCCGTCTAACAGTCTCCAGATACTACACACCAACAGGGCGTTCCATTCAAAAATCATACAAGAAGGGGCACAAAGACTATTATCAAACCTTTATGGAGCGTTATAGTAGCGGGGAATTAATTTCTGTTGACAGTATAAAGGTCGCCGATTCTCTAAAATTTGTAACCCCAAAAGGAAAAACGGTATATGGAGGGGGTGGTATTATTCCAGATGTTTTTGTTCCCATAGGAAATAATGAAGAAGAGGCCATAGAAAGCATGGATGATACGTATGAATTTTTCTCACGATTTATTTTTGAACATTTGGAGAAAGACAGAACAAGATATTCAGGGTATTCAAAAAATGAGTTTTTGGATGAGTATCATGTAGACGATATACTTTTTGATGAGTTCATTCAATTTATATTGAACAGAAAGATTAAGATTGACTTTTACGCCCAAGAAGATAAAATAAAGGCCTTTTTAAAAGCAAATATTGCGGAGCAATTATACTCCCCAAATATATCTGCACAGATCAAAGGGGAATATGATGCCATGTTGCAAAAGGTAAAGGCATTGGATGTTGCAATTTTCAATAAGTCCGAAATAGGGGTCTTGGATACGGAAGATTAATTTTCCTTTAGCTTTTGGTCAATTTTTTTTGAGGTCATAAAAATGAGCAAAAGTACAACCGCGCACAAGGAGGCTGCAATACCGATCAAGGCGATGGTACTATCTCCTTGAAAAGGGCTTTCGAAGTTGACCAAGGTTACATTGTAGGCTATTAAAGCCAAGGCCAATAGAATTAGGATGATACTAAATGTCTTGTTCATAAGTTGAATAGTTAGTTAGCTTAACCATAGCTGATTAATATTTGCGGCAAATAACTTTACCGCGATAGCCAATAGGATAACCCCAAAAACCTTGCGGATAACACTAAGGCCATTCTTGCCCAAAACCTTTTCTATTTTAGCGCTTGATTTTAAGACAAGATAGACAAAGATAATATTAATGACTATGGCCACAACGATGTTTTCCACATGATATTCCGCCCGCAATGCCAAAATAGATGTTAATGTTCCTGCACCTGCAATAAGCGGAAAAGCAATGGGTACTACAGACGCACTTTCGGGCTGTTCATCCTTAAAGAGAGTAATGCCCAAAACCATTTCCAAGGCCAGAAAGAAAATAACAAATGCCCCCGCAACGGCAAATGAGTTTACATCTATACCAATTAAATCCAAGATACTTTCCCCTACAAAAAGAAATGCAACCATAATACAGGCGGCGACGATTGAAGCTTTTTCCGATTGAATGTGCCCAACCTTGTTCCTTAATGAGATAACAATAGGAATACTGCCCAAAATATCGATGACCGCAAAAAGAACCATGCTGGCAGTTACTATTTCTTTAATACTGAAATTCATTGTATTTCTGTTTAACAGGCAAATTTACGTGTAAAAAGAACTTTTGGATCGCACTTTTGTATTTAGAAACCATCATTTTTTTGTTTTGGTTTAACTTTGCTCAAAAAGTAGGGGTTTCAATGTTCCAAATTGGTAAGACCATAGTGTCTGAAGAGATAATAGAAAACGACTTTGTTTGTAATTTAAACGCATGTAAGGGAGCTTGCTGTGTGGATGGTCATTATGGGGCACCGTTGGAAGATTCAGAAACTGAAATATTGGTCGATATTTTTAAGGAGGTAAAACCTTTCCTTAGACCAGAAGGGATAAATGCGATAGAGGAGCAGGGTGCTTTCGTAAAGGGTGATGATGGGGAATGGGAAACACCTTTGGTGAATCAAAGCGAATGTGCCTATGTTGTTTTCTCTGAAGAAGGAATTACAAAATGTGGTTTGGAGGAGGCGCACAATAACGGGGTTACAACATGGAAGAAACCTATTTCATGTCATATGTATCCAGTAAGGACTCGGGAATATTCGGAATTTACCGCGGTTAATTACCATAAATGGGAGATTTGTGATCCAGCCTGTAGTTTGGGGAAAGAACTGAAAGTGCCGGTGTATAAGTTTGTGAAGGAAGCCCTGATCAGAAAATTTGGGGAGGCTTGGTACAAGGAACTGGAGGAAGTTGCCTTGGAAAGTTCTAAATAGTAGGAATGTCCAGTATTACTTTTGTGCCCTTTGGATTTCCGGTATCGTCAAACAGGTCAACGATGTCCACAACAAAATTGTTTTGATAGTCTTTTGAGAAATTTGCTAAGCGCTCCTTTGTAATTCTGATACCAACCGATTTTCGTTTTAGGACCCTATTTTCTTTGTTCGTTTCAGCCGCACCACGGCCAACACCATTGTCAATAATTTCTATGGATATAAAACTCTCTTTTTTCTTTTTTACCTTTAAATGAATAATTTTTTCACCCTCTTTTGGTGAGAGTCCATGCCATAGGGAATTTTCAAGAAAGGGTTGCAAGGCCAAAGAAGGGACCTTTATATTTTCAACGTTGATATCTTCAGCAACATCAATTTTAAAATCTATTTCATTGGAAAACCGTATGTTTTCGATGTTCATATATAGCTCCACGGTCTCCAATTCTTCCGCTAGGGAGATTTCTTTTAAGGAAGATGCCTCTAAAATTTTGCGAATCAACTTTGAGAATTTATTCAAATAATGCACAGCATTTTTTTGCTCATTGTTGATGATATATAATTTTATTGAATTTAAGGAATTAAACAAAAAATGGGGGTTCATTTGGCTTCGGAGCATATTTTGCTCTAAAGAAAGCACCCTTTTTTCGTTATTACTTTGGTACTGACGATAAAGGATATACAGTATGGAAGAGATTAATCCCACTATTAGCGCACTTACCAATAATGTGGTCTGATTTTTTCTAAGTCTTAACCTAACAATCTCATTTTCCTTTGCCAACACTGAAATTTGATTGTTTTTCTTATCCGCTTCATACCGGACAATAATGTCATTCATGTACCTTACATTGGTCTCGCTTGTAATTTCATTCTCATATTCGTCGGCCTTTTTATAGTACTCATAAGCTTTTTCAAAATTGCCCCTTTCCTTTTCATAATCGGAAAGTTTTTGATAACCGTATAAAATGTTGCTGGGCATATTGCCAGTTTGCGCCATTTTTAGGCCATCCCTGAGAAAGGTGCTTGCCTTTTCAAAATTGCCCAATTCCGTATACGCCCACCCCGTATTTATATATACCGAAGAGGTAACAAAAAAATCACCGATGGATTTAGACTGTTCATGTAAGGGTTCCAGCAATACTAGGGCTGCATAGGGCATTTCTTGCTTAAGATAAACTTGAGCAAGGCTATTTTTGCACAGTACCCTGCCAAAGTCAGAATTAATGGCTTCATTGTATACCAATGACTTTCGGTAATTTTCAAGAGCACCATCTAAATCTCCTTTTTGTTCAAGGCAGTCCCCAATGTTTTGATGGTTAATAGCTAAACCTAGGCTGTTGTCGAGTTCTTCTTCAAACTTAAGGGCCCTTTTAAATTGGGTAATGGCCAAGTCGTATTGCTGAAGGGTTCGATATAGATTGCCAATACAGTTTAAGGAAACATTGATACTCCTTTTTATGTGATGGGAGGGATTCTCTACCTCTTCCGCTAATTTCAAGGCCTGTTGATTATAATCTAGCGCAGTTTTTATGGCATCTGTTCTTGTATATACCACGCCTAGCATGTTTAAGCTTAAAACCGTTAATTCCGTGTTATTTATTCTTTTAGAGATTTCCAAAGCCTGCTGATGAAGGTCGGCAGCTTTTTTAAACTGGGAAATATTCCTATATTTTGTTCCCATTTGATCCAAGGCATAGGCTTGACCTTCAAAATAACCTTCCTTTTCGCATAAATTGACAAAATATCGTAGAAGTGTAGTATCTCTTTTTACAGATTTTAACTCAGTGTCCAAAGTCAAGTAGGTCTTTGGTTGGGTTTGTACGAGTTTTTTGGCTTGTTCTTTAAAGGCTTCTGGGATTTCCTGGCCATTTAATATGTTAAGTGCCAAGAAAAAGAAAAGGAATATTAAAGTATCCTTTATATGTAGATTAAGGTTTTTGCTAGTTGTTTCTTGGGTTTTGAACACAGGTGTTTGCGAAGTTACAGCATATCCAAAAAATCGGATTTTTTTTGCCGAGAGACGGGAATTTTATGGTTGGACTCCAAAACTACATAACCGTCCGTTTTGAGAAATTCCTTTATCTTATTAAGGTTAATAATGTATGAATTATGTATTCTGAAAAAGCTGTTTTCAGGTAAAAGGGTATTTACCTCCTTCAACTTTTTTGTAAGCAATATTTTTTGACCATCATTTAAAAAAATGGTACTGTAATTACCATCGGATTCAGCGTAGAGAATATCATCGCTGTTCAAGAACAATAATTTTCCATCCGTGTTAATGGTAATTTTTTTACTGTGCGAATCCGCATTAAAGTTTAATAGGATTTTCTCCAGTTTTTCAACGGTCAGGTTCTTGGTATTGTGTTTCTTTATTTTTGAAATAGTAATTTCAAGATCATCTGTATCAATGGGCTTTAATAGATAATCAATGGCCTCGTTCTTTAAAGCCTTTAGGGCATATTGATTGTATGCTGTTGTAATGACAACGGGAAATTCTTTGTTTTTAAGGTTTTTGATAAATTGAAAGCCATCCATTGCTGGCATTTCAATATCCAAAAACAGACAATCCGGGGTATTGCGCTCAAGATAATCCAAAGCCTCATGAGCATCGGTAAAAGACGCTATGATATCTACCTCATCACTTAAATTGGTTAATTCCCAACTTAAACTTTGTAGGGCTTTTACCTCGTCATCAACAATAACAGCTTCTAACATGTTCCTTATTAATAATATTTCAAATTTAGGATTATTTGGTATAGATTTTTAAAAATATGTGTTAATGGACATTTTATACTTATAACTGGTCAAAATAGACAAACAAAAGGGATTCTATAAAAATTTTCTGAAAGCGATCATTTGGTTGTAAGCAATCAATAGAAAAATGGAATCACTTCCATTAAAAACCAACTATACACAAAAGCCAACCGTTTATACATGCTGCGCTAGGAGGAGGCTTTTAGTTTTATACTTTGGCGTTGTCAAAAAAAATAACCTATAATAGTACGCTGATGAGAAAATGTGTTGTGTTATTCATGATTTTGATATTTGCTCTAATCTATGCTGCTACGTTAGAGAATAAAGAGTTGAAATTGCAGTCAAACTGGAAGGAAGTTACCCATGCGGACTAACCTTTCAATTAAAAAGTTCATATACAATACCAAAAAACGTACGGCCGGAGCAACCAACCTCTTCCATTTAGAAACTTGCTTGCAAAATTTTTTTTAGTTAAGCTGGGGTTTCAAAGTTTTGTTTTAGGTTTCGGGGGAACTACCTAATTGTAAAATTTGGACCATGGCCATGACTGGAAATGGCCGTACTTTTTTAATTAAATATCACTGGAATTACAAAAAAGACCAAAAAGTGTATAATTATATACTTCTTGGTCTTTTTTTATTGTTTGATCTAAACTAAAAATCTTATTCAATAAAAGCGCATCCAAAAAACCAAGAAACATCGCTAGCGAACCTAGATTTCAACATGTTGTGTTAAAAACTTTGGCGCCATTTTGGTAAAACAAACTTTACAATCTGGTTACATTTTTGAATCTTTGTTAGCCTTGTTCGCAAGGAAATTTCCATCCAATTATTAATTTTTTTAAGAAACAATATATGTCAGCAGCTATAGAGCCAATTTTAGAGGAAAATGGAGATAGATTTGTAATTTTTCCAATTGAGCATCATGACCTTTGGGAATGGTACAAGAAATGTGAAGCTTGTTTCTGGACAGCTGAAGAGATAGATCTTCATGAAGATTTGACGGATTGGAATAATAAATTAAATGATGACGAACGTTACTTTATAAAACATATTCTTGCGTTTTTTGCTGCTTCGGACGGTATTGTAAATGAAAATTTGGCGGAAAATTTTGTAAGTGAAGTTCAGTATGCTGAAGCTAAATTTTTCTACGGGTTTCAAATAATGATGGAGAACATACATTCCGAAACCTATTCTTTACTAATAGACACCTATGTAAAAGATGAAAAAGAGAAGAATATTCTTTTTAAGGCAATAGAAAACTTTCCAGCAATTAAGAAAAAGGCGGATTGGGCCTTAAATTGGATTGAATCTCCCAGTTTTGCCGAAAGATTGATTGCTTTTGCCGCTGTTGAGGGGATTTTCTTTTCCGGTGCTTTTTGCTCTATATTTTGGTTAAAGAAAAGAGGATTAATGCCTGGACTTACCTTTTCCAACGAATTAATATCCAGAGATGAGGGAATGCACTGTGATTATGCGGTTCATTTGCATAACAAACACTTGGTCAATAAAGTTCCCAAAGAGCGAATCACTGCAATTTTAACTGATGCGCTTAACATTGAAAGAGAATTTATCACTGAGTCACTTCCAGCAAGTCTTATTGGAATGAACTCAAAACTAATGACACAGTACCTAGAGTTTGTAACGGATAGGTTACTTGTAGAATTAGAATGCGAAAAAGTATATAATGCCACCAACCCATTTGATTTCATGGATATGATTTCACTTCAGGGCAAGACCAACTTTTTTGAAAAGCGTGTGTCTGAATATCAAAAGGCAGGAGTATTGAACAAAGAAAAAGATGAGGATGCTCAAAAAATTAGTTTCGACGCTGATTTTTAGATTGACCAACCTTTAGGAAAATACTATCCCTTAGTGTTTTCATGATCTTAACCAAAGTGTGCTGAAATTTTCCAACGACGATAAAATGTGTCGTGGAATTACCAAAAATAGATATCATTTAAAATAACAGTAGCCGCATGTATGTAGTAAAAAGAGACGGAAGAAAAGAGCTGATCATGTTCGACAAGATCACGGCCAGAGTAAGAAAATTGTGTTATGGCCTTAACGGGCTGGTAGATCCCCTAAAAGTTGCTATGCGTGTCATAGAAGGACTTTATGATGGTGTTACCACATCCGAATTGGATAACTTAGCTGCAGAGATTGCAGCTACTATGACCACTACGCATCCAGACTATGCAAAACTGGCGGCTCGTATTTCAGTTTCCAACCTACATAAGAATACTAAAAAATCCTTCTCAGAAACCATGAAGGATTTGTATGAATATGTGAACCCAAGAACTGGTAAAAAGGCACCGCTTTTATCGGATGAGGTATATAAAGTAATTTCCGAAAATTCGGAGAAATTGGACTCGACCATTATTTATAACCGTGATTTTGGCTACGATTATTTCGGGTTTAAAACTTTGGAGCGTTCATACCTATTAAAATTGAATGGAAATATTGCAGAACGCCCACAACATATGTTGATGCGTGTTTCAATAGGTATTCATTTAAATGATTTGGATGCTGCCATAGAAACGTATGAGTTGATGTCTAAGAAATACTTCACTCATGCGACACCTACCTTGTTCAATTCCGGTACACCTAAACCTCAGATGTCCTCTTGCTTCCTATTGGCAATGAAAGATGACAGTATAGATGGAATTTACGATACGTTGAAGCAAACAGCAAAAATTTCACAATCCGCTGGAGGTATAGGTCTTTCTATCCACAATGTAAGAGCTACAGGGTCCTATATAGCAGGTACTAATGGCACTTCTAACGGAATTGTTCCGATGCTTCAGGTATTTAATGATACGGCCAGATATGTGGATCAAGGTGGTGGAAAGCGTAAAGGAAGTTTTGCTATTTATATGGAGCCATGGCATGCAGATATCTATGAATTCCTCGATTTGAAAAAGAATCATGGAAAAGAAGAAATGCGTGCACGGGATTTATTTTATGCCATGTGGATTTCTGACCTTTTCATGAAAAGAGTAGAAGCAAATGAAGAGTGGACATTAATGTGTCCTAACGAGTGTCCAGGACTTTTTACGCACCATAGTGAAGCGTTTGAAGAACTATATTTAAAATACGAAGCTGAAGGAAAAGGTCGTAAAACGGTAAGAGCACGTGAACTTTGGGAGAAAATATTGGAATCTCAAATTGAAACGGGCACGCCTTATATGTTGTACAAGGATGCTGCTAACCGTAAGAGCAACCAGAAGAACCTAGGAACCATTCGTTCTTCCAACTTATGTACAGAGATTTTAGAGTATACCTCTCCAGATGAGGTGGCGGTATGTAATTTAGCTTCTATAGCATTGCCCATGTTTGTAAAAAATGGGGAGTTTGATCACAAAGAATTGTTCAAGGTAACAAAAAGAGTTACCAAGAACCTTAACAGGGTAATCGATAGAAACTACTATCCAGTTAAAGAAGCTGAAAATTCCAATATGCGTCATAGACCTATTGGTCTTGGAGTACAGGGCTTGGCGGATGCATTCATCATGTTGCGTTTACCATTTACCAGTGATGAGGCTAAAAAACTGAACCAGGAGATATTTGAAACTTTATATTTTGCAGCAGTAACAGCTTCTATGGAGGAAGCCAAAGTGGATGGGGCGTACTCATCTTATAAAGGCTCTCCAATTGAAGGAGGAGAGTTTCAATACAATCTTTGGGGTATTAAAGATGAGGAGCTTTCAGGACGTTGGGATTGGGCCAAATTGAGAAAGGACGTTAAGAAAAATGGCGTTCGTAACTCTTTATTGGTAGCTCCCATGCCCACAGCATCTACTTCTCAGATTTTAGGAAATAATGAGTGTTTTGAACCCTATACTTCCAATATTTATACCCGAAGAGTACTTTCAGGGGAGTTTATAGTAGTGAACAAACATCTTTTGGAAGACTTGGTGAACTTGGGTCTTTGGAATGAAAATATGAAGCAAGAATTGATGCGTGCCAATGGATCTATTCAACACATAGAAACCATTCCACAAGACATTAGAGAGCTGTATAAGACTGTTTGGGAATTGAGCATGAAGGATATCATTGATATGAGTAGACAACGTGGATACTTCATAGATCAAAGTCAGTCTTTGAACCTGTTTATGGAGAATGCCAATTACTCTAAGTTGACTTCTATGCACTTCTATGCTTGGAAAAGCGGACTTAAAACAGGAATGTATTACTTAAGGACCAAAGCAGCGGTGGATGCCATTAAATTTACTTTGGACAATACTAAGAAGAAGGAAGTTCCAGTTAGCATAGCAGCAGAAGCAGAAGTTGTGGCAGCAACTCCGCAGGCTGCAGAAGGAATTAAAGTAGATACTACTCCAGTGAGTCAACAGGAAGTGGATATACAACCCATGACCGCAGAAGAAATGAAGGAAATGATTGCACGGGCCAAAGAAGGCCAAGCAGACGATGACTGTTTGATGTGCGGATCATAGTTTATGCTGAACTTATCAGTATGTGATAGTGTTTATTAACAAATGCCTCGGAAAAGTTCACCCCACAGAGAACGACTTCCGGGGTGTTTTTTTGAATAACGGATACCTGAAAAACAAAAAAGCCCGTTTTAAAACGGGCTTTTTTTAAAAATTGTTTTTTAGCTACAACGACCAGACTCTGCCTTGGGTCAATTCCTGTTCATCTTCACAGGCAATGTATTCTCCTGGAATTGGCAAATAGGCCAAAACCTCTTCACCAACATATTCAGAGGTCTTATAGGACCAGATAGAAAAGTCACGTAAGGAATTTGCGAAACTATGGCATGAAATCTCATCATCTAGTTGAGCACCTCCACTTTCTTCTACAGCTTTAAAATATGCTTCAATAGCTTTTCCATGAGCCTCTTCAACCCCATCTGTTCTTTTCTTGAGATATGTTGCAAAAACTGGTTCCAAATCCTCTTCGTCCAACTCTGACATTGTTTCTTTTTGGGCTAAAGTCAAAACCTTATCCACAAACGTGCTCATCCCCATTTTTAGAAAATCTTGATGCTCCTTGGGCAGAACCTCATTGGCAAATTTATCTATGAAAGCATGAACATTTACTTCGGTGGCAGATGGAGTATCAGTTTTTGGTAATAAGATATCTACAAGAGTATGTATTACCGTGCCCTCATCTTTTGTAAAAAAATCTGGGGTCCAATCCAATACTTTTTTGCTATTACAACTTTGTACTATCCCTAAAAGGGTTGGAGTGGCAACGGCATACCCAAAAGCAAGCCCCATGTTTTTAAGTGCGACTCTTCTTTCCATTATATGTTTCCTTTTTTAAGTTCTTGTACTGCATGATTGGCTGCTCTAGCGGTAAATGCCATGTAAGTCAACGAAGGGTTTACACAACTTGCAGAGGTCATAAAGGAACCATCCGTAACATAAACATTTTTAACGGCGTGTACCTGATTGTTTCCATTTAAAACGGAGGTCTTTGCATCTCTACCCATTCTTGCAGTTCCCATTTCATGAATCCCTAAACCTAAGGCATAAGTTTCATCATATGTTTCAATATCGCGTACTCCAGATTTTTCTAACATTGCTGCCGCTTGCTCTTGCATATCCTTTCGCATATTCAGTTCATTTTCCTTTATTTCGGCATCAAAAGTCACCGTAGGAAGACCCCAAGAATCCTTTTTATCATAGTCTAATGTCATTTTGTTTTCATGGTATGGTAAAATTTCACCAAAACCTAGCATGTTAATATTCCATCCTCCCGGTTTAAGAATGGCATCCTTAAGTTCTTTGCCATGCGAAACTTCGGCAATCATATCTTCATAATTACCCCTGTTTGCACCGCCTTGGTAGCCATAGCCTCGTGAAAAATCTTTCATGTCGCTTGTCCCACCCAAATTTCTAAAACGGGGGACATAAATTCCATTTGGTTTTCTTCCTTTATAATATTTATCTTCATAGCCATCCATTTTTCCCCTGGCACCGGCTTTAAAATGATGATCCATTATATTGTGACCAAGTTCTCCAGAATCATTGCCCATACCATTTTCAAACCTATCCGATTTAGATTGCATTAAAATCGAAGTGGATGCTACGGCAGAGGCGCATAGGAAAATCACCTTGGCCTTAAATTCATAAACTTCCTTGGTAACCCGGTCTATAACCTTGACTCCTGTAGCTTTTTTTGTATCTGGGTCATAAAGTACCTCATGTACAATGGAATCTGGTCTAAGGGTCATGTTCCCTGTACGTTCAGCTGCAGGTAAGGTAGACGAATTACTACTAAAATAAGCACCAAAGGGACACCCTCTAACACACCTGTTTCTAAACTTACAAGAACTACGGTTCAGGCCTTCAAACTTTTTATCACTGTTTATATGGGCTACTCTACCAGCAGTAACTACGCGTCCATCAAAATGGTCGGATACACGTTCACGAACATGTTGCTCCACACAGTTTAATTCCATCATGGGTTCAAATTTACCATCAGGAAGTTGGGGCAAATTCAACATTTCACCAGTAACACCAATATAACTTTCAACCTTATCATACCATGGGGCAATATCTCTATACCGTACGGGCCAATCAACAGCGACACCTTCTTTCTTATTGGCCTCAAAATCCATTGCACTCCAACGATAACTATGGCGACCCCATAATAAAGATCGTCCGCCAACGTGGTATCCTCTAATCCAATCAAAACGTTTGGTCTCATTATAAGGGTGATCAATATCATCTACAAACCAGAAATGATGTGGCGCTTTTACCGTATATCCTGTTCTATTTTGTTTTTCCTGTCTCGCTATTTTATCTGGAGACAATTCACCATTGTTTGGAAAATCCCAAGGATCTAGATTTGCCGTTGGATAATCCGTGATATGATTTACCATGCGACCACGTTCCAATACCAATGTTTTTAGACCATTTTCGCAGAGTTCCTTAGCAGCCCAACCACCACTAATGCCCGTTCCTACTACAATGGCATCATATGATTCCTGCTCTTCGTTATAATAAAATTTACTCATGTAAAAGGATTGTTTATTTCATAAATGTATTAATTATTAAATTAATTTTCTACATTTAATCCCTGCGTTTATTGAGAATATGGTACTATAACGTTATAGTTTTTTGATTTTATTAAATAGTTCACAAAATTTGTATGAAGAGAAGAAGTTTTATTCAAAGAAGCGTCCGTGTTGGGGCCGCGATATCTGTATTGGGAATATATGGTTGTAAGGAAAGGAAGAAGGAAACTGGAGATACAACTGTTGACATGGAGGACAATGCCTTGGATAGTAATGTAAAACCAGTATTTAAGCTTTCCCTAGCGCAATGGTCTATACATAGAATGATCAAAGAAGAAGGACTAGATCCTTACTTATTTGCTGAAAAAGCCAAAGGTTGGGGGTTTTCGGGCTTAGAGTATGTAAGCCAATTATATGAAGAAGAGCTTAAAGCCGCAAAGTTTTCCAAAGAGGCTATGGATAATTTTGTGCAAAAGTCCAAAGCCGAAAGTGAAAAATATGGATTGGAAAATTTGATTATCATGATTGACCATGAAGGGGATTTGTCCGCTGCGGATGATATGGAACGCAAGACAGCCGTAGAGAATCACTTTAAATGGGTAGATGCCGCTAAAACCTTGGGTTGTCATGCTGTTCGGGTGAACCTTATGGGCAGCAAGATTGCTGAGGAATGGACTCCAGCATCTATTGATGGCCTTACCCAACTTTCCAACTATGCAAAGGATAAAAATATCAATGTCATCGTAGAAAATCATGGAGGATTTTCCTCAAATGCCACTATGTTGGTCGATGTTATTGAAAAAGTAAATCTGCCCAACTGCGGAACACTTCCAGATTTTGGCAACTTTTGTGTAAAAAGAGAAGACGGGTCTTACTTTGATACAGCTTGTGTTGAGGAATATGATCGTTACAAGGGAATTACAGAGTTAATGCCTTTTGCAAAAGCAGTAAGTGCAAAATCGCATGATTTTGACGAACAAGGCAATGAGATCAACACGGATTATGTTCGTATGATTAAAATTGTTAAAGATGCCGGTTATTCTGGTTATATTGGAGTAGAATATGAAGGAAAAGAATTGAGCGAAGAAGAAGGAATACTTGCTACAAAAAACTTAGTGCTAAAATTGCTTGATCAATCCGCATAAAAATTTGGTTTATGAAAGGGTTTTTACACCAACTCTTTGATTATAATTTCTATTGCAATAAAAAGCTCATTGAGCAATGCGTTGCTATGGAAAAGGTTCCGGAAAAGAGTATGAACTTCTTTAGTCATATTTTGAACGCACATCACATATGGAACAAAAGGATTGCCGAAAAACCAGTAGAGTTTGACGTTTGGCAAGTGCATTTGATTGAAAGTTGGGAAGACATTCATTATGAAAATCAAAGAACATCTTTTGAAATTATAACCAATGCAGACGATTTTAGCAAAAGGATAGATTATGAAAACAGTAAAGGAAGGACCTATGCAAATGAACTCAAGGATATCCTTTTTCATATAGTAAATCATTCCACGCACCATAGAGGACAGATTTTGAGCGACTTTAGAGCAAATAATATAACCCCAAATGACTTAGATTTTATAACATACAAGAGATAAATAACCAATAACAAATTATATAAAATGGATAGTGTAAATAAGAATAAACTTTTTTTTGCCGCTTGTATTTCACTAGTGGTTACGTCAATGACATTTGCTATACGGGCGGGTATATTGAACCAACTGGGTATTGATTTTGAAATCAATAATGAAGAATTAGGTTATATCAATAGTATGGCGTTTTTGGGCTTCCCTATCGCTATGCTTATTGGAGGACTGTTATACAATGCATTAGGACCAAAAAAATTACTGATAGTTGCTTTTGTATCCCATTTACTTGGATTGGTTTTAACTATTTATGCAGGCGGATTTTGGACTCTAATTATTTCAACTTTCTTTATTGGTTTTGCAAACGGTTCGGTAGAAGCGGCCTGTAACCCTATGATAGCGGATATGTATACCAATAATAGAACCGCGATGTTGAATAAATTTCATGTTTGGTTTCCAGGAGGATTGGTTATAGGAGCCTTGGTATCTAAATTTATGACAGATGCAGGTTTAAGTTGGGAATTACAAATAGCCACCATGTTAATTCCAACATTGATTTATGGCTTTTTAGTATTTACTCAAAAATTTCCCGAGAGCGAGAATATCGAGTCCAATACCTCCGCAAATATCAAGGCACTCGCAAATCCATTGTTTCTTTTTATGATTGTTTGTATGACCTTGACAGCTACAACAGAATTTATTCCACAACAATGGGTAGAGACTATTTTAGGTAGTTCTGGTGCAAGTCCAATGTTAGTTCTAGCATTGGTAACTGGAATAATGGCTTTGGGCAGATTTTTTGCAGGACCTATTGTTCATAAATTAAACCCTATTGGTGTATTATTAATGTCTGCAATTATTACTACAGTAGCCATTTATTTCATGAGTGTTTCAGAAGGCAGTATGATTTACGTTGCTGCAGCACTATTTGCTTTAGGGGTGTGTTATTTTTGGCCTACTATGATTGGTTTTACATCAGAATACACCTCAAAAACTGGAGCTTTGGGAATGTCTTTAATGGGCGGAGCAGGAATGTTTGCCACATCTATTTGGAACCCTATAATAGGTTCTAGATTAGATACTGAAAAAGCCACTGCTTTAAGTAGTGGTTTAATAGGTGAACTTGCAGATATTGCAGCTGGTAGAGCGGTCCTAGGCTTTATGGTATATTTTCCTCTTGCTTTGGTTGTTCTTTTTGGAATTTTGTTTTTTCTTCGCAAGAAGATAGAGAAAAGTAGAATTTACAGCGCTTCAACAGAGGCAGCTTAATTGAATATTTTAAAAAGATAATTATAAGAAATGCCAAAAAAAATTAGACTCGGAATTCTTGGAGGAGGAGGGGATTCCCTTATTGGAGTGCTCCATAGAGTAGCCTCGTTTATTAACGACAATTATGAAATTGTAGGAGCAGTATTTAATCCAGACTTTGACCAAAACGTAAATTTTGCCAAGGAAATTGATGTTCCTACAAGCCGTATTTATAAGGACTTTGAAACCTTGGTAGAGGAAGAACTTAAACTTCCTAAAGATGAACGTATTCAAGTTTGTTCCATATTAACTCCCAATTTCCTTCACTTTCCAATGGCAAAAAAGTTGTTGGAAAATGGGTTTCATGTCATTTGCGAAAAACCGATGACCACGACCTATGAAGAAGCTAAGATTCTTCAAGATGCCTTGGAAAAATCAGGAGCGGTATTCGCGGTAACCCATACCTATACTGGGTACCCGATGGTTCGCCAAATGCGGGAAATGATTAAAGCGGGAGCTTTGGGAAAAATCCATAAAGTAGACGCTAGATATTATCAAGGTTGGATAAACACCATTATCCATGACGAAAAGAAGCGTTCATCTGTTTGGCGGTTAGACCCTAAAAAAGCAGGGATAAGTTCCTGCATGGGAGATATTGGTGTACACGCTTTCAATATGATTGAATTTACTACAGGCTTACAGGTAAAATCGCTGCTGTGCGATTTTAACTATATCTACGATGACAACCAAATGGATGTGGATGGGACTGTCCTTATCCGAATGGGGAAACATGTAAAAGGTGTTATTCGAGGTAGTCAGGTGGCAACCGGAGAGGAAAATGGGTTGGCCATAGCCATTTATGGTGAAAAAGGAGCCTTTAGATGGGAACAGGAAAGACCTAACTTTCTGTACAAGATGAGCGATACTGAGCCTGTTCAGATATATAAGCCAGGTCATGCCTATAATTCCGAATTGTCTTTGGATGGTACCAAACTACCACCAGGCCACCCAGAAGGAATTTTTGACGCCATGGCCAATATTTATTTAGGCGCAGCCAGGGCCATTAGAGGTGAAAAATACAATGATGGGGAATTCCCAACAATGCTGGATGGCGTGCGAGGTCTAAATTTCATTGAAAGTACCGTAGCTTCCCACAAGCAAGGAAACGTCTGGATAGAAATGGAGTGATTCTTTTGTAAGGGGATAAAAAGATAATGGCCGCTTATGCGGCCATTTTTTATTTTTCAAAAAGTTTTTCAAAACTTTCAAAGACCACGATCATGCTTTCTCTAGGCTTTCTGTTGAACTCGGAAAGTTCCTTTTCATAATAGTCCCAATGGGTTTTTTGCCAATGTTCTAGACTTTTATCACCCTCACCCTCTAATCGGGCATGTTCAGGATTAATTGCAAAATAGGGAACTAATTTTACCGTGGTAGTCCGTATAACGCATTTGGCTTTTCCAGACCAATCGGTGACAACGGCAAAGTCCCCAATTTTTGGAAGTTCCTCTTTCCGCAATTGTAACCCCAACAAAGAATGTGAAGTAGCTCTCTTTACATCTTTGCAAACCAAATCCACACAAGTGTTTGCATCTTTCTCATTATCACAAAAGCGAATCACCTTCGGAGCATCTTCAGCAGCAAATTCCAAATGCGCATCTAAAAAGTCACCCCATAGATTTCTGGCAGAACTATTTTCCATGAATGGTACTAGTTTTCTGTTTTTTTAGTACTTTCCTCTTTCTAAGAAAAGTAAATATTTAAGACTAAATATAACCGAATATTCTAAAAATTAATCTAAATTTTTGCATTAAAATAAACTAAATGAAAACAATTAAAGGACCTGCCGTGTTTCTTGCGCAATTTGTAGATGGTCAACCTCCATTCAATTCCTTGGATGGAATGTGCAAATGGGCCTCTGGGTTAGGGTATAAAGGAATTCAAATTCCAACTTGGGAATCCTTTCTGATAGATTTGGACAAAGCAGCAGAAAGTCAGGACTATTGTGATGAGCTAAAAGGAAAAGTCAACTCCTATGGATTGGAAATAACAGAACTTTCTACCCATCTACAAGGGCAGTTGGTTGCAGTTCATCCGGCCTATGATATTATGTTTGATGGTTTTGCACCTGATTCCGTGAGAAATAATCCAAAAGCACGCACGGAATGGGCCGTTGAAACGGTAAAAAAGGCAGCTACCGCGAGCCGAAGATTAGGAATACATGCGCATGCAACATTTTCCGGTTCATTGCTGTGGCATACTGCACATCCTTGGCCGCAAAGACCTCCTGGATTGGTAGCAATGGGTTTTGAAGAGTTGGCAAAACGTTGGACGCCGATTTTAAATCATTTTGATGCGGAAGGCGTTGATGTCTGTTATGAAATACACCCTGGGGAAGATTTGCATGACGGAGATACCTTTGAACGATTTTTAGAAGCTACGGGGAATCATAAAAGGGTGAATATTTTATATGACCCAAGCCATTTTGTATTGCAGCAGTTAGATTATATCGCTTACATTGATCATTACCATGAGTTTATAAAATCGTTTCATGTTAAGGATTCTGAATTCAATCCTACTGGGAAAAAAGGTGCCTTTGGCGGATACAATGACTGGGGGGATAGAGCTGGAAGGTACCGCTCCTTGGGTGATGGCCAGATTGATTTCAAGACCATTTTCTCCAAATTAACACAATACGGTTGTGATGTTTGGGCAGTTATGGAGTGGGAATGTTGTATTAAGAGTCCCGAGCAAGGAGCGCGCGAGGGAGCAAAGTTTATTGCAGACCATATTATTGAAGCTACTACCAAAACTTTTGATGATTTTGCAGGCGCTGAAACGGACAAGGATAAACTTAAAAGAATACTGGGATTATGAAAAATTTGCTTTGGATTCTTTTGCTGGCATTGGCAATAGGTTGTAAAGGAAAAGAAGAAAAACATAAGGAAGTAGACTCTGACCCATTTTCAAAGATGGATAAAGAAGTTCCTCATTCCAGTGTTGTTGAAAATGAATGGACGGTTTTATTCAACGGTTCTTCTTTTGATGGATGGCACTTTTATCGAGGAGAGGATGTTACGGACCCTTGGAAATTGGAAGATGACACCATGGTTTTTCATCCGCTGGCAGAGAGACCGGAAGGAACTAGCTATAATATTGTAACCGACAAGGCCTATACCAATTTTGTTTTGTCATTGGAATGGAAGATTTCCGAAGGAGGCAACAGTGGGATTTTTTGGGGAGTGCTTGAAGATGAAAAATTCGGGCAACCCTACCAGACCGGTCCAGAAATCCAAATTTTGGATGATGAAAACCACCCTGATGCCAAAAATGGGACCACCCACCAAGCTGGAGCGCTGTATGACATGGTGCCTCCCAGCGAGAAGGCCGTTAAACCGGTTGGTGAATGGAATCGCATTGAAATAATGATCAATCACGAGTCCAACATGGGCCATGTGATATTGAACGGAAAAAAAATAGTTGTATTCCCTGTGCATGGCGAATCTTGGAAGTCCATGGTGGCAAGTTCCAAGTTTATGGATTGGGAAGGATTTGGAATCTATAAAACTGGAAAAATTGGATTACAGGACCATGGTGATATGGTTGCATATAGGAATATAAAAATAAAGGAACTATAATATGCCTAAATACAAGAATATCCTATTATCGCTATTTGCCTTAGTTGGAGCCATTACTTTTGGTCAAGGAAAAGAACCCACCAAACCTGAAGCCACCGAATATTATGAGCCCGTTCCGCCAAAGGTTGCACCAGGGAAAAATGGAAGCGCTCCAAGCGATGCCATTGTTCTTTTTAATGGCGAGAACTTTAATGAATGGGTAGGTAGTGTGGATAGCACTGCTGTAAAATGGCATTTAAATAAAGACGGTAGCATGATGGTCAAGGACAAGACCGGAAACATACAGACCAAAAAGAACTTTGGAAGTATGCAATTGCACATTGAATGGAGATCACCGGCCGAAGTCCAAAGAGAAGGCCAAAATAGAGGAAACAGTGGTGTTTTTATTCAACAACGATACGAAGTCCAAGTTTTGGACAATAATGAGAATCCAACCTATGTAAATGGCCAAGTTGGGTCTGTTTATAAGCAGGCGGTTCCCTTGGCTATGGCTTCGGTACCATCTGGGGAATGGAATACCTATGATATTATTTTTCACGCACCGGAATTCAGTAGGGGAGGCAATCTTGTAAAGCCTGCAACGATAACCGTAGTGCACAATGGGGTCTTGATTCAAGATCATTTTATCCTTGAGGGCCCAACAGAGTATATAGGGTGGCCTAAATATAAAGCCCATGGGAAGGCCCCTCTTATGCTTCAGGACCACAACGACAACAGCAGGGTGAGTTACCGAAATATATGGGTTAGGGAGCTTAACTAGCCTGTTTTTTAGTTTCATCAATACAGTTTTATTTTGCGAATGGCAAAAACCTATTTTGGTTACCTTTGCCAAAATCAAGCATTCTTTATGATTCAATCCATGACGGGGTTTGGAAAGCACGTGGTGCAACTTCCTTCCAAAAAGATTACCATAGAACTTAAATCACTTAATAGTAAAAACCTTGACATCAATGCAAGAATCCCTCAATTTTATAGGGAAAAGGAGCTGGAGTTACGCAAAATGATTGCCGACGTTTTGGTAAGAGGTAAGGTTGACTTTGGTCTTTATGTTGAAATTACCGGAGAAGAAACAACAGCTGAAGTAAATGAAGCAGTGATTAAAAAATACATGCAACAACTAGCCAATATTGCAGAAGGTGATAAGGTAAAGTTGTTAGAAATGGCGTTGCGCTTGCCAGATGCCATGAAGACGGAAAAAGGGGACATTGATGAAACAGAATACCAATCCATTAAAACCGCAATGAAGGAAGCGCTCTCGGAAATCTCCATTTTCAGGAATGAGGAAGGAGAGGTCTTAGAGAAAGATTTTATAAACCGACTTGACAATCTAAACGGATTGTTGGAGGAAGTAAAAACAATGGACCCCGAGCGTTTGGATACGGTGCGCGAGCGTTTGGAAAAAGCGGTTGCAGATTTGAAAATAGAGGTTGATGCCAATAGGTTTGAACAAGAACTCATCTATTACTTGGAAAAATATGATATAACTGAGGAAAAAGTTCGATTGGCCAATCATTTAAAATATTTTGGGACCACTTTGAATTCCCAAGATTCCAATGGCAAAAAGCTGGGCTTTATTGCCCAAGAAATTGGAAGGGAAATCAATACCATAGGGTCAAAGGCCAATTACGCACCTATGCAACAACTAGTAGTGCAAATGAAAGACGAACTGGAAAAAATCAAGGAGCAAATGTTGAATGTTTTATGAAAGAGGGAGGAAAGCTTATTATTTTTTCGGCGCCTTCTGGTAGTGGAAAAACGACTATTGTTAAACACTTGTTGAATCAGCCGGAACTCAATTTGGCGTTTTCTGTTTCAGCAACTTCCCGTCCGGAAAGGGGAGAAGAGAAACATGGGATCAATTACTATTTTATTTCTATCCCACAATTTAAAGCCCATATTAAAAACGAGGATTTTTTGGAGTGGGAAGAGGTGTATAGGGACAACTTTTATGGCACCTTAAAGAGCGAGGTGGAACGCCTTTGGGCAGAGGGTAAAAATGTAATTTTCGATATTGATGTGGTTGGTGGACTGCGTATTAAGAAGAAGTTTCCAAAAGAGACGCTCGCGGTTTTTGTAAAACCCCCCAGTGTGGATGAATTGAAAATAAGACTTAAAAAACGCAGTACGGAAAGTGAAGATAAGATTAACATGCGAGTGGCAAAGGCTTCTGTTGAACTGGCCACGGCCCCGCAGTTTGATGAAATTATCAAAAACTATGACCTAAATGTTGCATTGAAAGAGTCCTATGAACTAGTGGCCAATTTTGTAGGTGCAAAAACGCCAAGTTCAGAAGAGAAATAAAAGAATGAAAAGGGTAGGGTTATATTTTGGAACGTTCAACCCCATTCATATGGGTCATATGGTCATAGCCAATTATATGGTTGAGTTTTCGGACTTGGATGAGGTTTGGTTTGTTATAACCCCTCAAAGTCCGTTTAAAACAAAACAGTCTTTATTAGACAATAACCATCGCTATCAGATGGTTTTTGAGGCAGTAAGGGATTATACAAAATTGAAACCCAGTAAAATTGAGTTTGATTTGCCACAACCCAATTATACCATTGATACCTTGGTTCATTTGGACGATCGATATACTACTGAATACCATTTTTCACTTATTATGGGGGAAGACAATTTGAAAAGTTTCCACAAATGGAAAAACTTTGAAGTTATTTTGGAAAATTATTCCATTTATGTATATCCTAGGATTTCCAAAGACAACGTTGAACATCAGTTTAAAGATCACCCGAAAATCCACTTTGTTAATGCACCAATTATGGAAATTTCATCAACTTTTATTCGCAATGAATATAAAAAAGGTAAAAATATAAGACCTTTTCTTCCCAATTCCGTGTGGAAGTATATGGATGAAATGAATTTTTACAGGTAGCAAGCAATGTTATAAGAATTGATTACCTATTAATTTTTGCTGGCTCAACCGTGCTGTCATGTTCCGTGAAATAAAGTTCCAAAAGTTTCATGGTAGACTTTACTAAATCTTTGCTCTCCGTTAAAAAAGAAAAATACAGGGTAGTATTTTTAGGACTGGATTCTTCAGTTCGGGTACGGGCAACCTGCTTTTCAATTTTTTCCGAAATCATATCAAAAAGCTCATCTCTGAGAGGTAAAATAGATTGGATTTTTTCAAAAGTCCGTGTTTGAAAAATTTCTTGGGTGCGGATAAAAAGTTGTTCAAGGGCAGCATCTAGCTCCTTAAGTTCTTTGATCTGGGTATACTTTAATTTTTTGTGGTTATTGTGAACATGTTTGTAGCCCAATGTGGAAATATATTCCAATGACTGTGATAGATCCTGTAAATGCCCCAATAAACTAATGTAAAAATTACTGGCACCCCCAACACTGGATTCATCTAGGTTTTTGATAAAATAGAAAATGTTGTTTTTTAGATCATCAATTTCACCGGACATTTTGTTCACTCCTTTTTTATTCTTCCGAAGCGTTTCAATATCATGTCTGGCCAAGCCGTTAATGGAGTTGGTGTATATGCGGTTGCTTCTTTTGATCATATTGCCAATGTTATCGGCACTTTCCTCAATTACTCCCTGAATGGAGCTGCTTTCCGCTCTTCGAAGACTATCTTCTGCCTTAATCACTTTGGTTTTTTTGTTGTGGGACATGTAATTGCGAAACAAAATGACAACGGTAATCAATAGTAATATGACCAATCCAACAAGTTTGCCAACATGTAATATGTAAGCAATAATGGCTGCGGCCATAAATGCACTTAGCGCAGTAAAGAACCAACCTCCTATAACATTTAAAACTCCCGCCACCCTATAAACGGCACTTTCAGCTCCCCAAGCCCTATCGGCCAAAGAAGTTCCCATAGCAACCATGAAAGTTACGTAAGTGGTTGATAAAGGTAATTTCATTGATGTGGCTATTGAAATAAGAACGCTCGCTACCATAAGGTTAACCGAAGCTCTTACCATATCAAAAGCGGGCATATCCTGTATCTTACTCTTTGGAATATAAGTATAAGGGACTGTAAATCGCTTGTCTACCTTGCTTTGAATGGAAGGTGGAATCACTTTTGAAAAATTTTCAAAAGCGGTAATACTAAATTTCACCACCTGCCTGGACAGATAATTAGGTTGAAAACGTTCATCACCCTCATCCTGTCTTGCCAAATCCACACTTGTTTTTACCACACTTTTTGCCTTGGAGGAAAACCAAAGGGTAATTACCATAATTCCGCCAGACAATAGCAAAAGAAGTGTTGGTGTTTGCACAGCTGCGGATAGTCCGCCCATGTTAAATTCGCTGGGAGAAATTCCCGATACCTGCCAGTCTTGGAAAGATTGCAATGCAGCAATGGGAACTCCAATAAAGTTTACCAAGTCATTTCCAGCAAATGCCATGGCCAGAGCAAAAGTGCCAAAAGCTATGACAAGTTTATAAATGTTCCATTTTAGAAAATTTGCGGCAACCCAAGAAATCAATGTCCACAATACAAAATTGATCAACACAAAAAGCAGCGGCTGGGAGCCAATGAAATCAGAAACACCCTCGTTAAAAATTGCAGCACTTTTAAGCCCTTTTACCAGAATAAAATAAACGATCGCTGTTATTGCCAATCCCCCAAAAACGGATTCTACCCACTTGGATTTGGATTTATAGTCAAATGAAATGAGCAATCTTGAAACAAATTGCACAACCACACCTATACTAAAGGCTATGAATACGGACAACAGAATTCCAAAAATTATCTCGGCAGCCTTATCTGTATTTATATAATCTCCCAAGTCTGAAAAACCGCCGTTAATATTAATGATCTTGATTAGGGAAATTGCCACGGAGGCACCTAGCAGCTCAAAAACAATGGAAACCGTTGTGGAAGTAGGCATGCCCAAGGTGTTAAAAAAATCAAGGAGCAAAATGTCCGTAATCATTACGGCCATAAAAATGAACATGATTTCTTCAAAAACAAACTCCCCCGGATTAAAAATACCCTTTCTTGCCACTTCCATCATACCACTGGAAGACATGGCTCCAAATGCAATGCCAACACTGGCCACTATCATTACGGTCTTAAAAGAAATTGCCTTGGAACCTATTGCGGAATTCAAAAAGTTTACAGCATCATTGCTTACGCCAACGACCAAATCGGTAATTGCCAAAATTGCTAACGCAATTACCATGAAAATGTAGATGTTCTCTCCCATTTAAAAAAGAAATATGACAAAAATGCCATTATAAATCGGCACTAAGGTTAATATAATGTTACGAAATAAACCACTTAAACAAAGAATATTTTTAATAGACAATGATGAAAATTTATCTTTTGGCATATCTTCGTCCAAAACTACAAAGCCTATGGATTGGGAACGTTTACTTTCCTTAAAACGTTTTGGAGATACGCATAAGAGATTACGGAAGGAGCAGGAGGAGACCCGTTTGGGTTTTGAGGTAGATTATGATCGCATAATATTCTCTTCATCTTTTAGGGGTTTGCAGGATAAAACCCAGGTAATCCCACTTCCCATTAGCGTGGGTTCCAAAAAGGATTTTGTCCATACAAGGCTAACACATAGTTTAGAAGTTTCTGTTGTGGGAAGGAGTTTGGGAAGGATTGCTGGACAACGGATTTTGGCGAAGCATCCTTATTTAAGCGAAATTCATGGGTATCAATTTAATGATTTTGGCGCTATAGTCGCAGCTTCGGCTTTGGCTCATGATATTGGTAACCCGCCCTTTGGCCATAGTGGTGAAAAAGCAATTGGCAGTTATTTTGAACAAGGGAATGGGGCAAAATACAAAGCATATCTTTCTAATGAGGAATTTCAAGACTTGGCCGATTTTGAGGGTAATGCCAATGGTTTTAAGTTGCTTACGGAATCAAGGGAAGGTGTTCCTGGAGGACTTCGGTTAAGTTATGCCACTTTGGGCGCTTTTATTAAATATCCAAAGGCTTCACTTCCAAAAAAACCATCGAAACACATAGCCGACAAAAAATTTGGTTTTTTTCAATCCGAGAAAGACTTTTTTATGGAAGTGGCCAATGAGATTGGATTGGTCCCCAATCTAAAAAATAAGGGAATCGGCTTTTATAGACACCCTCTTGCGTATTTGGTTGAGGCTGCAGATGACATCTGTTATACTATTATTGATTTTGAGGATGGAATAAATTTGGGACTGATTCCAGAAGAGTTTGCTCTGGAGTACCTTATTAATCTGGTTAGGGAAAACATCAACACCAAAAAGTATAACGCCATGAAGCATTCGAGTGATCGACTAAGTTATTTAAGAGCCTTGGCTATTAATACATTGATTACTGATGCAGTGAAGGTCTTTGAGGAAAATGAAGCTGAAATTTTGTCTGGAGGTTTGGATACCGGGTTATTGGATAAGGGAAGGTATAAGGCACAGGTGGATGATATTATAAAACTTAGTATTGAAAAGGTGTATAAATCCACGGAAGTGATCGATAAAGAGTTGGCGGGATATAAAATTATTTCAGATATACTCGATGTTTATACCACAGCCCTTATTCATAGCAAAGAAGGCAACCCAACCAATTATGATAAATTGCTGCTGCAAAGTTTACCGGGAAACTTTAAAAATACAGATGGATCCATTTATGACATGTTATTGAATACCTGCTGTTTTGTTGCTAGCCTTTCGGATAGCACAGCGGTTCATATTCATAATAAAATAATGGGAAAACAGTTTTAAAACACATAGGAAAGCCCTACTCCCAATAGTTGCTTAAACTGTATTCGGGGAATACCTGGGTCAATAATGGTTCCGTCATCTGCAACGAGTTCATCAAAATTAATGTCATCATCATAAATAAGATGTGTGCCAATATTAGCATTAATGTACTTGTTTACTTTTAAGTTGAAATTCATTTCCCAATCAACATCAATATTGCCAAAACTTATCAGATAATCCGTATACAGATTTACCCTATGGATCATTGTTACATTTTTCAGGACTTCTTCCTCCCAGGTATTGGTAACAAGAAAACCAAATTCCATAAACATATGTTTTCCTTCCTCAACCCCAAATGCCCCTTGGTTTGATAGATTTTCATCCGTTACAAATGTGGCTTTTTGCGTAATGGGGGAGATGTACAAATTGAATTTTTTCCCTTCTGGAATATATGAGATACCAGCTCCCAGGAAAAGGTATCCAGGAGACATGAACCTTGAGATTGGATTGTCTGTATCCGGGTACTTAAAACCATTGGAAAATTGGGTGTTAAAGTTAGCTTTTACGGAATAATACCAATTGGTAATAGTATCTTTTCTAAAACTAATGGTGGAGGAGACTCTTATTTGATCATCGGTTTTTCTAAGTTGCCTTCCTTCTTGGGCATTGAGTCCGTAGTGCAAACGAAGTTCGTTGTTCCAATTTAAATATCGGAATTTATAGTTTCGCGTAAAACTGACATTCGCTAGAGCGGATACCGAATTGTCCCCACCTGCATTCCAGTTTACAAATGCAACCTCATTGATATTTAGGCCAAATTCATTTTTTTTATGCCAGAAAGAAGTTGGCACAAAGCGTTTGTGTTTTTTTGCCAATGATTTTACCCGGTTCAGAATTGTTCGAGGATCGGTTCTCTTTGCCGCTCTGGCAACATATTTTAACTTCACCTCCTTTATCCGG
Organism: Flavobacteriaceae bacterium; assembly: GCA_039985375.1. Taxonomy (GTDB): domain Bacteria; phylum Bacteroidota; class Bacteroidia; order Flavobacteriales; family Flavobacteriaceae; genus Flagellimonas. The sequence goes on from JBDWSS010000070.1 coordinate 40,358, forward strand.
ACCACTTGAAAATTGTTGGAAGTGGAATCCGCTTCAAATACCCTTGATAAATTAACCTGGGCATTTATCGCGGCGGAAAAAGAGAGGAAAAGGGCAAAAAAACAAATTAATCGCATGTGGTTAAGGTTGATTTTATATAAGACACAATAGCATCAAAATCTATACCAGCTATTTTATGGGTCTCCAATATTGTTCCATGATCAACAAACCTATCTGGAATACCAAAAATTTTAACAGGTATTGTGTAATTTTCTTCATTAGCGAACTCCAATATCGCTGTACCAAAACCTCCAGTTTTACACCCATCCTCAACGGTAACGACATGACGGTACTTTTTGAAAACTTTTCGTAGCATCTTTGTATCCAAGGGCTTTACAAAACGCATATCATAATGACCAATAAGGCTAGGTTGATTTAAACCCTTCAGAAGATCGGAGATTTTGTTTCCCATATGGCCAATGGAAAGAATGGCTATATCAGAGCCTTCTTTTAGGCAACGAGCCGAACCAATTTTAATAGGTTCAAATGTTGTTTGCCAGTCCAAAATAACACCTCTTCCACGTGGATAGCGAATAGCAATTGGGCCATCCAAACCAAGTTGGGCCGTATACATGATATTTCGCAGTTCTATTTCGTTCATTGGAGCAAAAATAGTTAGGTTAGGTATACATCGCATGTAGGCCATATCAAAAACCCCGTGGTGGGTAGGTCCATCCTGTCCTACTAACCCTGCTCTATCCAAACAAAAAATGACAGGTAGTTTTTGTAGGGCAACGTCGTGAATGATTTGATCATATGCCCTTTGCAAAAAAGTAGAGTATATGTTGCAAAATGGGATAAGTCCTTGAGTGGCCATTCCCGCAGCAAGGGTAACCGCGTGCTGTTCGGCAATACCAACGTCAAAGGCCCTATCGGGAAATTTGTCCATCATATACTTTAATGAGCTTCCAGTGGGCATGGCTGGGGTAATACCAACGACCTTTTTGTTTTCTTTGGCCAACTCAACCATGGTGTGGCCAAAAACGTCCTGATATTTTAGTGGTTTTGTTGCTGTTGGTTTTTTAAGACGTTCCCCTGTTTCAACATCAAACTTGCCTGGGGCATGATAGGCCACTTGATTTTCCTCTGCTTTTTTAAGCCCCTTTCCTTTGGTGGTTATTACATGCAGCAATTTGGGACCTTCAACGGTTTTAAGTCTTTCCAATTCCAGCACCAAAACTTTGATATTGTGCCCATCAATTGGACCGGAATAGTTAATGTTGAGACATTCAAAAATATTTTCGTCCTTGGCAACACCGGCTTTGACATTGGTAAGGTATTTTTTTAATGCACCAACGCTGGGGTCAATCCCAATAGCATTGTCATTTAGAATAATCAGCGTGTTTACCTTGGTTACTCCAAGGTGGTTTAAGCCTTCAAAGGCCATTCCACTGGCTATTGAAGCATCGCCAATTACGGCAATATGCTGTTTTGAATAGTCCCCATTTAATTTGGAAGCCATAGCCATGCCTAAAATTGCTGAAATTGCCGTTGAACTGTGGCCTGTACCAAAATCATCATAATCACTTTCACTCCTCTTTGGAAATCCACTAATTCCCCCTAGCTGGCGGTTGGTATCAAAAATCTCCTTTCTTCCGGTTAGTATTTTATGTCCATAGGCTTGATGTCCCACGTCCCAAATCAATTTATCATTTGGGGTATCAAAAACATAGTGCAGGGCAATGGTCAATTCCACAACACCTAAGCTTGCCCCTAGGTGCCCTTCCTTTGTAGCAACAATGTTTATGATAAAGTCCCTAAGTTCTTGTGCCAATTGGGGCAATTTTTCCAAAGAGAGTTTTCTAAGGTCTTTTGGCGAAACGATATGTGTTAAAAGTCTTTCCAATGAAACAAAAAACAAAAATACCTATAATAAGCAGAATGATTTTATCATTAGCTTAGCCTTTGAATTAAAAATGTAAAAAAGAGACTTGGAAAACCCATTCAATGATATTTACTTTATGAAAAAGGCTTTGCAGGAAGCGGAGGTTGCCTTTGAAAACGGCGAAGTTCCAGTTGGCGCCATTGTTGTGGTCAATAACAGGATTATTGGGAAGGCGCATAATTTAACGGAACGCCTAAATGATGTGACCGCCCATGCAGAGATGCAAGCCATTACAGCGGCAGCTAACTTTTTAGGAGGTAAATATTTGCATAACTGCACAATGTATGTGACCTTGGAGCCTTGTCAAATGTGCGCTGGTGCCCTGTATTGGAGCCAGATTGCAAAAATAGTATATGGTGCAGCGGATTTGGAGCGTGGATTTAAGGTAATGGGCGGGCATATTCATCCCAAAACAGAAATTGTCAGCGGTATTTTGGAAAAGGAGGCTTCAGAATTGTTAAAGCGATTTTTTATACAAAGGAGGAATCTTAATTAAACAAAAAACCCTGATGGGTATCAGGGCATAATCCAATTAAGAATACAATGTTGTTATCCGATTACCTGAACTTGTGCGGCAACCACTCCTTTTCTTCCTTCTTCTTCTTGATATTCTACTTTGTCTCCTTCGTTCAATTCTGCTCCGTTCAGCGCGGTAACATGAACAAAAATGTCTTTTCCTGTGTCGTCGTTGGTAATGAACCCAAAACCTTTGGATCCATTAAAAAATTTTACTGTACCGGTCATTAAAATAAATAATTGTTAAAATACTAAAGTAGGGTATTTTGTATTCACCTAGATGAATTTAGCTTTAAATCTTAATAAAATTATTGATTTTCAGCATTTTCCCTGTCTTTACCTTGCATTTTTTTAATATTCTCATGAGTTAACATATAATCTTTCATGTTCTTACCCTTACTTTCCTTTATTAAAAAAAGAGGCATTGCTATAAAGAAAAGACCTACAGTTCCAAAACCAATAAACTTGGTTGAGGCCAGGGTCTCTTTCTCCTGAATGACGAATCCGTATATTATCGAGGAAAATGAAAGCAGTACAATAAAGACTATCAAATGTTTCAATTTAAGTTTCATCGGGTATGGGTTATTAGTTTTCTTCGGTAGGCTGTCAATAGTTTTGATTTGGAAATAAATCCCAAATATTTTCCTTCTTTGATTACGGGTAAATTCCAGGCACCGCTATCCTGGAACTTTTGCATTACCGTTTTCATGGTATCCGATTCATAAAAAATATGCTCCGGAGGTGAATGCATCAGGTTTTTAACGAAGACCGTATTGTAAAGCTCTTTATCAAACATGAATTCCCGGATATCGTCCAATACTATAATACCTATCAATTTTTCTTCCCCATTAAGGACAGGAAAAATATTTCTTTTGGATTTTGAAACAGATTCATGCAACATCTTGCCAAGCGACATTTCTGGATAAACAGGTTTAAAGTTTTTTTCGATAACATCATCCATCTCCATTAATGTAAGCACCATTTGATCTTTGTTGTGGGTAAGAATTGCTCCAATTTTTGCCAACTCTTTGGTGTAGATGGTATAATCCAATGCATTTTTTGTTATTAAATAGGATATGGATGCTGTAATCATTAGCGGAACAAAGAGTTGATATCCCCCGGTAATTTCAGCAATTAAGAATATAGCGGTCAGGGGAGCATGAATTACCCCTGCTATCAATCCAGCCATTCCAATAAGGGTAAAATTACTTTCGGAGACCGAAAAACCTAGCCCAAGATTGTTAATGATTTTGGCAACCACATTACCCAAAGCACTGCCCATGACCATAGTTGGAATAAAAATCCCGCCGGCTCCTCCCGCAGCAAATGTCGTGGTCATGGCAATGGCCTTAAAAATTGTAATACCGAACAAAAGCGCAATAACCACCCAAATATTGGAGGTAAATGCATCAAAAGGGGTTTTGCCCAGAGCTTTTAGATGATTGCCATCTAAAAGGTTATTGATAAAGCCAAACCCTTCCCCATAAAGTGGAGGTATGGCATATAACATAATACCTATTGCAATACCACCTACCAAGAGCTTGTATTTTGGACTTCTAAAGGGCTTAAAAAGGTCTAGGATTCCAAAATACATTTTGGTGAAGTATATAGACGCAAAAGCGGTACTTATTCCTAAAAAAATATAGAATAAAGTATCCTTTAATTGGAAGCCTTCGGTCAAGGAAAAACTAAAAAGCACTTCATTCCCTAGAAAGAAATAGGAGGTAAGGACCCCCGAAATTGATGCCAAGAGCAAAGGTAACATGGATAGCATGGTTAAATCCAACGTAAATACTTCCACTGCAAATATGATGGCGGCAATAGGTGATTGAAATATGGAGGAAATAGCCCCTGCAGATGCACAGGCAACCAATAGGGAGCGTGTTTTGGTATCCAAGTGGAAAAGTCTGCTGAGATTGGAACTTAATGCGGAACCGGATTTAACTGCCGGACCCAGCAAACCAACAGACCCACCAAACCCAACGGTTAAGGGTGCGGTAATCAAAGGGGCATAAATATTTTTAACCTTTAATAATCCCCCTTTTTTGGAAAGCGCAAAAATAATCGAGGAAACGGCATGTTGAATGGGCTTTTTGTAGATGTATTTTACATAAAGAAATACCAGGGCCAATCCAATAATGGGCAAAATAAAGTACAATTGGTTTTCGGAGAAAACAATTCCTTTTTCCAATAGGGATTGAATAAAATAGGTGGCGTTCTTTAAGGTTACAGCCACCAGTCCTGCCAAAAACCCTACCGCCAAGCTCATTATATGAACAAATGTCCTATTGGAGATATGTTTATACCGCCATTTTAAAAATTTTGTCAATAAGGTTTTCTTTTTGTTGGGCACTATGGAAACACCATTTATCGCTTTAAAGTTAGCTGTTTATTTGCGATTTTAGGTTTTCTAAATCTTCAGGATAGATTTGACGTAGTAGTTCAACATAATGGTAATGGTTATAGTAACCTACATCATAATCTTCAATGGCCTCATTGACCAATTTTAGTGCTTCTTTCTTTTCCCCCATGGAAAGCAGGATTTTTGCCTTGTAAAATTTGGCATCTGCCGAGCTTTTGAAATAATGAATCAATTTATCAAAGTCTTCCAGCGCTTTTTCGAAGTTGTCAGATTCATAGTAAGCGATTCCACGATATAAAAAGGCTTCAAGCTCTACCCAATCTTCGCCGGAATCTTCGCTTTCTTTTACAATATGCTTATTCCAATAAGCGATGGAATTTGCATGATCCTTTAAACCTAAGTAAGTTATGCCCCTCCAAAAATCCACACTATGTCCTTGAGGGTAATCTAAATGTGGGGTTAGGGTATCAGAAGCATTAAAATCTGCAAGTGCTTTTTCGTAATCACGATAAAAATACAAATAGAGGTAACCACGCCATGGGACCCAAGTTTTTGGATCATGCCGTACTGCTCTATCAAATTGAGGTTTCCATTTATGAGGCATGCCCCTTTTAAGATATGCTACGGAAAGTTCTCTCAAGGCCTCGGCATAAGTTGAATCGATTGAAATGGCCTTTTCGATTCTCGTCATACTTTTTGGAGAGCCTTGCCATAAATGAGAACCATTTTCAAAAACTTCTTCTGCACGTTTTCTTCGTTCTTCTAAAGTGAGTTTTGAATTTGGATTCTCACAAGAGAAAAATAAAAAAATACTGATAGCACTAAGGTAAAATTTCAAAAATTTCTCCATCTTCTATTCGGTATGAAATGTACATATAGTAATTGATAGGATTGTCATCAAAACTTAAAGTATTCCAATGCTCTGGTTTTGACGTCAATGTCAATAATTGCCTTACCATATATTTATTCAAATCCCTTTCATTTAAATCTAAGTCCATCTGAATAATTTCAAACCAACCTGGATTTCCTTCACAATTGACCAAGAATCGAAAGTTTAAATATCCTGAATCGGAATAGCCTTTATTTTCATAGGTTTTTAGAATATACTTTTTGAAATGGCTTTTATTACCTTGAAAGGCTCTATAAGCTGCACCATTATAGGTAAAGTAAATCTCTTTGTCTCCGCATAGCTCGTATTTGTCATTTAACAATGCAGCGTCTTGATTGATATAGCCGATGTAATTGGGATATTTTTCTTCATCCAGTGGAAACTTCCCCCAATAGTTATAATAACCATAGCTAAAAAGAGCAACAATTAAAATGACAATGGGTAACAGTATAAAAAGTAAGAATTTAACCCATTTTTTCATCGATGATGAAATTAAGAAGATTTTTTTAGATTCTTCACGCTGTTCAGAATGACATAATTTCTTAGCCTTGGGTTTTAAAACCGAAGAAGCCGCCTAACATTTTAAAAAGTTTATTGAGGGAATGAAAATACTATAAATTTACTTTTAAATTCAACTCCCTTAATTGCTCATTGTCGATTGGGGCTGGCGCATCGATCATTACGTCTCTGCCGCTATTGTTTTTTGGAAAAGCAATAAAGTCTCTAATGGTTTCCTGTCCACCTAAAATGGCTACCAAGCGATCTAATCCAAAAGCAATGCCACCATGGGGAGGAGCGCCGTATTGGAATGCGTCCATTAAAAAACCAAATTGTGCCTTTGCTTCTTCTGCCGTAAACCCTAAATGCTTGAACATGGTGGCCTGAATTTCCTTATCGTGAATTCGAATTGAACCGCCCCCAATTTCGTTCCCGTTCAACACCAAATCGTATGCATTGGCTTTTACTTCACCAGGTTTGGTTTCCAACAATTCCAATTGTCCAGGTTTTGGAGAGGTGAAGGGGTGATGCATGGCGTGGTATGTGCCCGTTTCATCATCCAATTCCAATAAGGGGAAATCAATGACCCAGAGCGGGGCAAATTCATTTGATTTTCGCAAACCAAGCCGTTCTGCCATCTCCATACGAAGCGCGCTAAGTTGAGCTCTGGTCTCGTTTGTATTTCCTGAAAGAACACAGATTAGGTCTCCAACTTTGGCATTGGTTATTGCGGCCCATTTGGCCAAATCTTCTTGATTATAAAACTTGTCCACTGAAGATTTATAGGAGCCATCTTCGTTACATTTTACATAGACCATTCCCTTGGCGCCAACTTGTGGGCGTTTTACCCAATCAACAAGTTTGTCGATTTCTTTTCGGGTATAGTTTGCTGCTCCCGGCACGGCAATTCCCACCACCAATTCTGCGGTATTAAAAACGTTGAAGTCCTTGTGTTGGGATACGGTGTTCAACTCTCCGAATTCCATTCCAAATCGAATATCTGGCTTGTCGTTTCCATACAAACGCATGGCGTTGTCATAGGTGATCCTTGGAAAATCCTCCGAAGCTATGCCATGGATTTCTTGTAATAGATGTTTTGTCAATCCTTCAAAGGCATTTAGGATATCCTCCTGTTCCACAAAAGCCATCTCGCAATCTATCTGCGTGAATTCAGGTTGTCTGTCAGCACGTAAATCCTCATCCCTAAAGCATTTTACAATTTGAAAATACTTATCCATTCCGCCTACCATGAGCAATTGCTTAAAGGTTTGTGGCGATTGTGGAAGGGCATAGAATTGTCCTTCGTTCATTCGGCTTGGAACAACAAAGTCCCTGGCGCCTTCGGGAGTAGATTTTATGAGATAAGGAGTTTCCACTTCAACAAACCCCTTTTCTGAAAGGTATTTGCGGACCTCCATGGTCACCTTGTGCCTAAAGATGAGATTGTCCTTTACGGGCTTTCTTCGGATATCGAGGTAGCGATATTTCATTCGAATATCTTCGCCGCCATCAGTTTCGTCCTCAATGGTAAATGGAGGAAGAAGGGATGTATTAAGGATATTGAGCTCGGCCACAAGTACTTCTATATCGCCAGTTGGAATATTTGGGTTTTTGGAAGCTCTCTCAATAACCTGCCCCTTAATCTGAATTACCGTTTCCCTTCCTAATACCTTTGCCTTATCCAAGAGCTTGGCCGAAGAACGATCTTGGTCAAAGACAAATTGGGTAA
>JBDWSS010000071.1:0-83918 GCA_039985375.1 Flavobacteriaceae bacterium
ATTCTACATCGAAAAACACATTTACTCCAGATGAGTTGATTGCGTATAAATCTATTGATAGTGTAGAACTAAAACTTCATATATTCAGACCAAAGGTCAATACGTACGCTGACAAAGCTCCGGCCATTGTTTTCTTTTTCGGAGGGGGATGGGCAGGAGGAACACCAAAACAGTTTTATCAACAATCTGATTTTTTTGCAAAGAAGGGGATGGTAGCAATCTCTGCGGAGTACCGAGTAAGAAGCAGAAACAAGACAAGCCCTTTTGAATCTGTAAAAGATGCTAGATCTGCTATCCGATGGGTAAGAAAACACGCTAAGGATCTTGGTGTTGACCCAGATAAAATTGTTGCTTCGGGTGGGTCTGCTGGTGGCCATATAGCAGCATGTGCCGGTATGGATTTAGGGGATGACGATGATTTGGATCTGTCTGTTAGCTGCATTTCAAATGCCATGATCCTTTTTAATCCCGTATTGGATACAACGGAAGAAAGGTTCGCCCTAAGGTTTGGGGAAAATCGCAAGACTGAGGTTTCCCCGGTCCATCATGTTAAGAACGGCTTGGCACCATCCATTGTTTTTCATGGCGAGGAGGATCAAACGGTTCCCTTTGAAAACGCAGAACATTTTTTAAGATTGATGAAAGAAGCTGGAAATGATTGTACACTGGAATCCTATAAGGGCAAAGGCCATGGCTTTTTTAACGGGAGTTTTTTTCGGCCTAAATTAAAAGACACCACTCCCTATTTTGATACGATACAGAAGAGTGTGTCTTTTTTGGTTGAAAACAATTTTCTGGTTGGGGAAAAATAACAATAAATGAAAAAAGGAAAAATTAGATTTTTAACAACGATCATTTGGCTTTTTTGTGCAAGTGTTGGCTTTGCTCGTTCCATTTCTATTTTTTCGCAAACGGACATTTCCCAAGTTCAATTTGCGGTGTGCGACCTTCAGCATGAAACCAGAATAACATTGGGGCTGTACAAAAACAGCGCTCTTCGTGAACAGCTGAACCTTTCTAATGAAAAGTTTTTGGAAACCACCACGGAAGAGCCGTATTCCATTAAACTTACGCAAAATGATGGTCGACAGAAACAGGTACATACCAATGCTATTGAGGTCTCTGATTATGGGATAGTTATAAAAAATAACCTTAAAAGACGGACAATCGATTGATATCAAGTTGTAACTTAAATAATATAATGCCATGAGACTTTACACAACATATATTCTACTTTTTCTTTTAGTCGGAAGTCCTATTGTTGCGCAAAATCAGGAGTTGCTTCTTGAAGAAGTACCTGAAGACTACCAGTTGTATCCACGAGATTTGCAGGATAGTGCAATGGTGTTTATTAAAGGAAAATTGGCAAAGGAATCAGCAATAAAGAACCTTATCCTAAAAGTTTTTAAAGATGATGGGGTTTATGATATTCAGCAGGTTTCTCTAGAAAATAAAGCCTTCTCATTGGCCACAAAAATTGATGCAGGTTTACATCAGTTCCGTTTTGAACTGTATTTGAAAAATAAAAAGAAAGACATACTTTACCTAGTGGCGGATAGTGTGGTATGTGGAGATGCATATATAATTACGGGCCAATCCAACTCACATGCCAGTAGCACACGGTCCAATTATAGCAGTCCATTTTGCAGAAGTTTTGGGGTTAAAACGGGATACGAATCATACTCAGAGAAGGATAAGCAAGTGCGATGGGGCAAGGCAAGTGGAAACTGTCCAGGTTTGGAAAATGAAGTAGGGGGTTGGTTTACCAAAAATCCTTTTGGAATTGGTGTTTGGGGAATGGAACTGGCTCGCCAAATAGTGGAAAAACATAAAGTGCCGGTTTGCATCATTAATGGTGGTAGTGGATCTTCAAGTATTGAACAGAATATGCTCTATCCAGAGGAACCTTCTTTGGAGACAAGTTTTGGACGTTTGGTCTACCGGGTGAACCAAGCGGGCTTAAAAGATGATATAAAAGCCATCTTTTGGCATCAAGGAGAGTCCAATACAAATACCATTGACGGTTACCAAAACTATCTTGAAAATTTTAATGCACTTCAAACCGATTGGAGACGGGTTTACACAGGGCTTCAGAAAATTTATCTATTCCAATTGCATCCTGGGTGTGGTCGAAAACGAGAAGGCTATTACAATGAACTTATGGAAATCCAGAACCAAATAGCTGAAAAATATGGCATGGTGGAGATTATGTCAACCACGGGAGTCACCGGTCATGATGGTTGCCATTTTTCTTATGAGGGCTATTTGGAATTTGCGCGAAGAATTTTCCCCTTGGTTTCCAGAGATTTTTATGGAGAAAAGACTCAAAAAACCATTACACCACCTAAACTTTTAAGAGCGGAATACACTTCAACCAATAAAGTTACATTGATATTTGATCAACCTATTTCGGTTGAGGAAAAAAGAGAAATTAAAGGGCAAACATACTTCCTTAAAGATCAGTTCTTTTTCAAAGATGCGTTGGAAGAAACCATCAGGCCAACAAAGATTAAAGGATTGGAGGTTCATGAAAATCAACTGCATATAATTTTTGAGAAGGCTGGTTTGTTTAAGTACATTACCTACTTACCGGGTAAATTTTATTTTGGGACCAAAGAAATATACAACGGACCTTGGTTATCCGGTAGTGAAAACGGCTTAGGCGCTTTAGGTTTTCATCAAAGACCAATTTCCCAATGGCCTGCATCTGCGACTAAAGATCCATTTTCTAAAGCAGGGTACCAGATGCTTGACTCAACATTAAATGGGGTGAAATTCAAGTTGGTTTTTCCTAAAAAAAACGATTCAGAAAAACCGTGGATTTGGCGGGCTAGGTTTTGGGGCCATGAACCGCAAACAGACCTAGCGCTTTTAGAAAAGGGATTTCACGTGGCCTATATTGATGTGGCCGGTTTGTTCGGGAATGAGCAAGCCATCAGGATATGGGATGATTTTTATGAATTTATGGTTACCAAATTCAAATTGAACCCCAAAGTAGTTTTAGAAGGGATGAGTAGAGGAGGATTAATAGTTTTTAACTGGGCCAATAGAAATGCAGAAAAAGTGGCAGCTATTTATGTAGATGCACCGGTGTGTGATTTTAAAAGTTGGCCAGCAGGAAAAGGTGTTGGCACGGGCTCTGTAAAGGCCTGGGGCCATTGTCTTGAGCAATACGGTTTTTCCGAGGAAATTGCGCTTCAATACAGCGCAAATCCCATTGACCATATGGAGCATCTAGCCAGTCAAAAAATACCGATACTTAGTGTGGTAGGGGATGCTGACAAGGTAGTTCCTGTTTCGGAAAATACAACTTTAATTGAGCAGCGCCTTCTTTCTTTAGGATGGAAAATGACCATTATTCACAAACCAAATATTGGGCACCATCCCCATTCCTTGGAAGATCCAAAGCCTATCGTGAATTTTGTTTTAAAACATACCAGAAACTTATAAAGTATCAAAAAATCTAAAAATGAGATTAATAGAACGAGTGTTGGATAGCTTAAATCAGAACAGCAAAGTGTTTATAATTTTTGCTGTAGTCACTTTTGCTGGCGTTATGACAAGTTGCCTTTCTTCATCAAAAAATGATGTTAAGCCCAATATCATTATCATTTATACAGATGATCAGGGATATGGGGATGTCAGCGCCCTAAACCCAGAAGCCAAGTTCCGAACTCCAAATATGGATAGGATAGCATTGGAAGGTGCTGTTTTTACAGATGGCCATAGTAGTGATGCAGTATGTACGCCTTCCCGATACTCGTTGCTAACCGGAAGATATAGCTGGCGAACATCCTTGAAGAAAGGGGTACTCAAGGCAGATGGACCATGCCTCATTGAAGAAGGCAGGACGACTATTGCGTCACTTTTAAGGGATAATGGATATAATACTGCCATGGTTGGAAAGTGGCACCTTCAAATGGAATTTGAAGGTAGCAAGGGAAAGGATAGAGATTGGTCCGCACCTTTTACGGAAGGTCCCATAGCACATGGGTTTGATTACTTTTTTGGAATTCCTGCGTCCATGAACTATGGAATTTTAACCTATTTGGAGAATGATAAAGTATTGGATCCACCGGTACTTTGGACCAAAAAGAAGTCCGTAGAAGATGCAAGGTCGTTTCGTGACAATGCTCGCCCCAATGATTATAGAATGACTCCACCGTATCAAGAGAATCCTGACAGTAAGGGATGGATTGAGGTTGCTCCCTCATTCAATGATGAACTGGTATTGGAGACATTTGCGGCTAAGGCGGTAGATTATATCAACAAAGTGGCTCAGGAAGAAAAACCATTTTTTCTTTATTTTCCAATAACAAGTCCGCATTTACCGCACTGTACCCACCCCGATTTCAAGGGAAGGAGTGATTGTGGTAATTATGGCGATTTTATGGAAGAAACTGACTTTAGGGTAGGTCAAATATTGAATGCGCTGGATGCCAATGGAATAGCAGATAACACTTTGGTGATATTCTCTTCGGACAATGGAGCAGAGACGAATTATCAATACCATAAAGAAACGTATAAACACCATAGCAGCCTTAATTTTAAAGGAGGAAAACGAGATATTTATGAAGGAGGTCACCGCGTTCCATTCTTAATGAAATGGCCTGATAGGATTAAAGCAGGAAGCAAGGTTGGCATTCCAGTTTGTCAGACCGACTACTTAGCTACAATTGCGGAGATTGTTGGAACCGATTTAGCTGATGAAGCTGGTGAGGACAGTTACAGTCTCTTGCCAACTATGATAGGCAAAAAATACAACGATACAGTAAGGGGACCGGTCATTCATCATTCAGCTTCAGGTAATTTTGCGATTCGCGATGGTAAATGGAAGCTCAATATGTTTAGAGGTTCTGGAGGATCACTTAAACCTACATTTATTGAGCCAGCCACAGGTGAACCTCAATTCGAACTTTATAATTTGGAGGATGACCCGGAAGAAAATACCAATCTCTATTTTGAGTATCCAAATATTGTAGAAAGATTAAAACAAAAAATTTCTGAAATTATAGAAAATGGAAGATCTACCCCTGGTAAACCACAAGACTTTGTTGGGGATAACTGGAATCAGATTGATTGGATTTCGAAATAATCAAATAAACGAAAATGCTGCATAGGATAAGTAGAAAAATGTTTCATATGAGAAAGGCGAGACTGTACCTCAGACTTAATTTTATTATCATAGGGATGTTCACCATAACGGCAATTAATTCCCAAGCATTAAAACCGGCCAACTTGTTTTGTGATCATATGGTGCTTCAAAGGGAAAGTTTGGTTCCCATATGGGGAAAATCGGCACCAAAAGAGAAAGTCACTGTAACCTTTGCAGATCAAGTAAAATCAACCGAGGCAGATTTAAATGGCAATTGGATGGTTCAACTGGATAGGTTGAAAGCATCCAATGAAGGTCGTAATATGGTCATCTCAGGAAAAAGAGAGGTTGTTATTTCGGATGTATTGGTAGGTGAAGTATGGATTTGCTCAGGGCAATCCAATATGCAATTTCCTGTGAGCGCCGTTCCAGAAATTAAGGGACTAATCCCTTTTGCTAAGAACATTAGAAGTTTTGAAGTGGAAAGAACGGTTTCAATCCAAGAAAAAGAGGATGTGTCGGGTAAATGGAGTGCTAATTACCCCAATAGTGCCGTTGCGTTTTCGTTTGCCTATTTTCTAGAGGATATTTCCAATGTTCCTGTTGGGATCATACATGCATCTTGGGGCAGTTCTTCCATCGAAGCATGGATGTCCAGAGACATGACCTCCAAACTTCCACATTTTCAAAAAATCATGGAGGAGTTTGATGCGGATACTGAAACTCAGGATAGAATAAGGAATATTTTGGCTATGCCGAATGGTTGGACACGACAAGATGATATCTTTTTGCGCAGACAGCCCAACATCCTATTCAATGCCATGATGAAACCGTTGGCTCCTTATGCTTCAAGAGGTCTTGTTTGGTACCAAGGAGAACGAAATACAAGATACCTATCCGGTATGCCAGAAGTGGATTCAACAAATTGGTTTCATAAGGTAGCTGGGATGAAAGAATATGGAGATTTACTCAGTGAATGGGTGCTACGTTACCGCAAAGAATGGAGGAACAACACTATGAACTTTATGGTAGTAATGCTTCCAGGCTATGGAAAAGGAACCGTTTCGAACCCAGAGATTGACCCCGAAGCTCCAGATGTGGAATCATGGGCGTGGATGCGTGAATCGCAAATGAAAGTATTGGATCTTCCAAATACAGCAGTTGCAAACACCATTGATTTGGGCGACGTGAAAAATATTCATCCAAAAGATAAGTTGCCCATAGGTCAACGACTTGCTCTTTTGGCCGCAAGGAACACCCTAGCGGTTGATATTTTAGCTGCAGGTCCCAAGATGGAGAAAGTAGAAATTCAAGAGAATACCATAGTAGTTCATTTTGATAATGCAAATGGTCTAAAAACAACAAACGGAAAGAAACCTACCGCTTTTTGGATTTCCAATGGGTCTGGAGAATGGAAGAAGGCTGAAGCAGAAATTAAGGGTGAGACAATTATTCTTAAAGCGATAGGGATTGGCCAACCAAAATATGTGCGCTATGCCTTTGCAGGAAAGCCAAATGTTAATTTGGTGAACGGGATGGAATTGCCTGCCTATCCATTTAGAACCGACCAATTTAAAAATTAACAAACGAACCTGATGAGATACACGGCAGGTTATTTCTTGAACATTGCAAATAGGATGAAAATGGAGTAGTATCTCTAAAAAGTGATAAAAAAATAGCGACAGGATGAAGAGTTCTTGAACATGAAATTGACCGGATTAAATAAAAGTTCACTTGGATCAGTGCTGGAAATAATAGTAAAAAAATAAGAATCAAACCGAATAAGAAAAAGTTTACAATGAGAAAGATACACGTATTGATATTGGGAATTGGATTAGTTTTTATTAACTGTGCTACTCCCAAACCAGAAGAACCCAAAAAACCCAACATTGTCTTTATTTTGGCAGATGATATGGGGTATGGCGATGTTTCAGCTTTTAATGAAAACTCGAAGATCCAAACGCCTTATATAGACCAATTGGCCTCGGAAGGTGTACTATTTACAGATGCGCATACAAGCAGTGCGGTATGCACACCTACACGCTACGGAATTCTAACAGGGCGTTATAACTGGCGATCAACCCTTAAAAGTGGAGTATTAAGCGGATATTCGGAAGCACTTATTGCTCCAGACCGTGTTACCATTGGTAAGTTTCTGAATACGGAAGGGTACAAAACCGCGTATATTGGAAAATGGCATCTGGGTTGGGATTGGACCTTTGTTGCCCATGATACCCTAAGGCGTGATGCTTGGGATTCCAAACCAAAGGTGGATTTTTCAATCCCTATAAAGAATGGTCCAAATACTAGAGGTTTTGATTACAGTTATGGTTTTAATGGGTCTTTGGATATGGCTCCCTATGTTTGGGTAGAGAATGGCAAATCAACCATGGTGCCAACCAAGGAAAGTGTGAATAAGGGGAAACAGAGCTGGTGGCGAAAGGGGCCTACTTCCGATGATTTTGATCACGAACAGGTTTTGCCCCATATTACAAAAAAGACGGTACAATTTATCAATGAAAATGCCAAATTGGAAACCCCATTCTTTGTATACATGCCATTGCCAGCACCTCATACACCGATATTGCCAACGGCAGAATTTCAAGGAGTCAGCGGACTTGATAATCCATATGGCGATTTTGTGATTATGGTAGACTGGGTTGTTGGTGAAGTAATGAAAACTCTTGAGAAGCAAGGAATAGCAGACAATACCATTTTGGTTTTTACCAGCGACAATGGATGTTCCAATCAGGCAGATTACGAACAATTGGCTACCAAGGGACATGATCCTAGCTATACGTTTAGGGGGCATAAAGCAGATATTTTTGAAGGAGGCCATCGAGTGCCCTATGTGGTGCGTTGGCCCAAAAGTGTAAAACCCGGAAAATCGGATCAATTGGTATGTACCACAGACCTTTTTGCAACCATCGCTGATGCTTTGGATAGAAAACCAGAAGATCATTTTGCCGAGGATAGCTTCAGCTTTTTATCGGCTTTGGGAATGGAATCTACCCAGCCAAAAAGAGAAAGTATTGTTCATCACTCCATAAACGGATCTTTTGCTTACCGTAAAGGAAAATACAAAGCTATTTTTTGTCCTGGTTCTGGAGGATGGAGCTTTCCCAGACCTAAAGATAAAGCCATAAAGGAGTTGCCCCCATTTCAACTATATGACTTGGATGCCGATATTGGTGAAGAAAATAACCTTCAAGCCGAACAAGCCCAGATTTTGGAACAATATAGAAACGAACTTGCAAAAATTGTTACGGATGGTCGAAGTACCATGGGGGCTTTGCAAAAAAATGACCAAGCAGAAACTTGGCCTCAATTGCACTGGATGGATGGGACTAACGGGAATTAATTTTGAGAAAACCGATTAACCAAAATATATAAAATGAAAAGAAACTTTTTTTGCCTGTCGCTAATAATTGCACTTTTTACCCTCTCTTGTGCTGAAAAAAAGAATACATCGGAAGAACCCGAAACAAAGCCTAATATTGTTTTTGTAATTACAGATGATCAAGGATATGGGGATCTGGGACATACGGGGAACAATATTATAAAAACCCCAGCTTTGGACACCTTTGCTTCAGATGCCGTAAGCCTAACAAACTATCATGTAGGAACAACTTGTGCTCCAACTAGGGCCGGTTTACTAACCGGAAGAAATTGTAATAGAAATGGTGTTTGGCATACCATTATGGGAGCTTCCATTTTAAACAGAGATGAGGTTACCATAGCAAATGTGCTACAGGAAAATGGATACAAGACGGGGATGTTCGGAAAGTGGCACCTTGGTGATAATTCCCCATTTAAGCCACATGAAAGGGGTTTTGACGAAGCTTTTTACCATGGAGGTGGAGGAGTGGGTCAGACTCCGGATTATTGGAACAATGATTATTTTGATGATACCTATTTCAGAAATGGAATCCCCGAAAAAAAAGAGGGGTATTGTACCGATGTATGGTTTAATTCTGCATTGGATTTCATCGAGTCAAAAAAAGATGAGCAATTTTTCTGCTATTTAAGCTTGAATGCTCCACACGGACCTTACAACCTACCTAAGGAGTATTATGATTTGTATAAGGACGAGACCAGAATTGATGAAACCCAAAAGCGATTCTATGGTATGATTACCAATATAGATGACAACTTTTCAAAGTTATTGAAAAAATTGGATGCCTTGGGCATAGCTGACAATACCATTGTTGTTTTTACTACTGATAATGGTACCGCAAGAGGTTACAGGGCAGATGACAAAACCAATCAAGTATATGGTTACAATGCAGGGATGCGTGGTACAAAAGGTAGTAAATATGATGGAGGGCATAGAGTACCATTTATTATTAGATGGCCGGATGGAGGGTTGACAGGAGGAAAATCACTCAATGATCTGGTAGCGCATGTAGATATGTTACCTACCCTGACAAAATTAACCGGGCAAGATTTCACTCCTACCAAAACTATGGATGGAACCGATGTAAGTGACTATCTCTTGGGAAAGAACGAAGCTCCTACACGCTTTTTGGTAACGGACACACAACGGGTACCTTGGCCTGTTAAAGGTAGAAACAGCTGTGTAATGGATGATGAGTGGAGGCTAATTGATGGTAAAGAACTTTATAACATTGTCAAAGACCCTGGGCAGAAGAAAGATTTGGCTGGTGAGTATCCGGATAAAGTCGCAGAGATGAATACGTTTTATGAAAATTGGTGGGAAGACGTCATCAAGGAAACCAAATTTTCAGTTATCGATTTGGGAACAGGAGAGACGGATGTGCTTACATGCCATGATGCGCGAACCATTGATTTTTATCCACCATGGAACCAACAAATGATTCGTAAAGGCAATTCAATGAAACCTGCGCCCTTTTCGGTAAATTTTGTCAAATCAGGAACTTATAGATTTCATCTAAGAAGGTGGCCATCAGAGAGTGGTTTGGCGTTGGATGCTGCACTAACTGATGGAGTCCCCGAAACACTTTATACAGCGCCTATTGCAAATGGGAAATCCATGAAATTCAAAAAAGCATATTTGAAAATTGCAGACAAGAATATAGATGTAAACGTTGACAATAATGCTACTGCCGCAGTCCTGGAAATGGATGTGTCACAAGGTGAAACCGAATTATTGGCCTATTTTGATATGGAAGATGGTACATCTTGTAATGCCTTTTACATCGATGTGGAAAAATTAAACTAAAAAAGAGAGTAAAAGAATCAAATTAAGAATGACTAAAGTTGATTGTCAATCATAAAAATAAAGAAACATGAAGATATTCCTAAAGACAGTGTTTTTAATTGCATTGATCCCTTTACTTTTTATTCAGTGCAAAACAGATGAAAAAAAACCAAAGGTAGAAAAACGTCCAAACTTTTTATTTGTGCTGGTTGATGATCAATCTCCATTCGATTTAAAGACCTATGACCCACAATCAGTTTTGGAGACACCAAACATTAACAAGTTGGCCAATGAAGGGGTTGTTTTTGAAAGTGCTTATCATATGGGTTCTTGGTCTGGCGCAGTTTGCACCCCATCAAGACACATGATTATGAGTGGGCGCACCTTATGGCATTTGCCCTCTAGAGGAAACTTTAAGAATCCCAATGCTCCTGATAGTCTAGAATTACAGACCATGGGTGCAGTTTTTAACCGAGCGGGTTATAAAACCCTACGAACTTGTAAAAAAGGAAATTCGTATCCTGCCGCAAATGCCCAGTTCACTGAAATTCATGATGCAACCAAGCGAGGAGGTACCGAGGAAACAGGTAGTGCTTGGCATGGAAAGCAAGTTTTGGAGTATCTAAACAAGCGTGAAATTGCCCAAGAGGCAGACCCTTTTTTAATTTATTTTGGGTTTTCCCATCCTCATGATACACGTGATGGAACACCTGAGCTTCTTGCAAAATATGGAGCAATAAACCATACGGATACATTAAACGTTCCACCGGCCAATGCCAATCAACCTCAATTGCAGGACAACTATTTGGCGGCACACCCTTTTTTTCATGGGCATCCAGAACTGAGAGATGAAGAACGGGTAAGTGGCGTCTGGAAAAATAGGGACGAGCAAACGGTTCGTAATGAGCTGGGGCGCGAATATGCCTGTTCAGAAAACATTGACATACAGTTGGGAAAAGTACTTGAAAAGCTTGAAGCAATGGGAGAGCTGGACAATACCTATATTATTTACACCTCGGATCATGGCATGTCCATTGGTAGGCATGGGCTAATGGGGAAACAAAACCTTTACGAGCACACGTGGCGTGTTCCCCTTATAATAAAGGGCCCTGGAATAGAAGGAGGGAAGCGCGTAAAAGGAAACTCATACTTGTTAGATGTTCTACCTACGTTTTGTGACCTTGCGGGAATTCAAACCCCGGAAACTGTTGAGGGAATAAGCCTAACACCGGTAATAAATGGTGAAAAAGAGGTGGTTAGGGATGTTTTGTATGGGGTGTATTCGGGAGGAACAAAACCTGGTATACGTAGTGTTAGAAAGGGAGATTGGAAACTCATAAAGTATGATACTATGGATGGTGAAGTGAGGGAAACCCAACTTTTTAATTTAAAGGAAAACCCGAATGAATATCTTCCCGAGCATGGAATGTCCAATGAAATGAAAACTGATTTGGCGGAAAATCCCAAGTATGCCGATAAGCTGGCCGAAATGGAAGCGCTGTTGTTGGAACAGATGAAGGAGAATGATGACCCCTATCGACTTTGGGACCAAGTTGAATAGCAAGCAATACCTCAATAATCAATGTCAAAATTGAAACGCATGTGGTATGTAAAAACAACACATACAGTAAATGTAAAAAAACTATGGATACTAATTTCAATCTTTACTTTGAGTATGATTAATTCTTTTGCGCAAGACCAATATATTTTTCCCTGTGGAAATTGGCCAAATACGTTATTTCTTAAAGAGATTATCAAACTAACAGGTAAAGAGCGTCCAAAAATTTGTTTTTTACCTACCGCTTCTGGAGACAGCGAACAAAGTATCATACGATGGTATGAATCGGTTCATGACCTTTCTATAGATCCCTATGTGCAACGAGTGTGGATTAGCAGCTATAACCAAAAATTCACCTTTGAGGAAGTTTTGCTAAACATGGACGCTATTGTAGTAGGAGGTGGCAATACTTTGAATATGATCGCAATCTGGAAGGCTCAGGGAATTGATAAGGTACTGAAAATGGCGCTTGAAAAGGGCATTGTTTTAAGCGGTGGAAGCGCAGGGTCTTTATGTTGGTTTAATAAAGGAACAACCGATTCGAGACCTATTGAGTTAAGCGTTGTTCAAGGGTTGGGATTTTTACCCTACAGCCATAGTCCGCATTACGATAGTGAGGGAGGTCGCAGGCCATTGTACCATGAAAATATAAAGAATGGAATTTTTAAATCTGGGTATGCCATGGATAACAATGCAGGAATCATTTTTAAAAATGGACAACCCTTCAAGGTAGTGTCAATTGACAAAAAGCACAACTGTTATTTTGTTTCCATGCAAAATGGCAAGGTTATAGAAGAGAAACTCGAGGCTACTATCCTTGAGTAGGTAAACTAAAATATGAATCTCAACGAAAAAAAGAAAGCTTATGGAATTCACTAAAATAGCACGAAAAAATAGTTTGGGCATTAAAGTTTCAATCCTATTTCTATTGATTTTTACCAGAGGTATTTTTTCGCAAAACCTGATTAAAAACCCAAGCTTTGAAGAAGGTGATCAGCACTGGAAATCTAAGGGAAATACTATGGAGCGTCACCATCAATCCATACTCAAAGTAAGACCAAAGCAGGGAGAATATTATGCCGAACTGGCAAATGATACAGGTTATGAGCTTTTTCAAACTGTAGAAACACAAATTGGAAAATTTTATCAAGTATCGTTTTATGCGCAGGCCCGTCCTCATATGCCAGAACGAGAAAGCCATCTGGTATTTAAGGTAGGAGACCAGTTGATGGCCAAATTGCAACCGGATCATGAGGTATGGAATCAATATCGCTATACGGTTAAGGCCACTAAGGATAATATGACAATTTCTTTTGAGGATACCTACTATGGCGAAGATGGCATTGGAGCTATGATAGATTTGGTTGAAGTTAGGGAACTGCAAAACGGATTTATTCCAATCTTTAACAAAGAAACACTTGATGGTTGGAAAGTCTATGGAAGCCCCTTGGACGTTGAAAAAAAATATTGGAAAGTAGAAAATAATGCTATCACGTGCAATACCATGGGCGATAAGGACCATGGTGCGGTTTGGTTGTTTTATGAAGAGGAGCTCAAGGATTTTGAACTAAAAATTAAGTTTCAAGCCTATCGGGACAGCCCCGGAAATAGTGGTCTTCAAGTACGGAGTCGGTTTTATGAGGGAGGGGATATAGATGGCCCCCAATTTGATATTCACCCGCCAGATCCGTTTAGAACAGCTTTATTATATGATGAATCTGATGGTTACAATAGATGGATATACCCAAGCATGCCCAATTCGGCGCTTACACAGGAACAAGCAAAGAACAAGGCAGTATTTTATTATTCCGATGACAACCCAGCTTGGAACGAACTCCATATTATTTGTAAAGGCACTTTAATAAAATCCATACTAAATGGTACAGTGGTAACAGATTTTGACGGAGAAGGTATATTGAACGATGAGATCCATAAGGAGCAAAATGTGGGAATGAAAGGTAAAATAGCACTACAAGTCCATGCAAAAAATGAACTGTTCATTAGATTCAAAGATATTCAACTAAAAAAGATAAAATGAAAAACTTAAAACGAAACAGTATTATTTTTGGAGTGGTTTTTTTAATGGCATTCTCCTTAGTGGCCCAAAATAGATTCTATGATTATAGGGAAAGAAACCCAGAAGGTAAGGTACATATTTTGTACATGGCTGGTGGAAGTTGGCATGATCACTTAGGCGTT
This sequence comes from Flavobacteriaceae bacterium, assembly GCA_039985375.1. Classification (GTDB taxonomy): domain Bacteria; phylum Bacteroidota; class Bacteroidia; order Flavobacteriales; family Flavobacteriaceae; genus Flagellimonas. The sequence goes on from JBDWSS010000071.1 coordinate 14,035, forward strand.
GCGGCGGTTTTACGTAGATTTTTGGAAGTTAGACACGAGTATCATCTTACATATTCTGAAGATTTCGGCATTTTTGCAGGATCGCTTGATGAGTACGATGTAATTATAATGAATGGAATGCCCATTGCCATGACAAATGAAGAATTTATGGGCTTTAGTAACGCAGTTTCAGAAGGAAAACCGGTATTAGGGTTGCATTCAGCAACAGCGGCATTAAAGCAAGATTCGGAACATAAACCGATGTATACAAATATAATAGGTGCCGATTTTGTGAAACATCCTCCAATTCATACATTCCCGGTAAGTATTACCATGCCCGATCATTCCATTGTCAAAAACATTGGAAGTTTTGAGATATATGATGAGATGTATTTTTACAAAGCACAGGCAGAAGGCTCCACAATATTGCTGGAAGCTGAGCACGATACCATAAAAACCCCTATAGCTTGGACTAGAAATTATGGAAAAGGCAAAATATTTTATACCTCTTTGGGGCATGGTGTTGGCGCAGCTACCAACCGTTATTTTCAGCAATTGGTTTTGAACGCCCTGGAGTGGTTGGTGGAGGAGCAATAAACCTCAGTTTGGCATAATATGCTCAATTTAATACCAAGATCAATGCTTTTTATACATTTGTTGAGCTTGCCCGATATTTGTTTTAATTCTGAATATGAAGCTTCATTTACTCGATAGATCCAGTATAATAGATAGGTCACTTACGGTCTCTCACAATCTATATCAAAATTTTCTCAGGATATGGCATTTTCATGTAGAATTTGAACTAGTAGTAATACTTCAGAGTTCCGGAATGCGATTTGTTGGAGATAATATTGAGAAGTTTGATGTAGGTGATGTGGTTTTAATAGGGAAGAACGTGCCCCATATGTGGCTGAATGATGATAAGTATTTTGAGAAAGGTTCATCCTTGGAGGCGGAAGCGATATCAGTACATTTTAAAAAGGACTTTTTAGGGGCCGATTTTTTTAACGTTCCAGAAATGAATGCTATTTCCAACCTTCTTTATAAGGCGGAGCAAGGGATCAAATTTTTGAAAGTAGAGGATAATGTAATAAATGAGTTAAAGATTTTGGTAAACCTCAATCCAATGGCTCAAATAATTAAAATAATTGAAATTCTTAGCCTGCTTTCCAGACATAAAGAATTCAAGCTATTGGCCAGCAGTGGTTTCATGAATTCCTTTCATAAAACGGAAAACAGACGTTTGGATAAGATCTATGAGTATGTTTTTGAAAATTTCAATAGCCCTATTGGTTCTGGTGACGTTGCCAAGGTGGTAGGAATGAACAAATCGGCATTCAGCAGGTTTTTTAAAAAAACACATCGAAAACCCTTCACAAAATACTTGAATGAAATACGGATAGGATATGCTTGTAAATTACTGCTGGAAAATAATGAAAGTATTACATCAATAGCATTCTTGTCTGGATTTAACAATATCTCAAATTTTAATAGACAGTTTAAAATGATTAAGGGGAAATCTCCATCTGCCTATTTTAATTTCCATAAAAATTAGAATTTCACAGTTTTTTGGAAAGCAAAAAAAGTATTGAATGTGGTATCCTTTTAGGTAGTTTGTATTCTATGGGAACCTTATTTTTGATAGCTTAAATTTTACAAAATGGCAGACTCATTGATAATTACTGAAGTCGTAGTGAAAGATATTCGTTTCCCAACAAGTAAATCACTTGATGGTTCGGATGCCATGAACCCAGACCCAGATTACTCAGCAGCATATGTTATCTTAAAAACCAATGATTCTGAGCTTGAAGGGCATGGATTAACCTTTACCATTGGAAGAGGAAATGAACTATGTGTCCAAGCTATAAAATCACTTTCATATTTGGTAAAGGGAAAATCCTTGGAGAGCTTTACGTCCAACATGGGCGAATTTTGGAAGATGATTACAGGTGATAGTCAGTTACGTTGGCTTGGCCCTGAAAAAGGGGTAATCCATTTAGCTACCGGAGCTGTGGTAAACGCAGTTTGGGACCTCTATGCCAAAAGGGAAGGAAAACCTTTATGGAAGCTTCTTGCTGATATGACTCCCGAAGAATTGGTTTCTTGTGTAGACTTTACCTATATAACAGATGCGGTTACTCCTTCAGAAGCATTACAAATGTTAAAAAGGAATGAAAGCAGCAAACAAGAGCGAATAGACAATTTATTGGCCAATGGATATCCCGCATATACTACCTCTGCAGGTTGGTTGGGCTATTCAGATGATAAAATGAGACGTCTTTGCAGAGAAGCAAAGGAACAGGGCTTTAAACACATGAAAATAAAAGTGGGCTCGGATTTGGATGATGATATGCGAAGGGCTGCTATTATCCGTGAGGAAATAGGCGAAGATTTAAAGTTGATGATGGACGCTAACCAAAAATGGGATGTAGATGAAGCGATCACAAACATGGAGTCTCTAAAAAAGTTTGACCCATGGTGGATTGAGGAGCCTACAAGTCCTGATGATATTTTAGGCCACGCCAAAATTGCAAAGGCTGTAAGTCCAATTGAAGTGGCCACAGGGGAACATTGTCAAAATCGTGTTATTTTTAAGCAATTGATGCAGGCAGGTGCTTTGGGTATTTGTCAAATAGATAGTTGTAGAGTAGGAGGAGTGAATGAAATATTGGCCATTTTGTTGATGGCGGCAAAGTTTAAAATACCAGTTTGTCCGCATGCAGGAGGTGTTGGACTTTGCGAATATGTACAACATTTGTCCATGATAGATTATATTGCGATAAGTGGATCTCAGGAAGATCGAATTATTGAGTATGTTGATCATTTGCATGAACACTTTTACGATCCTGTGATAATCAAGGATGGTGCTTATATGCCTCCCAAGCTTTCAGGGTATAGTATTACCATGAAAGAAGAATCTTTGGAAACCTATATCTTCCCTCATGGAAAATATTGGAAAAGTCAAGAAATAGACAAAAGAAGTTTACATGAAATTTAGCCTTAAAGGAAAGAATGTCCTAATTACCGGTGGAGGTAGTGGTATTGGAAAAGCAATTTCCAAGACCTTTGCGGAACAGGGGGCATTTGTACATATTCTTGAATTGAATTTGGAGAATGCCAAAACAACGGTCGATGAGATAGTTGATGATGGGGGAGAGGCCAGCGCATACAAATGTAATGTTGCCAACCAACAGGACGTTGAATTGGCCATAAAACCTATTTTAGAGACAAACGGAGTTGATATTTTGATCAATAATGCTGGCATAGCACATATTGGAAATATTGAAAACACATCTGAATCAGATATAGATCGAGTATACAATGTTAATATAAAAGGAGTATATAATTGCATCTATGCGGTAATCGATCACATGAAAAAAAAGGGTGGGGTTATTTTGAATATGGCTTCCATAGCTTCCTCCGTTGGAATTTCAGATAGGTTCGCCTATTCCATGAGCAAGGGTGCGGTACTTACTATGACTTATTCCATTGCCAAGGATTACCTTGAGCATGGGATTCGATGTAATAGTATTTCCCCTGCACGGATACATACTCCTTTCGTGGATGGTTTTATCAAAAAGAATTATCCTGGGGAAGAAGAGGAGATGTTCAAAAAATTGTCCAAGACACAGCCTATTGGGCGGATGGGTACTCCAGCTGAAGTTGGAAATCTTGCCCTTTACCTTTGTTCTGATGAAGCTTCCTTCATCACAGGAACAGATTTTCCAATAGATGGAGGGTTTATAAAATTAAATGGTTAATAGAAACAAATAAGATATGAAATTAATCCGATTTGGAACTGCGGGAAAAGAAAAGCCTGGTGTTGAGTTGAACAACGGACAACGACTGGATGTATCCAGCTTTGGAGAAGACTTTGACGAAACTTTTTTTGGTTCGAATGGTATTGACAGACTTGAATCATGGTTAGATGTGCAAACAGAAGAATTGCCCTATGTAGATTTGGATACGAGACTTGGTCCACCCATTCATAAACCTTCCAAAATAGTATGTGTAGGTCTTAATTATGCGAAACATGCTGAGGAAAGCGGTATGGCGCTGCCAACGGAACCTGTTCTGTTTTTTAAGGCTACCTCGGCAATCGTAGGACCTAATGACGATGTAATAATCCCGAAAGGAAGCAAGAAAACAGACTGGGAAGTTGAACTGGGTGTGGTTATAGGGAATAAAGCAAGTTATGTAGAGGAAGCCAATGCAATGGACCATGTGGCAGGTTATGTTTTGCATAATGACTATAGCGAACGTGAATTTCAGCTTGAGAAAGAAGGACAGTGGGTAAAAGGGAAGAGTTGTGATACATTCGCGCCAATTGGACCTTTTTTGGCCACAAAGGAAGAAATTTCAGATCCCCATAATCTGGACCTTTGGTTAAAACTCAATGGAGAGACCATGCAACATAGCAATACCTCCGATTTGGTATTTAATATTCCACAATTGGTGAGTTATATAAGCCAATATATGACATTGATGCCAGGAGATATTATTTCGACAGGAACACCATTTGGTGTTGGTTTAGGATTTGACCCTCCTAAATACCTAAAAGCTGGTGATGTGGTTGAACTAGGTATTGAAGGGTTGGGCACCTCTAGTCAGGTTGCCAAGTCATATAAAAAATGAAAATAGACAGTCATCAGCATTTTTGGAAGTATGACCCCGTTAGGGACAATTGGATAGATGCCTCAATGGAAGCTATTCGAAGAGACTTTTTGCCAGATGACCTAGAACGAATTTTACAACAAAGTGGGATAGATGGTTGCGTAGCTGTACAAGCTGACCAATCGGAACAAGAAACTGAATTTTTATTGCAGCTGGCCAAGGAAAATAGCTTTATTAAAGGCGTTGTAGGTTGGGTAGATTTGTGTGCTTCCAATGTTTCAGAACGATTGGAACATTTTTCAAGAAACTCGCACTTTAAAGGAGTTAGGCATATTCTTCAAGCTGAGAATAACGATTTTATGTTGCAAAAATGCTTTCAGCATGGAATTGCACAATTAAAACAGTTTGATTTATCCTATGATATTTTGGTGTTTTCAAAGCAACTAAGAAATTGCATTACCTTGGTCAAAAATTTTCCAGATCAACGTTTTGTGTTGGATCATTTGGGTAAACCGAATATTAAAGATGGAGAATTGAATGATTGGAAAGCCGATATTAGAGAATTGGCAGAATGTCCAAATGTATATTGCAAATTATCAGGAATGGTGACCGAAGCAGATTGGAATCATTGGAAACCACAAGATATATATCCATATATTGAAGAAATTATAAATGCCTTTGGCACAGATCGTATTATGTACGGTTCTGATTGGCCAGTATGTCTATTGGCAGGCCAGTATACTGAAATATTTGAAATTGTGAATGATTATATAGGCCAGTTGACCCCGGATGAACAAAAGGCCATAATGGGTGATACGGCAGCCAACTTCTATAAGTTATCGGCATAAAACTTTAAAAGATTCAAATTATATGAAATACTTTATTAAACCATTCGCACTACTTTTTTTAATTGTATCCATCTCCTTTTCATGTAAAGAACAGAAGAAGGAGATTGTAGCGGAGGTTGTCCCAGTAGATTATTTAAAGGAGTCCGATGAAGATTTTGACACTCGTATGGGGTGGTGGCGGGATGCAAAGTTTGGTATGTTTATCCACTGGGGGGTATATTCGGTTCCGGCCGGAATATACAATGGCGAAGAAGTAGAAGGTATTGGCGAGTGGATTATGGAGAAAGGAGAGATACCTGTAGAAGAATATGAAAAATTTGCCAAAAAATTCAATCCAGTAGATTTTGATGCCAAAAAGTGGGCAAAGACTATGAAGAAGGCTGGTATGAAATACGTAATAATAACTTCTAAACACCATGACGGTTTTGCACTTTGGGATTCAAAATATTCAGATTATGATATAGTGGATTATACCCCATTTAAAAGAGATATTTTAAAAGAACTTTCTGCCGCTTGTAAAGAAGAGGGTATAAAATTTGGAATGTATCATTCAATAATGGATTGGCACCATCCACAGGCACAGGGAAAAAAGTACCCAAAATACAATAGTTTAGACAGCACATTGATTAATCCAGAGTTTCCAGAATACATTGAGAATTATATGAAACCACAGCTCAAAGAGTTGATTGAAAACTATGACCCTGAAGTTCTATGGTTTGATGGTGAATGGATTCCTGCCTATACCCATGAAATGGGGCTGGACCTTTACCAGTACTTGAGAGAGCTTAAACCCAGTATCCTTATCAATAACCGAATCGATAAGGGAAGGCAAAGTTACCAAGGTATGAACTCAGATGATAGCTTTATTGGAGATTTTGGTACCCCGGAACAAGAAATTTTGGCAGGTACCGCTGATGTGGACTGGGAATCTTGTATGACTATGAACGATACTTGGGGATTTAAGAAGAATGATCATAATTGGAAAAGTACGGAAGTTTTGATATCAGATTTGGTCGATGTTGCAGCAAAAGGAGGAAACTATCTACTAAATGTAGGACCTACGGCCGAAGGTATTATTCCCGAACCAAGTGTTGAAAGACTGCGAAAAATGGGAGAATGGTTGAAAGTTAATGGAGAAGCCATTTATGAAACTGAAAAACTGGAGAAAAACTACAAAGAAGGGGATAATATTCGCTACATAAAGAAAAAAGGGAAAAACGTGTTTTACGTAGCTTCTTTTGAGAACACTGAAAAAAATATTAAGTTCAATTATGTAAAACCTGCTAAAGATTCAGAGATTATGCTTTTGGGTTATGATCAGCCTATTGCATATACTTTTTCAGATACAGATGGATTATCCATTGAGCTACCCAAGGATGCAAAAATTGCCTTAGCAAATTCAAGTGCTTGGGTATTTAAAATAGTAGGCGAAGAAAGACAATAGTTTGAATGGATTTAGAATTAAAGGATAAAGTTATAGTTGTCACCGGAGGTTCATCCGGAATTGGTAAAGGAATATGCATTACTCTGGCCAAAGAAGGGGCCATATTGTTTATCCTTGGCCGAAATAAAGAAAATTTAATTGCCACCGCATCCCAAATAGAAAAAGATGGTGGTCAGGCCAGTTACTTTATTGCTGAGCTTACGGATCCAGAACAATGTAAAAATGCCGTTAGTACAGCGATAAGTACGTATGGTCGTATTGATGGACTGGTGAACAATGCAGGAATCAACGACTCCGTTGGATTGGAGAATGGAAATCATGCAGATTTTGTAAGATCCATACATCGTAATCTTACGCATTATTACCTAATGGCGCAAAATGCGTTACCAGAATTAAAGAAAAGCAAGGGAGCTATTATAAACATTGGTTCCAAAACATCATTCACGGGACAAGGAGGAACATCAGGTTATGCTGCGGCCAATGGTGGCCGAAACGCATTGACACGTGAATGGGCGGTAGAATTACTTCCATATTCAATTCGAGTCAATGCACTCATTGTAGCCGAATGTTATACCCCGCTGTATGAAAAATGGATAAAAACATTTGAAAATCCAGAAGAGAAACTAAGCGAAATTACCGATAAGATTCCTTTGGAAAATAGAATGACCACTACCTCAGAGATAGCAGATATGGTATCATTCCTGCTTTCAAAAAAATCAAGCCATACAACAGGCCAACTAATATTTGTTGATGGTGGGTATACCCACTTAGACAGATCTATATAAATCACTGAAAACTAAATCATGGAAGAAAACCAAAAACCACCCGTAGTATCAAAGAAGGTACTTATCCCTTTTATTTTGATTACCTCTTTATTTGCCCTTTGGGGATTTGCCAATGCGGTAACAGACCCAATGGTTCAGGCATTTAAAAAAGTATTGGAGCTCTCAAACGCACAAGCTTCATGGGTGCAGATGGCTTTTTATGGTGGATATTTTTGTATGGCCTTGCCCGCAGCACTTTTTGTACGTAAATATTCATATAAGGTAGGGGTATTGATAGGTTTAGCTTTGTTTGCAGGAGGAGCCTTATTGTTTTATCCCGCAGCCGTAATGGAACAATTCTGGTTTTTCTGTTTGGGATTGTACATTTTAACGTTTGGGCTTGCTTTTTTAGAGACTACCTCAAATCCTTATATATTGGCCATGGGTGATCCAAGAACAGCTACCCAAAGATTGAATTTGGCTCAGGCATTCAACCCTGTGGGATTGATTCTGGGGCTTTTGATAGCACAACAATTTGTGCTCAAAAATCTCCAATCTGATGATATAGAGAACTATTCTGTATTGGGTGAAGCAAAAAAGGCATTAATTAGGACATCGGATTTGGCGGTAATACGAGATCCATATGTCATGCTGGGGTTAGTTATAATAGGAGTGTTTATTTTAATTGCGGTGAGTAAAATGCCCCAAGGCAGAGGAGATGGTGAAATACCCAGTGTTGGAAAGATATTTTCTTATCTTTTTTCGAATAAGAAATACGTTTTGGGAGTAGTCGCCCAAATATGTAATGTTGGCGCACAAATTATGTGTTGGACCTATATTTATCAATATGCAGAGGCCATAGGCATAGATAGTGAAACAGCAGCAAATTATCAATTTGCAGCGTTTATTCTTTTCTTAGTTGGACGGGCCATTGGAACATACATGCTTCGTTTCGTTTCATCAGGTAAATTATTGATGTACTTTTCATTATTAGCCGGTTTAGCTGCCGTTGGTACTATAGCAGTGGAAGGAATGATTGGCTTATATTGTTTGGTAGTTGTATCTTTTTTTATGTCATTGATGTTCCCTACGATATACGGTACTGCTCTGGAAGGATTGAATGAAGAACAATCAAAAATTGGAGCCGCGGGTCTTATTATGGCCATAGTAGGTGGAGCCGTAATGCCAGGATTACAAGGATTAATAATTGATGCGGGAGGAACTGGGGTAAACGACACTAAAATCTTAGGTGTATCTGAGGTTAATTTTTCTTTTATCCTGCCCCTTATATGTTTTCTGATAATTGCTTTTTACGGCAATAGAGTTCATAAGTTGTATATGGGCAAATAAAATTTACGGATGAAGCGTCATTGTTTTGCATTGGATTTAAAAGGAGATCCGGAATTAATTTCGGAGTACAAAAAGTACCATCAAAATGTATGGCCAGAGATTATTGAAAGTATTAAAACCTCAGGTATTGAAAAATTAGATATCTATTTGGTTGAAAATAGATTGTTTATGATAATGGATGTTAGCGATACATTTTCATTTGAAGCAAAACAAACCGCAGACGAGAATAATCCAAAAGTTCAAGAATGGGAAACCTTGATGTGGAAATATCAACAAGCACTTCCAAAAGCTGAACCTGGTGAAAAATGGAAATTGATGGAACATATTTTTGAATTATGAGCAAGAAAATGTCACTAAATACTAACTATCCCTCGATATCTGATTTAAGGGAAAGGGCCAAGAATAAAATTCCAAAGTTTGCCTTTGAGTACTTGGATGGAGGTTGCAACGAAGATGTTAATCTACATAAAAATACTGCGGAGATTCGTGATGTTGAACTGTTACCCTATTATTTGAGCAAGCATACTGGCTCGGATATGAAAACAGAACTTTTCGGACATACCTATGATGCCCCTTTTGGAATTGCGCCAGTAGGATTGCAGGGACTTATGTGGCCCAATTCTCCCGAGATATTGGCAAAAGCTGCTTTTGAACATAACATTCCTTTTATACTAAGTACGGTAACCACAAGTAGTATAGAACGAGTTGCAGAGATAACAGAGGGAAACGCCTGGTTTCAGCTGTACCACCCAACGGAGAACCGACTACGGGATGATATTATTAAAAGAGCTGAAGCTGCTGAATGTCCTGTTCTGGTAATCTTATGCGATGTGCCAACATTTGGTTTTAGACCAAGAGATATAAGAAACGGATTGGCTATGCCACCAAAAATGACCATTAAAAATATAATCCAAGTTTTGGGCAGACCACACTGGGCTTTGCAAACCCTTAAATATGGACAACCAAACTTTGAAACCTTAAAACCATATATGCCCAAAAACTTGGATTTAAAACAATTGGGGAAATTCATGGACCAAACCTTTTCGGGCAGATTGAACGAGGAAAAAATTAAGCCGATACGAGATATGTGGAAAGGAAAGTTGGTTTTAAAAGGAGTGGCCAATGAGGCGGATGCTGAAAAAGCTTTAAAATTGGGACTTGATGGTGTTATTGTATCAAACCATGGCGGAAGACAATTAGATGCCGGCGAATCCACGATTAAACCCCTTTCTAGAATAGCGGAGAAGTATGGCGATAAAATGACTGTTATGATGGACAGCGGTTTGCGTTCTGGTCCTGATGTGGCAAGGTCGCTTGCATCCGGAGCCGCATTTACGTTTATGGGAAGATCATTTATGTATGGTGTGGCCGCATTGGGAAAAAAAGGAGGAGACCATACCATTTCATTACTAAAAACAGAACTTCAGCAAGTAATGGAACAAATATGCTGTGAAAAAATAGAAGACTTTCCGGCGCATTTAATCAAAAATTGAATAATTTTCAGAATTAGAAATCAATTATGGAAATCAAAAAGGTTCTTGTTGCTAATAGAGGCGAGATAGCCATTCGAATTTTTAGAGCTTGTGTTGAAATAGGCCTGAAAACAGTTGGAATTTATACCTATGAAGATAGATATTCCTTGCACCGTTACAAAGCTGATGAATCCTATCAGATTGGAGAAGATGCAGACCCATTAAAACCATACTTGGATATAGATGCGATAATTGCTATCGCCAAAAAAAATAACGTTGATGCTATCCACCCTGGATACGGATTTTTATCTGAAAATGCGGAGCTTGCACAAAAATGTGTTGATAACGAAATCGTTTTCGTAGGCCCAAAAGTTTCCGTTTTAAAGGCCTTGGGAGATAAAATAACTGCAAAAGAGGTTGCGGTAGCGAATAATGTCCCAATTATAAGAAGTAGTGATAAAGATTTGGATACCATTGAAATAGCTTTGAGTGAAGCTGATACCATTGGATATCCAATAATGCTAAAAGCGGCTTCCGGAGGTGGAGGGCGTGGAATGCGCGTTATCCGAACACCGGAAGACCTGAAAAAAGGATATCCCGAAGCTAGACGAGAGGCCTTGAACGCCTTTGGCGACGATACTGTGTTTTTGGAAAAGTTTGTTGAAAACCCAAAACATATTGAGATTCAAATTGTGGCGGATACCCATGGAAATATTGTCCACCTTTATGAAAGAGACTGTTCTGTGCAACGACGTTATCAAAAGGTAATTGAGTTTGCACCTTCTATTGGATTGCCACAAGAAACACGCGATAGCCTATATAAATATGCCATTGATATTTGCAAAGCAGTTGATTATAACAATATTGGTACCGTAGAATTTTTGGTTGATGAAGATGGAAGCATTTATTTTATAGAGGTAAACCCCAGAATACAAGTTGAGCATACCGTTACCGAAATGATCACCAATATCGATTTGGTAAAAGCACAATTATTCATTGCTGGAGGATATAAACTTTCAGATCAGCAGATTAAGATTAAGGATCAAGAATCCATCACGATTACCGGATATGCCCTGCAATGTAGAATAACCACAGAAGATCCAGCGAATGATTTTAAGCCGGATTATGGAGTGGTTACTACATACAGAAGTGCGTCAGGTTTGGGAATTCGTTTGGACGCAGGAAGTATCTACCAAGGCGTACGTATTTCCCCTTTCTTTGATTCCATGTTGGTAAAAGTTTCGGCTTTGAGCAGGACATTGGATGGTTCCTGTAGAAAAATGCGAAGGGCTTTGGCCGAATTCCGTATCAGAGGAATTAATACCAATATGGCTTTTTTGGACAATATTTTGAGTCACCCAACCTTTAGGGAAGGAAAGGTTACGGTGAATTTTATTAAAAATGAACCCGGGCTTTTTGAAATTAGGGAATCTAGAAACCGAGCGAATAAAGTTGTAAATTATTTAGCAGAGACCATTGTAAATGGCAATTCGGATGTAAAAAAGGCAAACCCAAACCATGTTTTTTCAAAACCTGTTATACCTGCATTTCCAAAAAGCGAGTCTTATACAAAAGGAACCAAAGACTTGTTAACAGAATTGGGTCCCGAGCAATTTGCGTCATGGTTGAAAAATGAAAAAAAGGTTCATTTTACGGATACCACCATGCGCGATGCACATCAAAGTCTTCTAGCAACGCGGATGCGAACCACGGATATGTTGAAGGTTGCTGAAGGGTTTGCCAAAAACCACCCAGAGATTTTCAGCATGGAAGTATGGGGAGGGGCTACGTTTGATGTATGCTTACGGTTTCTAAAAGAGAATCCATGGGAACGCCTAGCACTGTTGCGAAAAGCAATGCCAAACCTGTTGCTGCAAATGTTAATCAGAGGGTCCAATGGCGTGGGCTATACAGCCTATCCAGATAACTTGGTGGAAAAATTTGTGGAGCAGTCTTGGGAAACAGGGGTAGATGTTTTCCGAATTTTTGATTCGCTAAATTGGATGAAATCAATAGCACCCTGTATTGAACACGTAAGAAACAGGACCCAAGGTATTGCAGAAGCTTCTATTTGCTATACAGGCGATATTTTGGATAGTGCAAAAACAAAATACAATCTAAAGTATTACATACAGCTTGCCAAGGATATTGAAAATGCTGGAGCTCATATTTTAGGGGTAAAGGATATGGCTGGACTTCTTAAACCCGGTGCTGCCTACGAACTTATTTCGGCCTTAAAATCAGAAATTAATATTCCAATTCATTTGCATACTCATGATACCTCGTCCATTCAGGCAGCCATGTATTTAAAAGCCATTGAAGCTGGTGTCGATGTGGTTGATGTGGCACTTGGAGGACTTTCCGGCCTCACTTCTCAGCCTAACTTTAATTCGGTTACAGAAATGCTTCGTTTTCATGAACGTGAAAATAAGCTGGATACGGAAAAATTGGCAGAATACTCTAATTATTGGGAAACCGTTCGGAATTATTATTATCCTTTTGAGTCTGGACTCAAATCGGGAACAGGGGAGGTATATTCCCATGAAATTCCCGGAGGACAATATTCTAATTTGAAGGGGCAAGCCATTGCCTTGGGGTTGGAAGACAAGTTTCCGGAGGTGACGAAAATGTATGGAGAAGTCAATCAACTTTTTGGAGATATCGTTAAGGTTACTCCAAGTTCCAAAGTTGTTGGCGATATGGCACAGTATCTTATTAGTAATGGTTTAAGTATTGAAGATGTGGTTGAACGCGGTGAGACCATTTCCTTTCCACAGTCTGTTATAAGTTTTTTCAGAGGCGATCTAGGGCAACCGGTTGGTGGTTTTCCCGAGAAATTACAAAAGATTATTCTAAAAGATGAAAAGCCATATAAAGATAGACCAAATGCTCATTTAGAACCCATTGATTTTGAAAAAGAGTTTAAGGCGTTCAAACGGAAATTTAAAAAAGGAATGGGACGGGAATTGCAAATAACAGATTTCCTTTCCTATAAACTATATCCTAAGGTGTTCCAAGATGCCTATGACCACCATGTGTTGTATGGAAATGTGTTGAACATTCCTACCAAGAATTTCTTCTATGGGATGGAAGTAGGTGAGGAGATCATGGTTGAAATTGATCAAGGGAAAAATATTTTGGTGCAGCTGCAATTGGTTGGCGAACCTGATAGTTCTGGTAATGTGAACCTGTTCTTTAAGGTGAATGGCCAATTGAGCAATGTCATCGTTAAGGACAAATCCATCAAGGTTGAGAAAAAGGAAAATGTAAAAGCAGATAGCTCCAATCCAAACGAGATTGGTTCTCCATTACAAGGGCTGTTGTCCAATGTTCTCGTAAAGAAAGGACAGGAAATAAAGAAAAATCAACCGTTGTTCATTATTGAAGCCATGAAAATGGAAACCACAGTTACTGCCACGGAAGAAGGAATTGTAGAACGTATTCAACTTTCGTCGGGTTCTTTGGTTAACAGTGATGATTTGGTTCTTGTTTTAAAATAGGAGATTTTAATCCATAAACAGTCTCGGTAGGAATAACGAAATCTCTGGGAATAGGGTAACAAGAATCAAAACCAAGAATGAAATTCCTAAAAAAGGAAGACTGGATTTGCTCACCTCGGTCATGGATACTTTGCCTATACTTGAAGATACAAAAAGACAGACACCAACAGGGGGAGTTGTTAGCCCGATCATAAGATTGAGCACAGCGATTACTGCGAAATGAATTGGGTCTACTCCAACGGCCAATGCTACCTTCAATAAAATTGGAAAAAGAACCAATAATGCCGCAATGGTTTCCATAAAGGTTCCCACAAATATCAATAGTATGTTTATCAAAAGCAACACCACAAATTTGTTGTCTGAAAAGTCAAGAATCCCTTCAGAAATTACCTGTGGAAGTCTTTCCGTTAGTAGTATCCAACCAAATAAATTGGCAAACCCGATTAAGACCATCAAAGAAGCAGAAGTCTTCATGGAATCCAGAACAATGTGCTGAATATTTTTTAGATTGAGTTTTTTATAAACGAACGTACCTATTAACAACGCATATAAAACGGCAATAATTGATGCTTCGGTAGGGGTAAAGACACCGCCTACGATTCCAAAAAGGATTATAAAAGTCATTAAAAGCGACCAAAACGTATCTAAAAAGCCACGGGCTACTTGTTTAAAACTACTTCTGGGGTGCTTTGGGTAAAGTCTCTTTTTGGAAATATAATAAGCAACTCCCATCATTCCCATACCCAACAATAACCCGGGAATGGCTCCTGCCAAAAAAAGCCTTCCTACTGACAAGCCGCTTAAGGTAGCCGCAATAATCATGGGCACACTGGGAGGGATAATTGGCCCAACGGTAGAAGATGAAGCAGTTACAGCACACGAGAATCCAGCATCGTAGCCTTCTTTTTTCATGGCAGGAATTATCACAGCACCTATACTCGCGGTATCGGAAATGGCGGTACCAGAAATTCCAGCAAAGAGCATGGAAGTTCCAATATTTGCCAAAGCCAATCCCCCTCGAATATGACCCATAAGATGATTGCAAAATGCGATGATTTTTTCAGTTAACCCACCTGCATTCATAAGATTACCGGATAATATAAAACCAGGTACACTAAGAAGAATAAAAACATCGATCCCTGAATACATTTTGGCTGGAAGGATAACTAAAGGTATCCCCTTTACCAGAACATAGGCCAAACAGGATATCCCCAATGAAAAGGCAATGGGAAACCTTAAAACAAGACAAACAATAAAAACTAGTATCAAGACAGCAATCATGGTGTTTTTTTAAGGTTGGTTTTTAAGCTGTAAAATGCATAAATACAAATAGATAAGGACATTATAACAATACTTATGAATGCTATGGACATGGGTGCACCTAGACTGGGCGAGCTTTCTGGAATTCCCAAAACGACGTACTGTACTGCAAAAACCCCCACAATGGAAAACAGCAGAAAAATTGATAGGGAAATGATAATATCCATAATTTGTTGTTGTTTGGAGGTTAGCTTATTGTAAAATACATCCAGACTTACATAGTAGTCGTCCTTCATTGCCAGCCCAGCTGCAAAACTCATTGCATAAACAAAAAAGAAACGTGAAGCTTCCTCCGTCCAAGATGGTGCACTATCCAATAAAAATCGCGCATAAATTTGTATCAATGTTGAGATTAGAAACCCCAATGTGCTAATTAGGGTGCCAAGTTTCAGAATGCGTTCAATGAATTTTTTCATTCTCTTTCTTTTTTCATTTCCTGTACTTGAAAATATATTTCTTTCATTTCTGGAGACAAGCTATTAAATAAAGCATCGCTACATTTTTTATTAAAAGCATCTTTATCAACCTCAATAAAGGTCATGCCCTTATTTTTGAGCTCTTGCTGCACACTTTTTTCATTATTGATAAAAAGCTGATGTTCATAGTGTACCATTTCCGCAGCACACTCGTCAAATATTTTCTTTAAGTCATCAGGAAAAGCTTGATATTGTTTTTCTCCAATTACAGGATAGGTCCAGCTTACTACATGAGCAGTTAGATTAATGTATTCCTGTACTTCCGCAAAGCCGGCACTATTAATCATGGCAAAAGGATTTTCTTGAGCTTGAATGGTTCCTTGCTGTAGCGAGGTAAACACTTCAGAAAATGCCATAGGGGTAGGTTTTGCTCCTAAGGCTTCCCACGCGGTTACAAAGGAAGGTACACTGGGAACCCGTATAATAAGCCCCTTTAAATCCTCTGGATGCTTGATAGGTCTATTTGAGGTAAGGTGTCTGGGGCCTCGCTGAAAATACCCCATAGTTCTAAGCCCGGTTTTTGTTCGCATCTCACTATCAATTTTTTGTCCAATAGGACCATTGATAAGGTTTTGCATGTCAATGGAGTCTCTTAGTAAAAAGGGCATTTCACTGAAGGCAACAATTTCAATCCAATTGTTGAGCATGGAACCGGTGGTGGTCATGTCTATTACCCCAGCTTGAATAAGCCGAATTGCCTCTATTTCCTTGGCCAGTTGCTCTGAGTGATAGTTTTCAACCTTTATTCTTCCCTGAGAACGCTCCTCTATTTGTGCTGCAAAATATTCAAAGGCTTGGTACCATGTATGGTTTTCATTGACCAAGTGACTTGCCCGCAGTAAAAACTCCGGATCACCTTTTTTTTTGCAACTTGAGAGGGCAAAAATTACAGCGAGAATAATGAATAACATTCGACCCATAAACTAAAACAATTACTTTATAGCTATAGGTCTACCTGGTGAACCTGTAGCTCCCTTAAATTGGGTTGGTGTAAAAATGAACAAGAACGTACTTGCCTTATCCATAGCAAGTTCTTCAAGGTTTAGATTTTCTAAATTGAGTATGCCGTTTTGCATGATTAGGAATTGGTGCACAGGTGATTCCAAATCTGGATTTGGATTGGGTAAAACTTCCGTTCCAAATTGATCAGATCCAACCATTGCTATGTTTTTACTAACTAACCACTTGGCCACTTCAAGCCCAATTCCAGGTGGATTTGTATTGTACACTTCGGGGTTGTTCCATAGTTTTGACCACCCATAACGAAAGAAAATGGCGTCACCATTTTCGATATCACTTTTTGTTAAGCCCTGTTTCTTTATAGCGCCTCTTACATCTCCTAAAGTTACTTCATAACTGTGTGCGAGAACATCAACTTCTTTATACCCGGCAATATCTAGTAAGATACCTTTGGTAATTATTGGTTTTAGATGTTCTATGCCCAGTTTTTTTAAGCCAGATTCACTGTACAGTTCATCTCCAGTGTACCCGTTGTAATAGACATCTTTGACAGAACCATCATCAAATTTTAATTGAGAGCCAACGTGACCAAGTCCATCAAATTGAGTGCCTACTTGCCCTATTTCGGTTGTTAAAAACTCTTCATTATAAATAAGGTTATTTTTTCCGAATGGACCTCCACTTGCAGCCATGGTTGTTTCCATTTTATAACTTCTTTTACCAAATAAAGGCATAGAAGGCTCATACAAATGCCCCAGTTCGTACACCTTTCCGGTTTCAACTAATTTGAAAGATTGCACTATTTTTTCTGGAGTAATCCAATTTGATGCTCCCGCTTGATCACCGTCTCCCCAGAGTGGGTGAGGCCACCAAGGTCCTTTTTCTTTGTTCTGGGCTTGAAGTGTAATGAATGGAATCAATAACACTACAATTGATAGTACTTTTTTCATCACGAATTGTGCTTTGATGATGTAAACCTCTTTGAGATGTATATGTGGTTGATTTTTAAATCTTTTCAGCTATACCTTAGTGCTATAAATTGAGATTAATGCTTTTAAATTTAACGAATTCTAGCTTGACTGTACAGGAAAGGACAAAGTTTGTAGCATATGATTTCACAGCTCATTACAACTCGGTCTTAAAGGGAGATGGGTTTTTGTTAAAAAAAAACCTTGATTTACGAAAGGAGAATGTAAATTAGAATGGTGAGTACTACCAAAACTATACCGGAAACATTGACCCATCGCCAGCTTTTATCGCTAGTGTCTTGTTCAATGGTGTCTACATAATCTTCACTAGGATACATTTTGGATACCGCTAACATAATAATAAAGTTCAGGACAAATTCTATTCCCCAAAGATGAACAAAGTGGATATTGACATCTAAGATAAATGTTGCCAGTATATAAAATGCGAAACCAAAAAACAATCCGGCTTTGGCTCCTTTTGCATTTACCTGTTTAACAAAGATTCCGGCCAGAATTACAGAAGAGATTGGAATAAAAAAGATTCCATTCAATTCCTGAAGTAAAAAATAAAGACCATCTGGAGCATAGGCTACCATAGGAGCTACTGCAATAGCAACTATAGCCAGTATTACGGATACCATTTTACCGTAATAAACAAGTTTTTTGTCACTAACACTTTTATTGATGAGCTTTTTATAGATGTCATAACAGAAAACCGTAGTTGCGGAATTCAATACGCTATTAAAGGTGCTTAATACTGCTCCTAAAATTACGGCTGCAAAAAACCCATATAAATATGCTGGGAGTACCTTTTTTACCAGCATTGGGTATATGAGGTCTGGTGTTTCGTAATAAGTATCCTTGAAATAATAGAATGCAATTAAACCTGGCAGTACTATGATCAAGGGCACCAACAGTTTTAAAACGCCTGTATATATGAGCCCTTTTTGTGCCTCGACCAGGTTTTTTGCTCCAAAAGCTCTTTGGATTATGGACTGGTTCATTCCCCAGAAATATATCTGGTTGATCATTAACCCGGTAAATAAAACTGAAAATGGCAACACCGAATCTGGTGCTCCGATAATGTCAAATTTATCGGGAGCAAAATTGTATACCGTACTTAAACCATTAAGTACATTACCTTTTCCTATCTGGTATAATGCTATGGCCGGAATCAACAGTCCACCTAACATGAGGCCTATGCCATTTAGGGTATCGGAATACGCAACTGCTTTCAATCCACCAAAAATGGCATAAAGAGAACCAATGACCCCTATAGCCAAAACAGTATATAAAAGGCCTTCACTTTTGGTAATGCTGAACAGTTCAGAAAAATTAAAAACGCTCTCTATGTTAATGGCACCTGTATACAGTACTATGGGAAGTAGTGTAACAACAAAGGAAAGCATCAATAATAACGCAACAACGGATCTTGTAACCCCATCAAAACGTTTTTCAAGAAACTCCGGAATTGTAGTAAGCCCCATGCGAATAAAACGGGGCAGAAAAAAAATAGCAGCTATAACCAAGGCTATTGCTGAGGTAACTTCCCAAGCAATGACTATAATCCCATTTTTATAGGAACTCCCGTTCATTCCTATTAAATGTTCCGTGGAAATGTTGGTAAGAATCATGGAGCCTGCAATAATAGGCCCAGTAAGACTCTTTCCCGCTAAAAAGTATTCCTTTCCAGTTTTAAAATTGTCCTTACGTAATTTATAAACCGTGTAAAAAATCACGAAAAAAGTAAAACCAAAAAAGCCGAGGAGTGTCAATAACATTGGAGTTGGGTTATATTAAAACTTCAATGTTTCTGGTAAATATTTAGACACTAAATCCTGATAATAAGGTTTTAAAGCTTCTGCATTTGGTGGAACAGGTGCTTTTGAGTATAAATCATATGGATTAAACTTTTTGACCCATTCGAACATTTCATGATCCTTTTCATTCATTAGATGGGCATAAGCCCCTTCTTTGTGCTGGGCGTAGAAAGAATGATAACGAATAATGTACAATGCGGGATCTGGGAGATAATCTTTCATAATCTGGTACAAATATTCATCATGTCCCCAGCTCATTTTTACATTGTCCAAGCCGCAATTAGGCTCATATACGCCATACTTGGATGTAAACCTTGTATCGATACTATCGGGATTACTTTTAAAGAATTCTGGATATACAATTTTGTCCGAAAAACTACATCCAACAGGAAAAGTATCCCCAACAACGGCCCATTGTGGTTCACCAAAAAGGCACAGTACTTTTCCAATGTCATGAATAAAACCAGTAAGTACGAACCAATCTGGATGGCCATCTGCTTTTATGGCTTCTGAAGTTTGTAGCAAATGCTGTAGTTGATCCAAATCAATATCCGGGTCGCTGTCATCTACCAGTGTATTAAGATATTCAACGGCGCCCCATAGCGACATTTCCTTTTTATTAAACTTTAAAAACTCTTTCTCCTTTTCGCAAACAAAGTCATATGTCTGGAAGGTATGGTTTAAACGGTAAAATTCTTTTACCCCTTCTACTCTATCAGAGTCGACATAGTTTCTAAATTCTTCTTTTTCTTTTGCCGTGGTATCGGGATCAGGATATCTTTCCAATAAGCTATTTTCCCAATCATCAACTTGTTCCATTGGATTTTTGTCTGTTGCTTTGGAAGAATTCTTCATAGAATTTTAATTTAACGGATATTATTATAACACAAACTTAATTATACTTGATAAAATTATAATTTCCTGCAAGAGCTTATATGGAGTATTTTGCCAAAAGCATGGATTGATTTTTACATGAAATGGCTTATATAATATCTACTCTTACTTCATCTTTTATAAGTTTACTTGGTGGATATCCAAATTGTCTTTTAAAACATCTACTAAAATAAAGAGGATCATTAAAACCAACAAGGGTAGTCACTTCTGAAACATTATACTTTTTAGTCTTTAAAAGAATTGCCGATTTCTTCAAGCGCAAGGTGCGAATAAACTCGTTGGGGGCTAAATCCGTTAGTTCCTTAATTTTTCGATATAATTTAGAAGAACTCATACCCAATTCGGCACATAGGAATGTCGTTGTAAGATCAGTTTCTTTTAGGTTGTTATCTATGAGCTGGGTAACTTTTTGCATAAACTTTTCATCTATTGGAGAATGTGTAAGGAGACTTACTTCACTTTCGGCCTCCACAGAAAATTTGGATTTTAACCCCATTCTGGTGTTGATGATGTTTACTATCCTGGTTCTTAATAAGGATGGATCAAATGGTTTAACCAAGTAACCATCAGCTCCAACATTAAACCCTTTTACTTTATCCTCATTTTCTGAGAGTGCTGTCAAAAGTATTATGGGTATATGGCTAATAAATTCATCACTTTTAAGTGCAGCACAAAACTCTAAACCATCCATAACGGGCATCATGACATCTGCAACACAGATTATAGGTTTAATTTGTTTACAGAGGCTAAGGCCTTCTTTTCCGTTTTCTGCACTATAAACCTTGTAGTAATCCGATAAGTAGTCTATAAGATAATTTCTAAGCTCAGTATTATCTTCTATCACCACAATTTTTTGTTTTAGGTTGACAGAATTAAGTATCTTTTTCTTAGGTTTTACTATCGGTACTTCTTTCGTGATTTGATTTGGCAACAGTTCGTTAAGTTCAAAATCCTCATAGAATTTGCGACTAATTGGAACTTTAATGGTGAATATGGTTCCTTCTCCCGATTTACTTTTAAAAACAATGCTACCCTTATGCAACTCAACCAAAGATTTTACCAAGGATAGCCCTATTCCTGAACCTGTGGTACTTTCTTTACTGTTTCTGGCTTGATAAAATCTGGAAAAAATATTCTTTTGACTAGCTTCGGGAATACCTATCCCATCATCACTTACCTCAATGATTAAATGTTCGGCCATGTCATCATTCAACCCTAAAAACAAATCTACATTGCCATGGTTGTTGGAAAACTTCAAGGCATTGGACAATAAATTGTACAGGATCTTGTCTAGCTTATCCTTATCGATCCAACCCGAAATAGTTTCGTTTTCACAGTTGAAATTGAAAGAAATATTCTTGTTTTTGGCGAGCTCTTTGAAGGATTCAAAAATACTTTTTGATTGTTCTAAAATATCAATTTTTGATACTTTCAATTGTAGTTCACCTGTTTGTGCCTTTCTAAAGTCCAGTATTTGAGTAACCAGATTTAATAGCCTGTTCGCATTGTGATGGATTAATTTGGCCCTTGTTTCCTGATACTCGTTCTGGGTTTTACCTGCTTGTTTCAACAAGTCTTTTGCGGGACCTAAAATTAAGGTCAATGGCGTTCTTAACTCATGTGAGATATTGGTAAAAAACCTGAACTTCTCATTATTTAGTTTTTCATTTCGTTCCTGTTTTAGTTTTTCAAGTAACAAAGCTTGTTTTAGCTTCATTCTGTTTTTTACTTCTTTTTTGCCAAGAAATATGAGCAACCCAGCTATGAGTACGAACAGAAAAAATGCTTTGTAGGTAAGCCAAAATGGTGGTAAAACCTTGATGTTGAAACTTGCTGTTTCACCCCAATAACCATTGCTGTTACTGGAACGAACCTTAAAGGTATAGCTATCTGGATATAAATTGGTGTATTGCACAGTTCTTGAGCTATTGTTGGCTGAAATCCAATTTTCATCAAAACCTTCCAACATATATTCAAATTGGTTCAATCGCTCATTTGAGTAAGAGGGATTGGAGAACTGAATCGAAAAATTACGGTTGTTATATTTGAGTGTGGCCGCTTTTTGAAAATTTAAATCTTTGTCCAAAACCGTTTGTCCATTGATTTCCATTCCGGGGTATACTGTTTTGTTTTGGACTTTAAATTCTGAGATAAAAGGTTTTGGAGACCTTTGATTTTCTTTTATGGTATAGGGTGAAAAATGGATAACACCATTTTTGCCTCCCAGAAATATTTTGGAGCCAGCAATATGATAAAAACCACTTGAGCTGAAAACATCCAACCTATTCCCACTTTTAACATAATAAATATTAAGGGCCCCACTATCAGGTTTTAATCGTCCAATACTATTGTTCATATTCAACCAAAGATTCCCATTGGTATCCATTTCAATATCAGTGATCCATTTTCCTATAAGTTCTTTTGGCTCTTTTAGGGGGACAAAATTGTTCAATTCTGGTTTGAAAGTACTTAAGCCCAATCGAGTAGCAGCCCATACCTGATTATCGGTGTCTATCAGTACATCACTGACATTGTTATGTGGCAGAGATTCTTTATCCTCATCCTCCGTATTGGATTGGTAGATTGTTGTGCTCTGGGTGGAAATATCATAGGTGACCACACCATCTTCCGTTGCAAGCCATAACTTTTTGCTTTCCTTGTCAAAGGAAATTTTATTTATAGAACTTCCTTCCGCTATTTTACGGGTGTTGGAAACAGGCGTTAGCTTTTTCTTGTTCAATAATATAGCTCCTTCTCCAAAGGAACCAATGGCCATTCTATTTTGATCTATATTTTTAAAAGTTAGAACAGGCGAAGATTTAAATCCAACATCTATTAGATGGGTTTCTTTGGTCACATAATGATATACCAAAACTTCACCGTTCCATAGCCCGCAATAAAAGATTTTTCCATCTACGGAATAGATACTGGCTATGTCTGAAGTTTTGTTATAAAGCGGGGTGATTAAGTCGTCATCAAAAAGAAACAAACCATTATGTCGTGTTGCAATGATAAGTTTTTCATCAAAGGTCTTGGAAAATCCCCTAATTCCAGGTACTTGATTGTCAATATGCTCTGAAATACCCTTGTTTAGCTTAAATTGATTTTCATAAGGATCGTATTTGTCCAAACCATCCTCGGTCCCAATCCATAAAACATCAGAAGTATCAAAGTAAAGAGAGGATATTAGGTTGTCCACAAGTGAGGTATCATCTGAAAGTATCGTATAATGCCATTCAAATTTCCCTTTTGCAATATCCTCCAGCTGATCACAAACCAACAATCCTCCTAAAGTACCCAACCAATAACGCCCTTCAGGAGAACGTGCGATTGATACAAAATATGGACCAACCTGATCTCTAACATAGCTGTTATCGATATAGAGGTTTTCAAAAACATCATTTTCCTTGTCTAATTTGTACAAACCGCTCCGGGTGCCTACGAAAATATCAGACTTATGATCTTCATAGATAAAGTTTATATAAGGGTTTTTCTCATTGGAAAAAGGAATAGATAGGGAATACGTTATTGTTTGATCAATTTTCCCGTTATTATCGAAGCTGAGTTTCGCAATAGATCTTTTCTCATAGCTGCCTATCCAAATATTACCCTCTTTATCTTCGAAAATTTCTTTGATATACTCAAAACCTTCAAGAGGTATTTTTTTAAATTTTTTAGAGCCAGGATAGAATCTAAATAATCCTTGGGTTTTTGTACCTACCCAAACACTTTTCATTCTGTCTACCAGAACCGACCTAATTTCATGGTCCTCTATACTATTGGGATTGTTTTTTTCTGGTAAGAAGGTTTCAAAACTGTGGGTCTCTATGTCTAGTTTGGTTAATCCATTTCTTGTACCTATCCAAAGACTATTAGAATTGCTGTCAAACTCAAGAGCCGTAATATCATCATCATTTAAGCTATTTTCATTGGAAAAAGAACTTAGATATGATTTAAATTCATAACCATCAAAGCGATTAAGGCCTGAAAAGGTGCCCAACCAAAGAAAACCATTGTTATCCTGGACAATATGACGAACCGAGTTATGGGACAACCCGCTATTATCGTTATAATGCTCAAACTTTATGTTCTGCGCGCATAACAAAGTTATGCCACTGGTACACAGCACAAGGCATACTTGTTTTTTAATCGCAAAACATAATTTGGATAACATATTACAATTTACATTTTTAATCATTAAAAAGCATCCCTTTTAGGGTCACAATCGCTCTATTGTATTAGTTTTCAGGTCAATCATAAAATTTCCGGAGGGGTGGCCATGCATTATCTTATAAAAAATACTGCCCCAGAGCGACATTTCCAAATCTTCGCAATCCATCAAGTGTTTACATACCAATTCGTAGTGTGCCAATCTTTTGTTGCCAATCTTTTCTTTTGCCAATTCACCTGCGTTTCTCAATTTGTAGAAATCATTGATCATATCCAGACCTGTCCATTCACGTAAAGCTCTGTGTTCAGCTTGATTTTTACTGAGGTTGTTAATTGAAAGTCTTGATGTGTTGTCCTTTGGTTCCAACATCAATAGGTCATACCCTGTATACCTTTCCAATTTTGTAATAAGTTCAGTTGGCCAATCGTTTTTTAAGAAACGTAAGCGTACGAGTTCTTTTAGATGTTGTTCAGTAAAATCTAAATAAGATTTTGATGTTAATATTTCTTTTTCCCAAATCTTATTTTTCGCCGATTTTTTTAGATGTTGATGCTCTTGCTCATACAATAGGAAAAGAGAATTGAAATTTGAAACGGAATCCATGACAACAGTTTCTATTTCCATTTCTTCTTTTGAATTGATGGTAAGTATTTTGAAAGCTGGTATGTAACCTGCCAAAGAAGGTGTTTGAATATTGTAAAGTGTTTTTCCGCTTTTCGATTTGTGGATTCCTGTATCATTCATGTGCATATGACCTCCAAAATGAAGCTGTATTCCTAAATCCGTAAATAATTCTGCAATGGTATCTTTCGGAACTCTGTGTATTTGCATCTTGTTCTTTCCAAAAAGTCGCTCCATTTCCTTGGTAGCCCCATCGTAAAATTCAACCATGGGGTAATGGCTAAAAGCTATTAAAATCTTTTCTCTTTTTTCAGCTTCTGAAGTTACTTTTCGTATCCAAGGTAGTAGATGTGTTTTATATGTGAGTATGTTATTATACCCAATACTGGCACCAGAGGTTTGGTTAATTTTAGAAGAATCACCGTTTGGAATATATATATTACCATCTATGCCCAGTAACCAAATGTCTTTTATAGGTTCCACCAAATAACTGGCATCCGGCATGGAAATCTGTTTTTTATTATCCGAGAATTTTCTTTTTTCTACTTCTGAAGTTGAAATAGCTTCCGCTAGCGTGTAATTGTCATACCCGTACGAAGAGAAGGGGGTTTCCCAATACAAAAAATCTTTTTTTGGAAAAAACCCAAAGGATGAAAGCTCATTTAAAATCTCCAAATATCCCCATTCTTTAATTTCGGATGAAATTATGGGCTGTGATGTATGGTTGCGGTTTATAAGAGAGCTATCGCTCAAAATAATTTGTTCCATACCTCGTTCGCCTAGAAAATTGGTTTTTCCAGCTTCGCTGCTATAAGGCCTTATAGGGTCATGGTTGCCGGTGGTCAGAAAAAACTGTATACCATGGTTTATGGCATAATCGTCTAACATTTTTTTTAGTGCCTTAATATTTATGGGTTGCCCATCATCACTAAAATCGCCAGGTAAAACAACTATAGTTATGTTTCTAGAAACAATTTCATCCAAAGCTTCTTTAAAAGCGAAGTAATTTTCGTTAAACAATCGTGTTGATCGCAGTTGCGACCCCATTGTTCTTATTGTATTATACTTGCCAGTAGCAGGGTTTTTGATTCCTTTGTAATTGGCATCGGTAAAATTCGCATGAATATCCTGTAGATGTACATCGGCCAAAAAAGCAATTTTAACAGGCTCATTAATTGTTTTGTGTTCGCTTTTACATGAACCAAAGACTATAAAACAGAGTATTTGAATAAAATAAAAGTAAAATCTATTTTTCATTAAGACTTTCTTTTAATCGATTATTCTTTCATAGCTACCGTCCTTAAAAATAATCTGAAATTGTGATGGAAACAATTGTGACGGAACATAATAATCAGTAGATATAACCTGAGCTCCCGAAGCTTTTGCTTTTTCGAACCTGACATAATCCATAGTACGGGCTTCTTTAGTGCCTGCATCGGCTCGGGTCCTTACCATATAGCCTTTAGCTACCAATTCTTTTATAGCATCAAAATCTTTAACAGGGTCATTAATAATTCTAAATGCTGCTTCCGGGTTGCCTTCAGGACTGTTTACAAAGAGCACACGATTTTTTAAAGAGGGGTGGTTTTTAATATAGCGATTGATTTTTTCTTCTTTCTCATCCAAAATAAAAAGAAATCTCCCTTTCACTGAATCCAGTTCTGGCCAGCCTTTTTCTAAAATGGCTTTTTCCAAGCTTGGAAAATCTCCTCGCACCATATCCGGTGTAATCAATTGTTCCAATGGAAATATGCTTTTTATTTCCATATCAATGCTATCAAGAGCAGCAGTTGTGAAGGGCAATGGTTTTTTTGTTTGAGGAATTTCGCTATCCTTGGCATTTATCAATATTAGGATTGGAGTGTGGTTTTGATGCTTATCCGACCATTTTTTGATTTCTTTCAAACCATTTTTAAAAAGCAGTTGGTGACTTCTAAAATCAATATCCTGAACATGGAACATTTTTAAACCTGGCTGTTCCAACACTTTATTTTCATCAAAGGGTAAAGGTGTCGCGCCTCTTTTTTTTACAATTGCTATCCCGCCGGGATTGGCAAATCGCCCACCAAGAGGGTCATGAAAAATATCGAGTTCTAAATTTCGAAGGCCTAAATCCAATTGCTCCGTTAGCGAAGGATGTCCATATTGTAGTGATTCCGCTGTGCGGGAATCATATTCAAAAAGATATTGCCACAGTGGTTGCTCTATTGGTATTTTATAACTGTTATGGCTTCCAATTACCTGAATCTGATTTAAAGTCTCTTTTTGCATTTGGCCCTGACAACTTACCATGATCAGGGCACAAAAGAAAAGTAATGGATTGAAATAATTCTTTTTCATGGCTTCTAGGTATTTTATAAAATCAACATTCGTTGTACTGCTCATAGTACCGAAAAAGCTATTCAATAGGTTTGGAAGCAACCATTTTAAGTTCAAGTGTACCACCTTTAACAAGGTCGTTATGTAATATTTGGCAATCATTCAATTGCGCACCATTCCATTGAATTTTATCTACATAAACATTTTCGGTATTATTATTTATGGTTTTTATCTCTAACTTTTCTCCTGGATAATAGGTGTTGTTCAATTGTATAGTTATTTTGTCAAATATAGGACTGCCTATTTCATATTTAGGGTTTTCCATAACACCCCCGTTCATTTGAAACACTCCCATTTTCATTAATACTGCAAGACTGCCCATCAATCCTTGGTCTTCATCGCCATTATATCCGGTAGAAGGGGACAAACCACTAAAAACAGATTCTACAACTTTACGCGACCAGTATTGAGAAAGATCAGGTCTGCCTAATTTAGTGAATATTTGGGCGGTCTGCATGGAAGGTTGATTACCATAATTAATAGGGATACGACTATATTCTGGATGCATTTCACGATCATGCGAACTGCCAGCTGTAAAGCGTTGTCCTTCTGAGTTTTTAAATTGTGTATTCAGTTTTTCGATTGCTTTCTCAGTTCCTCCCATTAAGTAAGCTAAACCTTCCAAGTCGTGGGGTACAAACCAAGTGGATTGGGCACCATTGGACTCATTGAACCCATTTTCATATAAATAAGGGTCAAAATCTTCTTTCCAAATACCATCCAGGTTTTTAGGGCGCATCCAACCTGTAGAGGAATCATATACATTTTTATAATTCTTAGATCTTTCCATGAAATATATATAATCTTCTTCATAATCTAATTTTTTTGCAAGTTGCGCCAATACAAAATCTTGATAAGCGTATTCCAAAGTAAGACTGGCGCCATCTTGGTGTATTCCAAATTTACCTTCAGGTATGGGGTAAGGCACATAACCGTTCTTCAAATAGTAGGCAAGGCCTCCTCCTAAGTTGGTTTCATGCTCATAGCCCGATTTTTCCATAATACCACCAGGCATATGGTTCTTTTTTAGGACAGCATAAATAGTATCTAGATTTTCTGTTATCAACCCTTGTTGAATAGCACTTACAATAAACGGCGTGCTTGATGCTCCTGTCATTACATAGGTATAATTGCCACCAGATGGACCTCTAGGTATAAGGCCGCCATCTTTTCCATATTGTAAAAGAGAATGAACAAATTCCTTTTTAATTTCTGGATATGCCAATCCCCAAAGTGTGTTTATTGTCCATTGGGCTCCCCAAAAAGCATCAGAATTATAATGGTTAAAAGCGGGAGTACCATCTTCTTTTAAAGGCAACTGGCCTATTCTAAAACTTTCTTTGGTATTGTCCGGGTAAGCTCCGTTTACATCACTTAGTATACGGCGTCCTTGTAATGCATGCCAAAGGTCGGTGTAGAACCGTCTTCTATCTTTGTATGTTGCTCCTTCAACAGTAATTCTACTCAGCAAACTGTTCCATTCTTCTTTGGACTCGGCTACTACTTTATCAAAATCCCAATGTGGTAATTCAGTATCTAAATTATTCTTTGCATTTTCAAGAGAGGTATATGAAATCCCGATTTTCATTAAAACTGGAATATCGGATTCCTCTAAACGCAGCATGTAATTTCCTGTTTGACTATCAGAATTAACCTCACTAACTGGGGTGTTTAATTTAACATGGAAGAAAATGGTAT
The DNA here is from genome assembly GCA_039985375.1 of Flavobacteriaceae bacterium. Classification (GTDB taxonomy): domain Bacteria; phylum Bacteroidota; class Bacteroidia; order Flavobacteriales; family Flavobacteriaceae; genus Flagellimonas. Next base: position 43,313 of record JBDWSS010000071.1, read on the forward strand.
TGTGCTTTGGTTTTCTCGTCGTAGGTGCAACCGTAAATTTACCGGTAAGTTGGGTTTCATTAATCTGTGTTAAAACTCCATCCAATGTTTTACAGGGGCCTAACTCCCCATTAAGGTTGAAAAGAATAGCGTTTCGTGCATTTTTTGGGAAGGTATACCTATGAATGCCAGTACGTTTTGTGCTACTAAGTTCTACTTTGGTGTTATAACGATTTAGTTGTAAGGAATGATATCCCGGAGAAATTTTTTCATCAGCATGACTGAACTTAGAATAAAAATCTGTAAAAAAATTTGTTTGGTTTTTCTCGTCAATTGTCAATGGCATTACTGAAAGTCCGGATAATTGCCAGCCATGAACATGACTAAATCCTTTTATGGTATCTACCTCATACCTGTAACCACTGCCCCAAGTACCTGTAAGTTTAGTATCTGGACTTAGATTTACCATTCCAAAGGGTCTACTTGCAGAGGTAAACAAAAACCACCTCGAGTTTTCCGTGTCTAGTTGGGGGTAGACCATATCTACCGGAGCTATGTTGGACGCCAAATTAGATTGGGATACTTTGTATGCTGCAGGGCTATCACATGCGCTCCACAGGAGTAATGAAAGTATAAACAATGTGATAAGTGCCTTTTTTAAAACCATGTGCTTAAATTTTTATGATTTGGGTTACGTTTTTTTCTATCGTATTCAGCATTTCTTGGGTAGGAAAACCATTGTTGGGTCTTCTGATTGCAGGGTCGTACCATTTCTCCCATTTTGGGTTTTTGTCGCCTTCCAAGCGGTTCTGATATACTTTGGATAAATTCTTTTTTGCATCTTCAAGAATTACAAGAGCTTCCTTTAGGTAGGTTACATTGCGAGAAGTCTCATATTTTCTTTTTAGTAGTGACATTTCGTGAAGGTTACTTTCAAACAGCATCAAATCAGCATATAATAGTGCAGGCAAATACACATATGAATAATAAAACCTGTCGTCTTTTGATAATTCCAATCCTTTTTTTGCCTCGGTCAAGGCACCGTCAATATGTTTTTTGGTAAAGCGTGCGTGCTCAAGGTCATTTTCTACCCTTTCAAACTCATAGGGTACGGGCGGTTTTCCTGGTCTTTCTATAGGTGAATTTGACAGATAGGCTATGGCCTCACGTATTTCCCATAGATGCTGTACGTAACCAATTCTATCAGCAGATTGCGCCTTGTTCAATAACTTCATTGATTTTACGGCATGTACTGCGGTGTTCTTATCGAAATATCGTTGTGACCACGCTTTATAATATTGGCCTGCAGAAAAAGTATCTGGACTATGACAAATAGCACTATACGCTTCTATATTGAATAAAAAAGGCCTAAAATTTTGACCATTGACCATACAGTACTCATAGGCTCCATAGTCACTGAACATTGTTTTCATTTTTGATTCTACACGTTCAGGATAAGGGTTGTGGACCGTATGATTTAACCAAAATCCGGCATGCATATAGGTGCCAAATTTATAATTATCCGTAGTTTTTGGAAGGTGTTCAAAATCGCCAAAACCATCATCTGCCCATGCAATGATCCAATCTTTTGGAGGTCTAAATCCTTCATTATACATATCCATAGCGTCTGAATAACAGATAAGCGCTTTGGTTGCATCCGCTTTATAAGTATCAACTAACTCATCAAAAACGGTGAATACCTCATTAAATACCTCAATTTTATCTTCACCACAATTACTTTTATATTCCCAGTCCCAAACTTGATTTCGGGGTCTGAGAATAAAAATATCTGTTTTTGCAAGTGGAGTTTCTTCAAAATAGTAGCGCCAAGCATTGATCCAATCTTCTTTATAATCGGCCCAACAACTTGCCTTAGCTTCATCCATAGGATGTATTTGATAACCCAAGGCAAAATCAACTTGAATTTTCATGCCCTTACTGTGAGCATAATCCATCATTTTCTCCAGATAGGTAATATCAATTTGATAGTCTGGATGAAGTTCTTGGTATTCTGGACGCAGGTAAAATTCTGGTCTCCCCAGCATATCAAAAAATTGAATGGCATTGTATCTGAGCCTAACCAAAGAATTGATCATTTGGGTATAGCTCTCCCAATCATATTCCAATAAGTTGCCCCTGTAGTTGGCCAATTCATCCACATCATTTTCAAAATAGCATAAAATGGGTACTTTAGGTGGGGTAATTGTTTTACTTTCAAAAGCAAATAAATCTTTTTCAGCTACTTTACCAGGTTCTTTTCCAGTCCAATATGCCAATGGATCTATACCCAAAACTTCTTGGGCATAATCATAAACGGCATATTGCATGCCCTGAATATCGGAACCGGCCAATATGATAGCATTTTGCCCACTTTCTAAATTGGACTTTGACCAAATGCCTCCTCTTGGACCTGGATAGTTTTTTGTAAGTTGTATTTCGTTATCCTTTAGCCAAGAAACTAAATATTTATTTGATGTTGGTGTTCCTACTATAATTAAAGTACCGTTTTTAGGCAAAGATTTATTTTCTGTAATTACCTGAACTGAACCTGCTAAAACCTGATTTAAATCGGTTACTAAATCCTCTACAGTATTTTTTTCAATTTGACTAGCAGTTTTCCCAACGACCAGATAAACCTTATTTGATTCGTCATTGGAACATGCTATGTTCAAGAAGAAAGAAAGTGCAATCACCGTAGTGTAAATAACACTGCTTATGGTTTTATTAATACCCATTAGTTATTATAAATGACTTTTTTGATTTGCAATACGGTTAGACCTAAAATAATATAGGCAGGCCTGTTTGCCTGCCTATATTCAGAATTTAACTAAACTAACTCAAACTACTATTTTTTAAATCTAGTACCCTGGATTTTGTTCTAAACCTGGTGTTTGCGCAATTGGTCCAGGAGGTATTGGAAATAATCTCTTATTTGGGTCAGAATCCGTTTTGTCTAACCATGCATCTTCCCAAGTTTCAAATCGAATCTGATCAGTTCTTCTATGATACTCCCAATAGAATTCAAAACCTCTTTCTAGATATACATCTTCTAGAGTAGCGTTATCTTTAGCGAAACCAGCACCTCCACGAGCAATTCTAACAGCGTTGATATCAGATAAAGCATCTCCAGAACCTAGTCTTAATTGAGCTTCTGCTCTCATTAAATATAGGTCTGCTAATCTAAACACTACGATATCAACACCAGTGTCATCTCTATTAGATCCTAAATTCTCGATGCTCCATTTATGAACTCGTACACCATCAGATTGTGTTTCTGCAATTAATGATACTGCTCTAGTATGGTTTGCCATACTAAAATCTCTATCGAAAAGCTGTGCTGGTACAATATCGACGGTTCCGTCTTCATTTATGACTGGTACCTCATCAATAGCCCTAATACCAAATAGTTGGCCTTCAAGAAACCCTCTATTGATTTCGTACTGTTCTAAGGGTATAGTGCCTAATTCATTAGGGTAGTTTTCCTTGAAATACCTAGGGTCATTAACTGTATCAAATGTGTCTAAAAATTCAGGCAATGTACATCCGGCATCAGAGCCTGTTTCCCATCCATCATCTACCTTATAAACAAGACCTCTCGATAACCCATTGGTTGTATTTCTTGAAACACTTCTACCACTGATTCGTACAGAAGTTTTCTCATTTTTTACAGACCAAATAATTTCAGGGTGATTTTCGTTGTCTGGGTCAAACATGCTGAAATAATCATTTGTTTCTAAAGAATGTGACCCACTATTAATCACTTCTGTTGTCAAATCAATAACTCTTTGCATATCTTCATTAGAGAAAGAATAGTTAGAGCCATATCTATCTTCATAAACTACTCTGTTTAAATAAATTCTTGCCATAAGTGATTTTGCCGCGTCTTGCGTATATCGCACCGTATTTTTCCCGGTAGGAAGGCTTGGCATAACTGCTTCTAAATTCGCAACGATGGTACTTAAAGCTTCTGCTCCTGTAAGTACTTGAGGGTCATCACTAAAATTAATATCAGTAAGTCCACGATATGGTACTTGACCATAGGCATCTAAAGCTACCCACATAAAATGTGACAATAAAGCTACTGCCTCTGCATGTTCTTGTGTGCCCTCATCTAAAAAACTAATTGCTTGAGATGCAGTTGCTAAACCTGCTGTGATATGTCCAAATGTTTCTGTAGTATAACGGTGGGTAGGGCCCCAATCATGCCTATGTAGTTCTTGAAAAGTACCTCCATCAAACCAATCGCTTTGTCTGGTGGGTACCATGCCTTCATCTGCTGAAAAGGTTTGTAAGGCAAAAAACCATCTGTGCCCATAAACTCTTCTCATGTTATTGTAAGCCGGTGCTAACAATGTTAAGGCATCAGCATTAGTAAATAGCTCATCTCCGAGCGCTTCATCGATAATTTCTTCATCGATATCACATGATTGAAACCCTAAGAGGATGACCATCATAAAACTAAAAATAATAGAATGTTTTTTCATAACTTAATTTGTTAAATTACTGTGCAATTTTTAATTAAAAAGAAAGGTCTACACCTAAAAGGTATGTTGCAGGGCGTGGATAGCCTCCGAAGTCTACTCCATAAACATTTCCACCACCTGTATTTATCTCTGGATCATATCCTGTATAATCTGTTATTACAAACAGATTTTGACCTGTAATATATACTCTTAATGTATCTAAAAAAGTATCATTTTTAACGTTCCATCCTAAAGTTGCATTATTCAATCTAAGAAATGAACCATCTTCAACATATCTAGATGAAGAAACAGGCGCAAAATTCGGGTTTTCGTTTACATCAAGAAATTCTCTAAAAATGTTATTTCCGTTCGTACCTAACGAAGCTGCACTTGAATAGGCTCTTGCCGTGTTATTAAAGATATCTATATCACCAACACCATTAAAGCCTAATGCTAAATCAAAGCTTTTATATGCAGCATTAATATTAAAACCATATATAGTACCAGGGAGGGCATCTCCAATTATTTCAAACTCATCTGATAGTATTTCTTCACCGTTAGCATCAAAACCTAAGAATCTAGGTAAAAAGAATGATCCTGCAGATTCTCCATTGGTAAATATGCTACTAGTTTCTCCTGATGTTCCAGGACCAGAAATTTCTCCTACAAATACATCTGTAGCAAGCCCTTCAATGGTATTATCTAAGAAGGATATATTACCAGAGAAATCAAGCGAAAAATCATCTGTTCTAATAACATTTACATTTAATGCAAATTCAAAACCTTCATTAATAATTTCTGCATCTGAATTTACAAAAATAGAGCCCGTTAAAGCAGGAACTGGCGCTGAAACTTGTAAGAAAAGATCAGTAGTGTTTTTATGGAAATAATCGAATGTACCATTAACTTTTCCATTTAATATAGCCCAGTCGATTCCGGCATTAAACTGTTCCGTAACTTCCCATTTTAAATCTGGATTAGCTGTACGTGAAGTAGTGATACCATTAACAATTGTGGTTCCGTTAAATGCAAAACTATCATCAAAGCTAGTGCTTGCAGAAGGCTGAGCAGCCCCTACGGGAACAGCTTGATTACCTGTTTGTCCCCAACCTAGTCTTAATTTTAAATTTGAAAATGTATCAGAGTCTGCTAGAAATGCTTCTTCACTTATTTTCCATCCTAATGCAACTGCAGGAAAATAACCATACCTATTATTATCTCCAAACACAGATGACCCATCTGCTCTAAGTGAAGCAGTTATCAAGTATTTATCTAAGAAGTTAGCATTAACCCTTCCAAAGAATGATTGTAATTTTCTTTCGTCATTACCTGACCCTACAGTAGTATTTTCTTGAGAAGCAACTCCTAAATTAAAAATAGGATCTATTTCTGTAGTACTAAAATCGAATCGTTCAATTCTTAAGGCTGTATTATTGAACGTCTGATACGAATGACCTGCAAGAACATCAAAATTCCATTTGTCATAGCTCTTGGTATACGTTAGAAAATTCTCTATTAATAAATTAGTATCTTCTCTTGAATCTAGAACAACTTGATCTTGAGCTATATCTTCACCATTATTAAATATTCTAAAAACACGATCAGTATCTGAATTCTCATAACCTAAGTTAAGCTTATAGTCCAAACCATCAATAATAGTGTAGGTAGTGGTAAAGTTAGCCAAAACTCTTTTGCTTTCGGCTCTATCGCGATACAAATCAAAAAATGAAACTGGATTAGGTGTTGCACCAGCTCTTATAGTTGGTTCACCATCAGCTCCGAAAACTCCTGCAGTTGGATTTGCTCTAAGCGCTCCAATAATTACACTTCCTAAAGCTTGACTTTCGTCTGTAAGATCAGCAACAGTAAGATTTGCTCTAAATTTTAATCGATCATCTAATAAAGAAGTACCTACATTTATTCTTCCGGTAACACTTTCATGTCCAGTCGTTTCTACTACACCTTCTTGGTCAAGATAACCTAAAGATATATTATATGTAGTGGTGCCAGCTCCACCAGAAAACCCTAAATTATAATTATTTACTTGGGCACTACGGTAGATTTCATCTTGCCAATCAGTATCTGCATTTGCAGGGTCAATATAGCTAGCTGGATCCCTACCTACAAGAGGTGCTAAACGCGCAGTTTGCTCACGATATTCACTTGCATTTAATAAATCAATATCTCTTTCAACTTTTGCAAAACCTGTTGAAGAGCTAAATGTAACCTTTGTTTTACCTATTTTACCTTTTTTCGTTTGTATAAGAACAACGCCATTTGCCGCTCTGGTTCCATAAATTGCAGTGGCCGAGGCATCTTTTAAAACGGTGATGCTTTCTATATCTTGTGGATTTAAAAAGTTCAATGGGTTTTTAGATCTTGATGTGCCTCCAATACCATCAAGGCCATTCTCACTCGATGACCCACCGTCTAGTGGAATTCCATCAACAACGAATAAGGGATTACTCGATCCACTAATTGAATTCACCCCTCGAATATTAATATCTATAGCGCTTCCAGGTTCCCCAGAACCTGTAGTTACATTAACACCAGCTATTTTACCTTGTAACAATTGACCTGGAGAATTTGAAATACCTTTGTTGAAATCCTTGGAGCCAATTACTTTTACAGAACCTGTTAAATCTTTTGATTTTACACCACCATAACCAATAATGACAACTTCATCCAGTCCGGTAGAAGACGTGGTTAATTGAACGGAATAGTTGGAAGATCCGTCCAGTGCAATTTCTTTGGTTTCGAAACCGATATATGATACTATAATAGTACCATCATTACCTGATACCGAAATACTAAAATTTCCGTCAAAATCAGTTACGACTCCATTAGTGGTTCCTTTTTCTAGTACATTGGCTCCTGGTAATGGTACGTTTTGATCATCAACCACAGTTCCGGTAATTTGGGTTTGGGCTAAAGAACCAGACGAAACCGCGAATACCAATGTCAGTATTAAAAATTTCAATTTCATAATTATAAGTTATTAGTTTTGATAAAATTATGTTAACTCCAACTTGGGATTATGGACATATCTTTCGGAAATATGGACATATTTGTTATCAAATGAAGAATCTCAATACCATTTAGGTGGTAACTGTTGAAGATAGGCGGTCTAGGTAGAATTATTAGGAATCTACTTTTTTTTAAGTTTTTATGAAAAACAACTTTTTTTTTGGATTTGAAAAACTACTCAAGTAACTTGACGGGCAAGGGAAGTAGTAGGATTAATATGAACGTACTTATGATTGTAGTTAAAATAGCAGCATACTACAGGACACGGGAATACATTGCCTGCATTACCTTAGTTTCCAATATAGTTCAGGTAAAATAAATTATTTAAGATATAATCATGGAAATAATTGAGGACATTGGTCAAACTATTAAATAGGCTGATTGATATAGAACAACACTTAGGTGAAGCAATGAGAGGATACGAGTTAATTGTTCTTCCTAACATATTTCCATGTATTTGAAGAATCTGTCCATGGTTCAGAATTTATATTCAAGTAAGTTTAAAATTCATTTATCAACGTTTATATTTAATTATGAAAATTCTTTTTTTAAGTAGAAAAATCACGCTTTTTTTTGCTGGAGTACTGATTATTGGTTGTTCTGGAAGTCAAAAGGATACTACTCCTTGGATAGATTTATTTGATGGTACATCCTTGAATGGATGGACCCAAAAGGGAGGTGAGGCAATTTATGAGGTTAGGGATGGAACAATAGTCGGTAGCACTGTGCATGATACACCAAATTCTTTTTTAACATCCAATGAAATGTATAGCGATTTTATACTTGAACTGGAATACAAAGTGGATTCTACAATGAATTCAGGCATACAAATACGAAGCAATAGCTTTCCTTATTATAGAAATGGCAGGGTGCATGGATATCAGGTGGAAATTGACCCTTCTGACCGCGCTTGGAGTGGAGGTGTTTATGATGAAGCTAGAAGAGGTTGGCTAAACCCGTTAACGGATAACCCAGAGGCTCAAAATGCATTTAAGCAAAATGATTGGAACCATTACCGTATTGAAGCTATAGGTGATACTATCAAAACATGGGTTAACAATGTTCCGGCATCACATCTTGTAGACGAGAAAACTAATAATGGATTTATCTGTCTGCAAGTACACAGCATAGGTCCAAAGAAGAAGGAAGGCACCGAAATTATATGGAAAAATATTAAGATTATCACGGACAGTGTTTCGAAATACAGCAGAAAAAGCCTTATTTCTCCTATAATTACCAAGAACAAATTAACCATTGATGAGAAGAAAAAAGGATGGAAATTATTATGGGATGGAAAAACAACTGATGGATGGAGAGGTGCGAGATTGGATGAGTTTCCAGACCAAGGTTGGGAAATTAAAGATGGTGAACTTACAGTTTTGTCATCTGGTGGTGAAGAGTCGTCCGCAGGGGGCGATATAGTTACCAAAGAATTGTACGGTGATTTTGAGTTAAAAGTGGATTTTAAATTGACGGAAGGAGCAAATAGCGGAATTAAATATTATGTGGATACTGATATTAATAAGGGACCAGGCTCATCAATAGGTTTGGAATATCAAATTCTTGATGACCAAAGACACCCAGATGCCAAATTGGGAAATCATGATGGAAGTAGAACAGTAGCATCATTATACGACCTTATTCAGGCTGATATCAACAAACCCATAAACCCCATTGGAGATTGGAATACGGCGCATATTATTTCAAAGGACAACCATGTGGAACACTGGTTAAATGGGGCAAAGGTATTGGAGTACGAAAGAAAGAGTGAAGATTATAGGAAACTGGTTTCAGAGAGTAAATATGTAAAATGGCCTAATTTTGGTGAGTCGGATAAGGGACATATTTTATTACAAGATCATGGAGATCATGTATCCTTCAAAAATGTAAAAATCAGACCAATCAACAACATAAAAGAGTAAGCAATATGAGTTCAAATAGAAGAGATTTTATAAGAAAAACAGCTATAGGAGCTGTAGGTGTTACATTGGGCTCATCCGGTGTCAATGCAATGTCTGCCAAAAGTTATTCTAAAATAATAGGAGCCAATGATAGGATACATGTTGCGCTTCAGGGGTTGGGAAGACGTTATGGAGCATATATACCTGCAATTGCGGCAAAGGAAAATAATATTGAATTACGGTATTTGTGCGATGTAATGAAAAGTCAGCGCGATAAGGCAGCTGCTGCAGTTTCGGGTAAAATTGGTAATAAACCTAAGCTTGAAAACGATATAAGAAATATCCTGAACGACAAAAATGTAGATGCCATATTCATGGCAACACCAGATCATTGGCATGCACCAGGAGCATGTATGGCCATGCAAGCGGGAAAACACGTGTATTTGGAAAAGCCCTGTAGTCATAACCCCAAAGAGGGTGAATTAGTGGTGGCTTATCAAAAGAAATATGGGAGGTCTGTACAAATGGGAAACCAACAGCGCTCCTCCGCAGAATCTCAAGAAATTATAAAGGAAATTCATAATGGAATAATTGGAGATGTATATAATGCCGTTGCCTTTTATACAAGTGCCAGAGGTCCCGTTCCACATCAAACTAAAACAAACCCTCCAGAAGGTTTGGATTGGGATCTTTTCCAAGGACCTGCACCAAGAAGGGAATACACAGATAATACCTGGGATTATAATTGGCATTGGTACGGTTGGGATTACGGAACTGCAGAAATGGGAAACAATGCTACCCATGAATTGGATATTGCACGTTGGGCTTTGGATGTGAAGTATCCTGAACATGTGGAAGTAAAATCTGGGAAATTTCATTATAAAGATGATGGATGGGAAATGTATGATACCATGGAGGCCACATTTCGTTTTGCGGGCAATAGAACTATTCAATGGGACGGCCGTAGTAGAAATGGATATGACAAATACGGCTCTGGGAGAGGAACTATAATTAATGGATCCAAAGGATGTGTATTCATTAATAGGGGCGGTTATAAACTGTTTGATTTAAAAGGCGAACTAATTAAAGAAAAACTTTCTGGTGGTAACGAAGCTGGAACTGCCTTAGGGGGCGGAGGAGATATGTCAACACTCCATACAGTAAACTTTTTTGATAACATAAGAGGAAAAGCTGAATTAACATCGCCCATAGACGAAGGAGCAACTAGCCAATTACTCACCCATTATGCCAACATAGCACATAGGATTGATGATGCCTTTGAAGTTGATGAAAATTCAGGCAGAATTTACAATAGGGAAGCTATGAAGTTGTGGTCAAGAACTTATGAACCAGGTTGGGAAATTAAATCGGTATAGTTATTGATAAACTTCTTACTTTTAACAATCTCATTTATTAAGTAGTATATGAAAAGGAGAGATTTTGTTGCCACAACCGGTATTGCTGCGGGTTCAGCTTTGTTTTCGACCAATGTTTTGGGTCAGTTGTCAAAGTTTTCAAATGCAAATGATACGTTGCAAATTGGTGTAATTGGAACCGGAGATAGAGGTAATGGGTTGATACCCTTACTCAATAAGATTAAAAATGTTGATGTAGTTGCTTGTTGTGATGTGCTTCCCTTTCGTCTTGAAAAAGGAGTTTCAGGGGTTACGGGAAAAGCTATGGCCTATAAAGACCATAGAAAATTATTGGACAACAAGGATGTAGATGCTGTGCTTATAGCCACACCGTTTAGTACACATTCTAAAATTGCAATTGATGCCATAGATGCAGGTAAGCATGTGTTTTGCGAGAAGACAATGGCCAAGGGCTATGGAGGTATTAAAGATTTGGTTGCCAAGGAAGAAGCTTCAAATCTGGTTTTCCAAACGGGGCATCAATACCATAGCTCTAAACTCTATGTACATGTTGTTGACCTTATAAAAAAGGGAAAAATAGGGAAGATTCAGGCCTTTGAATGTCAATGGAATAGAAATGGGAATTGGAGACGTCCTGTGCCAAGTCCAGAATTGGAGCGAGTTGTGAACTGGCGGATGTACAGAGAATTTTCAGGAGGTCTTTTAGCAGAGCTCTGCTCACATCAGTTAGATTTCGTGAATTGGGTTTTGGAAGCACTTCCTGATAAAGTGATGGGTATGGGGGGTGTTGATTACTGGAAAGATGGTAGGGAAACCTATGACAATATCCATTTAATTTATAATTATCCAAATGGTGTTAAAGCTAAGTTTACATGTCTTACCGGTAATGCCAAAGACGATTATAAAATAAGGGTTTTTGGTGATAAGGGTACCATTATCTTGGATTATGCAAAAGCTTGGTTTTATCCTGAAGGCAAGGTAAATAAAAAGATGGGTGAAGTAGATGGTGTTTCAGGAGCTACCATTGGTTGGGACGAAGGAAAGGGAATACCTATTAAGGTAGAACATACCGAACCTACAGAACAGGCATTGATTGACTTCAGAGATAATATTGTACAATCCAAAACACCAATTTCCAATATTCATACGGGCGCCAATGCAGCTTTATGTGTTCAAATGGGACTTGATGCCATGTACAATCAAAAAATCATTCATAGAAAGGATATCAAAGAATTGTAAAGATCACCTACAAATTCTTATAGCGATATAGGAACGGCCCGCCCTTTACTCCTGATTTTTTTTCACCTGTGTTGACCAGTATGTCCATCTGAAATATCCGCTTTCTGAAATTTCGTTTGTCCAATTCTAACCCAAGAATGTTTTCGTACAGGTTTTGTAACTCGGGCAATGTAAATTTTTCAGGAAGCAGTTTGCCAACAATAAGTCTATCCTTTAAGTTGGTTTTAAGAAAATTGTGGGCATCATGTATGATTTGTCCATGATCAAAACCTAGGGTATGCGGAATGGCATCCATATCGAACCAAGCAACTTCCTCGACATTGTTTTTCAAGGTTAACGGATGATTTTCTGGTTTTACCAACGCGTAAAATGACACCGTTAATACCCTTTTTAGAGGATGTCGATCAATTTCGGCGTAGGCTTTTACCTGTTCAAAATGAATTTCCCTAAACCCGGTGAGAAAAAACAATACCTTATTGGCACAGCCTTCCAAAGTTTCATCCTTTTGCATAACGCCGCCAGGTAGCATCCATTGGTTGGTATAACCGCCCACCGAACGTTTGGTAAGCAAAATTTTGAGTTTGTTATCCAGATAACCGAAAACGGCAATATCTGCTGTGACCGAACATTCAAATGAGTCCGATCTAACCTGAAAGTTATAGAGTGGTTGTTGTTTCCTCATAAAGGGGTTAAAATAGTAACAATTTTTTAGTTTGTCGATTCAGATAAAAACCTTAATTTAGTAACTGTGTATAAAGTACACAGAATAATTTTCATTTCAAAAACTAACATCGAATTTTTACTTGGAAAAATCAAAACATGGAAAATAATTTATTTGATATTTCATCAAAGGTGATATTGATTACTGGAGGAGGAGGCGTTCTTGGCGGTAGTATGGCAGAATATTTATTGGGTAACGGTGCAACCGTGGTCATTTTAGATTACAAACAGGATATTGTGGATGCCGCGGTAGACCGACTTAAAAAAGTTAGCGACAAAGTATCCGGTTTTGTCTGCAACGCACTTGAAGAAGAGAGTCTTCAATCTGTTTCTGATGACCTTGTTAAAGAAAATGGCAAAATTGATGTGTTGATCAATGCCGCAGGTGGAAATATGCCCGGGGCGACCATCGGTGTGGATCAGTCAATTTTTGATGTTAATATTGAGCATTTCAAAAAAGTTGTAGACCTTAACCTATTTGGTTCTATTCTTCCCTCCTTGGTATTTGGAAAAGAAATGGTGAAGCAAAAAAAGGGAGTGGTCATCAATATTTCGTCAATGACGGCCCAAAGTGCAATTACAAGGGTAGTGGGGTATTCAGCTTCAAAAGCGGCCATAGACAACTATACCAAATGGCTAGCGGTTGAATTGGCCTTGAAATTTGGAGAAGGACTACGTGTGAATGCTATAGCACCAGGGTTTTTTATAGGAAATCAGAATAGAGACTTATTGATTAACAAAGAAGACGGTTCATATACTGAAAGAGGTGATACCATTATAAGGAATACACCTATGAAACGTTTTGGGGAGGCGGATGAATTGAATGGGTCAATTCACTATTTGTGTTCAGATGCTTCAAAATTTGTAACAGGAACTGTGCTTCCCATCGATGGTGGATTTAGTGCATTTAGCGGGGTATAAAATAATAATATGGAGCAGACATGGCGATGGTACGGGCCCAATGACCCGGTAAAGTTATCAGATATAAAACAAGCAGGAGCAACCGGAATAGTTTCCGCTCTGCATCATATTCCCAATGGTGAAATATGGACAACAGAAGAAATTACAAAGCGTAAGAAAATTATTGAGGATGCTGGACTAAATTGGAGTGTTGTGGAAAGTATTCCGGTTCATGAAAACATTAAGACACGTTCTGGGGAGTTTCAGGATTATATTGAAAACTATAAGACCAGTATAGCGAATTTGGCAAAATGTGGTATTTACATTGTGTGCTATAATTTTATGCCCGTTTTGGATTGGACACGCACCTCTTTGGATTATGAAGTGAAAGATGGTTCCAAAGCCTTGCGTTTCGATGTCACGGCATTTGCAGCATTTGAGCTCTATCTGCTTAAAAGACCTGGAGCGGAAACAGCATACTCCAAGGAACAGAAAGAGGAAGCAAAGGTATATTTTGATGAACTTTCAACGGGTGAAAAAGAAAAACTGGTTAAAAACATTATTGCAGGACTTCCAGGTGCAGAAGAAGGGTATACGTTGGAACAGTTTCAAGATATTTTGGATACCTATAAGGAAATAGATGCCCAAACCTTAAAGGAGAATCTGATTTGCTTTTTAAAACAGATTATTCCCGTTGCTTCTGGTAATAATGTAATGATGTGCATTCATCCAGATGATCCTCCATATCCCATATTGGGATTACCCCGTGTTGTGAGTACAGAGGAGGATTATGCCTACCTTTTTGAGCAAGTACCGGATATTTCTAATGGGATTACATTTTGTACAGGCTCCTTAGGAGTTCGGGCTGACAATGATTTGGTTGGAATTTTTAAAAGATTTGCGGATAGAGTCCACTTCTTACACTTAAGAAGTACCAAAAGAGACCGCAAAGGAAACTTTTACGAGGCCAACCATTTGGAGGGGGATGTTGATATGTATAGTGTTGTAAAGCACGTATTGTTGGAACAAAAAAGAAGGAAAGCAGCAGGTAGAAAAGATGCCCAGATCCCAATGCGACCAGATCATGGACACCAAATGTTGGATGATCTTCATAAAACAACCAACCCTGGTTATTCTGGTATTGGGAGGTTGCGTGGATTGGCGGAATTAAGAGGGTTAACTGTAGGAATTTCTAAAAATATCTAGTACGTGGATCAAATTCAATCAAAGACATTCATCACCGACAATTTTTTGCTCAACTCAAAAGAAGCGGAAACTTTGTATCATGAGTATGCAAAGCAAATGCCTATTATTGATTATCACAATCATTTGTCCCCACAAGAAATTGCAGAAGATCAACCCATAGGGAACATTACCAAAGCTTGGTTAAGCGGAGACCATTATAAGTGGCGGGGAATGCGTGCAAATGGAGTGGAAGAAAAATATATTACAGGTGATGCTTCTTTGGAGGATAAGTTTGTAAAGTGGGCGGAAACTGTTCCGTATACGCTAAGAAATCCGCTATTTCATTGGACGCAGTTAGAGTTGAAAAGGTATTTTGATGTCGATGCAATTTTACAGGCAAGTTCAGCTAAGGAGATTTATGGTGAAGCAAATCAAATATTGGCATCCAAAACCCCAGCACAACTGTTAGAGCAAATGAATGTTGAGGTGGTTTGTACCACAGACGACCCAACTGACGATTTAAAATATCATTTACAAATAGCTGAAAAAGGATTTTTTACGAAGGTGTTTCCAACCTTTCGTTCCGATAATTTGTTTTTGATAGGTCGGCCAGAATTCTCCGGTTATGTAAAAAAACTGGAAGGTACTGTTTCTCATGATATCAAAAACCTATCCACTTTTTTGGGTGCTATAGACCAAAGATTGGCACATTTCCATAACCATGGATGTCGCCTCTCCGATTTTGGAATTGGTGATGCCCTGGCAATGGAAGAATTTAAAATAGAAGCAGTAGAGTTGATTTTTGCAAGGGCCTTAAAAGGTGAAACACTTTCAACCAGTGAGGTTAACCAGTACAGAAGCTGTATTTTTTTGCATTTAGGAAGAAAATACCATGAAATGAATTGGGTACAGCAATTTCATTTAGGACCTATTCGAAATAATAATAGTCGTTTGCAACAAGAAATAGGTGCGGATGTAGGTTGCGATTCCATAGGGGAATATCCAATGGCTTCGTTTATGTCAAAGCTTTTTGATGCACTGGATGGAACCAATCAGCTGGCAAAAACGATCACCTATAATCTAAACCCATCGCAAAATGAAGTCTTTGCAACTATGATGGGCAATTATAGTGAGCCTGGTGTTCCTGGAAAAATGCAATGGGGATCAGGATGGTGGTTTTTAGACCAGAAAGATGGAATGGAAAAACAGCTCAATACCTTATCCAATATGGGGCTGTTGAGTCGATTTGTGGGAATGTTGACGGATAGTCGTAGTTTTTTATCTTTTCCACGCCATGAATATTTTAGAAGAATTTTATGTAATTTGATTGCTGAAGATGCAATAAATGGATTGGTGCCCCATGACATTCCTTTTTTAGGGAAAATGATTCAAAATATCTGTTATCATAACGCATCAAATTATTTTGATTTTAAGAACGTATGAGGTATACATTAATTCTATTGGTTTTTAGCGCATTGCTTTCTTGTAACGAAGAAAAGGTTGGCGAGACACTTTATTTTGCGCATAGCTTACCGCAATCGCATCCTGTACACCAAGGGGCTTTAAAATTTAAAGAGGTTTTGTCCCAAAAGTCTGGAGGTAAATTAACGGTGAAGATTTTCCCTGATGCGCAATTGGGCTCGGAACGGGAAGTACTCGAATTACTTCAAATAGGCAGTTTGGCCATAACTAAGGTAAGTGCGGCAACACTTTCAAACTTTGTTCCTGAATATGAGGTTTTAGGGGTGCCGTATCTTTTTCGGAACAAAGAACACCAAAATGCAGTACTTGAAGGGGCAATAGGAAAATCAATTTTAGAAAAAGGGAGCAAGTTTTGGCTACGTGGACTTTGTTATTATGATGCGGGAAGTAGAAGTTTTTATACAAAAACAAAACCAGTTAGGACACCTGAGGATTTAAAAGGCCTTAAAATACGTGTGATGAACAATCAAATGGCCATAAATATGGTCAACGCCCTAGGAGGCTCTGCAACGCCAATGGCCTATGGAGAACTGTATACAGCGATACAACAGGGTGTAGTGGATGGAGCTGAAAATAACCCTCCTTCCTTTGTATCATCAAACCATTATGAGGTGAGCAAATATTACACCATTGATGAACATTCCGCGGTGCCAGATGTGGTTTTGATAGGAACAAAGTTCTGGGACAAACTTTCCGAACAAGAAAGAAAATGGGTCGAGGAAGCTGCCATTGAATCGGCTGAAGCGCAAAAGAAATATTGGCAAGCATCTGTGGAAGAATCCATGGCAAAAGCCAAAGAAGCGGGTGTGGAGATTATTATTCCTGATAAATCCTTATTTGCAGATAAATCAAAATCTGTTTTGGAAGAATTTCAACAAACCCATCCCGAATTGGCCAAATTGGTGGGTCAAATAAAAGCCAAATAATTATGAAGACTTTGGATGTAATCTTTACTAAAATCAATAAAATTCTGGAAGTGTTACTTGTAATAATTTTTGCCATTCTGGTATTGGATGTTGCATGGCAGGTATTTTCCAGATACGTTTTAAACCGCTCATTTTCATTTACCGAGGAACTGGCACGTTTTTCCCTTATTTGGTTATCAATTTTGGGCGCAGCCTATTTAAATGCTAAGAGAGAACATTTATCCATGGATTTTTTATATAAAAAACTACCAGAAGGAAAACGCAAAAAGGCACTGTACTTTATTGAATTATGTGTTTTTCTGTTTGCACTTATAGTTATGGTAATAGGTGGGTTAAATTTGGTTTATACCACCTTGCATTTAGAACAACTTTCTGGAACATTACGAGTGCCATTGGGATATATCTATTCGGTGCTTCCTATCAGCGGAATACTTATTATGAGTTTTGCCCTTTACCACACTTCCAAAATATATACTGACCAAATAAAAGAATGATATGAGTATTGAAGTACTGAGTATTCTAGTATTGTTTGTTAGCTTTTTTGTGCTTTTAATGATGAAAGTTCCAGTGGCGTATAGTATTGGAATTTCAACCACCTTAAGTTTGTTATTGAATATTGATAAGTTACCGGGGATTACAACCATTGCACAACGAATGACCACAGGGATAGATAGTTTTGCCCTTTTGGCCATTCCCTTTTTTGTGCTGGCCGGTGAAATTATGAAGCGTGGAGGCATTGCAAATAGATTGATAAATTTTGCAAAATCATTGGTGGTTAGCCTCCCTGGCGGATTGGCTTATGTTAATGTTTTGGCATCCATGCTTTTTGGGGCTATTTCAGGATCTGCCATTGCGGCCACTTCGGCTATTGGAAGTATAATGACGGATAGAATGGAGGAGGAGGGATTTCCTCGCGAATTTAGTGCTTCGGTAAATATTACTTCTTCAACCACAGGATTACTCATTCCACCAAGTAATATTTTGATTGTATATGCATTGGCCAGTGGTGGCGCAGCATCTGTTGCAGCGCTTTTTATTGCGGGATACTTGCCAGGTATTCTATTGGGTGTTGCCTTGATGGGATATATAGCTTTTGTAGCTATAAAGCGGGATTTTTCCAAAGGCGATCGTTTGCCATTTATTCAAATATGGACTTATTTCAGAAAGGCATTTTTCAGCCTATTATTGCTTGTAATTGTTGTGGGCGGTATTGTGGCCGGAATATTTACAGCTACGGAAGCTTCGGTTATTGCAGTGTTGTATGCTGCAGTTTTAGCATTGGTTTACGGAGTTATCAAAGTAAAGGATTTTTCATCAATTCTGTTAACAAGTGCAAAGACCACGGCGGTGGTTATGTTTTTAATTTGTACTTCCATGGCCATGTCATGGTTGTTCTCATTTGAGGGCATACCGGAATTGATGAGTAGTTTTTTGTTAGATCAGTTCAGCAATAAATTTATTATTTTCTTGGTAATCAATATCATACTTCTGGTTATAGGTACCTTTATGGATATTACCCCGGCGGTATTAATTTTCACACCCATTTTTTTACCTGTTGTTATGGAATTGGGAATGGACCCTGTCCATTTTGGTATTGTATTGGTATTGAACTTGTGCATTGGGCTCTGTACACCTCCTGTGGGCACTATTTTGTTTGTTGGAAGTGGAGTGGCAAATATTTCGGTATCACAGGTTATTAAACCGCTGCTACCTTTCTTGGCCATAATGGTTATTGTATTGCTTTTGATTCTTTACATACCTCAAATTACAATGATTTTACCTGACCTCTTTGGTCTTTAAAATTGTTTAGTAGTTGAAAACAAAAATAGCAATTCACTTACAAATGGGAACCTCGTAAAACGTTGGTTTAATAGGGTTTCTACTTCGATTTCTTCAATGAGAGGTCTTTTGATAAACTCAATTGCTGTAGCAATTTGCTAATATTTCTAGCTTTTTGAAATTAGCGGTAGGTTTTGTTTTAGTACTTATAGCTATTTAATCAGCTTTAGGAATAAATAACCAAATGATACCCCGAAAAGTAATCCAAAAGCAATACCTGTAATTACATCCAAAGGGAAGTGAACTCCAAGATAGATACGACTGTAGCCGACAAGTAAGGCCCAAAAGACCAAAAGAAATAGTAACAATTTGCTATATTTCATGAAAAGTCTTCCAAAAAAAAGCAAATGCAGCGGAGTTGGCAGCATGAGCGGAAAAATAACTGAACTTACCACCACAATAACTCTTTACCATACGCATTAGTTCTTTTATTTCGCCATCATAACATGGCCTTAGTCTTCGTATGCCATGCTTAAAAGCTATGGATAATTGTTCGGTACAAGTAATCAATAAAATAAGTATTCCCAAAATAATTGCTGTCTTCTTCAATCCAAAAACCCGATAAGAATAAAATAGCGATAACAAATAGAGAGGGACTGTAATAAAACTTATAGTTCGTGATAGGTATGTCCAAAATCCATCCCAGAAAGGCGTACCTAGGCTATTGAGGTATAAAAAGAGTTCCTTGTCAATTTGAATGAGTTCCTCAAGCATATATAAAGTACATCTGATTGTTAATTCTTACTGTAGTGCACATAAATAGTTAAGCTCAATAAATTCTGTCAAAACAATAGCAAAAAATTATTTTAATCAAAGTTATAACTAGAAGCGAGCTGTAACGCCAAGTTGCTCCATTCCAAAATTCAAGTTCCAACTTATCTTTTTGGATTGTTGATTGTATTTATCACTGTATCGATTATCAAGATAGCGATCTATAGATTCAACGGTAAAAATACTGATGGCAACACCTAAAGCAACATCGGACAGCCAATGTTGTCCATCCCATAATCTCGAAACACCAGGAATCAAACCAACAGTATAAATTCCAGCTTTGACCCATGGGTTTTTAAATTGTTTTGCAATAGCATAGGCATTAGTAAAAGCAAGCATAGTGTGCCCAGACGGGAAAGAATGAAAATTTCTATTTGAAGCAAATGGGTCAAAGGTGTCCTTTGTTTTTCCACTTGCCGGGCGGGCCCTACCAACAAGAGATTTGCTCAGTTGTTGTAATAATCCAGTAGATGTTGCAGAAGCCACCAATAACACCCCTATGTGTCTTAATTTTTCATTTTTGGTAAACAGGCCAGTTAAATAAACTCCTCCGGTCAACATATAATTGTACTGCGGAGTGCCAAATTCTCTTCCGTAATCCCTAATGAATATAGGCACGCCTTCTTTTTGCGTGGTAGAAAATTCAGAAGTTTGCTCATCAAAAATGTACAATAGACCAGTCCCCGCGGCAACGGCACCGAATGTGCTCCACTGCTTTCCTTTCCAATGCAATGGTCTGGCGTACGAATACCCTACACCACCAAAAATGCTTCCCAAATCGTATTTAAAATTATCCCAATTAGATTCTTTGATGTCAGAAGAATCTTGAGGCTGAAAATTGACCAGACTTTGCCCTTGCATCTTAACAAAACTAGCTAAGCATAAAAGTAAAATTACCATCAGTTTACTTTTTTTGCGAAAATTTTGATTAGATATAAGCTTACTACTATTGAAAACAAATGTAAGTAATGAAAATAGTATTTTTTTAATTATTTCTATTCCCGCCTACTTTTAATAGCTCTTCACTAATTTCTGTGTTTAATCACAATAATAATTCTAAGAATTTATTCAAAAATTAAGATTCTAACTTTTTAATAAACGGAGTTGGAAACAAGACTAAAAATCAATTACTGAGGACTTATCCTTGAAATTAAAGTGAACTAATTTTGCTGGATATACAATGTAAAATCTAACAACTTAACAATAGAACTATTGACAGCGAACCTTATCCGCGTGATAAAGTCAAATGCACTACGAAGACAATATATTGTGCATTTTTGTTTTGAATCCATCCGAGAAGATGTGGAAACGCCATCCGAAGTGCTAAAGTCGAAATATATCCCCAAAAAATTCAATCTGTAAAATTGATAGGAAGTAATGAGGAAGCCGACTTTAAGCAAGGGAATGATGGTTTGACCAATTTAAAAGGGTTCGTACTACACGTCAATTTGTAGTCGTTTGGAGAAAAACTCAAGTATAAGGAATTCAAGTAAAATTGGCTTTTTTTGAATTGAATTTTGTTTGATGTCAGAAATTGACATGGGGCCAACCTTGGTAATCGAGATATGTGGGCTTGAGTCTGGTCTTTAGGACATAGTTAAGTTAAAACTTAGTAGTGGTTTTATTTGTACATTAACGCTAAAAAGGAAAAAATGGCAACACAAAAGTTTGATGCGATTATTATTGGCTCGGGACAGGCGGGCACTCCTTTGGTCTTTAAATTAGCTTCAAAAGGGAAAAAAGTAGCATTTATTGAAAAAGAATACTTTGGCGGCACTTGCTTAAACGTAGGATGTACACCGACCAAAACCTATGTAGCCAGTGCCCGAAGAATGTGGGATGCCCAACACGGTGAGGAACTCGGAGTACTGATACCTAAAGGAGCAAAAGTAGACCTTGCAAAAGTAAAAGCGCGTAAAGATGCCTTGATTCAAAAATCGGTTAGCGGCATAGCGGCCGGAGTGGAGAAGAATGATAATATATATTTTTTTAAGGGTACTGCTCAATTTTTAGGAAATAAAACAATATCCGTTAATAATCAAGAATTACAAGCTGATACTATTTACATTAATGTTGGTGGAAGACCCTTTATTCCGGGGGATTTTGAAGCGATAAATTATCTCACCAACAAAACCATTCTTGAATTAGAAGAGATTCCTGAGCATTTAATAATTGTGGGAGGCAGTTACATTGGTCTGGAATTTGGCCAAATGTTCAGACGTTTTGGTAGTAAAGTTACCATTATAGAAAGGAACGAAACTATTATTGGAAGAGAAGACAGGGAAGTTAGTGAACACATATTAAAATTTTTAAATGAGGAAGGCATTGATTTTCGTCTGAACGCCACATGTATCAGTGCTCAAAAAGATGAGAATGGTGGAATTAAAGCATCTGTGGATTGTAAAAAAGGGGCACCTGAAATTAGTGGCTCTCATTTGATGATTGCCGTGGGAAGAAGGGCCAATACAGATACATTAAACCTAGGAACTACTGGTATAAAAATAAACGAACGCGGTTTTATTGAAGTAAATGATTATCTAGAAACAAGTGTCGAAGGGGTTTATGCCCTCGGTGATTGTAACGGTCAAGGTGCTTTTACGCATACCGCATATAACGACTATGAGATTATCGCCGAAAACCTATTTGAGGGTAAGAACCGCAAAGTGTCAGATAGAATTTTAACCTATGGGCTTTTTGTTGACCCGCCTTTGGGTCGAGCCGGAATGACAAAAAAAGAAGCCTTGAAAAAAGGATATAAAGTTTTAGAAGGAAAGAGAGAAATGAGTAGGATTGCCAGGGCCAAAGAAAAAGGGGAGACCAATGGATTTATGAGTACTATCATTGATGCCGATACAAATCAAATATTGGGAGCAACTATTTTAGGTGTTGGCGGCGATGAAATAATAAGCAGTATCCTAAATATGATGTACGCCAAGCAGCCTTATACTACCATACGTGATTCTGTTCAGCCGCACCCAACAGTATCTGAGTTGATTCCAACCATGTTAGAATCTTTAAACTAATTACTGCTCCAAAAGTGCCTTGTCAAAATAGTCAACATTAAAACTCAAATTAAAGGTTTCACCTATCTGGAATTTGTAGTTAATACTTATTTATGAAATGTAGCAAATATATATTCTTAATTACCTTTATTGCTTTTATATACAGTTGCTCAGCACAATTATCAGATTTGGCAAAACTAGATTACACACGATTACCCAAAGGGAGTTCGGATGTTGGTTATGACCGATGGAGAGGATTGTTCAATTACCCAATAATATTGAATAAGGAAAAAGAAAACTTCTTTTTAATAGGTCTCGATTATAGTAAGATTGATTTATCTTTTGGTAGTCAGATAACTAATTTTGATACGGAAGCCATCGAAAAATTTCATTTAATCGATATCAGTTTTGGTTATGTCACTAAAATAAATGAAAATTGGCGTTTTGGTGCAAGATTTTCACCGGGTTACAGTTCTAACCTGGTTAAGGAGCTATCTTTTGACGATGCTGTTTTTGCAGCAGATGCCGTTTTTATTAACGACAGACGCAAAGACACAACTGCAAAAAAACCATACCAATTGATTGTAGGATTGTCTTATTCCCAGAATAGGGGGATTCCGTTTCCTATACCTTTTATTAGCTATTATCGTAAATTCCACCCTAAATGGTCTTATAAAGTTGGGATACCGAAATCAAACCTTCAATATCATCTTTCCAAAAAGTCAAGAATTAAGCTTATTGCTGAGTTAGATGGGTTTACGGCCAATATTCAAGATGGGCTTTTGGTCAATGAAGATGAAATTGCCGACAAGGCCAATATGTCAATTATTATTGCGGGTTTGCGCTACGAATATATATTGATAAAAAACCTGGAAATCTATTTCAACTTAGCCAATATAATAAGTAGCAGCGCCAAACTAAAGGATGAAAATAATAACACGGTAACTTCAGTCAACAAGAATAACGTTTATTATTTTAGAACTGGAATGCGATTCAAAATATAGAATCATTTAATTAGCATCTTGTTAAGAATTAATTGAAGGTGGACCCGATACTAAATATGACAAGGGCTGATTCTTCTTCTGAAAAACTAGCCGAAATACCTATTGTGAAATTTTCGGAAAGTGGAACCAAATAAAGTCCAAAACCATAACCCTGGTGCCAGTCATTGTTGGAATCGAAATCCGAATATACCCTGCCACTATCAAAGAAATCTTTAACACCAAATTTCATCTGAACAATAGATGTTTTGAATTTAGCAAGTTGTAAACGTAATTCTGAATTAAAGTACAAGGTCGATTTGCCTGAAAACTGATTATTTACAAATCCTCTCAAGTTAGCATTTTGGCCTAAATACTGTAACTTATAGAATGAGATCATTTCCTCGCCATATGCGGTAGGACCTCCAAACCGTAACCCAAGAGTTATAGGTTTTTTACCTCTGGTAGTCACATATTGTTCAAAGAAACCCTTGGTAACGCCATAACCCGAATTATCATTGTTGGAGACGAGGCCACTTTAATAGCTTAAAAATAAATGAGCTCCTTTTTCTGGTTGATTGGCCCTATCTCTAAAATCCAAGTCAAATGCTGTTCTGAATTCTAAAAGATTAGCATCTCCAAATCAAAAACTCCAGCTATTGCATTTGTATTGTTTCCCCATGTTTCTTCTTTAGATTCGACTACGATTTTAGAACATGGATTGTAAGTTGAGTTAAAATTGTCATCCGTGCTAGATTCACAGGGTGATAAAAATAAAGTTTCCGTTTTTTTCTGTATGAAATTGCCCGAAGAGCCCCATTATAGGCCTGACTTGAGTGCTATTTTAAAAGATGTTTCCTTAACTTGTTATAGAAGTGAATTAGACGTTCAGAGATATCAACAACCGGAATCAACGACAATGTAATAGGAAAAGAGGAGACCATTATTGCAAATCAAAAAATGGAATTGATATAAAGAATATGCATAAGTTACTTTATGCGACATTCTGTGTTTTTTCATATCGAAATTTATGGGTTAATTGCACTTTTAAATGAGATGGTGTTGATATACTTTACGTTTGTTATCTGAGAAAACATATAAATTATTTGGTTGTCCAGTATTTCAAATACGTTGATGCAACTTCGATTTAATAAACTAAATAATAAAAATTGACAGAAAGCTTTTCAGCCATAAATATTGGTTACTTATTTCTAATAATCGCATTGTATGTGTTGAGTCAATTGAAATCGTTTAAGAAGCGATCTTCAACGATAAAATTTATTCCTTTAAGTTTGATTATTGGTGTTGTTGCTTCAATTTGTATTAACCTAGTACCGTATAAGTTAGATTTTGAATCTTTTTCGAAGATCGCATTTCATATTTTTAATATGAGTGTAATTTCAATGGGTTTAACTACTACATCTAGTAAAGAAGGACAGCATGTAACGCATAAAACTATATTGGGAGGAATTTGGATGACCGCCATCTTTACGGCAATTTTGTGCCTTCAATCAATAACGGGCTTTGGAAGCGTTACATTATTCAATACTATAGGTAACAATAGTTTTTTTGAAGGTTATGGTCTTTTATCCGGTCATGGTTTTGCTCAAGGCTCAGGACATTCTACAGCTATAGGTAGTGTATGGGAAAGTGAATATGATTTAAATGGTGCAATATCCATTGGATTGACCTTTTCGGCAATCGGTTATTTAATTGCAGTTGTTGTGGGTGTACCATTTACGAAATGGTTATTAATGAAAACCAATCATAATGTCATCGTCCAAACGAAAGATGAATTGAAGATTAAAAATATTAAAGAGAGTACACGGAAACCCTTAAAAATACCCAAGTATATTTCCAACATTCTCACTATAATAACCATCTACATTATTAGCATTATCATTGCTTTTATTTTGAGAGATGTTGTCTTAAGAGATGTCTTAAAAGACTTCAGTGTTGCTCAAATGATTTCTAATATTATTTTAGGATTAATTTTTGTTATTGGGTTGGCAATTGCCATTCTATTCAAAACTTTTTTGACTATAATAAAACGCAATTCACTTTTAAATAACCATATCCAAAAAAGAAGTACATCGGCATTGATCGATATATTGATTATATCGACATTCTTATCGATAGAGTATTCCATTATTTCTCGGGTTGGAATTCCAATCCTTATGATCATACTATGTAATATCATTATAACGTGCCTCGCATTTTACCTGATACGTTTAAAGAGCAAGGCTAATTATTTGAATGAAAGAGTAGCTGCCTTATTGGGCACTACATTTGGTTCTTTAGCAAATGGGTTGATTCTTTTAAAAATATTGGACCCCAAAATTAAGTCTCCTGTGTATTATGAATTGGCTTTAATGAACTTTTATTCAGCATTTACACTAGGTCATATAATGTTCATAATATTTGCAATAGGTGAGTGGAATAATTTAAGCATCATTATGGGAATCTATTTTATAACGTTCATTTTAAGTCTCGTTATAGCCCGTTTTGTTGAAATGAAATTAAAAAAATAAGCTATTCTAAATTCTTATAAACTTAAAAATTTGCAAATGAAACATTCTTTAGCTTCTGATAGCATCCTAATCAGTTTTTCAACCGTTATTTTCTTTCTTTTTATAAAGATTGTTAATATTTATATTTTAATATGACTAACATAGGACGGCCATTATAAACGGTTAACAAAATATGGCTTTAATACCCATGAATAACTAATGTCCACAAAATGGCAGAAAGGTTAAAGCATATACAATCAATTCAAAAGTAGTGTATTAAATAATAGATAACCCTTTACATCATAATGAGTATAACATCAATAACGATTAACCATTTAAACCAACTGAAAGAGTTGGCGGAGAACCTCACTGATGATCAACTATCAGAAACCTTACCGGTACTAAACAATGCAACAATAGGCCAGCATATAAGACACATTCTCGAGTTCTACATTTGTTTGCTTGAATGTGCGAATTTTGAATATTTAAATTATGATGATCGCAAAAGGGATAAAAATATAGAAGTAAGTACTGAAAAATGTTTATCCATTGTTAAATACTTATTGAAAGAGATGAAAAAGCATCAAAAGGACTTTGAAATGACACTCTATGCAGATTATGGTACCGGTCAAACAAATAAAGCTGTTTCAGTGAAAACTTCTTTCTTTAGGGAGCTTTTGTACAATATTGAGCACCTTGTACATCATTTGGCCATTGTTAAAATAGGATTACAATCATTAGAGCCCATAGTTAAAATATCCGATAATTTTGGGATTGCGGCATCAACAATAAGAAATAGAAAATTATGTGTACAGTAAGTTATGTGCCATTGGATAATGGCTATGTACTTACCTCGAATAGGGATGAGAACCCCAAACGCCAAACCACGTTGCCAAACAAAATACAACTAAAAAATAGCACGGTCATTTATAGCCCTATAGATGTTTTAAAAGGCGGAAGTTGGATTGCAATGGATGAAAATGGAAGAACAGCATGCTTACTTAATGGGGCATTTTTAAAACACAAACCTAAAGCGGCTTATGGAAAAAGTAGAGGTCAAATTGTTTTGGATGCCTTTGAGGCCAATGACTTTACTAATTATACACTATTTGTTTTTTTAGAAGACATAGAGCCTTTTACGCTTTTGTTGTTAGAACCCAATCACATTCAAAAACTTGTTTGGGACGGTACTAAAAAACATATTGACCATCTTCCTCCTAACTCGTCATACCTTTGGTCTTCTGTAACATTATATAGTGCTGATGAACACAAAAAAAAAGAAGCATATTTTCGAGAAGAAATTAACAGAAATGAAAACGATGCAAACCTTATACTTCAAATGCACGGAAAAGATGAAATAACTCCTTTTATTTTGGATCATTCAACTCTGCAAACGATAAGTATTACCCAAGTAATTCATAACAACAAAAAATCAACTTTAACCTATATTTTAAAGGACAAGACCAATAAAACCTCTAATTATATTGCTCTAGTTTGTAATTAATGGAATCTTACTTTTGGTACCAGTTTGAAATTAAAAGCTAAACATGAAGTCATTAAAAACCAGGGCTTGGCACATAAAACTTACTCATTCGGAGTATTGGCCTAGTTGGTTCTTTTATATTCCAGTTTGGATTCAGCATATATGGCTCGCAATAAAAACAAAAAATTTCTTCTTCTTTTTGAGTACAAACCCCGCAATTGATGGGTTTATCCTTAGTGATTCAAAGTTTAAGACTCTACAATTAGTACCCAATGAGTATAAACCCAAGATGTTGTTTGTAAATACCAAAACTTCTGTTGCTAGGGTGTTGGAAAGTATGAACCATGAAAACATAAATTTTCCAATCATACTTAAACCAGATATTGGTTTTAGAGGATTAAAAGTTGTTAAAATTGAGAATGAGACTATGCTCAATAACGCTTTGAGTGATTTGCGAATAGACCATATCATTCAGGAATATATACAAAGCTATGTGGAAGTAGGGATTTTTTACTACAGATTTCCTAATGAAAGCAAAGGATACATTCCATCTGTTACCGTAAAGGAATTTCTAAAAATAACAGGTGATGGAAAACATACACTTGCCCAATTAGTTGGTCAAAATCTCCATGCCATTTTACAAAGAGACAAACTCATTGAAAAGTTTAGCGAAACTTGGAATTCCATTATTTCAGTAGGAGAAACTGTCACCCTTGAAGAAATAGGCAACCACAATAGGGGAACCCAGTTTATTAATGGGAATGATTTGGTGGATGATGCTTTACTAAAAGTGTTTGATGAGTTAAGCCATAGAATGAAAGACTTTTATTTTGGACGCTTTGATATTAAAGTAGCATCAATTGAAGCACTCAAAAGAGGTGAAAACTATAAAATTCTTGAAGTAAATGGGGTTGGAGGTGAACCTACCCATATATATGATTCTAATACAAGCATCATGGAAGCTTGGAAAGATTTATGTTTTACATGGCGAGTGGCTGCAAAAATAGCCTCAATAAATTTTGAAAAAGGTTTTGAAAAACCAACGTATCAGAAGGCTAAAACAAAATGGAAATTATATACCTCTTATAGAACAAGGCTTTATTCTTGAAATTAAAGAGAATTAGCCTGCTAGAGATGCAAAATAAAACAAAGAAATAATTAACAACTACTTCTAGACTTATGGGTAAAAAATGCCCTGGCTCTTTAGCACTAAAAATATCAAACATCAACAGAAACCTTTTCTTTTAGACTGATGTTAACTTTGCCCTTTCTGGCATTATAACCCTAAAATGGAATTGAAAAAGTTGAAGAACTACCTA
Source organism: Flavobacteriaceae bacterium (assembly GCA_039985375.1). Taxonomy (GTDB): domain Bacteria; phylum Bacteroidota; class Bacteroidia; order Flavobacteriales; family Flavobacteriaceae; genus Flagellimonas. The sequence goes on from JBDWSS010000071.1 coordinate 72,415, forward strand.
TAATTGTCGTCTTAAACGGCTAAAAATCAATTGAAACAAAAGTCAAATCGATACTATGGACTTAGCGTGTATTTTGGTTCAAAATATCAGTATACTAACGATTTGTACACTGTTTAAACCATATTTTATCAAACAAAACGATTTCCTTAAAAATATAAAAACCCTGCTAATTATATAATTAGCAGGGTTTTGGCTTTCTTTGATAATTATTTTAGTGACCTGACTGGGGCTTGAAAATAATACCCAATCATTTGATTTTCAAAAAGTTAAAACTTATATTTTGAATATGTACACCGAATTGTACACCTATTCAAGATCTTATATCAAATGAACTTATTTACTTGTGTTTTTTATCAAATTTAATTGATTAAAGATAGATTTTACTTACTTATTTTTCCAATATTTCCATCAACTGAAAATTTAGATATAATTTCTCTTTTCCAACCTTAACAGACTTTAGAAATCCAGCTTGTTCCAAATCTCTTAAATAATTACCAACGGTCTTAGGAGTTCCCAATTTTTCATCGATTAAGTGTTTTCTTTTAGTATATGGTAATCTAAATAAGATTTCTATTAACTCTCGAGAATACGCTTTTGGTAACTGGGTTCTAATGTCGTTAGACATTTTCTCCATAAGCGAAGTAATCTTACCAAGACGTTCTAATCCCTTTTGGGCAGTTATTTCTACCATGTCTAATATATACAAAATCCAACCTTCCCAATCTTCATTTTCAGTTATAAGTCTTAGTTTATTATAATAAGCGGCTTTATTGTTAATAATGTACTCACTAAGGTAAATTGCAGGAACATCTAAGAGCTTTTCTAATTTTAGATAGAGTAAGAGAAGAATACGACCAGTTCTTCCATTACCATCGGCAAAAGGGTGAATAGCTTCAAATTGATAATGCATCAAAGCCATTTTTATAAGTGGGTCTAACTTGTTTTCTTCATTGATAAATTTTTCTAGGTTGGCTAATTTATCTCTTATAACAGCTTCTCCTGATGGCGGCGTATAGATAACTTCTCCTTTTATATTAGATAGGGTAGTGCCAGGTGTTTTTCTTATACCAGATGAGTTTTGTTTAATACGTTGTACAATATCTATACAAAGATTGGTCGTTAGAAATGGTTTCTTTTCTAAACGGTCTAAGGCATGCCATAAGGCTTCTTTATAACTGATTACTTCTTTTGCTGCTGGGTTATCAAATTTTTTGTCAGCTATTACAGCTTGGTATAAATCATCATTTGTGGTAATGATGTTTTCTATTTCTGAACTTGCTTTTGCTTCTTGTAAATGAATAGTGTCTAGAAAAAGTTTAGGGTTGGGCAAATTTGTAATTGCACCATTGAGTTTCGATAATGCCCTACTAGCTGTAATAGTTTTACGGAGAACAGCGGTAGTTTCCAAATCCTGTTTTGGAGGAAGTATGGGTAAATCATTATACGGAATATCTTTGTTAAACGTAGTCATTTGTTAATGGCAGAATTTACACTCGTTCTTAATATGAGGGTAAATATATTAAAAAATTACCTTTGTTTGATATACTAGAGTAAAAGTTCCCTTTATTGGTTTTTGTGCACTAAGGGTCGTCCCGTAAAAGGCAATTTAATAAAACAACTAAAAAGGACGGTAAATGGAACTGGCAATTATTTAAAGAAGAACCCAATCTCTCTGTGCCGAAAATTGGCCGTTTTTTAGTTCGACTTAAATCAATTCTCCTACTAGACAACCAATTAACAAAAATTTGCGTCTATATTATTCGAAAACAGTTTAGTTTGGTTGAATGAAATTAAATACGATTACAACACTTTTGATTTTTTGTGTCAATTTTCTTGGAATGACGCAAGACTCGAAATCATATAATGCCGGATTTAAGACCATACAATTATTAGATTCATCACGAATCTACAAACCAAATTCTCAGGTAAAAGATAGATTACATTACCGACCCATTGATTTGGATGTCTGGTATCCTTCCGAACAATCGGATGTTAGATTGGAATCCATGAAATTTGAAGATTTGTTCCAGTTGTTCGAAGACCGAGCCAATAAATATCAAGACGAAGCTGATTACACTGGATTCATTCAAGAACTTGCCCAGTTCTATGTCGCAGAGTTAGGTGTAGGAGGTGACGGAAGTCAACTTTTAGAGAAGAAAACCAATAGTTATACAAACCTTGAATTTGCAAAGAAGTCATTTCCATTAATTATTTACATGGCTGGGTTTAATGGAATGGGCTTTGAAAACTACAAGTTATTGGAAGAATTAGCTGAAAAAGGATTTGTTATAGTTTCGATTTCGTCCATTGGACGCTATCCTGGAGATATGACCAATGAGCTTGGTGATACCATGGAGCAGGTTTACGATGCAGAATTTACCTTGAACCATCTAAAACTGCAAACGGATTTCCATATCGATTATGACAAGATTGGAGTTATAGGTACCAGTTGGGGGGGTATGTCGGGGGCGATACTTTTGAACCGTAATGAAAAAATAAAAGCCATGGTTTCACTAGATGGTTCGGACACTCATTTTTATGGAGATTATAATGACAACAATCGCTATGCGAACGATGCTACTTGGGAAGATAATGATCGATTTGTCAAAGAAATCTATGCTACCCAATTTACAGATATTGAGAAACGGAAGTTTGCCTACCTCTATCTTGAAAGTGGAGATAAATTAAATGACTTTACACCCACAGATGAATATCAGTTACATAAAGAATTGGAATCCAATGCTAAGTATTTACGTTTCAAAGAAAGTGAACATGCTGATTTTACTTGTATCCCTTCAATTCTGAGCAGTTCTAAGAAAAGTATAGCTGTTCATGAACAAATTCAAAATACTACCGTCGGTTTTTTTAATCAAGTCCTTAAAGGAACGCAGGAATTCTATGTATTATGGGATAACTTGACCAGATTAGAGGAGACCACAACGGAACCCTACGACATTGCAAACTTGAGTCCTAAGGTAATGGAGTTTGACGAACTGCTCGGAAGAATAGTCGATGCAAAAACCGACTTGCCATTGAGTTATGTCAATGTCGGTATCTTAAACCGAGAGGTGGGTACGGTAACAGATAGCTTTGGAAATTTTAAATTAAATGTATTGGAAGAGTCCAGTAATGATACCGTTCGCATATCAATGATTGGATATGAACCGATCGAACTAATACTGGGCAATATTTTAAAGAAAAAAGACACCCTCAAAGTTAGTTTGAGTGAACAGATTAGTGAGCTTAATGAAGTCGTCGTTTCGGCAAGGGCATTTAAAAGAAGGACCTTGGGTAATAAAACGGAATCTAAATTCATAAGTACAGGTTTCGGTTACGACCAGCTAGGTGCGGAGATGGGCATCAAAATCAATATTCGTAAAAATCCCACTTTTGTGGACGCCTTTAATTTTATGGTTTCGTACAATCGTTTAAGTGCGAAATCTATCTTTCGATTGAACTTTTACGAAGTAAATAAGAGGAAGCCCGGAAAGAATATTCTAAAGGACAATATTTTGGTAGCTATAGAACCCAAGCAGACGGGTAAAATGACTATTGACTTAAAACCCTATGACATAGTATTAAACGAAGATGTTATCGTTACCTTAGAATGGGTGGCTAACGAAGGGGAGAACAAAAAGGATGAAGCCATATTTTTTCCAATAGGTTTTTTTACCAGCGGAACTCTACGTAAGGAAACCAGTCAATCACGATTTAAAAAGTTTGGAAGTTTGGGGATTGGTTTCAATATTAATGTGCGTTACTATTGAACCCATTTGAATTTTGACTTAGACTCCTCATGGGAGCACTTTATTCCATGGTGAAATTTGATTAGTATCGTAAATAGAACCTTTTTAGGAACTCAAGTGGAATACAAAAAATGATTATTACCTCCTGGTACTTTAAATCTTTAGCTCTTGACTTAACTAGTCTTTAAAAATCTCCTAAGGATTCGGACCTTTCATTGAAATATCCTTGATTTTTCATTTAGGACTTCTTAAAATCGAGAAAACTTTTCCGATACCAAATAAAGGCCATTACCTTAAAAGTAATGGTATTCCGAAACCCCCACTTATGGGGAAGAGGAATAGCAAGAGGGTAGCGTGCTAAAGCAGCGCTACTAGTTTGATTTGTTTTGTAAATATCTAAAAACAAAGGGTTTATAAGATTTTTTAGAATATGGAAAATTTAAAAGTTTGACGCAAACTGCTTGAAAAGCCCCAAAAACATTAAAAAAGTTTGGCGTAAAATGATTGTAAAAGGGAAATTATAAACGAAAACCTAAAAAACCTATAAATAGTTAGAGAACTAAAATTTAACCTTTTACCAAGCTCAGCAGATTTGTTTCGGTAAGATTGGGACTTGCAGCGCGAAACCTTGTTTCGCTCGCTCATATTGTACCAAAATCAAGAACCCAATTTGAATTTAGCTTTGACAATTTCCATGTCTTCTATCAATTTTTCATCAATAACCTTGGCATAGATTTGTGTTGTTTTCAATGATTGATGCCCCAACATTTTACTAACAGACTCTATGGGAACACCATTAGCCAAAGTTACCGTGGTAGCAAAGGTATGTCTTGCCAAGTGAAAGGTTAAGTTCTTTTGAATGTTACAGATTTTGGCAATTTCTTTCAAAAAAGCATTGGTTTTTTGGTTGCTTATTACTGGTAATAACAATCCACTCTCTTTAGTCAAACGATGGCTTTTGTATTTGTTTAAAATTTCTTCAGAAGTTGGGAGTAGGGGAACAACACTTCGAGAATCAGTTTTCGAACGATTTATTTTAATCCATCGTTGCCCATCCATACCGATAACAATATGATCTAATGATAATTTTTTGACATCTACATAGGCTAAACCAGTAAAGCATGAGAAAACAAAAATGTCTCGAATTTGCTCCAGTCGGGGTATATCAAATTCTTGTTCAATTAATGACCGTAGTTCTAGTTCCGTTAGAATATCTCGCTCTACCTTTTTCCATTTTGCTTTCCAGTGATAGAAAGGGTCTTTGTTAACCCAATTATTTGCAACAGCTATTCTCATTATCTTTTTAAAGTTGACTACATATTTAGTAATGGTATTTTGATTACCAATTTTTTGAGTTTTTAAAAAGTGATGAAAGCGATTGATAAATTTTAAGTCCACATCTCTAATAAATAGGTCTTTCAATTTATATTCCTTTTCAATAAAGTCCGCTAAATGATTTCTAGTTCGGATATGTCTCCTGTATGCACCATAGGAGTATTCTATACCTAATAACTGTTCAATTTGGATATTATGCCCATCATAAACTTCTAATAAGGTTTTATGTATAGTTTCTGAACCAATAATTTTATTCTTAATGGTTTCTGCTGTGAAAGGTTTCTTTTTGACTACTAATTTTGAATGAATATTGTAGGCTTTCGTTTCTAATTCATCTAAATAATGATTTAGAGCTTTAATTTTGGTATTAGAGCCTTTGGCTCTGCTTTTAATTGAACACCATTTTTCTAGCTTCACTTTTCTTTTTAGACTGAACTCAGCTCGTTTTGAATTTACTGTAACTCTAAGAAAGATGGGTACTTCGCCTAATTGATTTATTCTAACCTTGCGGATGTAGCATAAAACTGAAAAAGAATTTGTTTCCATAACTGTGATTTTACTGATTTTTAAAATGTTAAATTTTCTTTGTAAGAACTTGATAATCAGAAATTTTAACAGCTTCGCGGTGTACACTTTTCGAATTCAATAAAGTGTACACCGATTTGTACACCGCGAAAAGTGGTATTATTTGATATCAAATGAAATCAGGGAAAACAAAAAAGCCTGTAAATCAACGATTTACAGGCTTTTTGAAATTAAATGGGTCTTAATAAGTGACCTGACTGGGGCTCGAACCCAGGACCCTCTCCTTAAAAGGGAGATGCTCTACCAACTGAGCTATCAGGTCAATAAAAATAATAACGCTTAAAAATGTTGCGCTAAGCGGGTGCAAATATAATATCATTAATCTATTTTGCAAGATGATTTAATGATAAATTTGTGTTTTTTTCAAATCGTATTTAATTCTTGTAGATGAAAGTAGTTTTGGTTGGTTACATGGCAAGTGGTAAGTCGTCCATCGGTAAGTTGTTAGCAAAGGAACTGGAGATGAAATTTATTGATTTGGATGACTACATGGAAACCCAACTGGGAAAATCGATAGCAACTATTTTTTCAGAAAAAGGGGAGATTTATTTTAGAAAAATGGAGCATGAACTGCTAGTGAGGGTTTTGACAGAAAATGATTCGGTAATACTCGCTACGGGTGGAGGTGCCCCATGCTATGGTGAAAATATGAAGACCATTGTTGAAAACGCCGATTACTCCATTTATTTACAATTGCCCGTTTTAGCCTTGGCGGAAAGAATTGGCAAAGAAAAGGAAACACGACCTTTGGTAAAGAATATTGAAAACAAGGATTTGCCAGAATTTATAGGGAAACACCTTTTTGAAAGGAGCAAATTTTACAGTCAAGCAGAACATATCATGGACTGCAATGGAAAAACTATGGACGAACTTGTAGTTGAAATAAAAACGATTTTAAGCTAAATAAACAAGGTCATTTTTAGGCTTAAACTCTACTTTGATATGTTCATTTAAAGAAGTGGACAACGAAATGCCTTTATAATCTGCCTTAACAGGGTATTTTTTATGGTTTCTATTTACCAATACCGCCGTTTTTAATTGCTTTAATGGAATTTTTAAAAAATGGTGCACCCCATAAATTAAGGTAGTACCGGAATTTAGAACGTCATCTACCAAAACAACGGACTTATTTCTATAGGCATCCTTATCCAGAGAAGTGGATACGCCGCTCTCCAAGGGATCTTTTTTATCCATTTCTACCTTGCACAAGGTAATTTTAGCTTCGGTTATTTTAGCAAGAACGGCGCATATTTTTTTTGCAAAATTCATGCCACCACCCTGTATACCTGCTACTATGATTTCAGATTCCTCAACATTGGCTTCATAAATCTGATACGATATGCGATTTACAATATGCCCTATCTGTTGATGCGTGAGTATGCTATTTTTCATGTCCAATATGCCTATTTTCCAAAGATATAAAAACTGTCTATTCAGATTCATCCAAATATCCATCAATATCTCTTCTATCTTTTTTAGTGGGTCTACCCAATCCTTTTTTTCTGTAATGGTCCTTGGCCAATTTAAGGAGATCATTGTGTTCAAATGCTTCTTTTGGAGTTGTATCCTTTCTATAGATGTCCACCAATTTTGCGCCAACTCTACTTTGGGGAATGTCCAAAACGGTAAGCTGGTATTCCAGTTGGTTTTTTCGTAGAAATATTTCATCCATGGGGTAAACCTCCCTGGAAGGCTTTACCACTGCCCCATTGATTCTTACATGCCCTTTTTTAACAGCCACAGAAGCAACATTCCTGGTTTTAAAGTATCTAATACACCAAAGGTATTTATCAATACGCATAAACTCTGCAAATCTTTGTTAACGAAATAAGCAAAAATAACGGAAAATTGTATCTTGCGCAGCTAAATAATATACTTGATGAAGTACGGTTTTTTTGTAGGCCTGATAATTGGAACCTTGTTTTTTTCGTGTAAAAATGATGATGACTTGGACGTTGAGGTGATTGAAGCAAGTTTGCTAAGTGAAGTTGCTCCTGAAGATGATGCTGAAATTAAGGAATTTCTGCAAACACATTTTTACAATTATGAAGAGTTTGAAACCCCTCCTGCTGATTTTGACTATAAAATACGAATAGACACCATTGCTGGCGACAATGCAGATAAAACCGCATTAATTGATATGGTTGACAACTTAAAATCGGCTAGTGTTAATGTGTCTTCAGATGCTTTTGGTTTGGATGATGGAGAAGAAGACGTTGCGCATACATACTATTATTTGGAAGCAAGAGTAGGGGGTGGGGGTAGCCCAACATATGCCGATTCTACTTTATTGCGATATCGCGGTACCTTGTTAGATGGTACTCTTTTTGATGAGAACCAAACTTTTTCATGGCAGGAACTTCCATTTACTATACGCGGTTATGCACAGGGAATTTCTAATTTTCATGCCGGTACGGAAGACCAAATAGTAGAAAATGGAGATGGAACCATAGAGATTGCCAACAGTGGTGTAGGTATGTTTATCTTACCATCTGGACTTGCATACTTTAATAGTACTCCATCTATTCTAATACCCACGTACTCTATTTTACTCTTTGAAGTTGAAATAGGGGCGTTCATTGAAGATACTGATAATGACAATGATGGTGTTCCATCCATATTGGAAGATTTAAATGGTGACGGAAATTTGAACAATGATGATACCGATGAGGAAGATGAAATAAATAATTTCGGTTTTTCAGTACCAAATTTCCAAGATGCGGATGATGATGGTGATGGTGTTTCTACTAATGACGAAATCACCGATGATGATGGAAATATCATCTTACCATATCCAGATTCGAATAATGATGGCACTCCGGATTATTTGGATCCAGACACAAACTAAAAAAGCCCGCTTAAAGCGGGCTTTTTTATTAATTCTTACAACTTTAGTGAAAGGGCAAAAATTACTTGGGAGGGTCTGGAATCGACTCTACCTGAAATATCGGTAATGTTATTTCCAATAAATTCAGCTTCATTTTCGGAGAAACCTCGTTCATAACGAACGTCTACCCCAACTTTTCCTAAATTAACTCCGAGACCAACATTAAGGCCAATGGAAAAATCATTTTCCACATCCTCTACTTCCAAATCTCCTAAATCGTTTTTAAGGGTGTATTGAAAGGCAGGACCTGCGAAAATATGCAAAGGACCTACAAGCTTATAACCTAATAGTACTGGAAGGTCTATTTTTGAAATGTCATAATCACTGGAAGCTCCTTCAACATTGTAGCTACTCTTTGTTTTTGAGTATACAAGTTCTGGACGAAGATAAATTTTTGGAAAATCCAATTTTCCCCAGAAACCTACATGGAATCCTGTTTTACCTTCGGCGCCTTCGGTAATGTTTTGTCCTGCGTCGCCTATGGAACCAATTAAATCACCGTTTTTGTTGTAGCTAAGCCCTGCTTTAATACCAAATCCAGAACCGCTTTGTGCAAATACAGCAGACCCCATAAGGGTCAACACTGCAATAAGAAGTGTTTTTTTCATAAGTGTTTCGTTTTAAAAGATTGAAGAATATCAAAGATGATACCGAAAATTATTTTCGTTTCAACACTTTTAAAACGGCTGCTTCAATGGCTTTATTGTTCAGTCCATATTTATCCATAAGTTGTTCAGGTGTTCCACTTTCACCAAAAGTATCCTGAGTTGCCACAAACTCTTGGGGCGTAGGATGATGGGTTGCCAATACACGTGAAACACTTTCCCCAAGACCGCCTAGATAATTATGCTCTTCCGCTGTAACCACACAGCCGGTCTTTTTTACAGAGTCCAAAATGGCCTTGTCATCAAGAGGCTTAATGGTGTGTATATTAATCACTTCTGCTGAAATTCCCTGATTTTCCAGGTTTTCGGCAGCTAGTAAAGATTGCCAAACCAAATGCCCTGTGGCAATTATAGTTACATCGGTACCTTCATTGAGCATTAGTGCCTTCCCAATTTCGAACTTTTGATTAGCAGGGGTAAAGTTGGCAACCTTGGGTCTTCCAAAACGAAGATAAACCGGTCCATGATGCTCTGCTATGGCCAAAGTTGCTGCTTTGGTCTGATTAAAATCACATGGATTGATAACCGTCATCCCTGGTAACATTTTCATAAGACCAATATCTTCCAATATTTGGTGTGTTGCCCCATCTTCACCAAGAGTTATCCCCGCATGTGAGGCACATATTTTTACGTTTTTATCAGAATACGCAATAGATTGTCGGATTTGATCGTAGACCCTTCCCGTTGAAAAATTAGCAAAAGTGCCTGTAAATGGAATTTTTCCACCAATGGTCAAACCAGCAGCAATTCCCATCATGTTGGCCTCTGCAATGCCAATTTGGAAAAAGCGTTCTGGATTTTCATCAATAAAAGTTTGAATCTTTAAAGAACCTACCAAATCAGCACATAGCGCAACCACGTTCGGATTGGTTCTTCCCAATTCGGTCATTCCAGCACCAAAACCGCTTCGTGTATCATTTTTACCCTGATCTATATATTTTGTCATCTTTTTTGTCCTAAAGAATTAATAATCGCCTAAAGTTTCTGAATTTTGAGCCAAGGCAATTTCTAGTTGCTCATCGCTGGGGGCCTTGCCATGCCAAGCATGGGTGTGCATCATAAAATCAACTCCATTGCCCATCATTGTCTTCATTATTATACAAATGGGTTTTCCTTTGCCAGTTTTATTTTTTGCTTCATTTAAACCTGCAATAACTTGCTCAAGGCTATTCCCATTTTCAATTTCAAGAACATCCCAGCCAAATACCCTAAATTTTTCAGCAACGTCTCCTAACGGTAACACATCATCTGTTGATCCATCTATTTGTTGCCCATTTAAATCAATGGTTGCGATTAAATTATCAACCTTATTGCCAGCGGCGTACATAATAGCTTCCCAGTTTTGCCCTTCCTGTAATTCTCCATCTCCGTGTAAACTATAGATTAAATGGTTGTCCCCGTTTAATTTTTTGGCCAATGCTGCACCAATGGCCACGGACATACCTTGCCCCAATGAACCAGATGCAATACGCACCCCGGGCAATCCTTCATGCGTGGTTGGATGCCCTTGCAGACGAGAATCGATCAACCTAAAAGTGTTCAATTCTTCAACGGGGAAATATCCCTTTCTTGCCAAAACACTGTAAAAAACCGGAGAGATATGGCCATTGGAAAGAAAGAAAAGATCCTCATCATTTCCATCCATATCAAAATCATCCTTTAGCTCCATAATTTCATTGTATAGTGCAACAAAAAATTCGGTACAACCAAGAGACCCTCCTGGGTGTCCTGAGTTTACCTTGTGCACCATTCTAAGAATATCCCTTCGGACCTGGGGTACTAAATCCTGTAAATTTTCAGTGTTCGGCATTTTATTAATTTTAAGGATTCAAAAGTAACCGCATTCACTTTGTTAAACAAGCACTTGTACATTATTTTACGAAACACTTTTCGTAAAGAAACTTTATTTTTTTGTTAAGGCTTTGTGGAAAATGAGTTGGCTATATTTGCGGTCTTAAAAGCAATCATTGGAATTTACCCTAAAACAAAAGGATAATCAGAGTAAAGCCCGGGCAGGAGAACTAACTACCGATCATGGCACCATTCAGACCCCAATTTTTATGCCGGTAGGTACAGTTGCATCGGTAAAGGGCGTGCATCAGCGTGAATTGCGGGATGAAATAAATCCTGATGTAATACTTGGAAACACCTATCACTTGTATCTGCGTCCTGGGATTGAAATTTTGGAGAAAGCTGGTGGGTTGCACAAATTTATGGGCTGGGATAGAAATATTTTAACCGATAGTGGTGGCTATCAAGTATATTCTTTATCCAACAATAGAAAAA
>JBDWSS010000072.1:0-22025 GCA_039985375.1 Flavobacteriaceae bacterium
GACAAGTCTGTCTATTTTTTTTAAGTTGTAAATAACCCAGAGTTAAACGTAGTTATGTTCAGTACGCAGCGGGTTTAAATATATCTAAATATAGTGAAGTGCAGGTGAACGTGACGCTATGATTAATGCGTGGCGGAAATCCTTTGGATTTCCAACCACGCATTAAGTGAAATCGTCAAAGATTTAACGAGATTCTATATCCACAGACTTTAACACATAAACGATAAGTCTGCATTATTTATAACCTTTATTACTTGCAGTTATTTTCCACGGTACTCTAAATCATTCCGTTAAGATGTGCCATATTTTCTGGAATCAATTGACCAACCGACCAATGTTCGGTTATTTTACCTTTGTTCAAACGGTAAACATCATAGAAAACCCAATCCTTTCCTTCTTTTTTACCTTCTGATTGGGTCACTACGAAATTCCCTTCGCCAATTATACGATGCACTTTTTCAACTAAAACATCGTTGTAAGACGACTTGAGGTTAGCCAATCCATTGGCTATTTCTGGATTATGTTGGATTAGGTTTGAATTCAAATAATTGGACATTTGCTCAAAATTCCTAGTAATTAAAACTCTATTGACATAATTTTCTACAATACTCTTGTTTTTATCTGTAAGTTTTTTGTTTTCAATTACAACAGGTCCTTCAACTTCAGGATTTCCATTCACTGTAGATGGAGAACTTTCCTTAATTGCGTCCCAATGCTCAGCAATTAGTCCATTGTCCAATCTGTATAAATCGATTACAGTTTTATTTTGTCCAGCGAATGCTACTTCAAAGTGAAGGACAACATAATTGTCTTCGGCAATAACACGCATGAAGGGTTTTGTTCCATGGTCAGGTTTTGGCAGTTGTTTCAAAAAGGGAATCATTTCTAGAAAACCGGCTTTGCCCGATTTTACCAATGGATTATGTTGAATATATTCGTTTGTTAAAGCCTTGCTAGCGTAAGTAGAATCTGCTTTTCCGATTGCGTTTTTATAAAAGTCTAATACTATTTGTTTATTATTATGTTTCATTTTTTCTATGTGTATGTTTAATTTCTTCTTGTTCTGTTGAATACAGGACACCGAGAGAATTGCGCACAAAAGTGCTATCCTAGATTTCATATTAAATCTGTTTTTAATTAAAAAGTATGATTTTAATAGGGTAGGGGCAGCTATTCCATTTCACGATATTGTGGAAATAGTAAAACTATAGACTTGCCCAAAACTAATAGGGAGTCTTAGAAAGAGACGTTTTTGATATGTGTAAATTCAATAACAGATTATAAATATAAGATAAATTTGAATTGAACTTGGAAGCTCTTTTATAATTACAGCTAATGGTGCGTAGATGCAAGGTAGCCGATTTCTGGCCACTTATAGGACTACAACCATTGAATTTACGGAGATTCTGTATGTGCAGTGTTAGCTTTTGTGCATTCTTCTTGAAGAAAGCTAAATGTATTTTTATTTAATAAAATTTGTTGTTTGGCCATTTCAGTTTTGCTTTCATAATTATAAACTAAAATAGACTTCGAAGCGCTTAAATTTAATTGATCAGGTAAGTTAATTATCTGCATTGGGTTCCAATTGTCTCTAACGGTTCGCTAAACGTAGTTCAGGGATTTTTATGGAAATATAACAAAATCCTTTCAGCAATCCCTTAGAAAATGGGCTCTCGCAACCTCCCATGGCATTTCATTTTTATTATTTAATAAATAATTTCACTCTTCTAATATTTCCAATTGCGCTATTATTTGTTCTTCGGTTACCGGATAGTCTTTGTTCATTCGTATGGTTTGATAAACATCTTCAAAGACATTCAGATAGCTTGCTTTTTTTGCTTTGATTTTTTTTTGTTTTTTTAATCCATTCGATGCAATTGTGGTTAAAAGACCTTCACTTTCAAGTAATTCTACACCATACAATAAATTGCCAGGTAGCACTCCTTCATTCAATTGATTTTCCTGAACATCAGTTCGGTACTTTTTATAGGTCCCTAATGTACCTTGAATCACAAAAGTAGGTTGCGGATCTGCAACTAAAGAACTGATTGTTACCAATACTTGTAAATTATTGGGATATTGTAAATGTATATGCACATAATCAATCACTTTGGTATTTGGCCTAACATATGCGGGATGTTTCGACCATTTTAAAGGTACCCCAAATAATGCAATTACGCCATCTATAGTATGTGATCCCAAATTAAATAGAACTCCACTTCCAGGCCCTACTTTTTCCTTCCAACTATTTTCGTTAACAGCTAAATTATATCTATCATATCGAAAATGAGCCTCAATCAGATTTCCTAATTTACCAGTTTCAATAATCTCCTTAACAGAAAGAAAATCACTATCATATCTTCTGTTTTGATATGGCAATACTAAAACATTGTTTTTCTTAGCCTCTTTAAAAAGTTGTTTTGCTTGAGAAGAAGTAGCTGTAAAAGGTTTGTCGATTAATACATGTTTATTTGCCTTTATAGCCTTAAAAGCATATTCAAAATGCGTTTTATTTGGGGTATTCACAATAACAAGCTCAATAGACTCATCTAATAAAATGTCATCAACCGAATTATAACTTTTTACATTTGGAAAATCTAAATGAGCCTTTTTTTTTGTTCGTTCTACTATACCTATAAATTCAAATTCAGGATGTTCTTTAAGAAACGGCGCATGAAATAACTTGCCAGACATTCCATAAGATAATATTCCTGTCTTAATTGTAGTATTCATCTGTTTATAATTTGTTTTATTCTGCTATTTGCTCCAAAACCCAATTTGTTCTGGTTCCTGAAACTCCTGTACTAGGACATATACCTTTACCTTGAAGGTCATTTACGATAGTTTGAATAAGTATCTCTTGGATGTATTCAGGAACTTCAAATTCAAATTTTTTAACGGGTTCATTCTCTAATTTTAAAGTAACATGATGATCACCCCAAAAAGGAAAAGAAATTTGCCCTTTACTACCAATTATTGTTGTCATTTCATATTGCGAAGCCTTACTGGTATTAAAAGCCCACAACCCTTTGCCTAAAATTCCGTTTTTGAATTTAAAAACACCAACAGTGATATCATCAGCTTTGTACGTTTTTGATTGGTTTTCAGAAAACCCCTTTGCTTCGGTGATAGGACCGAAAAGAAAATCGAGTGCATCTAATTGATGTGAAGCCAAATCGTAAAAGTAACCGCCCCCTGAAACTTCAGGATTAACTCGCCAATTATTGGAATGGTCATGGGTTCCTACAATCTCATTTTCAATTGTCATTTGTACCCTTATATCTATGCTTCTAACGTCTCCAATGGAACCATTATCAATTAGTTCCTTTACTTTAAGAATATTTGGTAGCGTTCTGCGATAAAAAGCCACATACAAAGGAACATTTGCTTTTTTACATGCTTCTACCATTGATTGGCATTCTTCATATGATCGTGCCATTGGCTTTTCTACATAAACCGGTTTTCCAAGAGCTGCTGCTTTCAATGTATATTCAGCATGAGTTTCTGGTGGAGTTGCAACATATATAGCGTTTACCTCAGGATCATTCAGTAAATCATCAGCATTATCGTACCACTTTTCTATACCATGTCGTTTAGCAAAATCCTTAGCTTTTTCAGAATTTCTTCTCATAACTGCCTTAACACTTGAATTGGGTACTTTTATTAGTGGTTGTCCGCTTTTTGTTTCACAAACATCACCTACACCAATAATTCCCCAACAAATTTCATCCATAATTTTCTGGGCCATTTTTCGAATTATTTTATCATTAGTTTATTTCTATTTACAATGAAAGCTAATGACCTGCTAAACGCAGTTCCTTATTTTCTACGGAAATATAG
This sequence comes from Flavobacteriaceae bacterium, assembly GCA_039985375.1. Lineage (GTDB taxonomy): Bacteria > Bacteroidota > Bacteroidia > Flavobacteriales > Flavobacteriaceae > Flagellimonas. The sequence goes on from JBDWSS010000072.1 coordinate 3,841, forward strand.
TAAAATCCTTTCAGCAATGCCTTATAAAATGGGCTTCCGAAACCCCCCATGGCACTGTTCGCCAAGGAATCCCCACTAGACGTGATTTTGGTTTAGCGACCCGTTGGGATGTATTTCTTTTGGGACGGGAGTGCGGTCATGGAGCGACAAAAGTAAGCTGAAGGATGAATGTACCCTAACGGCCCGTATAATAGTGGAAACAGATTACTGATCGTTTTTTTTAGTTAACGTTATGCTGAATAAAACACAGTAGCGACTTGAGTATGCACCCAAACCGCTACGACTTTTATACCATGTTAAGCACGGGCTATTTCAATGTTTTCTTCATAAATACCCTGATTTTATTGATGATTTCATTTCCATCTTCTTCCAATGCAAAATGTCCTGTGTTATAAATATTATAATCGATGTGTTTTACATCTTGTTTAAAAGCTTTAGCTCCACTTTCAGGAAAGAATTCATCATTCTTGCCCCAAACAATCAATAACGGTGGTTGATTATCTCTTAGATACTGTTGCCATTTTGGATATAACTTTAAATTGTTTTGATAATCATAAAACAAATCAATGTTTACGGCATGAGCATTGGGTCTGGACAATCTTAAATAATCTAAATGCCAAGTATCTGGATTGACTTTTTCAGGGTTTCTAGTGCCATGTGTATACTGCCATTTTAAACCTTCTAAAGAGAAAACTGGTAATAATGCATTTTCTGTTTTTTCATTTCTATTGGCCCAAAATGCTCTAATACCTTTCCAAGCTTCTCCCAGTCCTTCCTCATAAGCATTACCATTTTGGTTAATTATTGCGGTTACCCTTTCAGGGTGTTCGGTAGCTATTCTAAAACCAATTGGTGCACCATAATCCTGAATCATTAATGCATAGGTATGGATCCCTTTTAATTCTAAAAACGAATTTATAGTTTCAGCAATATTGTCAAAAGTGTAGTCATAATCTTCGGTCAAAGGAAAATCACTATTCCCAAAACCAGGATAATCAGGTGCGACTAGGTAAAATTCATCAGAGAGCTGGTTCAATACTTTTCTATATTGATGTGAGGAGGATGGAAAACCATGCAGAAGAACCAGTGTTGGATTTTTACTGTTTCCTGATTCTCTATAAGCAATATTTACACCACCAACATTTAATGTTTTGTAATATATTGGATTCATTTTTTTTTCATTTTGTAACGTCGATACTTCTTTGTTTTTTATTGTGTTAGGTTTTTCTTGACATGAAACTATTAGCATTAATACCAACAGATATATAAGATTCAATTTTTTCATTGTATTATGTATTTAAAGTTTTCGTTCAGATGCTTTTATTTCTAAATCGTTAATGCTTGCATAGCGTTTTTGCATTAAACCATGTTCATCAAATTCCCAATTTTCATTACCATAGGCCCTATACCATTTCCCTTCTTTATTTTGATATTCATATTCGAATCGTACAGCTATTCGATTATTTCTAAAACCCCAGAGTTCTTTTTTAAGCTTATAGTTACGTTCATTTATCCATTTGTTTTTTAAAAACTCCTGAACTTCTTTGCGTCCATTGATAAAGCTGGTTCTGTTGCGCCATTCGGTGTCCTCAGTATATGCCATTGAGACAGTTACCGGGTCTTTGCTATTCCATGCATCTTCTGCCATTTGAACTTTTTGTTTTGCCGTTTCTTCATTGAAAGGGGGCAATGGATATTTTTTCATAGTTATCATATATATATACCGAACATTCGGTAAAATTAGTGGACAGATTTTTATCCCTTTAAGTAGTTATACTCAATCCTTTGTATGGTATTTTCGAAAATCGAAATATTCCCCAAGCCTTTAGCGACAATTAAACTGCCTTGTATTTCAATTAGTACCTGTAAGGCTTGCTGTTCTGCTTCTTTGGGATTTAAGTTTAAGGCAATTCCGACTGCTTTGAAAGAAGAAAGCCATTCGCTCATTCCCTTGTTTATTTGTTCTTCAAACAATTCAATACCAGCTTGCATAGATAAAGCACGAAAAATACAGGTTTCCTTTCCACCATTATATAAAGTTCGAATTTCCGATAATCCATTTTTTAATCTTATTTGCGGCTCAACATCATTATCTAAAAGTGATTGATACACATTGTTTTTAACCCAGTCATGTATATGATGTAAAACAGCGTTAGCCATTTCTTGTTTTCCATTAGGAAATCTATGATATAAACTAGCTTTTTTTAAGCCTGTGGCTTCGGACAATTCTTTTAAACTAGCACCTTCATATCCTTTAGAACGGAAAACCTTAGCTAAACCTGTTAAGATTTCTATATCTAATACTTTTTGTGGTCTCATGGTACAAAAGTATGTAAGAATTGTTAATTACCTAACGTTCGGTAAACACATTTTAATTTGTTTAAACTTGTTACCAACGTAGGGTTAAACATATTCAGCTCGTAGCGGGTTTAAATTTATTTAAATATAGTAACGTGCGGGTGAAGGTGGCCCAATTACTTTTGGTTACATGAGAGCGAACATTATGTTCAGGGATGTAGCTGCTATAGAGGAGCGGGCTTTGCATTTTTTGCAAAGTATAGGAGCATGGGGCAGCTTTAGTTGAATGTGCTCCATCGTTTAGTAAATTGATAGCTGTAAGGCTTTCCCAAACTGTTTTTTTGTTTAACAATCAACCCAGGCCTAACAATAGCCTCAAGAAATACAATCCCAGCCACATTATCACAAAAACGGTTTACATAATAAAGGCATCCATATATTCAATATGGTCTTTAAATCTATATTGCGAATCTTTTTCTCCCTTATCTACATAGTATGTTAGATTGTATAACCTCTTTGTATTCAGATTTAAAAGGGAATTCTGAAGGTATTTCTTTCTTAATTTTGATTTCTCTTTTTAAAATGTTTCGCAAACCATTAAATCCAATTGTTTAAATGCTTTTGAACGCAATTCTGTCAAAGAATTAAATGCTGTACCTAACATCATTTTCTCGATTACATCGATGCTGGGAAATTGAAAAACCCCAAACATTACAATGCCACTATTTCCCATTAACTGTTTTATGGTTTTATAGCGTTCTATTTTTTCTCCTCCGTTAGTATTAAAAAGTGGAACTATTTTAGATAGGTAGTTCTGAACTTCTTCCATGTTATTTGAGTTTGGAATTGCATTTACGATTAGGTATATAGGGTCTGACATTGTTATTAAGTTTTTCTGTTAATTATTTTTTGTAGTTTCCACCTGTTTCTTTACTCTCATCAGCTATCAATTCATTCTTATCGAAAGCATCAAATGAGAAAGATGAAAGCTCTAATTTGTGTAAGTATCTTTTTGTTTTCTTTCGTGGTTTAATGGCATACATATATTGAGTGAACGGAATCATAACGCCATCAACAGACTTTAAATTCGAAAATTCAATTGCTCCACCCATCATTTGTGCACCTGGCATTTTTAAGTAATTATCTCTTAGTGTATATTGAACAATATCCATTGTGTTGGTTTTTTTATTTATCCAAACCAAATATTGATCGTGTTCTTTATGTGCTTTGGTGCTTTCCCAAGTACAGAATACCAAATGGTAAGATTGTCCTCTAAAATCTTTTTCGCCCGCATAACTAATAATAGGAGCAGTTCTCAATCGGCTCACCATCTCTGTGAAATATTGGAATGCGGCTATTCCAAAAACTTTTCTTCTGTTTTTTCTATGATCCTTGTCCAAGAAAGTTGTTTTACCATTGGATATCTCATAGTAATTCCAATCTTGTAGACCAATTACGTTTCCTTTTTCCCTACCGTTTAAGTATTTAATCTGTCCGTCAAACGTTCCGGTTAGGTATTTGGCTTCTAAATCCATGGTCATTTCGGGCCATATTTGCCCTATTTTTCCTAGCATTCCCTTCCACTTGTCTCGGGCTTCAAAGGAATAAACGGTTGATTGATCTAGTTTATCGTATCCTTGCTGTTTCCAAACAGCGTTTAAGATTTGCTTCCCTTTTTCTTCATTCATGGAAGTTACGCCCTCCTTTTTTATTATTCCAGTTTGCAGGTCAAATGCACAACTTTGAAGAAATATTACGCTGATAAAGAATAAGCCTAATTTTGTTATTGTCTTGTTCATTTTAATCGTTTTAAGATTTTGAAAATACAAATGTACTTTGGCTTATGTATTTTGAATTTGCCTAAAGGTTTAACAAATTGTCCTTTTGGTTCAATCTATACTCAGAAGGTGTAAGAGCAAATTTTCTCTTAAATGTTTTGTTGAAACTACTGATGTTTTGAAAACCACATTGGTAAGCTACTTCTGAAACAGGAAGGTTTTTAAGTTTTAGTAATTGTATTGCTTTTGCTAATTTTTTTTCTAAAAAATAATTAGCAGGTGTGGTGTTATAAATCGCTTTAAATTTTCTTTTAAAAGTGGAAACACTATAATTGCACAAGTGACTGTATTCCTTTATTGATAGCGAGGAATATATGTTGTTTTGAATTATTGTTTCGAAATTGTGTTGGTAAGGGTCAAAAAGTGAATGAATAAATGTGTGTATGGATTTTGCTTTTTCACTTTTACTCAATAGTAGAAGTAACTCTTTCAATTTATTTACAATCATATTTTCATCTGCAACCAAAGGATTGTCAAAGATAAAATGGAGACTTTCTAAAAATGTTTTTAGCATAGGTTCCATATTGACTTTAGTGGCATCAAATGGATGGCTAAATTGATTGATTGCTATGTCTGATTGAAAAAACGATTTTACAATATCTGGATAAAAATAGGCTCCTATAAAAGAGAGATCGTCATTGGAGTCATAAGTTTTGTGTTTTTCAATATAATAATTCCCACATTGGGCCAATAGTCCATCACCTTCTTTAAAATAAACTTCTTTTGTAGGGGTTCTAAAATGAAAGGCTCCTTCTGTTAAGAATAAAAAACAAGCTTCTTTTTCCCTAAAAAACTTTGGAATACGTTGAAAGTCTGAAGACATTGTCATCCTTAAAAAAACCATCTTGCCTTTATATTCTAGAATATCTTGATTCATTTTTTTAATTACCGTCAAGGTCTATTCCTAACGTAGGATTCTTACTAATCTTATTCCTGAAATTTAACAAATATCACCATCTTTAAATGTAATTAGTTGATTTTACATTGTATTACCATCAATTAAAACCCAATGTGATATGATTTTTTTGTTTTCAAGCTATATTCTATAACCATTAGTTGTTATCTCTAAGTTAGTAGGCTCGATACTCCTGCAAATACCAATGTGTTTACGCTTTTACAATGACATTGTCTTCTTCAACTGCTATAGTCTCTATAATTGTTTTGTGTTCAAATGATTTACCAGTTCCAATAATCCAATTTTTCATTCCTTCTTTGTTATTTGGCAATGAAGAAGGTAGCGAATGGTCAATAAATCATCAGAAACATATGCATTCATTTTTTCAAACTGGTTTAGATTCCATAGTTGTATTGCGCATATTAAACTATTTTTCAAGGATTTCTTGTTTTATTTTCTGTTCAATTTTTTCTTTATGCATTGTAGCTAATAGAAAATGGCCAGCATTTTTAAACGCGGTTAACTCAACTTTTTTATCCATTTTTTCTGCCTTATTACTAAAATTAGAAATGGTTGAATAATCTATATATTCGTCATTCGTTCCATTAAAGAGATAAAGTTTGGTCTTTAAGTGTTTAATATGATTAGTAGGGGATAGTGCTATTTTTTCGTTAGCGGTCATCATAGATGTTTTTAACAATTCATCTTCCGTTAGATCGACTGGTGAGGCAATAGTAAATATTTTATTGGCCATAGGGATAGATTCACCGGTATTCAATTGAGTCATTAAGGCCAAATGTCCTCCTGCAGAATAACCGACCAAAAATAACATGGACATATCCAAGCATAGTTTTTCTTCATTTTCCTTTAAATATCTTAAAGCATCTTTGGAATCGTTAAGACAATCTTTAGGTGTTGTTGTTTTTAAATCGGCCAATCTGTATTGTACACAAATTGTAGTATAACCTAATGATGAAAACGCTTCAGCTTTTTCAAAAAAGAAAGATGGAGACCCAGAAACCCAACCGCCTGGATGAAAAAAAACAATTACAGGTTTTTTATCTTCTTTATTTGAAGTAAAAAGGTATAATTTTAAAAAAGTATTACCTATTTTTTTATAGGTAATACTTTCCTTGATTAATTGTCCGTTACCATCTCTTTCCTGTGATTTACAGGAAGAAATAGATATAATAAAAACGATTGCTATTAATGGAAACTTCATTAATTATTAGAAAATTAATGTTACAAAATCTTGAAACACTAACCACTTGCCATTGATTTTTACAAGCGAATAAAAATTCTTTAGTGTTGGTTTGCCGGGGCTTGTGAGTGTCATTTTTATAGAAGCCATATTATCTCCAATAAATTGAATATCTTCATAGCCAACACTTCTTTTATATCCTCCAAATTTTTTGGTTTTTATAAACGACACATAAGTTTTTTTATCTAAAATAGACGTGATACCTTTTTTGGTATCGTATAATACAACTCTAAAATCATCATGTAAATAAGGTTGTAATTTGGCAACATCATTAATATCTCCAGCATGTAAGTATGACGTTAGTACCGATTTTAAAGCATCGACATTACCATTTTGAGCTTTTGATTGGAATGAGGATAATGCAACGATTGTTAGTAAGGTTAGAATTTTTGTTTTCATAATTTTTAATTTAAAGGGTTATAATATATTAAAGTTAGCTAGACAACTAATTGTTTAAAAAATTAGTCGTTTAGTTTTTTTAAAATTTTATCTAGAATGGTTTCAATACTTTCATTTTCTTTTTCTGATAATTGACTTAAACCAGTAAAACGTATTTTTTCAATTATAGGGTATAAGTTTTTAATTAATGCTTCTCCTTTTTTAGATATGGTTAATTCAACTTTTCTAGAATCTGTATCAGAAGATTTTTTTAGGATAAACTCCTTTTTTTCTAGTTGATTAACCATTCTAGAAATTGTTGGCTTATCTCTTATTAGTTTCTCTCCTATAGAAATTTGACTAATATCCTTGTTTTCACTTATCACATTTAACACTAACCATTGTTCTATGGTAATGTCAACGCCATGAGATTTGAGGACATTTTGTCCATATTGCCTAATCCTTCTAGCTGTAAGCTCTATTTTAAAATATAGATTTTTATTAATCATGGTACAAATATAACGACCATTAGTTAGCTAGGCAACTAATTATTGTTGTATTTGATTAAAAAAGTGCTATCAACTTAACTTTTGAAATCTTCATGGCTAAACTTTTCCTTAAGAATTTTCATATCATCACCGACATTTCTATCCAATATTTTAGCATGATGTTGTGTAGTTCTTTGGGATTTATAACCTAGCATTTTTTGGATTTCTTCATCGGCCTTCTCTAGCTACAGTCTTAAGTTTTGCCTTTCAATGTATAAAAGGGTCTCTAAAAATCCAATCATTGATGGCTGTAAACTTATTGTTTACAGGGTTTTGTTTAGAATCGTTATTCTCTAAGCGGAGAAAACAGGAACGGTTAATGAAACAACAATTATGTCCATGGACTTGCTTCCTACTTTTGCTGATTTTACTGGTGGTAATCGATATTAAAAATTTGGATGGCATAAGTTTTAAAAACATGCTGCAGAATGAAGAATCATTACCAGAACGCGATTTGTTTTGGAGTTTTAACCGAAGAACAACCATTAGAAGTGGAGAATGGAAATTGGTATCTTTTATAGAAGATGACAAAGTGGTTAATCAACTATTTGATTTAGAATGTGATATATCTGAAAAAAATGATTTATCAGTCGAAAATTCGGAATTCGCAAATAAAGTGTTGGATAAAACTTCAGAATGGAAGAAAGATATTTGGGCAGAGGTTACTCCAGTTTCAAAAGATGGGATTTTTAGTTGGATTTTATTCGGAAAATAGTTTATAGTTTATAGTTATTGAATATTAATTGATAGAAATAACAAGCACATTGGTCTAATTTTAATTTGATAAAATTGGAACAAAGCATATCAAGGGTACATTTCATTCAGATTACAACATCTTTTTCAATCCTGAAATGCCTTAGGAAAAGGTTGATTTTGATGGAAAGGCCTAGGATGAATGGCATGAAGCAGGAAATGATGTTCATTCGGTGTATACTGATCCACTTTTCGTAGATCCTGACAATTATGATTTCAGATTAAAAGAAAACTCACCAGCTTTCGCATTTGGATTCAAGCCTATTGATATGACTCATGTTGGATTTGACGGCGCTAAGGTTGTCCCTGTGAATTGAGTAACTCAAAGCATTGAATTTTAAGCAATTAAAAGCGTTAAAAACATGAATATTAAAATTATACCATTAATTATTTGGATGTGTTTCTTTGAAATAAATATCCTAGCACAAGAGGTTGATTTTTCGAAATATCCAAGTGCCGTCATTTCAAATAATGAGGTGAGTATGAAGGTTTATTTACCTGATCGTAAGAAAGGTGTCTACCGTTCTACAAGGTTTGATTGGTCCGGTCAAATAGAAAGTGTGAAATACAATGGTCATGAGTATTTTGGCCAGTGGAAAGATACACATAATCCTCTGGCGCCTGCTCATGGAATGGGGCCTGTAGAGGCCTCCAATGGTGCAGGACTGGGATATGATGAAGCATCGCCAGGAGAAGGGTTCATTCGCTTGGGGGTAGGAATAATCGAAAAAGGCAATGAACCAGAATATGATTTCCATATAGAAACCTACAAAATACTTGATCACGGAAAATGGAAAATTGATAAAGGTGATGATTGGATTACGTTCAAGCATACCATTAAGAGTGATTTTGGTTATGCTTATGTCTATGAAAAAACGCTAAGGCTGAGTGACAAAGGCTTTTACATTGAACACAGATTGCAAAATACTGGCCAGAAAAAGATTGAATTAGATCAGTATAATCATAACTTTTTTGTAATCGATAAAGAAACTTCAGGTCCTTCCCTGAAAGTCAGGTATCCATTTAAGATTAAAACTAAAAGTGACACAAAGGGCCTTGTTGAAGTTGGAGGTAACAGTATAAGGTTCAATAAGGAAATTAAAGCGGGTAATAGTGTTTTTGTCAACTTAGAAGGGTTTAAGGAATCATCTCTAAATAACAAATTCACCGTACTGAATATGAAAACAGGTGCAGGGGTAACCGTGTCCACGGATCAGCCTATTATAAAAGCACAGTTTTGGGCAAAAAACAGCACCCTATGTCCAGAACATTTGATAGAGTTATCAATTCCTTCTGGTGAAGAAAAGACATGGACATCCAAATACATTTTGTATGAGGCTCATCAAGATGTTCCACCAAATGATTTTAAGTATACCAAAGTGGTAGTTGAACCTGAGGTGCTCTCGATCGTAAAGGATAAATGGCAAGATAAATTTAAGCATGTTGAATATCCCAGACAATGGCTGGATAAGGTAATTGCAGTCGAGCCTGGTGATGATATTCAATCTGCTATAGACGAAGCAAATGCAGCAGGTGGTGGCGTTGTTTTTTTGAAGGAGGGCACCCATATGTTGAACAACACCCTCACTTTAAAGAGCAAGGTAACGATAGCTGGCGAAGGGAAAGCACAGACTGTTCTGCTACAGAGTCCTGATTTGAAAGGTACTGGTTTCATTGCAGAAGATAAACCCCGGATAACAGATGTTGTCATCAAAGACCTGACGCTAAGGGGTATGCGTACAGGAGATGGCAATGGGGTTTTGATGAGAGGCCGCAATGAAAGCAGGCACACACGAATCATGTTTCAAAATATTATGGTTTCCGATTGGTCCAAACATGGTATTCATATTAAGCGTACCAACAACATCATCATGGATAAATGTGACATTCAGTACAATGGTTCAGCAGGTGGCTTGCATCACAACGTTTATTTCCTATACAACAAATACTTGCTGCAATCCGATTGTGATATGTCTTTCCCTGTAAAGGGCAAAGGCAATAAATATACATCGTTCGAGCATGTCATCGCACAGCGAATCACCATTAGAGGTTGCAAGGGCAATGGAATTCAGGCTGACCATGAAGAAGCAGGTTACTTGTTTTTTCACAAGTACAATATCTCCGGAGTTGGACGGGCAGCCATGTGGTTTCCGTGTGAGCATTATTACGACAAGTACAATTACACCGAAAACACAAAATATGCCCCACAAAATGTCATTTTAAATCGATGTGAGATTGTAGATAATGCCTATGGTGCGATGTGGCGAAGGGTAAATGGTGCTTATGTCATCAACTGTAAGTTTGATAATAAGAAATTGGATATGGCCTTATTTAAGTGCGATGTGACCATGGAAAACAGTGAATTCCTTAAGGGAATTGGGGAATACCATGATATTGATGATTGGCCGCAGGGTGTAAATACGCTTTGGTAATTTTTATGGACCGTATAAATAACTAAAAATGGAGCAAGAATAATTGACATAAATGACTACAGGAGGTATTTACATTTTTAATAAACTTAAATTCCAAAAATGGAAAAGAAGCTTTATAAGGTTCCATTTATTATTGGCCGTTAAGATTGGGTTTTGTTTGATGATATTTATTACAATGCTTTGTTTATCCGCACCTAGTGTTTTTGGTCAGGAGGCGCAATCCAGTTTTGGGACAAGTATTCATATTAAGCCAAATGATAGCGCACTGCACTTTAATGGTGTGCTCTATTCACATATAACTGAAAAGGAAGCTGAGCTGCATCGCTATACCGAGGATTTTTTTAAAAATGGATTCGATGGTACTATCGAAGTGACCAGGGCAAGGACACAGCCAGGAATTAGCATTAGTTTCAAAACCAATAGCCCTTTAATCAAGTTGAAATTTGACAAATTGGAAAACAGTCAGGGCAGAAAGAGACGGTTTACCGTTTTTAAGGATGAATCTTTGGTTTATGATTTTATTTCAGATCTGGAATTTACTATCGCCAATCCTGCGAAAAATACTTGCGAATGGGAAGTTTATCTTCCTCATTTCTCAGGTGTGAAATTTTTGGGATTAGAATTGTCCGATGGGTACACGCTTTTCGATTTACCAAAAGAAGAAAAGCCAGTATACATTGCTGTAGGTAATTCAATAACTCATGGAGTTGGACAAACAGGCACAGTTGATACATATCCGTATCAGGTGGCTGACTCCCTCGGGTTCGATTATATTAACCTAGCTACGGGTGGCTCTGAAATCTCAACAGAAACTTTGAGAAACTTTGAAGATGTATCCCCTCGCCTTATTTCCATTTTGTGGGGGTATAATGATGTAACCTATGAAGCGGATCCGTTGATAGGGGTTATGCCAATTTACGAATCCCTTGTAAGTAGCTTATGTTCTAAGTTTCCAGAAGCTGACATCATTTGCATTTCCCAAACGTTTACCACAACTGTGGTTGGCAAAGTGAATCCGGATAATCGTATCGAATCATTACGAAGTTGGACTAAAGAAACGGTTGAGAGGCTCCAAAAAAAGTATGACAATCTCTTCCTTTTGGATGGACTAAAATATGCAGCTTCTGAAGATGATTTAAAAGACAGGGTACACTTGAATAAGCAAGGAGCCCGAAAACTTGCTGATGGAATTGTAAAAAAATTCTTGACCAACAATGCCGAAAACGAATAGAAACACAATGGTAGGTTTAATATAAAATACATGATTGGAAAACTGCACATTAAGATGCTAGTACTAGCAATTTTGACAATGTCAAGCTTACATGCTCAGCTTAAACTTGCTGGAATATTTTCAGACAATATGGTATTGCAGCAAAACCAAAAAGTTAAAATTTGGGGAACTGCCGATGCCGGAGCTTCCGTAAAAATTAAAGCAAGCTGGAATGGCATAGCAAATGCCATGGCCAATGATATGGGGGAATGGGAAACCTTCATAAGAACGCCTAAGGCAGGAAACAATTCATATCAACTGACGATTATAAGCAACAATGATACAATTTCACTAAAGAATGTGGTAACGGGTGAAGTTTGGGTTTGTTCTGGTCAATCTAATATGAGATTTCAACTCCGCCGTAGTAAGGGTGTTGAAAAGGATACTTTGCTTGCCAACAATTCACAGATTCGATTATATGCTAGCTCCAAAGTTGGATGGGAAGAAAGTACCTATAAAATAGCATCGCAATTTTCAGCCGTTGGGTTTTACTTCGGATTAAATATTCAAAAAAAACTAAACGTACCTGTTGGATTGATTTTATCCGCTGTGGGTGGTAGCCCAATAGAATCGTATATTCCTCTAGAAACACTTCAAAATGACCCTAAATTAAGTGTTGTTATTGACAGAAGGAATCAGTGGTTGGCAGAGTATAAAGAAAAGGACTCCTTGGAATATTATTCACAATTAAGTAAGTGGGAAGCGAATGGTAAAAAAGGAAAAGAACCGTCGATACCACGTTCTGTATATTCCATCAAGCGCTACCACCACCAACGTGGAATTTTGTTTAAAGATCAAGTCAGCCTTTTTATTCCATACACTATGAAGGGGGTTATTTGGTATCAGGGCGAAAGTAATATGGAATGGCCTAATGAGTACGAACACCTATTATCGAGTTTGATTACATCATGGCGTAAAGCTTGGGACCAAGGTGATTTTCCCTTCTATTTCGTTCAAATTCCCTCTTACAATTATCCTACAAAAAATGGAGTGGATAGAAGTCTAAATGCTCCAATTTTACGCGAAGCACAATATCGTACATTGAAGCTTAAAAACACAGGTATGGCAGGAACCATGGATGTAGGCAATCCTGAAAATATTCACCCTAATATAAAAAAACCAATTGGAGAACGCTTGGCGTATATCGCTCTTGCTAAAACATACGGTTTTAAAAGTATAGCATATTCTGGTCCTACTTATAAAAAATATTCTGTCAATAATAACAAAGTGACTGTTGAGTTTGACCATGCTAAAAATGGTTTGGTTGCGAATGGAGGTGAAGCATTGTGGTTTGAAATTGCTGGGACTGATGGTGTTTTTCACCCGGCAAAAGCTAAGATGGCTAGGAGTAAGGCAATCGTTTCAAGTAATTCTGTTCTTAAACCAAAAAGTATTCGGTATGCCTGGAAGGCGGAATGTGTAACCAATGTGTTCAACGTTGAAGGATTACCGGCCATACCTTTTTTTGTTGAGGTTATAGATTAAATAAAATAACAAGGTTTATAATATTTATATAGATGGAAAAGAAATTGATTTTACAGAACCAATAAGTAAAGGTTCAATACCTAAAATAATAAACACCCATGCTATGATTAAGTTTGAAAACTATATGCAATATACTGATTATCAAAGGGCATCCAAATTGTCAAAAATTAGATTATTGGTAATGACTTTCTTTTGCTGTCTTGTTTGCAATTCTGTGTTGTATGCTCAGGAGTCCACATATAAGTTAGACAATCCCATTACAGTTGATTATATCAAGAAAAAACTTAGAAAGGAATCTCCAAGACTGGTTTTAAATGAAAAGCTGGAGAAAAACTTAAGGGATAAACTGAAGACTGATCCAGTTATTCAGAATATCTACAAAGCCATTAAGTTGAATGCTGAGCATGTTTTTGAACGGTCAATCATCAACCTCGATATTCCTATGGAAGAGCGGTCTCAAAACAATCAGTTGGATATCTCTAGGGATATGCTCTATCGAATGAATATGCTTGGCATGGTTTATCGAATAGAAAAGGATAAACGTATGCTGGATAGAATTAATGAAGAGGTTATTGCAGCATGCAATTTCCCATCATGGAATCCAAAACACTTTTTAGATGTCAGCGAAATGTCTTTGGCTATAGCCTTGGCCATTGATTGGGCTGGTGATGGTCTACCTGGTTCAACTGTAAAATTGGCCAAAAAAGCTTTGATAGAAAAAGGTATCAAACCAAGTTGGCCTGAAGATGGAAGCGTGATACATTGGGTTAATAGCACTGGAAACTGGAATCAGGTCTGCAATGGAGGAATGGTGGCGGCAGCAATTACAATTGCCGAAATAGATCCTGAGTTGGCCTCAAAAACAATCCATAGAGCCATTGATGCTATGATGAAGTCTTTGGATTCTTACGGACCAGACGGAGCTTACCCAGAAGGTGCTACTTATTGGCGATATGGCACTTCTTTTTCAGTAGCCACAGCTGCCATGTTTGAAAGTGCATTCGGAACCGATTTTGGAATGTACAATTACCCAGCATTTAAGGAAAGCGCTACGTTTAAAAAGATGTGTTTGGCCCCTTCAGGTAGGTTTTATAATTATGGAGATTGCGGAGAAAATCCTCGAAAAGAAGGTGACTTGACGCTTGCATGGTTTGCTATGAAATCAGGAAATAGTTCGTTCTACGATACGGAACGGTTTATGACTGATCCTGAAGAAATGGGAACGTTAAACAAACAATCAGCTATGGGACTTGTATGGATGGCGCAGTATGAGCCAAAGGAAGCAATAGTGGCTCCATTGTCCTGGAAAGGTGATGGTAAGAATCCGGTGGTTTTTTTCACTGGGGGAGATGATGATTCCAATAAATATTATTTCGGTGGAAAGGGGGGAAAGGGCACACAAGGTCATGGAAATATGGATGCAGGTTCATTTATTTTTGAATTGTATGGTGAACGATGGAGCGTAGATCTTGGTAAGTTTCGTCATTATGGAACGATTGAGCGGACTGGCTTTGACCTTTGGAAATCTTGTCAAGAATGTGACCGATGGAAATTGATTAACAAAAACAATTTTGGGCATAGCACAATCACAATAAACAATCAATTACATGTAAACGATGGCAAAACCCTAATAACTGACTTTAAAAGCGGAGATAGACCAGAAGCTACTTTGAATATGTCTCCAACCTTAGAAGGGCAGGTTAAAAGTGCTAGGAGAAGGTTTATTAAAGATGGCCCAATTTCATTGTTGATAGAAGATGATATAGAACTCCTTGAAAGTACCGAAATGGTTACCTGGCAGTTCATGACGCAAGCAGATGTGGAGTTGGTAAAAGGTGGAGCTATTTTGAGGCAAAATGGAAAAAGTATCAGACTTGAGATTTTGTCTCATCCAGACTTTACGCCTTCGGTAGTGTCGCTTGATCCTCCTCCGTTATATCTGGACATGAAAAAGGAAGGATTAAAAAGAATCGATATCCGGTATCCAGCTTGGGTAGCCGAGGAGGATAAACTGGAGATTAAGGTGAGATTGGTAGGGAATTAAGTGATTGAAGTATGAGCAAATATATTTGGTATTTTATTTTGTTACCGGTCTTGTCTTTACCGTCATGGTGTCAAAAGTCCGAAGAATCGGATGTTGATAAAAGCTATTGGAATAATTACACACCACTCGTATCGTATAGACTGCCACCCCCCCCAACTGGTTATAAGGCAAGATTTGAAGACTTAGATGGAGACGGTGATCCAGATGTAATCTACTCTGTAACCATTAACAATACACCTATTATGTGGATTGATGATGATGATGATTTGACATATGATGATTTTGAAGGGGATACAGATAGTGACTGCTTGTTGATAGATATCAACAAAGATGGTAAATACTGTGATGTTAACGACGCAGCATTTGACTGGGTGGATACAGATGGAGATGGAGTCGCGGATATGCAGATTTATGTAGATAACGCACCTAAGGGTACCAGAAGAGGATCGCACTATATGTGGATGATAGATGCCGATAAGGATAATGTTTTTAATTATTTTGACTGGAACACTTTTCGGCTTCGTGCTTGGCTTCACGACGGGAATTCAAATTTCATTGAAGACTATTCTGGACAGAACGCTTTTTTGAAAGCCCATGGATCCACGGATCAAATGAATGATTTGAGGTTGAATTGGGAAAATCCATTTTTGTTTTGGGATCATGACGATGATGGTTTGACGGAGATGGCACTTAGGGCTGTAGATAGACCAGAAGATAGAAAGGTAAAGTATACTGAGGGAGTGATTAGCTACATAGCATATACTATCGACTTAGACAATGATAATGGCCCAGGAAATGAGTTTGACTATGATATGTCCATCAAATTTCAAGGAAAAGGTTTTGATTACATGGATCAGGTTCATCCTTTCAAAAACCAAAGAGTAACGGAAGCCGATGAATTCATTAAAGACCCTCGTTGGAGAGAGCTATCTGAGCTGATTTATCCCGGTTTTGATTCAGCTTTAGATTTGACTTATAACAGGGGGGAATGGGACAATGTGTTTTTTGTATATGATGAGGATGATGATTGCGAACGCTGGGAGCGCGTAGAATTTTATTATCCCATGGACCTATTTAAAGTAGGAGCAAGAAATCCGTGGATTAAAGGAGCGGATACCCTGGGAGGAGGATTGGATAACCATATTCAGGCGGATGCCATTGGAGACCGGGGTGAATGGGATCTTGACAATAGTGGAAATGGGAATATTTATATTTCCACATTTGATGGCAGGATTCACCTTTATGGAGCAGAGTGGGGCGCTTGGAGAGTGGACCAATTAGCCTGGTCTTACCAGAGTTGGGGAGGCGTAGAGGACTTCTATGAGCCAAGGCATAAGCGCATGCAAAAAGAGTTTAGCCCTTTCAGCACCTTCAAATATGAAGATACGGATGGTAATGGTTTTCTGGATCAAATTGAAATTGATATAGATGGGGACACCCTATTTGATAAGAAAGTCTCTCTGTTAAAGTTGAATATTGATGACAAATGCGAGATTATCAATGCGTCCGAAATGGCTTATGATGACTATAGGGCCTTGCATACTCAAATGTCCAACGATATTTGGAGTCGTGCAGAAACTGCTTTAAAAGTTGCTGGTCAGCAGGGCCTTAATACCAGCTGGTATGCTTTTATGAAACAACCAAAATCTGAACAACAAAAATACAACTATGGTTACTGGTTGCAATTCTATGTTTATATGGATCTTATAGAACAGTCCAAACGAATGAAAAAGGGACTGAAACCTGATAAGATCGATAAAGCCTATTTCGGTGGGGATTGGGAGGCATTACTTAACTAACAATGATAAACAGTATTACTTGACAAAGACTATTATTATTTAACAATGACTAATACTAAAAAAAGCAGTTTACTGATACTCATCACCCTGTTGATGGGGTTTTTCGGCTGTGAGCAGCCAAAACAAAATAACATTAATTCTGAAAAAGCTCAGGATAGCCCTTACCAACGAGGCATTACCATGATTACTCCTTCCAGTCAATGGCGGGAAGCACTACCTTCAGGTAATGGAGTCATTGGAGCTATGGTCTATGGTTCTATTGGAACAGAGCGCATCCTGTTTAACCATAACGCACTATGGTTTGGAGGTACAAGGTCTGATCTCCCAGATATGTCGGAAGAACTTCCAAAAGTAAGAGAAATGATGCTGGCAGGAGATTACGGTCCAGCCAATATGCACTACGTAAATAAAATGAAGGAGAAAGGATTCAATGGAAAACATGCTGCATACCATCCCGCATTCGATATGCTCCTAACCATGCAGCGTGAACAGTTATTTGAAGACTATATCCGTACACTTGATTTTGAAACAGGCGAGGTTGAGGTGAAATGGAGAGATGGTGAAACGAGTTATTCAAGACGTTTGTTTGTTTCTATTCCAGATGATATCTCCGTGATATCGCTAAACGCTGATAAGAAAACTGCGATAGACGGGACAGTTACCTTAGATATACATGATTTAAAAGATGCCATATATCAAAGTGGTAAGCAATTTGATACTGGTTTCACATACAAAACTATTGCTGATGGGGATTTCCTTGAGTTTCGTGCTGACGGTAGCGATGGAGGCGAGTTTGGTGGTGTGGTACGCGTTATTACTAAAAATGGCACTTCAAGTGCATCGGAAGGCCATCAAATCAATTATCGTTCCGGACGTGATGGTGGTGGGTCCATCGAATTTAGCGGAGCTGATGAAGTGGTGTTTCTAGTTGGTGTTTATGCTAATGAACCAGGTGATCAGGCGGTTCCTCGATTGAAAGATAAGCTTGCTACCGCAGATGCAGATTACGAAACGCTCTTTGCCAGACATAAAGATCTTCATAGCGAATTATTCAATAGAGTTAGTGTCAATATCAACGAAGGGGGGATGAATGCTACGGCAAATGAAAGACTACTTTTGGATGCCTATCAAAATAGGGCATCAGACGAGTTAGTTCAAAAACTTGTTGACTATGGTCGTTATCT
>JBDWSS010000073.1:0-2084 GCA_039985375.1 Flavobacteriaceae bacterium
AAATGGTTGGACTCAATAGAGCTTATCCCCTTATTGGCATCGGAGGTCATGTTTCCGTTCTGGTCATAGGTATATTCCGTGGTCGTATTTGCACCGTCTACAAATTTTATGTTTGCCGCAGCAGTACAACTACTGCGGAGCGGGAAAAATTGTAACATAAATAAAGTCTCAACCTATTTCATTCTTTTTTTGTTATTGTCTTGTGCATCTCCATCAAAACAATTAATCATAGTGACAGATAATAAGCCAGTCAAAAAAAATGTTCACACCTTAAACGATTCTTTAAGGCTTTTAGAGTATGATACTAAAAGAAAGCTTTACTTAAAACCGTGTAACTGTGATGAAGACTGTAACAAAAAAGCTTTGCCTAAACCTATTACAAAAAAGAGAGATACTATTTCTTTATAATAAAGCAAAACGCCCACTTTATAAAAATGGGCGCATTCTTTAGTTTTACTTTAGATGTACTTTTATTCATCTAATTTGGATAATCTATCCACAACAATATTAAACTCTTCTTTTAAAGCTGAACTATTTAGTTTCTCTTTAAAAGTTGAGTATTTGTCTATCTCTATCAACCAAAATAAATCAGATTCTATTTTTTCTTTCAACTCGTCATCAGACAAATAGAAAGCTATGATAAAATTATTTTGGCTTTCAAGAGCTATATCCGTAATACATTCTGCCATATATTCAGACAGTTCAACATTCTTTTTTATTATTTTTCTTAATTTGAAGAATAATAAAGTGTTATTAGCATTCAAAACAGCTTTCCCTTTTAAGGAATTAATTATGCTATATAAATCTTTTATCCTTTCGTTAGAAACAAATTCTCCTTTCTCTTCACCTTTAAAAAAATTGATGATACTTAAATTAAGTGTATCATTTACAACTTCATTTATATCTATTTCTTTTAGTAACTCTTTTACTGTGTTTTCTTGAGAAAAAGTCGAGTTAGAGATAAGGAAAGAAAATATTAAAACTATTAGAAGCCTTAGTCTATTCATAAATTATAAAATTAAATTTGTTATTTTAATTGTCAATAACCTCTTTCTGACAATATTTTTTGAACTGCTTTATTTTGTGCTTCATACCTAGTCAATATATCATTTAATTGATTTAAAGATTCGGGATGTGTTCCTCTATAAATAAATATTGAACCTTGTGAATTTCCAGTTTTTCCATTATCCCAATTAAAGTGAGATGTAAAACCATCATAATCAGACGGACATATTGTTGGACATCCTTCTGAGTACCTTCGTGTTTTATATCCTGTATGAACATTCACATATTGCATTGTTACGTCATTACCATCTGGGTCTTTACCAGGTGCATTTCTATTACCATTACCATCTACAACATTCAATCCTTTTTGTGTGCCACCTTTATGACCTGATTCATTATTAAAATCGTGTTCGCCTTCTGCTACGGTATTATGTTCGGTTTCATCTTCATTTCTTTTTGAATCAGGATAAGAGCTACCTGTATATTGGTAAAGATATCCATCAACTTCTACAAAAATTAATGCTGTATAATTAGCCTTTCTATAATTATCATTTGGTTGATTAGGTTTATCAAAAACATAAACATTTATTACTGGTGGGTCGGTATTCTGGTCATTCCCAAAATGTGATTGGGTATCATTAATAGCCCTTTGCCAATCATCTGTTTCCTCGTTAGTCCTATCATTTCGATACATCCCATTTCCAACATAACTCCAACTGTCAGCACCACTTGGGTCAGCCCAAAAAACTGGATTATTATCAAAAGCAGTATATGTAGAGTATTCATAATGTGTTACAGGGTCAATACCAGTCCACCTTGCAATAGCTGGGTCATATTGACGTAAGTCCATTTCGTGAAGATTTAATCCTAAAGCTTCCTCAAATTCTACATCTTGAAAACCAAATTTACTTGCAACACTATTAACGTTAGCAGACACCACATCATTGTAACCCTTATGTTCAAGTCCAAATGGATAATAGTTGTTTTCCTCTACAATTTCTGTGGTCATTGGGTCATTGGTCACATCAATATCACCATCTCCATTGGCATCTTGGTAGCTCAGCCTTATATTGCCTAAA
>JBDWSS010000074.1:0-5486 GCA_039985375.1 Flavobacteriaceae bacterium
AATATGACCAATGGTGAAATGGAATTTGGCGATATTGAAGTGGATGGTCTCTTCTTTAATCTAAAAACCTATAAAGGGGAGCGAGATACCAATTTGGATGTTTTTGTGGATAAATTGGATGATGGAAAGCCTAGGGCCCCAGGGACCCCCCCATTTTTTATGTCTTCGGAGGAAATACAAATTTCGGATGGAAGATTTGTGCTTACCGATGAAAATCAGGAGATTGCCGAGATTCTGAGTTTTTCCGACTTGGAGGTTTTGGCCACAGACTTTCAAATATTAGGTCCCGAGGTTAACTTAAGTGTTGATGATCTATCATTTTTGAGCAAACGGGGTATTGAACTGGAAGACCTTTCAACGGAGTTTAAATACACCAAAAAACAAATGCGTTTTGATTCTTTGCAAATCAATACCAAAGCATCTAAAATAAAAGGTGATTTGATGTTCAACTACAATCGGGAGGATTTTTCCGATTTTTTAAACAAGGTTAAGATAACTGCGAATTTTAAGGATTCCAAAGTTGCCCTGGACGACATTAATACCTTTTATGATGAATTTGGTACAGGAAAAGAGGTGATGTTTTCGGGAAATATAGGAGGTGTACTTAACAGCTTGGATATCGATGAACTGTATATTGAATCTGAAAATACAGGAATACGGGGCGATTTTGAACTTGATAATATGTTTAGTGACCAAGCTCCTTTTATTGTTAGGGGTGAAATTGACAATTTAAGTTCTAGTTATTACCAGCTAAGGTCTTTGCTGCCAAACATCCTAGGGAAAAACATTCCCTCTTCATTTCAAAAACTGGGGCAATTTACAATTCGAGGTGATGCTGAGGTAACTGAAACTTCCTTGGATGTACAGGTAAATTTAAATACCGCTATAGGTAGCAGTTATACGGATTTACAAATGACCAATATTCAAACCATTGACGATGCTTCCTATCGTGGTTTTATTTCCCTAATTGATTTTGACCTGGGAAATTTTGCGCAAGAACAAAGGTTGGGCAAGGCCAATTTGGATGTGAATGTTGAAGGAAAGGGTTTTATTGCGGAATCCCTGAACACCGAAGTAATTGGAGAAATCTATACACTGGAATTCAATGGTTACGAATACAACAACCTTAAGGTGTCTGGGGTTCTAAAAGAAAAATTGTTCGATGGTACCTTGGTAAGCAAGGATGAGAACATCCAGTTCGATTTTAAGGGATTGGCGGACTTTGGTGAAAACTCCAATAATTTCAATTTTATTGCTTCCGTAGCGCATGCCGATCTAAAAAAGTTGAATTTCATCAACGATAGTATTTCCATCTTTAAAGGGGATTTAAACATGGACATAGAGGGAAATACCTTGGATGATATTGCGGGGCAGGTGCGGTTTTCCAATACCACATATCAAAACAAGAATGACACTTACTTTTTTGATGATTTCACTGTTTCTTCATCTTTTGGTACAGATACCACAAGAACTATCGAAATAAATTCACCCGACATTATCACCGGCTATATAAAAGGAAAATTTAAGGTAGCAGAAATTGGAAAGTTGGTGCAAAACTCGGTTGGGAGTATCTATACCAATTATAAACCTTTTGAAATTTCAAGTGGTCAACGACTTAATTTTAATTTTAAAATATATAATAAGATAGTTGATGTATTTTTCCCGGAGGTTACTTT
Organism: Flavobacteriaceae bacterium; assembly: GCA_039985375.1. GTDB lineage: Bacteria > Bacteroidota > Bacteroidia > Flavobacteriales > Flavobacteriaceae > Flagellimonas. Next base: position 1,677 of record JBDWSS010000074.1, read on the forward strand.
TGACCCCAACACTTTTATTCGTGGGAATATTATTTCGGACGAAGGAGATTTCAAACTCACTTTTAAATCACCTAGTATTGAGGCCTATGGAAATGGTTTTGATAATATAGAACTTAAGATAGATAATAAAAATCCCCTGTTTAACACTTTTATATCTGTGGAGGACATGTCCACCATATATTATGATGTAAAGAATTTTAACCTAATCAATACTACCCTTAAGGATACCCTGTTCTTTAGGACTGAATTTAAGGGAGGTAGCGAGTTTGATGATCGTTATAACTTAAATTTCTACCATACATTTAATGAGGAAAACAAGTCCGTAATCGGGTTAAAAAAATCGGATGTAAACTTCAAGGGAAACACCTGGGTATTGAACAAGGATGGGAATAACAAGAACAAGGTCATTATTAATAGCACGTTAGACAGCATTAGGATTGAGGATGTGGTCATGGACAACAATAACAAGGAGCAAATACTATTGCGGGGAGAGTTGGCAGATTCAACGTACAAAGACTTAGATCTTCAGTTTAAAATTGTTTCCCTCAATAAAATTACCCCGATAATAGATAGCCTTAAATTGGATGGGTCTGTTGATGGATTTCTAAATATTCTTCAAAAGGATGGCAAATATCTTCCAACTTCCAGTTTAAATATAAAGGATTTCAGTATTAACAAAACGCGATTGGGGGATATGGAAATAGGCATCTTTGGAAACAATGACCTGTCTCAGTTTGGAGTAAGCACGTGGTTAAATGACAACGGAAGGGAAAAATTAAGTATTAATGGAAAGGTAATCAATCAGAACAAAAACAGGAGACTAGATTTATCAGCTTATTTTACAGATTTTGATTTAGAACCCTTTAGTCCATTAGGAGACGGAGTTGTTTCAAATATTAGGGGAAATGTAAACGGATATGCGAAAATAACCGGAGAAGTTTCCAACCCATCCATTAATGGGGCACTAAGTTTGAATGAAGCTGGAATCGGAATTCCTTATCTTAATGTAGACTATGATTTTGCGCCTTATTCCCGGGTTCGTCTTTTTGATCAGACCTTTTATTTTGAAAATATTGGCTTATCCGATGTTGTTGAAGGTACAACCGCTACTTTAGATGGAACCATAAATCATACGGCCTTTGGCGATTGGTCCCTTGATCTGGATTTAGACACAAACAATGACCGGTTTATGATTTTAAATACTGAGTTTGATGAAGAATCACTGTATTATGGTACCGGTTTTATTAATGGAACGGGAAGCGTTTATGGGTCTACCGATGCGCTCAATATTGCTATTGATGGATCTACGGCAAGAGGGACGTCCTTAAAAATCCCTTTAAGCGATGTAACTAGTATTGGGGACTATTCCTTTATTAACTTTATAGAAAAGGGCACGCCCGAATCCTTTAAGGAGGAACGGGTATTAAAAGATTACCAAGGTTTGGAGATGGCTTTTGATTTAGCGGTAACTCCAGAGGCAGAAGTAGAAATAGTAGTTGATAGAAGTACTGGGAGTTCTTTAAAAGGTACAGGGGAAGGTATTCTTTTGATCGAGATAAACACCAATGGAAAATTTAATATGTATGGGGAATTCGTAGCGGTTACCGGAGAATACAATTATAAATATGGTGGCGTGATCGATAAGAAGTTTCAAGTAAGGCCAGGGGGCACTATCCTTTGGGAACAAGATCCACTGGCAGCGCAGCTTGATTTAGAGGCGGTATATGCCCTCAATGCAAATCCGGCACCACTCTTGGACAATCAAGGGTATAGTGCAAGGATACCCACGGAGGTTGTGGTACGTTTGGATGGAGAACTGGAAAGCCCAAACTTTGAGTTTGATATAGATTTCCCAGGCACTAATTCCGTAGTGCAATCAGAATTGGAGTATAGGTTGCAAGACCCTACCGTAAAAGAACGTAACGCCTTTTTTCTTTTGGCCCAGGGAACTTTTGTAAATGAGCAATCCGGTATCAACCAACAAGCTGTAACTGGAAACTTAATTCAAACGGCATCCGGACTTTTAAACCAGATTTTGGCTGGCGATAATGATAAATTTAACCTGGGGGTGTCCTATGAGCAAGGTCTTCAGGATCCAAACTCAAGCATCCAAACGGAAAACCGGATAGGAGTCACGGTATCAACCCAGATATCGGAACGAATTCTATTCAATGGTAGGGTAGGGGTGCCTGTTGGTGGAGTTTCAGAAAGTGTGGTTGCCGGTGATGCTGAAGTGCAGGTACTCTTGAACGAAGAGGGAACCTTAAGTGCAAAAATTTTCAATAGGGAAAACGAGATTCAACAATTTTTTGCAGAAAGACAAGGGTATACACAGGGAGTTGGTCTTTCTTATAAAGTTGATTTTAATAACTTTAAGGAGCTGATGCAAAAAATATTTCGAAAAAGTAAAAAACAGAATAACGCAAGAGAGCAGGACAAGTCAACCGAAATAATGGGAAAAGATAGTCTCATACGATTCGCACCTAAAGAAAATGGTACGAAAAGAATTTTTAAATAGGGTTATATTTTTGTTCTTTTTTGATTAAAACTTTACGAAATCGTTTGCGAAAACCCTTGGAAATAAATTAGTTAATATGTCATTCTTTAATTAAAGAAAGTTTCCTAGCTTTGATCTTTTAAAATTTTTAATGACTTCTGAAATTAAGAAAATAGGGGTGTTTACATCTGGTGGTGATTCACCGGGAATGAACGCTGGAATTCGTTCCGTAGTTCGCACATGTGCTTATCTAAAAATAGAGTGTGTTGGAATTTATCGAGGATACGAAGGAATGATAGCAGGCGATTTTAAAGCTTTGGACGCCCGTAGTGTAAACAACATAATCAACAAAGGAGGAACTATTCTAAAATCCGCCCGTTGCGAAGAATTTAGAACAAAAGAAGGTCGAAAAAAAGCCTATGATCAGCTCAAAAAAGCAGGGATTGATGCCTTTGTTGTAATTGGAGGGAACGGAAGTTTCGCCGGTGCATTGGCCTTTAATGAAGAATTTAACTTTCCTATTATGGGAATCCCTGGAACTATTGACAATGATATCTTAGGTTCTAGCTATACCATTGGCTTCGATACAGCAATTAACACCGTTGTGGAGGTTATAGATAAAATTCGGGATACTGCAAGTTCGCATAACAGATTGTTCTTTGTTGAGGTAATGGGTAGAGATGTAGGCCATATTGCCTTAAATGCAGGAGTAGGAGCTGGTGCAGAAGAGATTTTAATCCCGGAACAGAATCTTGGACTTGAGCGTTTGTTAGATTCCCTAAAAAGAAGTAAAAAATCTGGGAAATCATCCAGTATTGTTATTGTAGCCGAAGGTGATCGAATTGGAAAGAATGTTTTTGAACTTAAGGAATATGTTGAAGAACACTTGCCCATTTATGACGTTAGGGTATCGGTATTAGGCCATATGCAGCGCGGTGGAAATCCTACTTGTTTTGATAGGGTATTGGCCAGCAGGATGGGTGTAAAAGCAGTAGAAAGTCTTTTGGAAGGAAAATCGAACTATATGGTGGGTATTAGAGACACAGAATTAATACTTACGCCTATTAGTGAGGCAATCAAAGCACATACAGAAATTGACAAGGAACTTATTAAAGTTTCAGATATAATGACAACGTAATTTAAACCAAACAGAGTAAAAATGTCAAATTTAAAAATTGGAATTAACGGATTCGGTAGAATAGGAAGGTTGGTCTTTAGGGCAACCGTAAAAAGAGATAATGTAGATGTGGTGGCGATAAATGACCTACTGGATGTTGAGCATCTTGCATACTTGTTAGAATATGATTCTGTCC
>JBDWSS010000075.1:0-2937 GCA_039985375.1 Flavobacteriaceae bacterium
GTAACCGTTGCACAACTCCAAAGCCTTATAAAAATCAATAGTCTTTTAGTATTTGTAAATTTAATAGAGTTGCAAATCAACTAGTTACAATATCCAAAAAGTTGAATTAATATACGTATTCAGTATTTTTATGGTTCTGCAACAACCATACAACCTATAAATAATCCGGACTTCGGGCTTAATCGCATGGTTTGCATATTTATGAAATTTGCAAAATCTTTGTGATTTAGCTTTAAATAAGGAAAGGAAAAACAAAATAAAAAGATTTGGCTATGTGCTTAATCGAAAGTTTAGTACTTTTAATCACCCTATTAACCATAGCCTAAACGATCGTGCAGCATTCGCCTTCGGCACACTCTCACCATTTTGCAGGACTGAACCATCGCAAGGGCTATAAGCTGAAGAAATCGTAACAATAATTGACATCCTCCCGTTAACCCGGACAGTTATCAGTTAGAGAATTCGGGGCTAATAAATGTTTAACTTTAAACAAGTATTTGCTTATGAAACAATCAAACTATTCTGAATCGCAGATTGTTTTTGCGATTAAACAAGTGGATACAAGGACCCGTATTCAGGAGGTTTTCCGTAAGATGGGCATCAGTGAGGCCACTTTTTACAATTGGAAGAAAAAAATAACAATATTAAAATTATTCTTACTGATATTTTCGCAATCTTCTTTTGCACAACAAACTATTTTAACCGACAGCAACTTACCTATTATGGTGATTACAACAGATGTTGCTATACCAGACGAACCAAAGGTTCCAGCCACAATGAAACTTATTTTTAGACCTGATGGAACTAGGAACTATTTAACCGATATTAATACTACTGCTTTTCTGAATTATGATGGAGATATTGGTATTGAGTTGAGAGGCAGTAGTTCTCAATCTAACTTATTGGATAAAAAACCTTATGGTTTTACAACTTTGTTAGAAGATGGTATTTCCAATAACAATGTTAGTTTATTGGGAATGCCTTCTGAAAACGATTGGGTATTAAATTCTTTAGCTTTTGATGCTTCAATGATTCGTGATTATTTGTCTTATACATTAGCGAGTAATATGGGTAACTATGCCCCAAGAGTAAAATATATAGAAGTAATTGTTAATGAGGATTATAAAGGCGTATATATTTTAACCGAAAAGATTAAAATAGATTCTGACAGGGTAGATTTAACAAAGCTTTCCGATTCAGATAATAGTTCTCCTGAGGTTACTGGGGGCTATATAATTAAGGCAGATAAAACTACAGGAGGTGATGCAGTTGCATGGAGTATGCCTGGTTATAATTATGAAACAAATTTTTTGCACGACAAACCAAAAACAGAAGATATTACTTCCCAACAAGTTAATTATATAGAAGATGTTTTTAATGATCTGGCAGCTGAAACAAATCCCCCTAATACATCAATACTTAATGGTTATCCTTCTATAATTGATATCCCCAGCTTTGTAGATTATATTATTATGGCAGAAATTACTTCTAATGTAGATTCCTATCAGTATAGCACCTTTTTTCATAAAGATAGAGGTGGTAAACTAAGAGCAGGACCCGTTTGGGATTACAATCTTACATATGGAAACGATCTGTTTTGGTGGGGTTATGATAGAAGTTTATTTGATGTATGGCAATTTGATTTAGACAATACAGGAGCAAAATTTTGGAAAGATTTATCTCAAGATGCTACATTTAAATGCTATTTAGCAAAACGCTGGTTTGAGCTAACCGATGAAAATCAAGCTTTAAATTATAATACCATTGAAAACCAAATCGATGAGTATGTTGCTTTATTGAGCGAATCAAAAGAAAGAGAACAAGAACGATGGAGAACTGTGAGCGATCACTTAACTAATATCGCAGCTATGAAAGTTTGGATTCAAAATCGTATAAATTGGATTAGCGATAATATAGGTTCTACAAATAATTGTTTGAATGTTACTGTACCTAATTTAGTTATTAGTAAAATTCACTATAACCCTTTAGAGGATGGTGAATATTCCAGCAAAAATCTCGAATATATTGAAATTACAAATAATACTGATCAAAGTGTAGATTTAACAGGTTATTATATTAGAGAATTAGGAATTTCATATCAATTTCCCGCCAACACTTCGGTAACAGCTAATCAGAGAATTTATTTATGTAGCAATACAACTGCATTTGAAAATTATTATGGTATTAGCCCTTTTGGACAATTTACTAGAAACCTAAGCAATAGTTCTTATAAAATTATTTTATCTGATGCTTTTGGAAACACCATAGATGAAGTAACATATCAAGACGATACACCTTGGCCAGAAAACGCCGACGGATCGGGCTCATATTTAGAACTAATTGATTTAAATTCAGATAATAGTTTAGCTAGTAATTGGCGAGACAGTACAGCACCCCAACTTAATATAACTGTAGATGACTCCAACCCTGATGAGTTTGAGGTTAGCTTTACGTTTGATAAAGCCGTAACTAATTTCGATGTTTCCGATATAGAATTAGACAATGCCAATATTGTAAGTTTTGCAGCAAATTTTAACGGTTTGGAATATACTCTTAAAATTACGCCACAAACAACAACAACAAGCCCATGTATTACGATTTCTGTAGCTGATGGAGCAGCTAACATGCCCGGTGGGGCATCATTAGCCTTTGTAAACATACCCGACACCAATTTTAAAACTGCTTTGCTAGCCAGCACGAGCATAGATACCAATGAAGATAATTTAATTAGTTGTAGCGAAGCAGCAGCTTATACAGGAACAATAAGTGTCGGAGACAAAAATATAGGGAGTCTTGCAGGTATCGAAGCCTTTGTAAATATTACAGGTTTAAATTGTTCACGAAATACATTAACAAGCTTAGATTTGTCATACAATACGGCTTTAAAAACATTAGAGTGTTACACCAATAGCTTAGAAAGTTTAAAGGTGTCCAATA
>JBDWSS010000076.1:0-13676 GCA_039985375.1 Flavobacteriaceae bacterium
ATAAGTAAGCTAAAAAATGAAGACAATAATCTTGGTTAGGCATGGGAAATCATCTTGGGATTATGAAGTTTCAGATAGAGATAGACCATTAAAGGATCGAGGGATCAATGATGCACATTTAGTTGCTAAACGTTTTAAAGAGAAAAATATAGAAATAGATTTTGCCTATTCAAGTCCTGCAAATAGGGCATTGCACACCAGCATGATTTTTATGCGGAATCTGGGATTTGGGTTAGATAATTTTCAAGTTAATGAAGCTCTTTATGATTTCTCCGGACAAAATGTACAAGACTTTGTACAAAACTTGGAGGTCAAAATGAATACCATATTGATTTTTGGTCATAATTATGCTCTCACCTCGCTTGCAAATGCATGGGGAGATGAGTATATTGAAAATGTTCCCACATCAGGGCTTGTTCAGATTAAATTCAACGTATTGGAATGGGATGAAGCCTCTAAAGGAACCACGGAACAGGTTATTTTTCCAAAACACTTAAAACAATAATGGTCAAAGTAAAAAACGAATATATAAATAGGGAAATTAGCTGGCTGCATTTTAATGCGAGGGTACTTCAGGAAAGTGCGGATAAAAAAGTCCCATTAATTGACCGACTCCGATTTTTAGGGATTTTCAGTAACAACCTTGATGAATTTTTTAAGGTAAGGTATGCTACGGTTAAGCGTATTGTAGATGCTGGTAAAACAGGGAAGAGTGTTTTAGGAGGGGAAAAAGCCAAGGATGTCTTGGAGGAGATTACCAAGATTGTAATCGGTCAGCAGGCAAGGAGCCTGGAAATCCTTAACAGCATTGACGAGGAGCTGAAGGCGGAAAATATTTTTGTTGTAGATGAAAATGAAGTTGATGAAAGTCAGGCGGAGTTCATCAGAGAGTATTTCTTCAAAAAGGTGAATCAAGAGTTGATGACCATAATCCTAAACGACCTAACCGAATTTCCCCTACTGAAGGATACCGCTGCATATCTAGCTGTAAAAATGGTAATGTCCAATAATGAAGAGGAAGGAACCCATGGGAACAATAGGTATGCCTTGATTGAAATCCCCAAAGGTATCGACCGGTTTATAGTCCTCCCCAAACAGGGCGAAAAAAATTACATTATCATTTTAGATGATTTAATCCGATTTTGCTTGGATAATGTGTTCACTATGTTTGATTTTAAGTCCATCACGGCACACATGATAAAGATTACCCGAGATGCCGAATTGGATATTGATAATGACCTCACCAAAAGTTTTATTGAGAAAATTTCCTCAAGCGTGGAACACAGAAAAATAAGTGATCCAGTGCGCTTTGTTTATGACAAACATATAGACAAGGATACCTTGCAATTTCTCAAGGATAAAATGAACATTATTGACACGGATAGTGTAATTCCGGGTGGACGATACCACAATAGAAGGGACTATATGGGTTTTCCCAGTTTGGGGAGACAAGATTTAATGTACAAAAAGATTGAACCTTTACCGGTAAAAGGATTAAGTGCAAAGGGAAGTCTTTTGGAGATGATAGGCCAAAAAGACCATCTTATCTATACGCCCTATCATACTTTTAGCTATGTAACCAAGTTTTTAAGGGAGGCAGCTTTAGACCCCAAAGTTAAAGCCATTAAAATTACCATATACCGCTTGGCCAATGACAGCCAAATTGCTTCTGCACTGGTAAATGCGGTGAAAAATGGAAAACAGGTTACTGTACAGATTGAGTTACAGGCACGTTTTGATGAACAGGCAAATATTAAGTATGCCAATTACTTGCAAACAGAAGGGATAAATTTAATTTTTGGTGTCCCTGGACTCAAAGTACATAGCAAGATATGTATGGTTGAACGAGAGGAAGCTCAAGGAATAAGAAGATATGGGTTTATAAGTACCGGAAATTTTAATGAGTCTACAGCCAAAATTTATACCGATTATACCCTGTTCACAGCGCATGAAGGCATCTTAAAAGAAATGAATAAAGTCTTTGAATTTTTTGAGACCAACTATAAGATAAATAAATACAAACATCTTGTGGTATCCCCACATTATACCAAACTAACTTTTATTAAGCTTATTGATAATGAAATAGCCAACGCACTGGTAGGCAAGGAAGCCTATGTTAAAATTAAAATGAACAGTTTAACATCGTATAAGATGGTGGACAAACTTTATGAGGCGAGCAGGGCTGGAGTAAAAGTTCAATTGGTCATCAGAGGAGTTTGCTGTCTGATTCCAGGTGTGCCGGGGATGAGTGAAAATATCGAAGCTATTAGTATAGTAGATAAGTTTTTGGAACACCCCAGGTTATTCATATTTGGAAACCAAGGAGAACCAAAAGTTTATATATCATCTGCGGACTGGATGACAAGAAACCTTGATTTTAGAGTAGAAGTTGGATGTCCAATCTATGATGAAGATATAAAACAAGAATTATTGGATACCTTTAATATTTCTTGGATGGATAATTTGAAAGCTAGGGTTTTCTCAGAAAAACAAGATAATGCGTATAGAGAAATCAAAACGGATGAAGTTGAGCTAAGATCTCAATTTGAGCTTTATGATTACTATCAAGAGAAATTAAAATCCTAATACTTCCAAATTGATAATTCGAAAATTTGCCGCTGTAGATATCGGGTCCAATGCCATTAGGCTTTTGGTAAACAATGTTATAGAACACGGGGACAAACCAGCTAAATTTAAAAAAAGTGCGTTGATAAGGGTTCCCATTCGCCTTGGAGAAGATTCCTTTATAGCAGGTAAAATATCCGAACGAAACCTTCAAAGATTAACGAAGGCCATGCAATCCTTTGATCTATTGATGCAAGTTTATGGTGTTGAAAAGTATATGGCCTGCGCAACATCGGCACTGCGGGAGGCAAACAATGGCCAAGAAATTGTAGAAAAGGTATTTAAGGATTCTGGCATTAAGATCAATATTATTGATGGAAAACGGGAAGCATCCATTATTGCATCCACCGACTTGAAGGACCTTATAAAAAAAGATAGGTCTTATCTCTATGTAGATGTTGGGGGAGGCAGTACCGAGTTTACTGTTTTTAGCTCCGGAACACTAAGGACTTCTAAATCTTTTAAGATTGGAACGGTAAGAATTTTGAATAACTTGGTAAAAGATGCTGTTTGGGATGAAATTAAAGCATGGATTGGATTGCATCTTAATAAAGAGGATAAGGTAGAGATTATAGGCTCTGGTGGAAATATCAACAAGTTACACAAAATGTCAGGTAGAAAAGTTGGACAGCCTTTGTCCTTTATTTGGCTGAATGCACAGTACCATTTTTTAAATAGTATGGAGTACGATGATAGGGTCTCCGAATTGGGTCTTAATCAAGATAGGGCAGATGTCATAATTCCTGCCGCCAAAATATTTTTATCCGCAGCAAAATGGAGTGGAGCCAAAAAAATACATGTACCTAAAGTGGGTTTGGCAGATGGAATGATAAAAACGCTCTACTATCAATAAAGCCAAATGCTTAACCGTGGATAGTTTCCTTTTTTCCTAATTTTTGCATTATTTCAGCTTCATGTTCCAATAGTTGCTGCCATTTATCGTCTACCTCTTTTCTTTCGCCGTATTCTCGGGCAAATTTAAGGAACATGGTATAATGGTTCGCCTCACTTACCATAAGACTGCGGTAAAAATCAGCAAGTTCCTCATCTTTCATTTCTTCTGACAACAATCTAAAACGTTCGCAGCTTCTCGCCTCTATCATTGCGGCATATAAAAGTTTATGAACGAGATGTGTATCCTTACTACCTCCTTTAGGGAAAAACTTCATTAGCTCAAGCACATAGGCGTCCTTGCGCTCACGCCCTAAAACCAAGCCCCGTTCCACAATTTTTTCGTGAACCATGTTAAAATGCCCCATTTCTTCACGAGCCAACGCTGTCATTGCCTTAACCAATTCAGATTTTTCGGGAAACCCAACAATCAGTGATATGGCCATACTGGCGGCTTTTTGTTCGCAATATGCATGATCAGTAAGGATCTCTTCAATATTCTTTTCAACAATGTTCACCCATCTTGGATCAGTGGGAAGTTTTAACCCTAGCATTTGTCGTGTTTAATGAATTTTTTAGGAAGTAAAGATAGAAGTATTCCATTTAAAGTATACTATTTCGAAAAGATGATGGTTATCTTTGTGTATAAATGTGTGTGCTCCTTCAAGCCAATCAAAAATATAAACAGTATTGATGCTGTATCAGTTTTCCAGTAAAGATCTATTTAACATTTTAAAGCAAAACTTGGATGCTTCCGAAAACCATTGGTATGTTGATAAGCTGGATAGCATTTTAAAAGAAAAATCAGTAAGAACGCTCTATTTGATGTACAGCTTATGTAGTTCAAAATTGAGTACAAAAGCCTTAAATGTACCTAAGGGAACGATGCCCGACCTAGCTAACTATTTGAACATACATAATGCGAATGTTTTGGAGTTGGGACGAATCCACCTATTGGTAAAGGTATTGGAAGAGGATAAAGAATTTTTTACGGAGAAAGTTTCCAATCTAATTCAGATAGCGGATATTGGCGAATTGGAAACCTTCCTTAAGTTTTTGGTTTTATTGCCCCATTCTGGCGATTATCAATTTAGTGCGGTTGAAGCACTGCGCACCAATATTACCACTATTTTTGATGCCATATCCCTGAACAATCCGTATCCTGCTATGTTTTTTAATGAACAGCAGTGGAACCAAATGTATTTAAAAGCAGCTTTTTTACAGCGTGATTTAAGTTCCATTTTAGATATCGATAAAAGGGCTAACAAGAATCTTGTTAGGATTATTTCGGATTATGCCCATGAACGATGGGCCGCTTCTAGGGAAATAGATCCTGAAATTTGGCGGCCGGTTTCCAGGTTTTTGAATGAGACCTTGCTTCAAGATATCGTTAAACTTTTTGAAAGCGAGAATTTATACGAGAATAGGGCAGCGGCATTGTGCTGTTATTATGCAAATTTTAAAGATGCTAAGGCAATATTGGAAAAATATCCAGATGTAAAGAATCAAGTTGAAAATGGACTATTAACGTGGGATAATTTAAAAAAATAACATGGAAGAAAAATTACAATTTATAGATCCACACATACACATGACATCCCGAACAACGGATGATTACGAGGCAATGGCGGAAGCTGGAGTAGTGGCTATCATAGAACCAGCATTTTGGATGGGGCAACCCAGAACACAGGTGGGATCCTTTCAGGACTATTTTAGCAGCCTCGTAGGTTGGGAACCCTTTAGGGCAAGTCAATTTGGGATAAAACACTATTGTACTATTGGATTAAACTCCAAGGAGGCCAACAATGAGGCACTGGCGGAGCAGGTGATGGATTTATTGCCACTATATCTTCACAAAGAAACTGTGGTTGCGGTAGGAGAGATTGGATACGATGATCAAACCCCAGCAGAGGACAAATATTTTAGACAGCAGTTGGAACTGGCAAAAGAATTTGGAATGCTAGTTCAAGTCCATACACCGCATAGGGATAAAAAGGCGGGAACCATAAAAAGTATGGAAGTATGTCTTGAGCATGGTCTTGATCCCAGTATGGTTATAATTGATCATAACAATGAAGAAACAGTGCAGGAAGTTTTGGATAGGGGATTCATAGCAGCATTTACAATATACCCAAAGACTAAAATGGGAAATGCACGTATGGTTGAAGTCGTCAAGCGTTTTGGTAGTACGAACATTATTGTTGATAGTTCTGCAGATTGGGGTGTTAGTGATCCACTTGCTGTTCCAAAAACTGCCGCATTAATGTTGCGCAGCGGAGTGGCAAAAGAGGATGTTATAAAAACATGCTATCAAAATGCATTGGATACTTTTGGAATGTCTGGAAAAATGAAAGAAGCACATTGGAACAATCCCAAAGGCATAGATCAAAGACAACTTTATAATGATAACAGTGTATTGAGGGGGCAAGAACCCAAAATAGAAAACGATAAAATCGTTTAATGAATACTACTTTAAAAGGCTACCTACAATTGTGCAGGCTACCAAACTTACCAACAGCTGCCGCAGATATTGTAGCAGGAATGTCGTTGGTAGGGGTGTTTGGCAATCGAGCAATAACCTTTCATGACCCCGTTCTTCTAATTTTTGCTTCCGTGTTTTTATATGCAGGTGGTGTTGTATTGAATGATGTTTTTGATTTTGAACTTGATAAGACTGAACGTCCAGAACGCCCAATACCAAGTGGGATCGTTTCCTTGAAAAAAGCAAGTTTTTTTGGTTCAATTTTGCTGATTTTGGGTATTGCGCTCGCCCTTTATGTTAGCCCATTAAGTGGAATTACGGCCTTGGTTTTGGCCCTGTTCATACTCCTCTATGATGCCTTTTCAAAAAAACATAGCATAGTAGGGCCGCTCAATATGGGCATTTGTAGAGGTTTAAATCTCCTTTTGGGCGTTTCAATTTTTGAAGCCTTTATCCGATTGGAATATGTATTGATTCCTATTGTTTTTATTTCAGCAATTACATTGGTAAGTAGGGGTGAAGTACATGGGAGTAATAGAAAAAACATTATATTTTCTGGACTTTTGTATGCGATGGTACTTTTTCTTGTCATCTATTTTCACACCATCAATTTAAAATCAATAGATCAGTACTTACCTTTCTTAATAATTTTTGCCTTCATGGTTTTTTTTCCGTTGGTAAACGCGTACCTAAAAAATACTCCCAAGAACATAAAACGAGCAGTGATTTCGGGAGTTTTGGGAATTATTGCGTTGGACGCTTCCATTGCAGCGGCCTATTCAAATTGGCAGATGGGAATACTATTGATGCTACTATTACCGTTATCTATTTTTCTAGCAAAAGTTTTTGCCGTTACTTAGTTGTTCAATGAAGTCGTTTCAACCCATATCGCAATCATTTACAGTGAAATATGAGTATAAGCTCCATTTCACAGAGCAACTTTTTGCTTTGGACAATGAACTGTTTTTGAAGATTATTCAAGGTTACCAAAAAAAGAATCCGGTAAAGATGATTTTTGTGGTAGATCAAGGAGTACATTCAGGACACCCCAAGCTGCTGGGTGATATAGAAACCTATTGCTTACATAATGCAACCCATATTCAACTCATGAACATTATGGTGACTGATGGTGGCGAAACAAGCAAGAACAACCCATCAAATGTCAAGAAAATAGTGCAGAGCATTAATGACAATGCAATATGCAGACACTCGTTTGTAGTGGTTGTGGGTGGTGGTGCTTTAATTGATATGGCAGGTTATGCTGCGGCAATCGCCCATCGTGGTGTGAAATTGATTAGAATTCCAACAACGGTACTTTCGCAAAATGATGCTGCTGTTGGAGTAAAAAATGGCATCAACGAATTTGGAAAGAAAAATTTCATTGGCACATTCGCACCTCCCTATGCAATTATCAATGATTATGGTTTGTTAAAAACACTGGACCAGCGGGATTGGATTTCGGGAATCTCAGAAGCCATAAAAGTGGCCTTAATCAAGGATAAAGATTTTTTTGAATATATAAAAAAATATGCCAAAGCCTTGGCAAATAGAGAGAAGGAACCCATGTCCTATCTAATATATAAATGTGCAGAAATACACATGGAGCATATTGCAAAAGGAGGGGACCCTTTTGAGAGCGGTTCATCCAGACCTTTGGATTTTGGACATTGGGCCGCACATAAACTGGAGCAGTTAACAGGATATAGTCTAAGACATGGGGAAGCCGTTGCCATGGGAATTGCTCTGGATGTAACCTATGCACATCTGATCGGACTTATTGCAAAAGATACGCTAAATACGATTCTATCTGTTTTAAGAGATATAGGTTTTAATCTTAAGATTCCAGTTGAAAATGATGTTCAAATGGAAAAATTATTAAAAGGAATTGAAGAATTTAGAGAACATCTCGGAGGAGAACTCACCATAACCCTTATTTCCCAGATCGGCCATAAACACGATGTACATACCATGGATATGGAAAAAATGCGCAAAGCAATTATGGTTCGTTCCGTTGGCAAAGAAGCATTATCTTGCTAGTATGTTGATTTCTGATTATTATCACCTTACCTATTGCACTAATATCCATCCCGGTGAAAACTGGAAGGTTACCTTCGATAGTCTTAAAGCGTACGTTCCCATCATCAAAGCTAAGGTTGCTCCGGATAAAAAATTTGGACTTGGGCTTCGTTTATCCAATGAAGCAAGCAAAACGCTTGGTTTAGGGGAAGACTTGGAAGATTTCAAGAAATGGCTCGATGAACAGGGGATTTATGTTTATACCATGAATGGGTTTCCCTATGGAAATTTCCATGGTGAAAGAGTTAAAGATATGGTTCATGCCCCTGATTGGACTACTAGGGAGCGGGTAATATATACCCAAAGATTGTTTAATCAATTATCATATTTGTTGCCCCATAGTCTTTCCGGAGGAATCTCAACATCTCCCATAAGTTATAAACATTGGCATAAAACGGATGAATTAAAAAAGAAAGCCCTAGCTGATGGTGCCAGGCACATGATGGAAATTGTTGTGCAGCTTTTTCAGATCGAGAAGGAGACGGGAAAATATATGCACTTGGATATTGAACCGGAACCCGATGGGTTATTGGAAAATAGCGATGAATTGATTGCGTTTTTCAGTAACTATCTGCTACCCATAGGGAACCCAATGTTGCGGAATAAATTAGGCTTAAATCCAGAAGAATCTGAAAATTGCATCAAAAAGTACCTGACGATCTGTTATGATGTATGCCATTTTTCTTTAGCATACGAAGAACCAAAAGACACGTTTCATAAGCTGGTTGCAAATGGAATTAAAGTTGGTAAAATACAAGTAAGTGCTGCTTTGAAGATCCTTTTTAGCGGTTCGGATACGGATTCCATATGGGAATCCCTAAAAAAGTTTGATGAGCCAACATATTTGCATCAAATTACTGAGAAAAGAAAGGAAGGTGTAAAAACCTATACGGACCTTCCTGAACTTTTTAAGGAAAGAAAATCATTTTCAGAACTTCGGGCACATTTTCATGTTCCCATTTTTCTGGAGAAGTTTGATGGATTATCCTCTACTCAAGATCAAATTCTTAAGGTAATCAAGTTTTTGGAAACCAACCGGTTATGTGATCATTTGGAGATTGAAACATATACTTGGGAAGTGTTGCCCATCGACCTTAAAAAAGAACTGTCCGACTCTATTGTTAGGGAAATAGAATGGTTAAAAGCAAGACTTTAGCATGAAGAAAACGGTAGTAATAAATGTTGTTGGACTAACCAAAAGGTTAATTGGAGAACATACACCATTTATAAAGTCTTTTGTTGAAAAAGGTTCCATGAGTTTAATTAAACCTGGATTGCCTGCGGTTACGTGCAGCGCACAAGCTACCTATTTAACGGGCAAGTCTCCGTATCAGCATGGAATCGTTGGAAACGGCTGGTATTTTAAGGATGAATGTGAAGTGAAATTTTGGAGGCAGTCCAACAAACTGGTACAGGGAGAAAAGCTCTGGGAGCATCTAAAAAAAGAAGATGAGAAATTTACCTGTGCCAATATGTTCTGGTGGTATAATATGTACTCTACTGCAGACTTCAGTGTTACGCCAAGACCAAATTATTTGGCGGATGGTAGAAAAATCCCGGATGTTTATTCGTATCCCTCCACTTTGCGAAATCTGCTTCAGGAAACATTGGGAACCTTTCCGCTGTTTCAGTTTTGGGGTCCAAAAACCTCAATAAAGTCAAGCAAATGGATTGCCGATGCTTCTATAAAAACGGATGAACTGTATGATCCCACCTTAACTTTAATTTACTTGCCCCACCTTGATTACAACCTACAGCGTTATGGATTGAATTTCACCAAAATCTCGAAAGATTTAAATGAAATAGATACCGTTGTAAAGGACTTGGTTACGCATTATGAACAGAAGGATTGTGCAGTTGTATTATTATCCGAGTATGGAATTACCAATGTGAACAATCCTGTACATTTAAATCGTGCCCTTCGAAAAAAGGGATATTTGGCCATAAGGGAAGAAAGAGGTTTGGAATTGTTGGATGCGGGGGCCAGTAAGGCTTTTGCCGTGGCAGATCACCAAATTGCGCATGTTTATCTAAATGATAAATCCATTTTAGAAGATGTTCAACAGCTTCTAATGGGGCTGAAAGGAGTTGAAAAGGTTATTAGTGGAGCAGCGCTTAAGGATTATCAACTCAATCATGAACGCAGCGGAGATCTGGTGGTAGTTGCAGATAAAAACTCATGGTTTACCTATTACTTTTGGGAAGATGATCGCAAGGCACCCGATTTTGCGAGAATGGTGGATATCCACAAGAAACCAGGTTATGATCCAGTGGAAATGTTTACAGATCCAAAGGATAGGCTGGTTATGATTAAAGTACTTTGGAAATTGTTGATTAAGAAACTTGGTTTTAGAACGGTAATGGATGTAATCCCCTTAAAAGCCAAATTGGTGAAGGGATCTCATGGGAGAATCCCCGAAGAAGAAGCTGATTATCCAGTGCTAATAACCAACAATAGCAAATACCCTGATAAAAATCAGATTAAGGATACAGATGTTTTTGTTATTTTGAAGAACCTTATAAAACAACAACGGTTATGAAATTATTCTTTAAAATCTTTGGAATTGTATTTGCTGCTCTCTTTGTCTATGCTGCAATAGTACAGTACAATGACCCCGATGCGTTAAAATGGTATGTATATTATGGAGTTGCCGCTGTAGTGTCAATTTTGTTCGCGGTAGACAAGCTTAAGCTTTCATGGGTCTTATTGCTATTTCTTTTTTATGGTTTTATGGCGTATAAAACTTGGCCGGTAAAGTTTGAAGGGGTTGCGATAGGTGAGGGTGATATTGTCAATATTGAAAGAGGCAGGGAAGCTCTTGGTCTTGGAATTGTTGTTTTGGCCATGCTGATATATATAGCAAGACTTTTGGTTGCTCGAAAATCAAAAATCTAAATCAAATTCTTTTCGTAAAATTTCAATAGCTGGATTCTTTTCTTTTAATTTCTGGTATTTCTCCTCTGGGGTAAAGGCGAATTTTTTGGCGACAGTTTCGTTTACCGTGATATATAGGGAAAGAGAATAATTATTTAGTTTCTGTTTTAAATAGTTCAACATTAAGCTTTGTTCCCGTTCTACCTCTTTTTTCATTGTATCGTTTGGGAGTTCAATCCAAATGGTATTTTCATTTTTCAGTTTAGGAACATCTGTCTGTAGATTACTAGCTAATATTTTTCTTCCCTTGTCCTCCAAGTGTTGTACAAATTCATTCCAATATTCTTGCATGGCTTCCTGTGTAAACACTTCTTTGGGAAGCTCTTTGTGTATTTCGGGAGTTTTAATGTTCTCATGGGCTTTTTTTGCCTTAATGCTGGAGAGCGATAGCCCGGAAACCCTGTTTGTTGGAGTGTTTAATTTTATTTTTTTGAGCGTAGGCGATTTAACAATTGGTTCGGATGGTAGGGGAGATTGTACTTTGGTGGAGGTATCTGCAACGGCAGTTTTTGTTTCATTTTGGTCCACTGCTGTGGCTCCACTGCTTTTTGTTTTTGATTTAAAAAAAGACGCAGGAATTATGAAATCAAGTTTTTTTTTTCTCCATCAAAAGTGATGGAGGCAAGTTTCATTAAGGTAAGTTCAACCAATAAACGTTGATTCCTGCTGGTTTTATATTTTAAATCGCAGTCATTGGCTACTTCCAGGGCCTGAATTAAAAGCTCTTTTTGGACTTTTCCGGCTTGCTCCTTGTATTGATTTCTTACCGCATCGCCAACTTCCAACAATGCTATAGTTTCCGGATGTTTACACACCATTAAGTCTCTAAAATGCGACGCTAGGCCAGCAATGAAATGATGTCCGTCAAAACCAAGGGACAATGTTTTGTTGAAAAGGACCAATAAATCGGGGATGTTATTTTCAAGAATTAAATCGGTAGTGCTAAAATAGGTGTCATAATCCAGTACATTCAAATTTTCTGTAACCGCCTTTCTGGTCAGTTGTTTTCCAGAAAAACTCACAACCCGATCAAAAATTGACAATGCATCCCGCATGGCTCCATCTGCCTTTTGCGCAATAATATGTAAAGCGCTTTCTTCGGCTTCAACACCTTGTTGTTCCGCGATGTATTTCAGGTATTCTGCAGCATCCTTAACGGTAATTCTTTTAAAATCAAAAATCTGGCACCTCGATAATATCGTAGGAATTATTTTGTGCTTCTCCGTGGTGGCCAAAATAAAGATAGCATGCTTTGGAGGTTCTTCCAACGTCTTTAAAAATGCATTAAAGGCAGACTGGGAAAGCATATGCACCTCATCAATAATATATACCTTATACTTACCAACCTGAGGAGGAATGCGCACCTGATCTATAAGACTGCGGATGTCATCCACCGAATTGTTGGAAGCCGCATCCAATTCGAAAATATTGAATGCAAAATCTTCATCTTCCACCTCGGTACCGTCTTCGTTTATTTTCTTTGCAAGAATTCTGGCACAAGTGGTCTTGCCAACACCTCTAGGTCCGCAAAACAAAAGCGCTTGGGCCAAATGATTATTGTCTATGGCATTTTGCAAAGTGTTGGTAATAGATTCTTGACCAACTACATCTTTAAATGTTTGGGGACGATATTTTCTTGCTGATACTACAAAGGGTTCCAAATCAGGAAATTTTTTGTATTACTACAAATATAAAAATAGGAATGCGCAAAGTTACTTTTGCTTTGTGTTGTAAACCATTTTTTATTAACAATTATTTTACCTTTGTCATCAGCAGGCCACCTTATCGCTGCAATTTCGATTCGTTGGAATTGAAGAGGAAAGTCCGGACACCATAGTGCAGTGTAGCGGGTAACACCCGTCCGTCGAAAGATGAGGACAAGTGCAACAGAAAGCAAGTACAGTTAGGCTGTAGTGAAACCAGGTAAACTCTATGCGGTGAAACGTCATGTAAACCAATGTTTGAGGGCTGCACGCCCGAATTGGAGGGTAGGCGGTTAGAATTTTTGGGTAACCAGAAGTCTAGATAAATGATAAGGCTAGACAGAATCCGGCTTATGGCCTGCTTTTTTATCGTTCAAAAAAACTGAACAGATTCCCACCATATTTTCGACTTTCCGTAAAAAATTGGTTTCCGGATAGTTCGGTTTGATTAGAGTGTTCTATAATTAAAAGACCATCTTCCAATAGCAGTTCCATTTCAAAGACTAAGTCAATTATTTTTAAAAATTGGGCGGTTTCAAAGCTATAAGGTGGATCGGCAAAAATGATATTTCCTTTTTCCGGCGTTCTTTTTAGATATTTAAAAACATCAGATTTTATTGTGGTAATGGGAACGTTCAGTTCCTTGGCTGTTTTGGAAATGTAGGCTGTACAGCCAGCATAACTGTCCACGGCAATAATTTCATTGGCTCCTCTGGATGCAAATTCAAAACTAATATTCCCAGTACCGGAAAAAAGATCAAATATCTTAAGTTCATCGATATGGAACCTATTGTTCAAGATATTAAATAGTGCCTCTTTGGCCATATCAGTGGTGGGCCTTACCGGAAGCTTTTTAGGTGCGATAAGTCTTTTGCCCTTAAATTTTCCAGAGATAATTCGCATTACAGAGCACTTAAAACGGTAAAGTCAATTTCTTTACTATCTATTTGATCTAGCGGAAAAG
>JBDWSS010000077.1:0-41817 GCA_039985375.1 Flavobacteriaceae bacterium
GGCTATTCCAATTCCTTAATAGAACTTAAAAACGATTTTCATAGAACAGATAGTGTTATACTTTCTGTAAATGAGCATAATAGCCACCCTTCGGCCTATTTTAAAAACGTGTTGGATTGGCTCTCAAGACTGGAGCGGAAGTTTTTACAGGATAAAAAAGTGTTGTTGATGTCCACCTCAGGAGGTAAAAGAGGGGGGATAGGGTCACTTGAAGTGGTAAAGGAGTTACTGCCAAGATTTGGAGCCGAGATTGTTTCCACATTTTCCTTGCCCTCATTCAATGATAATTTTGGCTCAGATAAAATTATTGATACGGAGTTAGAAAGTAAACACGAGGCAGCTTTGGAAACTTTTCTAGAAACACTAAAGTAGGCCTATTGCGTAGGCATCGTTCGTTTACAGTTGCTTCTCCTTTAAGATTTAAGGAAGCGCTTTTGGCATGGTCAAAAAAACAGCATCATATTGTTTGGTTGGATAGCAATGGCCATACCGATAAGTATGGCTCTTTCGATGCTATTTTAGCAATTTCCGCACAGACCGATATGTCTAAAAATACAATCAATACCATCGATAAAATGAACGATTTTATCGACAAAAAGAAAGATTGGTTGTTTGGCTACTTTACCTATGATCTAAAAAACGATTTAGAGGATTTAAAGTCTACAAACCATGACGGCCTTGGTTTTCCTAAGATTCATTTTTTTCAGCCTGAGAAAATAATCACCATAAAAGCTGATCAAATCAGCTTTCGTTATTTGGATTCCTATGCCAAGGAAATTGAAAAAGATTATGCGGAGGTAAAGACATTTGATCCCGTAAATAAAAGCGAAAGAAAATCACAACAGGCCATTCGCATAAAATTACGCATTCATAAAGATGCTTATTTTGAAAAAATAAAAAGCTTGCTGGAACATATCCACAGAGGCGATGTGTATGAAGCTAATTTTTGTCAGGAGTTTTATTCCGAAAATACGACTATAGACCCACTTCAGACCTATGAAAATTTAAATGCCATTTCAAAGCCACCCTTTGCTTCTTTCTTGCGGATGAATGACAAGTACCTGCTATGTGGTTCTCCGGAACGCTATTTAAAAAAGATGGGGCAAACCGTAATTTCCCAGCCAATTAAGGGAACCGCTGCCCGTGGATCTGATGCCTATGAAGATGAAAAACTAAAGGCCGAGCTTGAAAATGATGAAAAAGAACAAGCAGAGAATGTCATGATTACAGATTTGGTGCGAAACGACCTTTCCAAAAGTGCATTACCGGGAAGTGTTAAAGTAACGGAACTGTGCAAGGTCTACACTTTTGAACAGGTACATCAAATGATATCAACGGTCGTTTCAAAAGTTCCAAAGAATCAAAACCCTATTGAATTGATTATGGATACCTTTCCTATGGGAAGCATGACAGGCGCGCCAAAGATTTCGGCCATGAAAATTATCGAAGTCTTGGAGGAAACGAAACGTGGCTTGTATAGTGGAGCGGTTGGTTATTTTGATCCTGAAGGTAATTTTGATTTTAATGTGATCATACGCAGTATTTTATACAATGCATCAAAAAAATATGTTTCCTTTTCCGTAGGAAGTGCCATTACGGCAAAGTCAAATCCTGAAAAGGAATACCAAGAATGTCTTCTTAAGGCAAAAGCAATGCGCAGTGTTTTGGAGGGGAGCTAATGTTTATTGTTAATTTTGCTTTATGTTGGTCCAGTTCATAACACATATAGAAACTAATTTCCCATTTTTAAAAAAGAAGCGATTACTGTTGGCATGCAGCGGTGGATTGGATAGCGTTGTTTTGCTACACGTATGTGCCCAACTGGATTTGGATATTACCCTAGCCCACTGCAATTTTAATTTAAGAGGAGAGGAGAGTGATGGAGACGAGTCATTGGTGCGAAAGCTTGCAGCACAATTTAAGGTGCCAATAAAGGTAAAATCTTTTGATACGGTGCACTATATGAAAGACCACAAGGGATCTGTTCAGATGGTAGCTAGGGAGCTTAGGTATACATGGTTTGACGAAATCGCCCATAAGGAAGGTTTTGATTATGTATTAACTGCTCATCATGCAGATGATAGCTTAGAAACTTTTTTGATAAATCTTTCACGAGGAACGGGTATAGGAGGATTAATTGGTATTCCCTTGCAAAATGGAAAGGTGCTTCGCCCGCTTTTGCATTTTTCAAAGGAGACTATTTTAGAATATGCCAAAACCGAACATGTTGTTTGGAGGGAAGATAGTAGCAATACAGAAAATAAATATCTTAGGAATAAGGTCCGTAATGAAATTATACCTAAACTCAAGGAACTTAATCCGAGTTTTTTGGCCAACTATGGTAAAACACAAGGCCATCTATTACAGACAAGTATTTTAACTCAAAAGCATATGGATGGGCTTAGGAATGAAATATTTGAAAAATTTGGTGACCATTATAAAATAAATATAGAACACCTGGAACATTTGCATCCCGTGGACGCCTACCTGTACGAATTGTTCAAAGGGTTTGGGTTTACCGAATGGAACGATATCAAAGGACTTCTGACAGCGTTGAGCGGTAAAGAAGTAACTTCTAAAACCCATAGATTAATCAAGGACAGGGATTATTTGCTTCTTACCAAGAAAGCAGATTTAGGGGAAAGGGTTTTTCATATATCCGAGAAGGATAAACAAATTAGTATGCCGATCCAATTAAAATTGGAGGCAACCAAAACATTGGAGATCATATCGAAAAATGTAATTTTTTTAGATAAGGAAAAGTTAAACTATCCGTTAGTGTTAAGAAAATGGGAAAAAGGCGACTATTTTTATCCTTTTGGAATGAAAGGTAAAAAGAAGTTGTCCAAATTCTTTAAAGATGAAAAGATGGATACGCTTTCCAAAGAGAAACAATGGCTGCTCTGTTCTGATAATAGCATTGTTTGGGTTATCGGAAAAAGACTGGACGAGCGTTTTAAAGTTGGGAGTGACACAAAGCATATTTTAAAAATTACATTTTCTGTATGAGATTTTTGTTATTGTTCATAGGGTTGTTTTTTGTCAGTGTCACATTTCGGGCACAAACGGGAGATGATTCGGCCATTTGGTACCATGAAGTCAAAAAAGTATCGGACACAGAATACGAGCTTATTTTCACCGGAAAAATATTGGCTGGCTGGCATGTATATTCCCAATATACTGCCGAAGGAGGGTCCCTGCCTAGCGAGTTTACCTTTGAAGGGGCAGGAGAGACGTATGAACTTATTGGAAAAACTACTGAGAGCGCAACCATTACCGAGTATAGTGATGTCTTTGAAGTGGATGAAACCTTTTTTAAGGAGGAAGCAATTTTTACACAACGTATCAAATTGCTCCAGCGAGAGACCAAGCAGATTTCGGTGAATCTTTTTTATCAAATATGTAAAGAAGTTTGTATTCCAAAAGATGAATTGTTCCAAATTTCATTGGATGGAAGCAACTTTGTGGCTTCTGAAAAGAATTTAGATGAGCGCAGTTTGGCCCTTAGTTCATCATTAAAATTAGATTTGAAGAACAAAGAGCTGCTAAACCAAGAAGGTCTGGAAAATGGGCAGGACCGGTCTAACCTATGGATGATTTTTGGTCTTGGTTTTTTGGGCGGACTTATAGCCTTGTTGACTCCCTGTGTTTTTCCAATGATTCCGCTAACGGTTTCATTTTTCACAAAACAGTCCCAGCAAAAATCAAAAGGAATTGTCAGCGCTCTGCTATACGGGTTCTTTATTGTATTAATTTACTTTTTATTAAGCTTGCCCTTTCATTTGTTTGATTCAGTAGACTCTCAAATCCTAAATACTATAGCCACCAATATTTGGTTAAACATTGTTTTCTTTGTCATCTTCGTCTTTTTTGCCTTCTCGTTTTTTGGATATTATGAATTGACCTTGCCAAGTTCTTGGGCCAATAAAATGGATGCTGCATCCACCAAAGTGGGTGGCGGATTGGGCATTTTCTTTATGGCCTTAACACTGGCCATTGTTTCATTTTCCTGCACCGGACCTATATTGGGAGGGCTTTTGGGAAGTACCACATTGGCAGAAGGCAGTGTAGCATGGAACTTGTCTGCTGGAATGTTAGGTTTTGGTCTTGCGTTGGCACTGCCTTTTGCGTTGTTTGCTATGTTTCCTGCATGGCTGAACTCCTTGCCCAAATCTGGTGGGTGGATGACCACTGTTAAAGTGGTTTTAGGTTTTTTAGAACTGGCACTGGCTTTTAAATTTCTTTCCAATGCAGATTTGGTCGGCCATTGGGGAATCCTTAGGAGAGAAATATTTTTAGGCATTTGGATTGTACTTTTTGTGCTGCTTTCCTTGTACCTTTTTGGAGTGTACAGATTTCCACATGACAGTCCAAAACAGAAGCTTTCATTGAACAGAAAGATAACGGGGTTGGTTGCGACTGTATTTTCTGTGTATTTGATGCTTGGATTATTGAATATTACCAATTTAAAATTGTTGAGTGGTTTCCCCCCTCCGGATTTTTATAGTGTAAAAACTACTGAAAGTGAATGCCCACTAGGTTTGAACTGCTTTAAAACATTTGAAGAAGGTGTCGCATATGCGAAGGAGGTGAACAAACCAATTTTATTGGACTTTACGGGATGGGCTTGTGTGAATTGCCGAAAAATGGAAGAAAATGTTTGGAGCGATGCAAGCATTTACCCGATATTAAAGGAAGAATACGTGCTAATTTCTCTTTATGTTGATGATAGGGAAGAACTTCCTGAACATGAAAAATTTGATTTTAAATACGACACTGGTAGGGTCAAGACCATTGAGACCGTGGGTCAAAAATGGGGTACATTTCAAACTATAAATTTCAACGCGGCGTCACAGCCTTATTATGTGCTGCTTTCTCCAAACTTAGAGGTCTTAAATGAATCTGTGCAATATGTGGATACGGAAACCTATGAACTATGGCTAAAATCTGGTTTGGAAAAGTATCTACGCTCCATACGCAAATAGATTTTTCATTTTATAGTTTTTCAAAAAAAAGCTACCTTAGTTAAGCTATTAACCTTACCAAAAAGGTCTTGTGAAAAAATATAAGAAGGTACTTCTCGTGCTTGTAGGCATCGTGTTTGTCGTAATTATAGGTTGTTTAATTTTCCTAAACACATTAAAACCAGATTACAACGGGGTCAAAAATTTGTCTGGACTTGAGAAGGAGGTCAATGTTTTTTACGACCCCTACGGGATACCCCATATTTATGCAGAAAAAGAGGAAGATGCTTTCCGGAGTTTGGGTTATGTTCATGCCCAAGACCGTCTCTGGCAAATGGAAGTGTTGCGAAGGATTGCTAAAGGTCAACTTTCCGAAGTTTTTGGTAAAGATCTTATCGGAGTGGACAAGTTTTTTCTTTCCATGGGAATTGATGATTATACCACAGAGAGCATCCAAAACCTAGATGGGGACAGTGAGATGATTATACTTGCAAATGCTTATTTGGACGGAATTAACCAGTTTATTGATGAGGGACCGACGCCGGTGGAGTTTTACCTGACCGGTTTGGAAAAAGAGCCTTTTTCCTTGGAAGATGTTTACAATGCAATGGGCTATATGGCTTTTAGCTTTGCAATGGCACATAAGACAGATCCATTACTTACCAATATTAAAAACCGATTGGGAGACAAGTATATCAACGAGTTGGCAATTGAATCAAACACTTCTACGGTGTGGATCAATAACTACAAAACCGTTTTTTCCGATTCCATGAAAACGAGTATTACCGCAAGCGTTCATAGGGTAATGGAAAAACTTCCCATACCAAAGTTTGTTGGGAGCAATAGCTGGGTATTAGCACCGGAAAAAACCAAAAATAAGAAGGTTATCCTTGCAAATGACCCTCATATTGAATTTGCACAACCATCGGTTTGGTACGAGGCCCATGTTCATACCCCAAACTATGAAAAGTATGGATACCATCTTGCAGGCGTGCCTTTTCCCATTCTTGCGCATGATAGAAATTTAGCTTTCGGACTCACCATGTTCCAAAACGACGACACAGATTTTTATTTCGAGGAAACACATCCTACAGACACTACAAAATACAAAACAGAAGAGGGTTGGAATACTTATGAATATGTAACCAAGAGCATCAAGGTAAAGGATGCGGAACCCATTAGGTTTACATACAAAAAAACAAGACACGGTCCAATATTGAATAACATTGCTGACCAAATTAAAGGAGAACGACCCATTGCCATGTCATGGATATATACAAAAGTGGAAAACAAAATATTGGATGGGCTATACGGTATGTGCATGGCAAAGGATATGGAAGGGTTTAAAAGAGCACTGCCAAAAATTCATGCTCCAGGGTTAAATATTATGTATGGGGATGTTAAAGGTAATGTTGCTTGGTGGGCCACGGCAAAATTATATCAAATGCCGGATAGTGTATCCACAAAACTTGTGCTTAACGGTTCCAATGGGGAAAATGAAAGGCTGAATTATTTGGACTTTGCTGAGAATCCAAGTGCGGTTAACCCGCCTTGGAATTATGTGTATTCGGCCAACAACCAACCTGATTCCATTGCTGGAATGTTGTACCCTGGGTATTATCAGCCAGAAAATAGGGCCAAACGTATTGTACAACTGTTGGACGCTAAGGATGATTGGGATAGGGAATCCACTTCCGAAATGATACTTGATGTTACTTCCTCCGTAAATCCCGGTTTAGTTTCAGAGCTAATAAAACTCTTGGACATCACCCCATTGTCAGACAAACAGTTGATACAGTTAGATGCCCTTAAAAACTGGGATGGTACATATTCACTGGAAAGTACCAGTGCTTTAATATACCACAGATGTGAATATTTTGTACTTAAAAACACTTTTGAAGATGAATTGGGAACGGAACAGTTTAAACAATTCCTGCAAACAAATTTGTACAAACGACACCTTGCCATAGGCAGTAGAAAGAAAGAAGGGATATGGTGGGATAATATAATGACCAAAGATAAAATTGAAAGCAGGGATGAAATTGCGCTCAAGTCATTTGCAGATGCATGGAAATCCTTGGAAAATGATTTCGGTCCAGATCCACGTCTTTGGACTTGGGACAAGGCTCATTTCTTGGAACATTCACATCCAATTGGGCAGGTAGCCACTTTACGTAATTTTTTCAATGTAGGCCCGTACCCTGTTGTTGGCACACAAGAAGTAATCAACAATATGAGTTTCAAATACGACAGTACCGGTTTCTATAAGGTGAATTCCGGCCCTTCAACTCGCCGTATCATTGATTTTTCAGATGTGGAAAACAGCGTTAGTATTCTTCCCACAGGCCAGTCTGGAAACCCATTTAGCAAGTACTACAAGGATCAAGCTACACTTTTTGTAAACGGTAAATTCAGAAAAATGATGATGAACAGACAGGAGATTGAGGAAACAGCTGCATCCTTGCTTGTCTTTGAGCCGTCTGAAAAATAAATTCAGCTTCATTGTATGAACAACAATGACCAGGAAAACCCAATTAAAATGAAAACTTACTCTTAAATCAACATAAATTGGTTCAAATCGGCCATGTGTCAATTGGAAAGTAGGTATCGGTCAAAAAACAGCCTTTAGGTTTATTTGATTAAATATCTTGTGCATTGGATGTTATTTTTCCTGTACAAAATTTATGCTCATAAAAGTATTTGGAAGTGCTGTATTTGGGGTGGAAGCCACCACAATAATTGTAGAAGTAAATGTCGATAAGGGTATTGGATATCATTTGGTAGGTCTTCCGGACAATGCCATTAAAGAGAGTAACTACCGGATTGCCGCAGCTCTTCAAAATAATGGGTTTAAAATACCAGGAAAGAAAATAACCATAAACATGGCCCCAGCGGACCTAAGAAAAGAAGGTTCTGCATATGATCTTACGCTGGCCATGGGCATATTGGCGGCTTCCAATCAAATCCAATCCAAGGACATTGAAAAGTATCTTATAATGGGGGAACTTTCCTTGGATGGAAGTCTTCAACCCATAAAAGGAGCATTGCCCATTGCCATAAAAGCTCAAGAAGAAGGTTTTAAAGGATTTATTCTTCCAAGCCAAAATGCAAAAGAGGCGGCTATAGTTAGTAATTTGGAAGTATATGGGGTTGAGAATATTGAAGCGGTAATTGCCTTTTTTGATAAAGGAAAACCCTTACAACAAATCAAAGTCGACACAAGGAAAGAGTTCCAAAAGAGTTTGGATTTTCCTGAATTTGATTTTTCTGATGTAAAAGGACAAGAGAGTATAAAACGTTGCATGGAAATTGCAGCAGCAGGAGGACATAACATTATATTAATTGGACCTCCTGGATCAGGAAAGACCATGTTGGCAAAACGACTGCCCTCAATTTTACCGCCAATGACACTGCAGGAGGCACTTGAAACCACAAAGATCCATAGCGTTGTTGGTAAAGTAAAGAATATGGGCCTAATGAACCAGCGCCCCTTTCGCAATCCGCATCATACCATAAGTAGCGCAGCATTGGTAGGTGGTGGTAGTTATCCGCAGCCAGGGGAAATTTCCTTATCGCACAATGGCGTTTTATTTTTAGACGAACTTCCAGAGTTTGAACGAAGGGTTTTAGAGGTAATGCGACAGCCCATGGAAGACAGGGAAGTTACCATTGCAAGAGCAAAATTTACGATTACTTATCCAAGCAGTTTTATGTTGGTTGCTAGCATGAACCCAAGTCCTGGCGGTTATTTCAACGACCCGGAAGCTCCCGTTGCTTCTTCACCAATTGAAATGCAACGCTATTTGGGAAAGATTTCCGGACCCTTGTTGGATAGAATTGACATTCATATAGAGGTGACTCCGGTCCCTTTCGAAAAATTGTCAGAAAACAGAAAGGGAGAAAGCAGTACGGATATCCGGAAAAGGGTCACTCTGGCAAGGGAGTTACAAACCAAAAGGTTTAAAGGTTTGGACAAGGTGCATTATAATGCGCAAATGAATACCAAGCAGATTCGAGAGTTTTGCCTGCTGGACAATGCTTCAAAAGAATTGCTAAAAAACGCGATGGAACGCCTGCATCTTTCTGCAAGGGCATATGATCGAATTTTAAAAGTAGCAAGAACCATAGCAGATTTGGAAATGAATGCGCATATTTCGGGAAATCATATTGCCGAAGCCATTCAATATAGAAGCTTGGACAGGGAAGGATGGTTGGGATAGCATAACTTTTTTAAGTTGTTATATATCAAATTATTAAGTAAATCAAAAAAAATAACAAAAACATTAAAAAATAAGTTAATTCCTACCTTAATTTAAAGAATAGATCTGATAATGTAGTACTTTTGCACCCGTTTTAAAATAAAATTATGCAATGTGTTGAGTTAAACCCAGTTGGACATTTTGATCCCTGGGAAGAAAAAATGATCGAAGAATTATTTGATCAGGAAATATCTCGAAGTTTGGGCGGACGTTTGGTATTTGAAAATGAGAGCATTAAGCTTTGGGATATAAAACTAATTCCAGGGGAGCGTATGCCATTCAGAAAACATGTAACCAACTTTAGCTGGGTTTGTACTACGGGTGGTTTAACCCTGACAAGGTCTGGCAATGGCAAGATATCCATGATAAAAATTAACCCTGGCGATACCGAATATTTCGAGTTTGAGGGAAAAAACCATATATATGATTTAGAGAATATTGGAGAAGAAGCTATTCTTATCAATATTTTGGAATACAAAAACAGCAATGTAGAAAAACAATTGTTGTTTTCAGATTAGATTACTTTTATGTTGGACTTTAGACCTGCAATTATTCCTAAGATATTTTGTACCGTAGCGTTCAAGTAGTACTTAACCGCCAAATGAGGAATCCTTACCGTGGTAAAACCATTTTTAAAAGAGTGCATGGCCTCCTCCAAATCATTTATAGCTTGTTCATGCGTGATCATGTTGTAGTCGTTATCAATTTCAATGTTCAATTTTACCCTTGAAATGGCTATGTCTACAGATTTTTTTCCATCCCACCATTCCAACATGGGATGGGCACCTGCAGCTTTTAGTGCGTAAAACAGTTGAATTGCCTCCAGAGGTGTATTGTTCTCTAAAATTATTTTCTTGATAAGTCGGGTATGTCTTTCACAGAGTTCAACGCCTAAAGAATCCATAGAATCCTTCTGTTGTTGGTACCCGATTGTTTTGTCACAATCCTTGCAGGTCATAAGTGTCGGTCAAGTTTAGGTCAATATTTGATTTGGGACTATTATAACTTTTCCATTTTGAGAATCGTATACTGTATCGATGTATGACATACCACTTTTAGACGAAATGCATTTTTTTAGATGAAATGCATAATTTGTGCCAAAACCAATTATATTGAACAACATTAAATGAACGCTCATGTTTAAAAAAATAGGACCAGGAATTTTGGTGGCCGCCGCTTTTATAGGGCCGGGTACAATCACCGCTTGTACCATTGCTGGGGTTAATTTTGGTTATGCCTTACTCTGGGCATTGTTCTTATCCGTTCTGGCAACTATGGTTTTGCAGGAAATGACGGCACGTTTGGGAATAATCTCCCAAAAAGGACTTACGGAGGTTATCAAATCCGAGATTAAATCAAAAGGAATCAAAGTAGCCGTTGTGGTTGTTATTTTAGGGGCCATTCTGATTGGAAATGCCGCTTATGAGGCAGGAAATATTGGTGGTGCAGTTTTGGGTATGGAGGCATTGTTCGGAACCGTTTACAAGCCGTATTACCCTGTTATCATTGGGCTTGTGGCATTTAGCTTGCTTTGGATGGGCAGCTATAAAGTGTTAGAAAAGGTTTTTGTTGGGCTTATAGCATTAATGAGTTTTTCCTTTATTATTACCGCGATTTTAACAAAACCTACCTTTAGTGCATTGGCACAAGGTCTTTTTGTGCCACTTGTACCCAAAAATAGTTTGTTAACTGTCATTGCATTGGTAGGCACAACGGTGGTTCCCTATAATCTGTTTTTGCACGCATCCTTGGTCAATGAAAAATGGAAGTCCAAGGAAGACTTGAAGGTGGCCAAATGGGATACATTTGTTTCTATTGGATTGGGGGGCGTAGTTTCTATGGCCATTGTAATAGCAGCAGCTGCAATTCCAACCCAAAAAGTAACCGGGGCTATGGATTTGGCCTTAGGGCTTCAACCTTTGTTTGGCAATACTGCTGTATATTTTATGGGTATTGGGCTCTTGGCTGCTGGCATAACCTCGTCTATAACGGCGCCGCTTGCGGCGGCTTATGTTGCGAACAGTTGTTTTGGTTGGAACGCAGATATGAAAGATATCCGTTATAGAATTGTTTGGGGTGTTATCCTGTTATTGGGGGTTTTGTTCATGTCCTTCGATATTAAGCCTATTGAAGTTATCAAGTTTGCACAGATAGCCAATGGAATATTACTACCTGCAATTGCAATACTTTTAATTTGGATGGCTAACAAAACAAGTGTTATGGGAAAATTTAGGAATACGCGAGTTCAAAACATATTTGGTGCCCTTATAATTTTACTATCCTTAATTTTGGGAGTGAAAAGTATTCTTAAAGTGATAGGTTTATTATAGATGAAGGGAGTACCTATTGATATTAATTGTGATGTAGGTGAGGGCATGGGCAATGAGGCTATGCTCTTTCCGTACATTACTTCATGCAATATTGCCTGCGGGGGTCATGCTGGTGATAAAAACGCTATGAAACATATGGTGCAGCTTGCGAAACGGTATAATGTTAAAATTGGTGCCCATCCAAGTTATCCGGACCGGGAAAATTTTGGAAGGGAGGCGCTGACCATTTCCACGGAGGCGCTTCAAAGGAGTATAAAGGAACAACTGGGCGAATTCAATGCAATACTGCGGGAAGAACGGGTGCAATTACATCATATTAAAGCCCATGGCGCACTTTACAATAAAATGGTCAAGGATAGAGCGTTGTCAAGCCTTTTTTTGGAGGCAATTAAAATGTATCAAAACCAGGTTTTTCTATATGTCCCGTACGCGTCGGAAATTTCCATTGAAGCCAAGGAGAGAGGGTTTAAAATTAAAAACGAAGTATTTGGGGATAGGAATTACAATGTAGACCTTAGTTTAGTTTCCAGAACAATGGAAAATGCCCTTATTAAAGACCCCAAAAAAGTTTTGGCACATGTTTTACACATCATAAAAACAAATACAGTAAAAACGATTGCTGACAAGAAAATAAGAACACTCGCGGATACCGTTTGCATACATGGGGATACTTCTACGGCTTTGGAAATATTAATGTATCTTTCAAAAGAATTACCAAACCACCAAGTACAACCAAAGAAGTGAAAAAGTACCCCATAACAGTGAAACCTTTTGGTGAAAATGCTGTATTAATAGAATGGCCCAATAAGGTTAAGGAAGCAATTTTGGACGACATATTAAGATTCCAGGCACTTTTGGAGTTGGAAATGGAAAATGATTGGGAATTTATTCCGGCCTATAATTCATTAACCCTTATTAATCTAAAAACCACTTTGGACTTTTCAACTTTTGAAAAAAAATTGTTGAAAATGTATACCAAGACAACAACTACATCTAAGCGTGAAAATCACCTTTGGAAATTACCGGTATGTTATGATTTGGAATTTGGTATAGATTTGGAAGAATTGTCCAAAGAACTAAAGATGTCCAGCGTAGAATTGACAGCAATGCATGCTTTCCATGAATATAGGGTTTATGGTATTGGGTTTTTACCTGGATTTATGTATTTGGGGGGATTGCCCAAGGCTTTGGAGACTAAGCGCAAAAGCGAACCGCGATTAAAGATTGCAAAAGGAGCAGTTGGACTTGCTGGAAAACAAACGGGAATTTATCCTCAAGAATCACCAGGTGGTTGGAATATTATAGGAAACTGCCCAATACCTATTTTTGATGTAAAATCTGAGGAACCTTGTTTTGTAAAGGTTGGAGATAAGATAAAGTTTGAAATGATAACCAAGGCAAAATACGAGTTGTGCAAAATTGAGGGTGAGGTTGGCATTTACAAACCGGAAAAAATTCTTTTGGATGCTTAAAGTACTAAAGTCCGGTTTTTACACCACTATTCAGGACATTGGCCGATTGGGTTTAAGAAGTAAAGGGGTTCCTGTTTCAGGAGTAATGGATTCCATTTCCGCGGAAAGAATCAATTCCTTGTTGGAAAATGAACTATCCGCTGCGGTGCTTGAAATCACGATGACAGGACCAACCCTTTTATTTGAACAGAGTACATATATCTGTTTAGCGGGAGCTTTGATTTCGCCCACATTGAATAATCAACCTATTCAAAATTATAAAGTATGTAAAGTAAGTTCTGGGGATATTCTTTCCTATGGCAGACTTGAAAAAGGTTTCCGCAGTTATTTAGCCGTGAAAGGTGGTTTTAGGACAGAAAATGTCTTGAAAAGTCGTTCACAGTACTTTCCGTTAACAACTAAAAAATGTATTGCCGAGAATGAAGAAATTCAATTTGAGGTTTGTAGTGTGTTTGAACCAAGAATATCAGAATTAAAAATAGATTCTTATTTGGAATTGGATACTTTGGAAGTTTCAAGAGGTCCTGAATTTAACCTTATGGAGAACGGTCATCTAGAGTCACTTTTCTCAAGGGATTTTGCAATAGCAAAAGAAAACAATCGCATGGCTTATCAATTGTCGGAAAAAATAAATGGTCATTCGTGCTCCATATTAACTTCGGCAACCTTACCAGGTACAGTGCAACTTACTCCAGCGGGCAAGTTGATTATTTTAATGAAGGATGGTCAGACAACCGGTGGTTATCCGAGGGTCTTGCAACTTTCTGAAGCGGCTATCTGCGTGCTGGCCCAAAAAAAATTCGGGGATGCCATTAACTTTAAACTTGTTTAAGACCTAATGTGATTCAAGTTTTTTTTGTACTATTGAAGTGTGAAAGCAAAATATCTGATTAATAGTGTGGTCATTGTTATTCCCATTAGGGGGTGATACGGATTTGCTATTAATTAAAAAAGCCTGTATCAAACAACGATACAGGCTTTTTTTATGGTCCATGAAAGTAAATGGATATGGGATTTTAAATTGATTTAAATATTTGATTTCCAACAATATATATCAATATTAATTTAAATGAATTTAGAACCTGTTAAACTGTTAAAATTATGGAGCTTTTTAAACATATATCTTTGAATACTAAAGTAAATTCAAGAGAATCCTAGATTCGAAATAATTCTTTTAATGGAACTAAACAAGTATAGTAAAAATGTAACCCAAGATCCTACACAACCCGCTGCCCAGGCGATGTTATATGCAATTGGCCTTGATGAAGAGGATCTTAAGAAACCCCTTGTGGGAATTGGTAGTACCGGTTATGAGGGGAATCCTTGTAATATGCATTTGAATGATTTGGCCCAGGAAGTAAAAATGGGAACCAACAAGGGAGGATTGGTCGGTTTGGTGTTCAATACCATTGGTGTAAGCGATGGTATCTCAATGGGCACCTATGGTATGCGCTATTCACTTCCATCCAGGGATATTATCGCCGATTCTATGGAAACGGTGGTTCAGGCCATGAATTATGACGGATTGGTCACGGTAGTAGGATGTGATAAGAATATGCCAGGGGCCTTAATGGCAATGATCCGTTTAAATAGGCCATCTGTAATGGTATATGGAGGAACGATTGCCGCGGGATGTTTTAAAGATAAGAAATTGGACATTGTTTCCGCGTTTGAAGCTTGGGGAGAGAAGGTGGCAGGAACAATGAACGAGGACGATTATAAAGGGGTAATACAAAATGCCTGTCCAGGTGCGGGTGCCTGTGGAGGAATGTACACGGCAAATACCATGGCTTCTGCAATTGAAGCTCTTGGTATGGCTATGCCTTATAATTCATCCAACCCAGCAATTGGAAAAGAGAAACAGAATGATGCTATTAGCTCTGGCTTTACACTTCGATATTTGATTGAAAATGATATTAAGCCAAGTGATATTATTACTAGAAAATCTTTTGAAAATGCGGTTAGGTTGTTGACCCTTCTCGGAGGCTCTACCAACGCTGTTTTGCACTTTTTGGCAATTGCCAAAGCTGCTGAGGTCGATTTTACAATCGATGATTTTCAAAAAATAAGTGATACCACTCCATTTTTAGCCGATTTAAAGCCAAGTGGAAAATATTTAATGGAAGACCTTCATCGTGCTGGAGGCACACCCGCAGTCATGAAGTTTATGTTGGAAAATGGGATG
This sequence comes from Flavobacteriaceae bacterium, assembly GCA_039985375.1. GTDB lineage: Bacteria > Bacteroidota > Bacteroidia > Flavobacteriales > Flavobacteriaceae > Flagellimonas. The sequence continues at coordinate 15,211 of JBDWSS010000077.1, forward strand.
TTACACGGAGACTGTTTAACGGTGACCGGAAAAACCATTGCTGAAAACCTAGCCGAACTCCCTGCACTTTCTTCAGATCAAGATGTAATAAAACCATTTGACGCCCCAATTAAGGAAACAGGGCACTTACGTATTCTTTATGGGAATTTGGCCGAAGATGGTGCAGTAGCAAAAATTACAGGTAAGGAAGGATTACATTTTTCAGGCCCCGCCAAAGTATATGATGACGAATTTTTGGCAAATGCCGGTATTGGTAGGGGAGAGGTGAGTAAAGGCGATGTGGTGGTCATTCGATATGAGGGACCAAAAGGAGGTCCTGGTATGCCAGAAATGTTAAAGCCTACGGCCGCCATTATGGGCGCCGGATTAGGAAAAGACGTCGCTCTGATTACGGATGGTAGATTTTCCGGGGGAACACACGGTTTTGTGGTAGGACATGTTTGTCCAGAAGCACAAGAAGGTGGAATGATAGGTTTGTTGAAAGATGGAGACATGATTACCATTGATGCTGAGAAGAACAGTATTGCTGTGGATCTTTCCGAAGCTGAAATTGCTAAAAGAAAGGAAGCATGGGTGCAACCACCCCTGAAAGTTAAAAAAGGAAGTTTGTATAAATACGCCAAAACGGTTTCATCGGCCTCTCAAGGTTGTGTTACCGATTTAATTTAAAACAGTTGTTTTATGGAAACGCTGAAAGCACAAAAAAAAGAGGCTAAAAGTTCGACCACACTAAAGATTAGTGGGGCAGAAGCGGTTATACATTGTTTATTGGCTGAGGGCGTAGATTTAATCTATGGATACCCCGGAGGTGCAATCATGCCAATATACGATGAGCTATATAAGTTTCAGGATCGTCTAACACACATATTGACTAGGCATGAACAAGGAGCAACCCACGCTGCCCAGGGATATGCAAGGGTAAGTGGAAGAGTGGGTGTTGCTATGGCCACTTCGGGGCCAGGTGCAACAAATCTGGTGACTGGATTGGCAGATGCCCAAATAGATTCTACACCCATGGTTTGTATCACAGGTCAGGTACCTCGGCATTTATTGGGCTCCGATGCCTTTCAAGAGACTGACATTGTTGGAATATCCACACCGGTAACCAAATGGAACTATCAAATTACCAATGCCAGTGAGATTCCGGAGATTATGGCAAAAGCTTTTTATATCGCCAGATCGGGAAGACCAGGGCCTGTATTGGTAGATATTACCAAGAACGCTCAATTTGATGCGTTGGATTTTACCTATGAGAAATGTAAAGGTGTGCGCAGTTATAAACCTGTAGCAAAACCAGATATAAAAGCAGTTGATGCAGCTGCTGAACTTATCAACACGGCCAAAAAACCTATGATTGTTTTTGGTCAAGGTGTTATTTTGGGGGAAGCAGAGGATGAACTAAAAGCTTTAGTTGAAAAAGCGGGAATCCCAGCAGCATGGACGATTTTAGGTCTTTCAGCCATGGATACCGATCACCCTTTGAATGTTGGTATGGTTGGAATGCATGGAAATTACGGGCCTAATGTTTTGACCAATGAATGTGACCTTTTAATTGCCATTGGAATGCGCTTTGATGATCGCGTGACGGGTAGTTTAGATACCTATGCCAAGCAGGCCAAGATTATTCATTTTGAGATAGATCCTGCTGAAATAAATAAAAATGTTAAGGCCGATGTAGCCGTGCTGGGGAATGCAAAACAGACCTTGGATTTGCTATTGCCCAAGGTTAACAAAAATGAACATACGGAATGGAAGGCTGAGTTTGATAAAAAGCATCAGATAGAGTTTGATACCGTTATCAAAAATGACATTGCTCCAACAAAAAAAGGTCTTACCATGGGTGAGGTTATTGAGCAAATCAATATTGCTTCGGAACAAAAAGCGGTAATTGTCACCGATGTTGGACAACATCAAATGATTGCCTGTAGATATGCCAAGTTTAAACAATCCAAAAGTAATATTACGTCTGGTGGATTAGGAACCATGGGATTTGCCTTACCTGCGGCCATAGGTGCTAAAATGGGAGCTATGGATCGAGAAGTTGTAGCAATTATAGGTGATGGGGGATATCAAATGACCATTCAGGAACTTGGTGTTATCTTTCAACATAATGTACCGGTAAAAATCGTTGTGCTGAACAATGACCATTTAGGAATGGTACGCCAATGGCAAGAGCTTTTCTTTGAAAGCAGGTATGCTTCAACCGTAATGGTGAACCCAGACTTTGTAAAGATTGCGGAAGGGTACCATATCAAGTCAAAAAGGGTGTCGGATCGATCTGAACTTCAAGATACGGTTGCGGAAATGATGGCATCGAAGGACCCATACTTTTTGGAAGTCAAGGTAGAAAAAGAAGATAATGTGTTTCCCATGATCCCATCTGGGGCATCAGTTTCAGATATTAGGTTAAAATAATGGACCAAACCAATATTTTAGATACGCCAAAGGTGTATCCTGAATTACTTGCAAAATCAAAAGAAATTGGTTTTGCCATGCCTTCAGATATGTATATTGGTACCTTGTTGAAAACCTTGGTCTCTTCTAAGATTATCGGAAATTTTCTAGAGATTGGAACGGGAATGAGTCTATCACTTGCATGGATGTTAGAAGGGATGGATGAAAATTCCAAGCTCACCAGCATTGACAATGACACGGAACTTATTAAAATCGCAAAAGATTTTTTTGGGGAAGAGAAAAGGCTTCAATTGGTATGTGCTGATGGAGAAGCATGGTTATCAGAATATCAAGGAAAGAAATTTGATTTAATTTTTGCGGATGCATGGCCTGGTAAGTACCATCTTTTAAACGAAACATTGGCTTTGATAAAAGATGGGGGATTTTATGTAATCGATGATATGAAACCCCAACCCAATTGGCCTAGTGGACATGGGGCCAAGGCGGCAGGTTTGATAGCGGCTTTAGAATTAAATAAGGATTTTACAATTACTAAAATGGACTGGTCAACGGGTGTAATAGTTGCAGTTAAAACAAAATAGCATGGAAAAACAATGGTATACCATTTCGGTTTATTCGGAAAACAACATTGGGTTATTAAACAGAATATCAGGTATATTCTTAAAGCGACACATTAATATAGAGAGCTTAAATGTCTCAAAATCAGAAATAGAGAATGTTTCAAAATTTACGATTGTAATTTTCACGCCAGAAGAATGGGCACGAAAAATCGTGGATCAGATAGAACGGCAAGTGGAAGTTATTAAAGCGTACTATCATACAGATGATGAGACTATTTATCAGGAATCGGCCCTGTTTAAAGTGGCGTCACACCTTTTATTTGATGAACGTCAGATTCAAAATATCATAAAGGAGAGTAATTCGCAAATTGTAACGGTCTCGAGGGACTTCTTTATTTTGGCTAAAACAGGACGTAGGTATGAAATAGATGAAATGCACGATGCCCTTGAGCCTTATGGTATAATGCAATTTGTCCGTTCCGGAAGGATAGCGGTTAGCAAAGCAGAAATGCCCATTACAAATATCTTAGCAGAATTTCAAAATCAATAAACAGCATAAACCATAATTTAAAATGACAAATTACTTTAATACACTATCATTACGAGATCAATTGACACAATTGGGAAAATGCCGGTTCATGGATGCCAGCGAGTTTGCTGATGGTGTTACCGCATTAAAAGGAAAAAAAATTGTAATTGTGGGTTGTGGGGCCCAGGGATTGAATCAGGGTCTTAACATGAGGGATTCTGGATTGGATATTTCATATACGCTTAGGGAAGCTGCCATAAAAGAGCAAAGACAATCTTATAAAAATGCCACGGAGAACAACTTTAATGTAGGTGCTTATGAAGATTTAATTCCAACAGCAGATTTGGTAATTAACCTAACCCCGGACAAACAGCACACGAATGTGGTAAGTACGGTTATGCCCTTAATGAAAAAGGGAGCCACCCTTTCGTATTCCCATGGCTTCAATATTGTGGAAGAAGGGATGCAGGTACGTGAAGATTTAACGGTTATCATGGTTGCTCCAAAAAGTCCAGGTTCTGAGGTGCGAGAAGAGTACAAGAGGGGTTTTGGGGTACCTACCTTAATTGCGGTACATCCAGAAAATGACCCGGAGGGGAAAGGTTTGGAACAAGCCAAGGCGTATGCTGCGGGTACAGGAGGACACAAGGCAGGAGTTTTGGAATCTTCCTTTGTTGCCGAGGTGAAATCAGATTTAATGGGTGAACAAACTATCCTTTGTGGACTTTTGCAAACAGGTTCTATACTTTCCTTTAACAAGATGTTGGAAAAGGGAATCGAGGCTGGCTATGCCTCCAAGTTAATCCAATATGGATGGGAAACTATTACAGAGGGTCTAAAATACGGGGGAATCACCCATATGATGGACAGATTATCCAATCCAGCCAAGATAAAAGCATTTGATTTGGCAGAAGAGCTAAAAGATATTATGCGCCCATTGTTTCAGAAACACATGGACGATATCATGAGTGGCCATTTTTCTAAAACAATGATGGAAGATTGGGACAATGGGGATAAAAATTTATTGGATTGGAGAGCTGCCACTGGCGATACCTCCTTTGAAAAGACACCAGCGGGGACAGATGAAATTTCGGAGCAGGCGTTTTATGACAATGGCGTATTAATGGTTGCCTTTGTAAAGTCTGGTGTGGAACTGGCCTATGAAACCATGACAGAGTCAGGAATTATTGGAGAATCTGCCTATTATGAATCATTGCATGAAACCCCATTAATTGCGAATACCATTGCAAGAAAGAAATTGTTTGAAATGAACCGGGTCATTTCTGACACCGCAGAATATGGCTGTTATTTGTTTGACCATGCCTGCAAGCCCTTGCTGACGGATTTCATGAAAACAGTGGATATCGATATTATTGGAAAGGTATATGGCCAAGGAAATGGTAATGGCGTCGATAATGTAAAATTAATTTCGGTAAACAAAGCGCTAAGGGAACATCCTGTAGAAATTGTGGGGGCTCGATTACGAGAATCCATGACTGCAATGAAACCTATTGTATAACGACTAAATCCCTGAGAAATCAGGGATTTTTTAATTATCCATAATCTATTGAATATATGAAAAAAGGAACTGCTTTAGTACCAGAAGAATTTCGAATAGAAACCCCTATTCATCAACAGAAATACCTTGTCAATGGTGAGTTGAAACAATGGGACGGAAATAACACCGAAGTGTATTCCACCATCTCATCCACAGAAGCATATGCCCCTACCTTGTTGGGCAGTATCCCAGATATGGAAGAGCCACAAGCCATAGAAGCTTTAGAAGCATCGCTGGAGGCCTATAATAAAGGCAAGGGTGTTTGGCCAACAATGAAGGTTAAAGATCGTATTGAATGCATGGAGGCCTTTGTGAAAAAGATGGAAGCCAAACGCGAGGAGGTTGTAAAGCTATTGATGTGGGAAATAGGCAAATCCCTGCCTGATTCTTACAAAGAGTTTGATCGTACCGTTGAGTATATTTATGATACCATTGAGGACTATAAGAAGTTGGATCGCGATTCTGCCAAGTTTCAAAAACAGGATGGGGTGTATGCGCATATTAGAAGAGGCCCCATAGGGGTTGTACTTTGCTTGGGTCCGTACAATTATCCTTTAAATGAAACCTTTGCTCTTTTGATTCCCGCTATAATTATGGGAAATACTACTATTTTTAAACCCGCTAAGCATGGCGTTTTACTAATTACACCATTATTGGAAGCCTTTCAAACCAGTTTCCCAAAAGGCGTGGTCAACATTTTGTTCGGAAGAGGCAGGGCAGTAGCTGCACCCATTATGCAAACTGGGAAGGTGGATGTGTTGGCTTTGATCGGAAACAGTAAATCTGCTAACGCCTTGCAGGAACAGCACCCAAAAAGTAATCGTCTACGTTTAGTATTGGGTCTTGAGGCCAAAAATCCGGCAATAATATTACCTGATGCGGATTTGGACCTTACCATAAATGAGTGTTTGGCCGGAACACTATCTTTTAACGGGCAGCGTTGCACGGCCCTTAAAGTGGTTTATGTTCATGAAGATATCAAAGATGAGTTCCTAAGGAAATTCTCAAAAAAAGTGGATGCCTTAAAATTTGGAAATCCCTGGGACGATGGAGCCAAACTTACTCCTTTACCAGAACCTGGAAAACCAGCTTACATCCAAGAGCTATTGGACGATGCCAAGGTCAAGGGTGCTAAGGTCCAGAATGAAAAAGGGGGAGAGCAATCAGATAATTTTATATGGCCAGCAGTTTTGTATCCGGTATCCAAGGATATGCGGGTTTATGAAGAAGAGCAGTTTGGTCCTATAATTCCGATTCTTTCTTTTCGGGATATTGAAGAACCGTTGAACGATATGGCCGAATCCAATTACGGACAGCAAGTTAGCTTGTTTGGAAAAGATGTGTACACGTTATCCCCATTAATAGACACCCTTGCCAATTTGGTTTGTAGAGTGAATTTAAATAGTTCATGTCAGCGTGGGCCGGATGTATATCCGTTTACAGGTAGAAAGGATTCTGCACAGTCCACGTTGAGTGTGCATGATGCTTTACGTTCTTTTTCCGTGCGTACTTTTGTTGCTTTCAAAGACAATGAGTTGAATAATGAAACCATTGAGCAGCTACTGGAAGCCAAGGTTAGCAATTTTTTAAGTACAGATTACATACTATAGCTGAAAACATCTCCCTCTTTAGGGATTAGGTATACCATTAAAAGCCCTGTGCAATTGCACAGGGCTTTTAATGGTATTAAGGTTGATGTGTTTTAGATATTGGAAGCAATCCAATCACCAACTTCACTTGTTTTATAGGCTTTTCCACCTTCTGACAGGTCTTCTGTGACTACGCCTTCGGCCAAAGATTTGTTTACCATGGCACGTATGGTCTCTGCTTCTTCCGTAAGGTCAAAATCTTCAAAAAGCATGGCCGCAGACAATATTGTAGCAAGCGGATTGGCTATATCTTTCCCTGCAGCTTGAGGGTACGACCCATGAATGGGCTCGTATAATCTTGTCTTTTCTCCTAATGAAGATGAAGGCATTAGCCCCATAGACCCTGAAATTACCGAAGCCTCGTCGGTTAAAATATCTCCAAAAAGGTTAGCGGTTATCATGACATCATAAGCTTTGGGCCATTGTACCAGGCGCATGGCAACAGCATCCACAAACTCATAGGATACCTCTACTTCGGGATATTCTTTTTCCATAGCTTGGACGGTTTCACGCCATAGACGTGATGCTTCCAATACATTGGCCTTGTCCACGCAGCATAATTTTTTACCACGTTTCAGTGCCATTTCAAAACCTTTTTTGGCCAAACGTTGAATTTCAGCACGTGTATAGGTCATTGTGTCAAAGGCGGTATCCCCGTCATCTTTTCTTCCTCGCTCCCCAAAGTAAACACCTCCTGTCAATTCTCTTAAAATAATTAGATCGGTACCTTCAATACGCTCTTTTTTTAACGGAGATTTATCAATCAAAGAAGGAAAGGTAAAAGTGGGGCGGACATTGGCAAAGAGTCCCAGTTTTTTGCGCATTTTGAGTAAACCTTGTTCAGGGCGAACCTTTGCTGAAGGATCATTGTCAAAACGTGGATGACCAATTGCTCCAAATAACACCGCATCGGCATTGGCACAAATTTCATGTGTTTCATCTGGATAGGGCTCACCTACCGCATCGATTGCAACTGCACCGGTCAATGCTGGGGTCCAGCTGATTTCATGGTTAAATTTTTTGGCAATGGCATCAGATACTTTTACGGCTTGGTCTATTACTTCTGGTCCAATACCATCTCCTGCCAATAGGGCAATGTTTAATTTCATTTGTATCAGTTATTAGTTGATGTTTGTTATGCTAAATCTAAAAGGGTTTACATTGTCTACTGCTCATCGTATAGTTAGTTAAATAAGATTGAGCATTTTTTCAGTGGCTTTTATGGCGGAGACCGTCTGGTCAGAGTCTAAGCCACGGGTAGTAAAATCTTTATCCTTGGTTTGCCAGGTGATGATGGTTTCGCATAGAGCGTCAGAATTACTCCCCGGGGGTATTCTTACCGTATAATCCACTAATTTGGGCAATTCCAGATTCTCTTTTTGATAAACTTTCCTAAGTGCGGTAATAAAGGCATCAAACTGTCCATCTCCCTGAGCATTTTCTTCATAGGATTTTCCATCAATTTCTATGGAAAGGGTAGTGGAGGGCTTTAAGCCTTTTGAATGGGTAAGCACATAAGATCTTACAAATACCCGTTGTTGGTACAATTCACTATCCAATACATCTGATATGATGTAGGGTAGATCTTCTTTGGTGACTCTTTCTTTTTTATCCCCAAGTTCAATAATGCGCTCCGTAACTTTTTTGAGTTCATCATCGTTTAAGGTCAACCCCAACTCTTGAAGGTTTTTTTGAATATTGGCCTTCCCAGATGTTTTTCCTAAGGCATATTTGCGTTTTCTACCAAATCTTTCCGGTAATAAATCATTAAAGTATAAGTTCTTCTTACTATCTCCATCTGCATGTATTCCAGCTGTTTGTGTAAATACATTATCTCCTACAATTGGTTTATTGTCCGGAATACCAAAACCGGTAAATGCAGATACCAACTTACTGACTTTGTACAAGGAAGATTCCCTTACCCCAATTGAAATTTCAGGCATGAAATCATTGATAACGGCTACTACACTTGCCAAGGGGGCATTACCGGCCCGCTCCCCCATACCGTTTACGGTAAGGTGTAAACCTTGGCATCCTGCTTTTAATGCTTCCATTACGTTGGCAACGCTGAGATCGTAATCATTATGACCGTGAAAATCAAAATGGGTGCCCGGGTATTTTGAAATGATCTGGTTTAGAAAGGTGGCAGTTTCAATATGCGTTAAAACACCTAGAGTATCCGGAAGTAGAATTCTTTTTATGGGTAATGCAGTTAGAAAATCCAAAAACTGAAAAACATATTCTGGGGAGTTTCGCATTCCATTACTCCAGTCTTCCAAATATACATTGGTTGCAATACCTAGAAGTTCCGCTTTTATAACAACATCTTTAATGTCTTTAAAATGTTGCTCTGGGGTTTTCTTTAATTGATGTGTAAGGTGGTTTAAGGATCCTTTGGTCAGTAAATTTTGAACTTTAGCACCGGTTGCAATCATCCAATCCAACGAAACGCCCTTATCAACAAAAGTAAGTACCTCTACATTGGAAAGATATCCTTCTGCGTTGGCCCATTCCGTAATACTTTTAACGGCATTGAATTCGCCATCGGATACCCTGGCAGAAGCTACTTCTATGCGATCCACCTTGAGTTCTTCCAACAACAACTTTGCCAGTGTAAGCTTTTCAGAAGACGAAAAGGATACCCCAGAAGTTTGCTCACCATCCCTAAGGGTGGTATCCATAATTTCAACAGTACGTGCTTTCATTTTTACAGCGATAACCTTTCAGTAAATAAACTGATATTTATTTATAGTGGGGTATCTTGGGCAAATACTTCAATATCTTTTTTGATATTCAATAAATAGTCGATATCATCAAAGCCATTTAACATATTTTCCTTCTTATAGTCATTAATAGCAAAGCTTTCACTTTCACCTGTTTCCAAAATAGTGATTATTTGTTCTGGGAGGCTTACTTCAAATTCCGTATTTGGTTCATGTTCAATAGCTTTGAAAATTTTGTCCAAAAAATCAGGGCTTACTTGCACAGGTAAGACACCAATGTTTAAACAGTTATTTCGAAAGATATCCGCAAAAAAGCTGGATACAACGCAGCGAAAACCGTAATCATAAACTGCCCAAGCTGCGTGTTCCCTAGAAGAACCCGAGCCAAAGTTTTTACCTCCAACCAAAATTTTACCGGTATAAATGGGGTTGTTTAGTACAAAATGTTCTTTTGGGCTATCATCAGTATTATAGCGCCAATCCCTAAAGAGATTGTCTCCAAATCCCTTGCGTTCCGTAGCTTTTAAAAATCGAGCTGGGATAATTTGGTCGGTATCTACATTTTCAATGGGAAGTGGTACCGCAGCACTTTTTAATATGTTGAATTTATCGTATGCCATTTTTGGTAATTTGCTATGCGCCATATGCCAATGGCTAAGCGCTATTTATAACTTTTAAATTTTACTTATTAAACTATGTAAACTTCGTTTAACTTTATTGATTTTTTCATTTATTTCTTGATAAACCGAATCGGAAATATATCCCAAATCTTTTACTAAAAAACTAAAAAACTCTAGCTCCGAAGCTGACCCTTGAGAAATAATTAAAAACCTTTTGAACTCGGCGTCTGGTTCTCTTCCGCATCCTTCCGCAATATTTAAGGGGATGGCATAGGAGGCTCTTCGCATTTGGGAAGGAATGCCGTAGATTTCATCTTTTGGAAAACCTTTTGTCATTTTATATACATCAAGCGTTATTTTATGGCCCATTTCCCAAACATTGTATTTTCTATAATCCCTCATGCGTTTAGCGAAAAGCTTTCGGCGTTAAGCAGTTTCCAATTCCATGAGTTCCCTTGGATCTGTTACTTTTCCGGTAACCGCAGCTGCCGCCGCAACCAAAGGACTTGCCAATAAGGTTCTAGATCCAGGCCCTTGTCGTCCTTCAAAATTTCGATTTGAGGTACTTACCGCATATTTTCCAGCTGGAATTTTATCATCGTTCATCGCTAAACAAGCTGAACAACCGGGCTCTCTAAGCTCAAATCCTGCATTATTTAGAATATCCAGAAGACCTTCTTTTTCAATGGCTTCTTCCACACGATGTGAACCTGGTACCAACCATGCTGTAACGTTAGCTGCCTTTTTTCTTCCCTTGATAATGGAAGCGAATGCTCTAAAATCCTCAATTCTGCCATTGGTACAACTGCCTAGGAAAACAAAATCAATAGGCTTTCCTATCATGGCATCCCCTTCTTTAAAAGCCATATATTGCAATGATTTTTCATAGGTGGCATTCCCACCTTCAACGGTATCTGCCATTGGAATCCCATTTTGAATTCCGATACCCATTCCAGGGTTAGTGCCATACGTTATCATAGGCTCTATATCTCCCGCGTTGAAATTGATTTCTTTATCAAAGACCGCACCCTTATCAGACGACAAGGTTTTCCAGTAGTCCATGGCCTTGTCCCAAGCGGCCCCTTTGGGCGTATATTCCCTTCCTTTTATGTATTCAAATGTTTTCTCATCAGGAGCAATCATTCCTCCGCGCGCACCCATTTCAATGCTCAGGTTGCAAACCGTCATGCGCCCTTCCATCGACATATTTCTAAAGACCTCCCCAGAATATTCCACAAAGTAACCCGTAGCGCCAGAGGTGGTTAATTTCGAAATAATAAAAAGAGCAACATCTTTTGGCGTAACACCAATATTCAATTGTCCATTTATGTTGATGCGCATACTTTTGGCCTTGGGTTGCATAATGCATTGTGTAGAAAGCACCATCTCTACCTCGCTGGTACCAATACCAAAGGCTATGGCCCCAAAAGCACCATGGGTTGATGTATGAGAATCCCCACAAACAATGGTTGCCCCAGGAGCGGTAATTCCATTTTCAGGCCCTATAACATGTACAATACCATTTTTCTCATGACCCAGACCCCAGTAAGGAATATCATGAGCCTTTGAATTTTCCTCCAAAGCCCTAAGTTGGTTTGCAGAAAGTTTATCCTTCACGGGCAAATGCTGATTTCTTGTTGGGGTGTTATGATCCGCAGTAGCAAAAGTTCGTTCCGGATATAAAACCTTGATATTTCTATTTTTCAATCCCAAGAAAGCTACCGGACTTGTTACTTCGTGAACCAAATGTCTATCAATAAAAAGTACATCCGGACCATTTTCTATGTGTTTTACCACATGTGAGTCCCAAACCTTATCAAACAGTGTTTTACTCATCGTTACATTCAATAATTAATAAGCATGTAAAATTAAAGTATCCATTAAAAATGAGGATCATCTTGTTGGGAAAATTACGATGTTCAAGACGCATTTTTTTAATAATTTGTCCAAAGACTTTTCCATTTAAACGTTTTAAAATAAATATTACAGGAATTGTTATTGATTTTAATCCTTGATTTAGGAACTAAATCAATTTCTTTTTATGGTCAGGGGAATTGCCGATAAAGGTTTACCTTTTGACTAACCGTATGGATTTTTTTAAGTATTGGTTTAGAGTATTTTAAAATGTAATCGACTGAATTTTAACATGTTTCTTTTTATTTTAACATTGTTGTAACGCTTTGGGAACTTTGCGAACTCTACTTTAGGGGCACGACCTAAACAGTTTATTCATCAATCAAAACTGCAACTGAACAATTACAAACCTAAAACAACACTCAAATGAAAACAACTTTCCCGGCCGTTTCGGCCATGATTTTAATTGCAATTTTTTGTTTCTCCAATAGTGCGTTTGGCCAACTGGACTTTTTACCACGTGGCAGTCAAATGGCGAAAGTGGGGCAGCGAATTGGAAACACCGATGTTACCATTGTATATTCCAGGCCTAGTGTAAATGACCGTGAGATATGGGGCGCTTTGGTTCCCTACGGAATGAACAATTTGGGATTTGGAACGGCCAAAGAATCTCCATGGAGAGCGGGCGCCAATGAGAATACCATTTTTAAAACCACACACAATCTTACCATTGGAGGGAAAACTTTACCAGCGGGTAAATATGGATTACATATGATTGTTAATGAAGACAATTCGGCCACCATAATTTTCTCCAAAAACCATGGAGCATGGGGAAGTTATTTTTACGAACCAAGCGAGGATGCCTTGCGTGTGGATGTTGGAACCAAGGAAGTTTCGCATGTAGAGCAGCTTACATTTAATTTCAATGAGGTCGATGCTAAATCTGCTGTAGTTGCCTTGAGTTGGGAGAAAAAGCAAATTCCATTTAAGATAGCGACCGATGTTACGGCAAATGTTTTGGCTGAAGTTCGCCAACAATTACAGACTAATCCTGGATTTAACCGCCCAAGTTGGGAGCAAGCTGCCAATTTTGCTCTAAATAATGATGGAGATTTGGATGAGGCCCTAGGTTGGGTAGATGCCGCGATTGCAGGCCAGTTTTTTAGCCAGAAAACTTTTAACAACCTACGTATTAAGTCTCAGATCTTGGCTAAGAAAGGGAAAAATGAAGAAGCGGAGGCTTTGATGCAAGAAGCTTTGCCATTGGGAACCGTTTTTCAAGTACACGGATATGGTAGACAATTAATAGGGCAAGGAAAAACAAGCGAAGCACTTGAAATCTTTAAATGGAACGTTAAGTACAACAAGGATACTTGGCCTGTACATTATGGACTGGCAAGAGGATACTCAGCTTTGGGTGATAATAAGTCTACGCTAAAACATTTAAAAATAGCGCTGGAAAATGCGCCAGCACAGGCCAATAAGGATAGGGTTGCGGCAAACATTGCTAAAGCCGAAAAAGGAGAATCAATCAACTAAACCATATTTTTTGAAGATTCCAATGAGAAATGCCCGGCAAAAGCCGGGCATTTTTAGCTTATATAATTCCATATTGATGATTGCTTCATCATTTTTGTGTACGCTATAAGAATGGATTTATTTTCTTCTTTTTCCATTTTTGGGTCATCTTTCAATAATTGTATGGCATAATATCTTGCGGTTTTCAGGATTTGATTGTCCTTTACAATATCTGCAATTTTTAAGTTTAGTAGCCCGCTTTGTTGTGTGCCCATTAGATCTCCGGGGCCACGAAGCTTTAAATCCACTTCGGCAATATCAAAACCGTCATTGGTCCGCACCATGGTCTGCAAGCGTGTTTTGGCGTCTTCAGACAGTTTATGACTGGTCATTAAAATGCAAAAACTCTGTTCCGAACCTCTACCTACACGGCCGCGTAGCTGGTGCAATTGCGATAGTCCAAATCGTTCCGCGCTTTCAATGATCATTACGGAAGCATTGGGGATATTGACCCCAACTTCGATTACGGTTGTTGCTACCATAATTTGAGTCTCACCTTTTACAAAGCGTTCCATTTCGTAATCCTTGTCCTTGGGTTTCATTTTTCCATGAACAATGGAAATTTGATAATTTGGTGAGGGAAAATCTCTAGTTATACTTTCATACCCATCCATTAAATCTTTGTAGTCCAACACTTCAGATTCCTGAATTAAAGGGTATACCATATAGATTTGCCTTCCTTTTTTTATCTCGTCCCTTATAAACTGAAAGACTTTTAATCTGTTGCTGTCAAATCGATGGACTGTTTTAATGGGTTTACGTCCTGGAGGGAGTTCGTCAATTACCGAAATGTCAAGATCTCCATACAAGCTCATGGCCAAAGTGCGTGGAATGGGTGTAGCGGTCATCACTAAAATGTGCGGGGGTACTTCGTTTTTATGCCATAGTTTTGAACGTTGGGCTACACCAAATCGATGTTGTTCATCTATGACAGCCAATCCCAGGTTGTTAAACTGTACCTTATCTTCTAAAACGGCATGTGTTCCCACCAATATGTGCAATTCCCCATGCTCCAATTGTTCATGGATTTGAGTTCGGGTTGACTTTTTAGTGGAGCCGGTCAACAATGAAATATTTATTTCCATTTCACCCAGTAATTCTTTTAACCCGTTATAATGTTGATTGGCCAAAATTTCCGTGGGTGCCATCAAACAAGTCTGATAACCATTGTCAATGGCCAAAAGCATGCACATGAGTGCCACTATAGTTTTTCCGGAACCAACATCCCCTTGCAACAACCGGTTCATTTGGGCATTGCTGCCCATATCGTTTCTTATTTCCTTGATTACCTTTTTTTGGGCATTGGTCAATTCGAAAGGGAGATGATTTTTGAAGAAGATATTGAACTTTTCACCTACGCTTTCAAAAGGAAGACCTTTTATTTTTTGTTTTCGAATAAGCTTTTTGGAAATTAATTGGAGTTGTACATAAAATAGCTCCTCAAACTTTAACCGAAATTGCGCTTTTGCCAACAATTCCTGATTCTTTGGAAAATGGATATTGAACAGCGCCTCACTTTTTGAAATTAATTTTAACTCCCCTAAAATATCAGCGGACAAGGATTCTGGAAATTGCCCTTTAGTTTCCAAAAACAATTGCTGCATCATTTTACCAATTACGCGATTGGTCATGCCTTTGGCACTGAGTTTTTCCGTTGAAGGATAAATAGGTTGCATGGCAACTTTTAAACCTTTTTGATGCTCCGACAGCAATTCCATTTCCGGATGCGGCATGGAAAAAACGCTCCCATAGCGGGTAGTTTTGCCAAATACTACATAAGGTTCATTGAGTTTAAGGTTCTCCCGTATCCATTTGTGCCCACGAAACCAAACCAATTCCATTTGTCCAGTTTCATCAACAAAACTGGCTACCAAACGCTTTCCACGCTTTTGCTCAACGGTCTTAATATGCACAATTTTACCAACGACTTGAACGTCCGCTCCACTGGATCGTAATTGATTGATTTTATAATACTGTGTTTTGTCCAGATATCGGTTTGGAAACAGATGTAATAAGTCTTGATAGGTTTGAATACCCAATTCTGTACCTAGCGTTTCGGCCCTGTTTGGGCCAACACCTTTAAGATATGGAATAGGAGTTTGTAGAAAATTGGGATTCATCGAACTAAAATATGTAATTTGGAAAGACTTTTGCTATTTAGAAACCATGAAGCTAAGCCCTATTCTTCTTTTTTTATTTTTTGGACAGCTATTGTGCTCACAAATTCAAGATAAAGTAGATTTTATACATGCAGAAGCCCATATTGAACCATTTCCAAAGGAAAAGCAGGTTAAAGGTACGGTTAGATATGAATTTCAGGTCTTAAAGGACGTGGACTCAATATTTTTGGATGCGATAAATATGGATTTTTCATCTGTTTTGTTGGACTTAGAAAAGGTGAAGTTTACAAATGATGGAAAAACCATTTCCATTGGCAATAAATTTAAAAAGGGAGATACACATTTTGTAGTATTGACGTATTCCTGTAAACCAAAACAAACGGTATATTTTTTAGGATGGAATGACGACGATCCGTCAAACAATCAAATCTGGACCCAGGGACAAGGAAAATATACAAGTCATTGGCTACCCAGTTTTGATGATATGAATGAGAAAGTTGAGTTTGATTTGAATATATCATTTCCAGTATGGGGCCAACTTGTTTCAAACGGAAAGCTTTCAGAAGTAAAAGGTAACCACAAAGGGGGAGTGATTACATCTTTTAATATGCAAAAACCTATGAGTAGTTATTTGTTGAGTTTTGCAATGGGAGATTTTGAAAAAAAAACAATTAAGTCGGCCTCAGGCATTCCAATTGAATTGTACTATGAGCCAAAGGACAGTTTAAAAGTTGAGCCAACCTATAGATATACCAAGAGAATTTTTGATTTTCTGGAAAAAGAAATTGACGTTCCTTATCCTTGGCAGAATTACAAGCAGGTTCCGGTACAGGATTTTTTATATGCTGGGATGGAAAATACTGGAGCTACTACCTTTTCCAACACTTATATGGTAGATTCCATTGCTTTTGCTGATAAAAACTATGTAAACGTAAATGCACATGAACTGGCACATCAATGGTTTGGAAATCTGGTGACGGAACAAAGTGGGGAACATCATTGGTTGCATGAAGGTTTTGCTACCTATTATGCATATCTGGCAGAGAAGGAAATTTTTGGCGAAGACTATTTTTATTGGCGCTTATTGGAAACGGCCCAATCACTGGATAACTTTTCCGGTGAAGGCAATGGAGAAGCGCTGACGAACGCAAGTGCTGGGAGTTTAACGTTCTATGAAAAAGGAGCTTGGGCTCTGGTAATGTTACGAGAACGGGTAGGGGACGGCAATTTTAAGGAAGGTATTAAGAATTACCTGAACAAATATGCCTATCAAAATGTTACCATCTTCGATTTTATGTGGGAGATGGAGAAAGCATCCGGAATGGAGCTTTCAGATTTTGATACTACTTGGCTACAAGAATCTGAGTTTCCATTTGAAAGGGTCAAGGAATATTTGATTGCGAAGAGCACTTCTATCAAAACATATTTTGATTTTAAAGGTCGAATTGGAGAAAATTTGACTTCAGCGGAAGCCGTTCTAAAGAATGATTGGAGCAAACTGGAATCTGATTATTTAAAAAAACAACTGGTTTTGGACTATGGAAATACTTTTTCAGTAGATTTTTTAGGCCAAATACTTAAAAATGATGGTTTAAAAGTAAGGCAGGCAGTTGCTTTTTCATTACAGCAAATACCTTTGGAAATTCAACTGGAATATGAAAAGCTACTAGCGGATAAAAGTTATGCAACAGTAGAATCAGCACTGTATAGATTATGGACAGATTTCCCCGATAGTCAGAACAAGTATTTGAATGAAACCTCTGAAGTTATTGGAATGCCCAATAAAAATGTACGTTTACTTTGGTTGACACTGGCATTGGTGAGTCCGGAGTATAATATTGGATTAAAACCAACATATTTTAATGAATTAAGTGGTTACACTGGTTTAGAACATCATTTTGAGGTGCGACTTTTGGCATTTCAATATCTAAAAAACATAGGAGGTTTTAACGACTCAACCCTTAAAAATTTGATTGAAGCATGTAGCCATCATGTATGGCATTTTAAAAAATCTTCCAGGAAAATTTTAAAAGAATTTTTAAAAGGAGAAGAAAATGTAGCCCGAATTAAAGATATTTACTCTTCTTTAAATCAACAGGGAAAACAATATTTAGATAAAGCATTGGGTAAATGAGAGCATTGGTTATTTCTGGAGGTGGGAGCAAAGGAGCCTTTGCGGGTGGAGTTGCCCAGTTTTTAATACAAGAGGCCAATCACAAATACGATTTGTTTGTTGGAACTTCTACGGGAAGTTTGCTCATATCCCATTTAGCACTGAATAAATTGGACAAAATAAAGCGGATATACTCCTCTGTAAATCAAAAGAGCATTTTTAGTAGCTGTCCCTTTGTTGTCAAGAAAAAACATGGGGTAGAGGTCATTGCCATTAATCATTGGAATGTTGTAAAGAATTTTATCAAAGGGAAAAAGACCTTTGGTGAGAGTGAAAATTTAAGACATCTAATTCGAGAGTCAATAACTCCAGATGAATTCAATGAATTAAAACAGGGTTTAACGGATGTTGTGGTTACCGTATCCAATTTATCCTTAAATCAAGTGGAGTATAAATCGGTAAATGATTGTACTTATGATGAATTTTGTGATTGGATCTGGATTTCATCCAACTATGCTCCATTTATGAGTTTGGTAAAACGAAATGGTTGCGAATATGCCGATGGAGGATTGGGAAGTTTGGTGCCCATTGAGGAGGCCTTAAAACGAGGGGCAACGGAAGTGGATGTGGTCGTTTTGCATACAGAGGTAAACTATCTAAACCGCATGCATTCCAGAAACCCTTTTGAATTAATGACCACAATCTTTGATTTTACATTAGATCGGATTGAGAATCAAAATATCAGGATAGGAAAATTGGTAGCCAATCAAAAAGATGCTATAATTAATTTTTACTATACACCAACAGTATTGACCACAAACTCATTGATTTTCAATAAATCCCGCATGACGCTTTGGTGGAAAAGAGGGTATTTATATGCAAAAAATAAGAACGAGGAAACCAGCCCTATAGACCCTGAACATCAGGATAGGTAATTACCACAAATCTCCTACTTCGTTCTTTACAAATGCAAGGGCAGTTGCAGAAGGAGATTGTTTTTCCATGGTTTGGTTTAAAATATCTTCCCTTAATTTATCTGGAGAATCTGTTTCGCTCATTCCTGCGGAACGAATTATCTGAATAGTGGCATTTTTTGCCGCTTTAATAATATTCCAACATTCTTCAGACATATAGATTTGTTGGGACAAGTTATGGTCAAACTCAGTTTCCACCTGTTTTATCAGCAGGTTTTCGTACTCAGTTTTGTCTTTGCTTTTTGGAGATACACGAACCACCAAACTATTTATTGAGATACGTTCCAAAAACAAGA
Organism: Flavobacteriaceae bacterium; assembly: GCA_039985375.1. Lineage (GTDB taxonomy): Bacteria > Bacteroidota > Bacteroidia > Flavobacteriales > Flavobacteriaceae > Flagellimonas. The sequence continues at coordinate 34,200 of JBDWSS010000077.1, forward strand.
CCATTCTTTCATACGCCTGTAGTCGAATGGGCAAGGTGTCTTTTTGAGAATCTTTATGCAATAAGAAACGTCTGCGTCCGTCCTCGTTTTTAGTATGTAACCTAAAGAAATAAAAAGCAACAGCACCTGTAACTACTGCAGGCAATAAGAAAGCAAAAAGTTGAAAGATATTATCTCCACTCATGATATAGTTTGGTTTTTGATTTTATAAAAATTAAAACGCACTAAAACATTAAAAAGTATTGAAGATGAATTTCTACTGTTTAGTTGGTTTTTAGACTTCCCTTTGCTTTGTCATAAAACTCCTTGTAGTCGGGTTGAAAACTAATGTTTATGCCCTCCTTGAAATTACCGTCTTTTGCAGAAATCCCCACGCTGCTGCTAGGGATACCCAAGGCAACTACCAACTCTTTGGTAACGGCAACTGCTTGATTGTAGGTAATTCCAAATTCACCTGTCATGTTTAGCCCCTCTACCTGCGCCTTAAGGTTAGGACTTGCTAGCAACACTTTTGCTATTTGAGCGAGCCAACTTTTGCCTTCTTCTGTGAGCTCAATTCCAGTGTCAGAACCAAATAAGGCAGTCAAACCCTTTGAGAGTACTACTGCGCCATCTGATATATTGGCATTTGCATTTTCACCCATGGTCTGTTTTATCTGTGTTAACAATACAATGGAAGTAGAGTCACTGGAAGCTATCATGTCCGAAATTCCACTCAGTTGTTTTTCCTTTCGATCCAATGCAGCCAAGGTGGCATTAACATTTTCACTGTTCTTTTTTGAAAGCTCTGAGAAACTGCTCAAATTTTTTAACAAAGTAGCATTGGCATCACGCAAACCTGCATTTTCATTTTCAAAGGTTTCAGCCGTTGCTTTGCTGGATGAAACTTCTCGCTTGGCCTTGGCCAATTCCTGTTCAACATCACTTTTTTCAGTTTTTAAGTCCTCAATTTGCGCCAAGAGCTCACTTTTCTTTTGTGAAAAGCTCATAGTGGTTAAAATCAAAAAACATAGCGTAGGTAATAGTTTTTTCATGTGTGAGTACTATTTGGTTTTAAATAATAATTAAATCAAAATTAGGATGTTTTTTTTACATTGGTTTTTCCACCTAGAAAATTGCAATCATAAAATTCCTGTACCGAGGTAAAAGGGACTTCAGTTTTTTTGTATTTGTAAACGGTTTCCAAGTCACTGCTCAGATAGTCATCATCCACATTTACCTGAATATCGTTCATGGTAAATTGGCAAGGATGTTCATAACCCGCAGCATGTGTAACTTCTAAAAACTCTTTTCTAAAAGTTCTAAAGTATTGAGCCAACCTATCGGATTTTAAGGGAACGTTTATCCCGTTTTGTAGCCATTTGCTTTGTGTAGCTACACCGGCCGGACATCTATTCGTATGACATATTTGGGCTTGAATACAGCCTATACTCATCATTGCTTCCCTGGCCACATTTATACAATCAATTCCCATGGAAAAAGCCATTGCGGCTTTGGCTGGAAAACCCAATTTCCCACTTCCTATAAAAACGATACGGTCCGCTAAATCTTTTTCTTTGAAAATTTTATAGACGGATGCAAATCCATAGACCCAGGGCAATGAAACATGATCGGCAAAACTAGGTGGAGCTGCTCCAGTTCCTCCTTCACCACCATCAACGGTAATAAAATCTGGTCCCTTGCCCGACTTTTTCATCAAATCTGTCAATTCTTTCCACTGATCCAATTTTCCTATCGCAGCCTTAATCCCCACGGGTAATCCTGTTTCATTGGCAATTGATTCGATTAAATCTAAAAGCTCAGGAATAGAATTAAAAGCTTTATGCGTGGCGGGGGAGAGGACATCTTTCCCAATCTCCACCCCACGTATCCCAGCAATTTCAGGAGTGATCTTGGCACCAGGCAGCACACCTCCTTTTCCAGGTTTTGCACCTTGGGATAGTTTTATTTCAATGGCTTTGATACATGGATTCTCATCGACCAGAATCTTCATTTTTTCCATTGAGAAATTGCCGTCACTTGATCGGACACCAAAATATCCTGTGCCAAAATGAAAAATAACATCCCCGCCTTGTTTGTGATAGGGTGATAGTCCGCCCTCCCCGGTGTTGTGATAAGCGCCACTTTTTGCTACACCATTGTTCATCGCCTTCACCGCTGCGGCCGAGAGTGATCCAAAGCTCATGGCCGAAATGTTGATTACCGAGGCGGGACGATATGGCTTTTTCCGCTTGTTATAGGCTCCAATAACTTTGGCACAAGGTAAAAAATATGGATTTTCAATATTGGGATGCCCTTTAGGCATTTGATACCCAATCATGGCATTTTTTACAAAAATATGTTGATGTGCATAAATATCCCTATCAGTACCAAACCCTTCATAATTGTTTTCCTTTTTGGCCGAGGCATAAATCCAACCTCGTTCAATGCGGTTGAATGGGAGTTCTTCCCTGTTGTTCGCTACAAAATATTGTCTCATTTCGGGGCCAATACTTTCCAACCAATACCTTAAATGACCAACTATGGGAAAATTGTGGTTTATGGTATGCTTTTTTTGAAGGAATATATCCCAAATCCCAACTAAAACAAGGACGGTAAGAATCCAGAGCCACCAAGGAATGCTGGTTAAAAAATCAAAAAGTGGTTCCATGCTAATTTTTCAATATTAAGGAAATCAATATGTTGTTAAAACTTAATAAGCCGATAGCCATTGTTTTGTAATTGGATCAGCGCAGTCATTGCGGAAAGGGAAATTTGAACACCTGGAATCAATTCCTGTTTTGGTAAATTTCTTGATTTTGAGGACTGTCCGCATAAAATAACCTCAACACCTGCATCCATTAATTCTTTTACCATGTTGTAATTTGGGTTGACAGTACCATACCTGGATTGATAACCCGTGTTTTCAATAATATCCTTGGCAGCCTTACCATGGATTACCAAAGCTACTTTGAGTTGTGACTTTGGAACCCCGCCCTGCACATGCATGTTTAGAAATCGTGCTGCAGTTTCAATGCTGCGGTTAATTTCTTTATGCGATTCTGGACTGTCCATAATATCAAATACCACTTTGAAATGAGCTTCTGTATCTGTCTTAAAATCCGTATTTTCAATAAACCATACTGGACCATAATCCTTAATTACAGGACCGGCAGTTTTCTCCTGCGAATATCCGCCAATACAAATCAGACTAAAAAATAAAAGGAAATTGCAGGTATATTTCATGGATATTGAAATTTAGTTCCTAAATATATTCAAATTCAGATTAAAACTAATTTTCTGTTAGTAAGTATTTACAGGATGATTTTAGCGTAAAACCAATATTGCCTAATTTCACCTTTACTTTTTATTAAAGCCTATTGTTTGAGTACTTTTTTGGATGAATTAAATGATGCGCAACGCGATCCGGTGTTGCACAAGGATGGCCCTCTGATGGTAATTGCCGGTGCAGGCTCTGGAAAGACCCGTGTGCTTACCTACAGGATAGCACATTTAATGGAGCAAGGAGTAGATTCTTTTAATATCCTGGCCCTGACCTTTACAAATAAGGCCGCTCGGGAAATGAAAAAGCGGATTGCCCTTATTGCCGGGAGCTCGGAAACGAAAAACTTATGGATGGGAACTTTTCATTCCGTATTTGCTAAGCTCCTGCGTTTTGATGGCGATAAATTAGGGTATCCAAGCAATTTTACGATTTATGATACCCAAGATTCTCAACGTTTGATTGCTTCAATCATTAAAGAAATGGGGCTTGATAAGGATATTTACAAGTACAAGCAAATTCAGAATAGGATATCCTCGTATAAAAACAGTTTAATTACAGTAAAAGCATATTTCCAAAACCCTGAATTGGTGGAAGCCGATGCTATGGCCAAAAGACCTAGGCTTGGGGAAATCTATCAAAACTACGTGGACCGTTGCTTTAAGGCTGGCGCTATGGATTTTGATGACCTTCTATTACGTACCAACGAGCTTTTAACACGTTTTCCAGAGGTCTTGATGAAGTATCAAGATAGGTTTAGGTATATTTTGGTTGATGAGTATCAGGATACCAATCATTCGCAATATCTAATTGTAAAGGCACTTTCGGACCGATACCAAAACATATGTGTAGTGGGTGATGATGCCCAAAGTATTTATTCTTTTAGAGGGGCTAACATTAGTAATATTCTCAATTTTCAAAAGGATTATGATAATGTGGGTATGTATCGCTTGGAGCAGAACTATCGTTCTACAAAAAATATTGTAAATGCTGCCAATTCGATTATTGCAAAGAATAAAAATCAGTTAGAAAAGGTAGTTTGGACCTCCAACGATGAAGGTAATAAGATAAAAATACATCGAAGCATAACAGATGCAGAGGAAGGAAGGTATGTGGCCAGTTCCATTTTCGAAAATAAAATGCAACAGCAAATGGGGGATGGGGAGTTTGCAGTCCTGTATCGTACCAATTCACAATCTCGGGCTATTGAAGATGCTCTTCGTAAACGTGATATCCCATATCGAATTTATGGTGGACTTTCCTTTTATCAACGGAAAGAAATTAAAGATGTTTTGGCGTATTTACGTATGATTATAAACCCGCAGGATGAGGAAGCTTTAAAACGGGTCATCAATTTTCCTGCACGGGGTATTGGTCAAACTACCATTGATAAATTAATTGTTGCGGCCAACCATTATGGACGTTCCATTTTTGAAGTGATAGCACATTTGGAAAAAATTGATTTGAAAATCAATACAGGAACCAAACGAAAGTTGGGGGATTTTGTAACGATGATCAAGAGCTTTCAGATTATGAATGAAAGTTCCGATGCTTTTACCCTTGCAGAGCATGTTGCCAAAAAGACAGGGCTGTTGCTGGAGTTCAAAAAAGACGGTACTCCGGAGGGCATAGCCAGAATGGAGAACATTGAAGAACTCTTGAACGGAATAAAGGATTTTGTTGAGGGACAAAAAGAAATTGCCGACGCCACTGGAGGATTATCCGAGTTCTTAGAAGATGTGGCTTTGGCAACAGACATGGACAAAGATACCGGTGATGACGATCGGGTTGCTTTAATGACCATTCACTTAGCAAAAGGATTAGAGTTCCCATATGTATATGTGGTTGGGATGGAAGAAGATCTTTTTCCCTCCGCCATGAGCATGAATACGCGGAGTGAGTTGGAGGAAGAACGCAGACTTTTTTATGTGGCGCTGACAAGAGCAGAAAAACAAGCATTCCTAACCTATACTCAAAATAGATACCGCTGGGGAAAATTGATAGATGCCGAACCAAGTAGGTTCTTGGAAGAAATTGAGGAGCAATATGTTGAAAACCTTACTCCGGTCAATGATGGGTATCGGTATAAATCTATGATCGATGCCAATATTTTTGGCGAGGTTGATAAGAGCAAGCTAAGACAAATAAAACCTAAGAATGGAACACCTCCGAGCGTTCAAAAACCCAACGAGAACCAATTGCGAAAACTCAGAAAATTAAAGCCCCAGTTATCCTCTCCGGCACAGAACACGAATACCATAGATTCCAATTTATCTGAGGGTTCTTTGGTGAACCATACCCGTTTTGGTAAAGGAAGGGTTTTAAAGATTGAAGGCGTGGGCAATGATAAAAAAGCCGAGATTAAATTTGATAAAGGGGATATCAAAAAATTACTGCTCAGGTTTGCCAAGCTTGAAGTTTTAGAGGGGTAAAGACTAGGAAACTTTGCGAATGCTGTCCCGTGTAAGATTGGTTGGAATGGTAAAAGAAAATACACTTCCCTTTGCTACTTCAGATTCTATCTGAATTGTGCCACCATTTCGCTTGATAAAACCCTTGCAAATAGCGAATCCCAAGCCAGTTCCTTCTTCATTGTCCGTTCCTCGGGTAGTAAAGTTCTCCTCAGTTGATTTTAGAAGGGATTCAATTTGTTCGGCACTCATTCCTATACCGCTGTCCCTTACCTGAATTTCCAATTGATTTGTATGTTTAACCACATCAAGGGTAATGGTGTCACCGCTCTGCGTAAACTTTAAGGCATTGGACAGCAAATTTCGAATTACAAAGTCGATCATATTTTTATCCGCATATACATTCGGAACTTCTTTAGGATTCTGATTGAGTTCAATGTTTTTCTTCATAGCATTCTCTTTAAAAAGGGCTACATTCTTTTTGATGACATTATTAATGTTGAATAACCTCTTTGCAACATCGTGGTCGTTCATTTGGGTCTTGGCCCAGTTAAGCAAATTATCCAGCAATAGTTGTAGGTTTTGGGAAGCATCAGAAATATATTTTATAAAAACCTGTTTTTCTTCATCTTCCAGTTTATCCTTATCGTCTTTAAGAATTTATGCCAAACTAATACCTTGGGATTTTTTCTCCAGTTTGTGGATATGAAACCTCATTCCCCCGATAGTTCCAAAATTCCTAAAACCTTTTTGCTGAATAAGCGCTATTACCTGAATAACCTTAGAATTTAAACTATCCAAATCTTTTGCTATTCTATCCAATCTTCTATCAATGGTGCTATTCGCGTTACTTTTGGCCAGCTTCACCTCTCCAAGTGCTTTTCTGGAATTTTCTATGTGGCCATGGTATCTGTTCAGGGGTTTGGTAGACTTTTGAAGGTAAAAGGAGTCTAATTTTGTATCAAAATCAAGGATATGAAAAATTCGTTGTCCGCTTTCAATCTATTCCCGTCAAAAACGGCTACGCTTTCCCTATCTTCTTTAAACTGTTAAATGCGAAAATCAAGAAAGGGCCAAGAAGAATGAACAGCACAAAAAAAGCAATTAATACTCGGCCTCTGATCGTATTCATTATAGCAGATTACGTTTTAGGTTTTACTTGTAAACTAAACGTTTTGGCTTAAATGATATTTTATGTACAGTACGCAAATTGCAGGTTACAACGTATTACGCTTTTGATTTATAGGTAGCAGTAGTGGGTTTTGGCCAACATAGTATAGTTTGTAAAAAGTATGGTAACCAGGGAAGGTTCTTAAGCCTGGATTGTAATTGGTGTTTTCAATTGGATACTTCCCTTTTGCTTTATTGAAAACAGCAAATATCAACGTATCTTCTTGAATCATAGCTTTAGCCATATTATTGGAAAGGACAACTTTGTCCTCATTAATGTTGTAAATGGTCAATAGGTTGTTTTCCTTGGAACCTATTTCCGAAAAAAAGAGATAGTTGTCATACCTCCCTACCAGCGTACTGTAATGTTTAAAGTTTATCTCCAAGGATTTCAGATTCCTATGGGTTATTGAAACCTTTGTGGTGGTCTTAAAATGTTGTTGTGTAATTTTCAAATTATCCGGGAAAACATAAGAATTAAGCTTATCCTTCTCTATATTGACCAATGGTCTTAAAGAACCCTTTAAAAAAGTGGAGTTTGGAAGTCTGTTAAAATCACTTGTTCCAAGTAATGCGTTGGTAAACCACACTTTGTAGTTAAATTGCTCACCATCAAAAATTAATGGTCTATATACAATTCCTGAATCCCATTTCTCCGGCTTTAAAAGTATGGACTCATCACCTGCTATTTCTAGACTCAATTGTGTCTTTAAACCGAGATTTTCTATGGGGTAGGTTGAGGTAATAAAATACTGATTCTTAGGAAAAATATATG
>JBDWSS010000078.1:0-14327 GCA_039985375.1 Flavobacteriaceae bacterium
TATATATTGTTTAATCATTTATCCCAATAATACCTAAGCGGGATAAATTAAAATCGATTCAGGTGAATAGAGAATTAATTGTTAGATCTAGTCCTGATGCAGTCGATTTTGCCTTACTAAAGGATGGAAAACTAATAGAATTACACAAAGATGAGGACGACAACAACTTTTCCGTTGGGGATATCTTCCTAGCCAAGATAAGAAAACCCGTCACCGGCCTTAATGCGGCATTCGTAAACGTAGGTTATGAAAAAGATGCATTCCTGCACTATCATGACCTTGGCCCGCAATTGTCTTCCATGTTGAAATTCATTAAAAAAGTAAGAACGGGAAAGTTAAAAGACTATTCCCTTAAAAATTTTCCATTTGAAAAAGATATAGACAAGAATGGCAGTATTAACGAAGTTATTAAGTCCAATCAGTCATTATTGGTACAAATTGTAAAAGAACCCATTTCCACCAAAGGACCAAGAATTAGTTCAGAGCTTTCAATAGCGGGGCGCTACTTGGTTATGGTTCCATTTTCTGACCGTGTTTCGGTATCACAAAAGATAGGAAGCAAGGAGGAAAAAGACCGTCTTATACGTCTTGTAAAGAGTATTAAGCCAAAAGGATTTGGTGTTATTATACGTACCGTTGCAGAAGGCAAGAAAGTTGCAGAACTGGATAAAGATCTTCAGAATTTGTCATCCAAATGGATAACAATGAGCAAGAAATTGCAAAAAGCACCTCATCCGTCCAAAGTATTGATTGAGCTCAATAGAGCCTCCTCAATACTGCGCGACGTTTTCAACGATTCCTTTACAGGAATACATGTTGATGATGATACACTTTATAATCAAATCAAGGATTATTTACATGAAATCGCACCCCAAAAGGAGTCCATTGTAAAACAGTATTCTGGCGCATCCCCAATTTTTGAGAAATTTGGGATCGAGCGTCAAATAAAAACTTCTTTTGGTCGTACTGCCTCAATGAGTAAAGGGGCTTACCTTATAATAGAACATACAGAAGCACTTCATGTAATTGATGTGAACAGCGGAAACCGTTCCAACAAGGCTAAAAACCAAGAAGACACAGCACTGGAAGTAAACCTCTTGGCAGCATCCGAAATTGCACGGCAGCTGAGACTGCGTGATATGGGTGGAATTATTGTAATAGATTTCATTGACATGATCAAAGGTGATCATAGAAGAAAATTATTTGATCATTTAAGAGATGAAATGAAGGACGATCGGGCAAAGCATAAAATTTTGCCTCCCAGTAAATTTGGTTTGGTCCAAATTACAAGACAAAGGGTGCGTCCAGAAATGAACATCAAAACAAGTGAAGAAAATCCGAACGGTACAGGTACCGAAGTGGAAGCTCCGATAGTTTTGATTGATAAGATCAACGTAGATTTAGAGCGAATAATGAAAGGCAACCAAAAGGACAATGGTATTATTTTGAACATACACCCCTTTATTGCCGCTTATCTTACCAAAGGCTTCCAATCACCACAATTTAAGTGGTTCTTGGAATATAAAAAATGGATTAAAATTCAGCCTAGGGATGCTTATACATACCTTGAGTACCGTTTTAAAAATAAAGACGGAAAGGTAATTTGATAATACAAAGCGACTTCAGTAATGGGGTCGCTTTTTTTGTTTTTAGTATCTTGGAATACGAAACATTTAGTGAGACCCACCATAAAATGAAGAACAACAACATAAAGTCTCGATCATCCGTTGAATTGAAGCAAAACATAAAAACCATCAAAACGATTGTTGGCATGTTGATTGGAACTTCAATTGTACTTTTACTCACAGTGCTATATCTCTTCCTTTTCAAAAAAAACAGTTCTTCCCTTCCTCTTTTAATGGTCACGGTGATTTCAGCTTTTATTGCTATCATCAATTTGAAGCAGGCCAAACTTATGCGGACTGAGCTTGATTCCAGAAAAAACGCTTAGCCCCAACCGAATATGATTGTACATAAGGCCCATAGTGTAACCGAAGCTACCAAAAAATTGGAAAGCTACTGTGCCTATCAGGAACGTTGCCATAGGGAAGTACATGATAAATTAAGGGCAATGCGAATGATTCCAGAAGCAATTGACCAAATTATTTCCCATCTGATAAAAGAAAATTATCTAAACGAAGAACGATTTGCAAAGAGTTTTGCCCGAGGAAAATTTTCCATAAAAAAATGGGGGAAAAATCGAATTACAAATGAATTGAAACAACGTCAAATTTCCAGATTCAATATAAAAATTGCATTGGCCGAAATAAATGAAGAAGATTATTATACTACCTTAAATGAACTTGCATTAAAAAGATTAACTCAAATTAAGGAAACCAATCCGCAAAGGAAACGGAAAAAGTTGGCCGATTATCTACTGTACCGAGGTTGGGAAAGCAATCTGGTCTATGAAAAATTAAAGGAACTTATTTAAAATAAACCCAAGGATTATTTTTGCAGCAATAGGGTCTGTGTTCGTGAAACTGCCTTTTTATTTTTCCAATCTATCCATTTCTGGCCGTTTATTTTGCGCATCAGGTTATCAAAATGCCGCATAAAAAGGATATTGTAAACCGCTTTTCCAAAATTTTTGGGTTTACGGGCAATGGCACGAAGGCTCATGGAAAAACCAGGTGTTTTATATTTCATATGGTGCCAGAACCCTTCAGGTATGTATAGCGCATCTCCATGCTTCAAGTTGGCTACATGCCCTTTGGCATATTGCAAAGCGGGCCATTTCTCAAAATCGGGATTTACAAAATCAATATCTTCCCTAGTTATCAAGGAATGTGGAATCTTATATAAAAACTTAGTTTCTGATTGTGGAAAAAGAATGCATTGTTTTTCCCCTTCAAATTGAAAATGAAAAATGTTGGCCAAATCAATATCGTAATGCATAAATGTATGCGAATTGCTCCCGCCAAAAAACAACATGGGCAATCCTTTCATCAATCTCATTCCAAAATTGGGATAGGTGAAGTCCTTTTGGAGTTCTGGTACTTCTTTTAAAACATTCCAAAGAAAAATACGATATTTTGTGGGCTTGCTTTTAAGCAAGTCAACATAATCCCGCATCTTCATTTTTGCATGGGGTTCATTAAACCCCTCATCGTGTTTTACGGGCCTATCATCATAAAGTGGGACTGTTTTTTCTCCAGCAACCTCCTTTATATAATCGAGGCTCCATTTGGTGTACGCTGGCCAATCTTCAGCAAAACGCTCGATAATCACCGGCTTTTGCGGTTTGAAATATTTGCGAATGAACTCTTTCTTGGAAAGGTTTTGTACTCTAGGTATTTGTTCGAGGTTGAGTTCCAAAATTTTAAGGATTTTGAAACACCTAAATTAACAAAAGCTTTTTAAATAGACTTTATGCCCTATTCCTTGGAAACCAAATTAGTTTTTTGTTTGGCTTCTTCGTTACGTTCAATAGTGTGCTCTGGACGCGACCATTTTGGTTTTTCACCTAATGATGCAAACTGCGATTCCTCGGCTTCTACCGTTTTTGGTTGTGAAATTTTCGTAAATGGTTTTTGCGGATTCAACCCTAAAAGTTTAAACATTTCCATGTCTTCATTTACATCAGGATTTGGTGTGGTCAATAATTTATCACCGGCAAATATGGAATTGGCCCCGGCAAAAAAGCACATTGCTTGTCCTTCCCTGCTCATTTCGGTTCTTCCTGCGGATAGTCTAACCTGAGTTTCGGGCATTACAATTCTGGTTGTGGCCACCATTCTGATCATTTCCCAAATGGATATGGGCTCCATATCTTCCATAGGTGTACCTTCAACTGGAACCAATGCATTTATGGGCACCGATTCTGGCTGCGGGTTCAAAGAGGCCAAAGCCACAAGCATCCCAGCACGATCTTCTAATTGTTCGCCCATTCCAATAATACCACCACTACAAACAGTAACATTACTTTTACGCACATTGTCTATGGTTTCCAAACGATCTTCAAAGGCTCGGGTAGAGATTACATCTTTATAATAATCTTCAGAAGTATCCAAATTATGATTGTATGCGTACAATCCGGCTTCCGCCAAACGATTGGCTTGATTCTCCGTTAACATTCCCAGCGTACAACAAACTTCCATGTCCAATTTATTGATGGTACGCACCATCTCTAAAACTTGGTCAAATTCTGGCCCATCCTTTACATTCCGCCATGCTGCTCCCATACAAACTCGTGAACTCCCGGATGCTTTTGCACGAAGTGCCTGGGCCTTTACATGGGAAACAGTCATTAAATCGTTTCCTTCAATATCTGTATGATAGCGTGCCGCTTGTGGGCAATAACCGCAATCTTCGGGACAACCTCCTGTTTTTATGGAGAGTAAGGTGGAAACCTGAACAGTGTTTGGGTTGTGGTTTTTACGATGAATCGTAGCAGCATCGTAAAGCAACTCCATCAAAGGTTTATTGTAAATATCAAGGATTTCTTCTTTGGTCCAGTTGTGTCTTATTGTACTCATATTTCTTGAATATCAAAATCAAAAATAGGCCTTATTCCTAAAAAGTTGTAATTATATCCTATTAAAAAGAAAAAGACCATGATTGATATCATGGTCTTTTTTTTGTGATTGGTTTTATTTTTCCTTTTTATCCTTCGCTACATCTTTTGTGTCTTCCTGAGCCTCCTCATTATCAGCAACTTCCTTGCCTTTTAAATATTCCGGTAGTTGCATCCCCGCCATGTTGAACATTTCTTGTAACGGAGGAACGGACTTGTACATTCCCGAGATAAAATTGGCCGTGGAGTTTTTACCATCTTCGGTCTTTGCTCCAGAATCCCAAACCGTTACTTTATCGATCTTAATATTTTTAATAGCCTCGGCTTGCGTTTTAACCAATTCCGGTAATTTATCGGCCACCAATAATAATACGGCATCTTTAGGACTATCTCCCGCGGCTTTCACAATACGATCAAGACCCTCGGCTTGTTTGGTCAATACTTCCAAGATTCCTTGTGCTTCTGCTTGTGCTTTAAAAAGAATGGCATCTGCCTCACCCTTCGCTTTTCTACGAATCATTTCAGCTTCGGCCTCAGCGTCAATTTCAACTTTCTTTTTATCTATTTCAGCTGGTACAACAATATCGGCCATTTGTGAACTACGTTCCCGTTCTGCTCTAGCAATTTCTGCATCTTTTTCAGCTGCGTAGGATTCCTCCAATGCTTTGGCAGATTGTACTTTCTCAGAAGCAATGGCAGTTCTTTCTGCCTCGGCTTCACGCTGTCTTCGTAAAGAATCTGAATTTGCAACATCAATTTTTGCGATATTCTCCCCTTCTACCGCTTTTGCATTGGCAGCAGCTACCTGGGTTCGTTCATCCTGTACCGCATTTGCCTCACCAATAGAACCATCTCTGTTCTTTTCGGCAACTGACTTACGTGCAGCATTGATGGCGTGTGCAGCCGCTTCTTTACCCAATGCTTCAATATAACCAGACTCGTCTACAATATCGGTGATGTTTACGTTGATAAGTTTTAAACCTACTTTCTTTAGTTCCGACTCAACACTCTTTGAGATATTGGTCAAAAATTTATCCCTGTCCGAGTTAATTTCTTCAATATCCATAGAGGCTACCACTAAACGCAACTGACCGAAAATAATTTCCTTGGCCAAATCTTGCACTTCTTGCATTCCTAAACCCAATAATCTCTCCGCGGCATTTTGCATTACTCCTGGTTCAGTAGAAATCCCAATAGTAAATCGAGAAGGTACATTTACCCTAATGTTCTGCCTACTCAGCGCATTGGCCAAGTCTACTTCAATTGAAATTGGCGTTAAATCCAAAAACTCATAATCTTGAATTACAGGCCAAATAAAAGCCGCACCACCATGGATACATTTGGCTGAATTTCCTGACCCTACTTTCCCGTAAACAACCAGGATTCTGTCGGAAGGACATCTTTTATACCTTCTGATAAAGGATATTATTATGATAAAGAAAAAGAGTATTGCAAAACCAATGGCCAGCAAGGAGGCGCTCCCGCCCAATTGTAGAGGTAATAGTAACATTTGGTTATTTATTTAAAAGTTCAACAATTAATATTCCGTTGGCGGTAATTTCTTTCACGCGCACAACATTACTTTGGACAAGATCTTGTTTTTCATCTGTTAAGGCCTCCAGCTCTCGTAAAGTACCTTGAACGTTTATACTTACCTTTCCTATTTTGGAGCGATTCGCTCCAATGGTCAAATACACTTCCCCAATTTCATTGAGGGCATTTTTTAATTTTAGTGTTCCACTGCTTTGGAGTTTAGCCAAATAATAGAATAGGGCAGCCATTGCTGTCATCATTAAAAGACCACAGAATACAGAAATGCCCACGGTAAGCCCTTTCGAAAGCCCTTCATCTAAACAAGCAATTCCAGACCATCCAAAAATTGTGAAAAATCCCATTAAATTTTTAAAGGATAGGAATTGAAATCCGATACCGCTGTCACCATCTACTTCGGCATCAACATCACCTCCCATGTCATCTGCATCACCTCCAACAATTGTAAGGATAATAAGCACCACAAATATTGCAGAGGAAATTAAGGCAACAAGCCAATAAATTTTTTCAAAAAGGGTTAAAGCGGCAAACCATTGTTCCATTTTCAATCGTTTTTAGTTGGTTAATGAAGGTACTATTTTAGGATTGATTTATCCTACTTTAGAAAGCAAAATACTCACGGCATTTCCGCCAAAACCTACGGCATTTATCAGCACCTTTTGTATTGTATGTGGTATGGTGTTGTACGTAATATATGGGACTTGTACTACTTGTTGGTGTTTAAGCATTAAAATAGCCATTTCAACACTCAACATCCCCGAGGTTCCAAAAGTATGTCCTACTTTCCATTTATTGGTAGTTAAAAATGGTGTTTTGTTACAAAAAACTTTTTCAATGGCCTTATATTCTGATAAATCACCTTTGATTGTCCCGGGTGCATGCATCACAATTACATCAACCTCATCAGGTTGTACATTACCTAATGCCATTTTCATGGACTCTTGAAAACACTGTGCATCCGTTGAAATTGAAATATTATGTTCTAGAGGTTCTGTGGCATATCCAATTCCCTCAATTAGCGCTAAAGCATTACTTTTTTGCCCTTCTTCCAAACATGCCACTGACGCAGCTTCTCCCAAAACCATGGAATTTTGCTTCTTGTCTAAGTCCAGCGCTTTGCAAGGGTATTTATCGGAGTTTTTGGAATAGATTTTTAAAGCCTTCATCTGGGCAATGGTAAATGGAGTTAAAGGTGCCTCGCTGCCTCCTACAAGAAATTTATCGGTCATCCCGCTCTGAAGCCAGGCCACTCCATTTAGGATTGCGTGCAGCGCTGTGGAACAGGTAATGGAATGTGAAATTTCAGGGCCTTTTGATTTAAGATCATGGGCCACCCATGATGAAACATTTCCCAAGGTTGTTGTTGGTGAGGCTGGGGTTGATACTGAATTCTTTTGTAAGAATTCTTTATGATAGGCCTCAAACAAAGCCGTAGCCCCGCGTGACGACCCAAGGTTGATTCCAAAATCTGATGCTACTCCCCAACCTGCCATTGCGATTGCATTTCTTGAAGCATAAATTGCATAAAGCACTGTGTTATCCAGATTTTTATATTTGCTATCCGAGTTCCGAATTGTCTTTATTTCTTCCTGCAAAGCTTCTGGTAAGGGTCCTGTCCAAATTGGAGGTTCAGCAAGCTTTGTCTGCTTAAGACAATGGGCTTTCTTTTGGTAGGATTCCCAAATATCTTCCAATGAACCTCCCAAGGGAGAAATGGAGGAAATAGCGGTTATGGAAATAGGCCGTCTTAGCATTTTGTTTTTAGAATACATCTAAAGCCGAACGAATTGAATCATAAATCTGTAGCAATTGATCATTGGTAATTACATAAGGTGGCAAGACATAAATGGTATTTCCAAGAGGGCGAAGGTTTACACCTCTTTGCATAAAGAAATCATACAATTCGTCTCGTAATTTACTATAGCGATCGGTATCCAGATTTAAATCAATGGCAAGGATAACACCTATACTTCGAGCTTCTTTAACTTTTTTATGGTCTTTAATTTGTGCTATAAATTTTCTATGGGCCCCGTCTATATATTGCCTCCTTTTCAAAATTTCATTTGAATTCAAAAGCTTTAAACCTGCAATAGCTGTTGCGCATCCTAAAGGATGGGCACTATAGGTATGGGCATGAAAAAAACCTTTAGACACACTATCACTTAAAAATGCATCGAAAATTTCTTGGGAACAACTGGTAATACTTAAAGGGAACATTCCTGCAGTCAATGCCTTGCTCAAACAAATAATATCTGGCTTGTACTCCAAATAATCCGAAGCAAAGTTTTTTCCAGTTTTTCCAAAACCGGTCATAATCTCATCCGCAATACATAAAATACCCGCTTTTTGACACCTGTTGATCAATACATCAAGACCTTTTGCGGAATGGAATTTCATTCCAGCTGCGCCCTGAACGAGAGGTTCAAAAATAAATGTAGCGCAGGTATTGTTCTTAATGATTGATTCCAACAATTCCAATACGTCATCTACAGTATCTTCCTGGGGTACCGGAATGCGTTCTACTTTAAGTAAAAAATCTTCAAAAGGCCCATTGTAGGAAGAAAGCCCCGAAGCACTCATTGCTCCAAACGTATCACCATGGAATCCATTCTCAAAAGCGATAAGTGTGTCCCTCTTTTCGTTTCGGTTATGATAATATTGCAAAGCCATCTTTATAGCAGCCTCAACGGCAGTAGACCCATTGTCATTGAAGAAAATCTTTTTTTGATTACTTGGTAAAATATCAATCAAGCGTTCAGATAGCTCCACTGCAGGGAGATGGGTAAATCCACTGAACATTACAAAATCCAATTGTTGCGCTTGTTCGGTCAAGGCATTAATTATATGCTCATTACAATGACCGTACATTGCTGTATACCAAGAAGCTATCCCGTCTATATAGGAATTACCTTCCTCATCCCAAATCAAAGCGCCTTTTGCTTTGACAATACCTAAAGGCGGCGCTGAAGTTTTATGCTGGGTAAGCGGATGCCAAAGGTGTTCTCTATCTCTATTAGCTAATTTTTTCAAGGCAACTGGATTAGTCAACCGTTTCAATTTATCTATCTTGCAAAGATGGTAATTAAAACCTAAAAAATTCAATCTTAGCAGTGTTCGAAAAAGTTATTCAAGCTATCACACCCAATTACAAGGACCTAAACTGGAAAACGGTCTTATTGATACTATTCTTAGTGGCATTTTTTGTTCGATTTCCCTTTTTTTTTCGAGATTACATTGACAGGGATGAAAGCACCTTCATAATTATGGCCCAGGCATGGGTAGACGGCTATTTGCCCTACACCAAACTATGGGATCTTAAACCACCCATCACCTTTTTGTTTTTTGCATCGATAATTGCCGTTTTTGGTAAGAGTTTTATGGCCATTCGACTTTTTGGAACACTCATGGTTGCCATTACTGCCTTGTTTACTTATGGAATAGCAAGGGGTTCTGCATCTAAAAAAGTTAGTTTTTGGTGCGCCATTTTCTGTGTACTTTTTCAAAGTATGTTTGGAAGTATCCAAGGTGTTATGTCCGAGCATATTTGTATACTTTTTTTTGTAGTTGCTATTTATGTAATCCTTACTAAGGAAAGTACATTCTGGTATTTTACCGCTGGCCTGCTTTTTGGTTTATCCGTGATGTCTAAATTGAATATGGCCTATCCATTACTTGCCATAAGTATATATTTATTTTGGGGAACTTTAACTAAAAAACACTTTTGGTATAACTTTCAACGGTTAATTGCTTTAGGAATAGGGTGTGTTATTCTGATTCTTCTTACTGCCTTACCTTACTACCTCCAAGGAGAGTTCACAACCTGGTGGCAAGCAGTTTTTGAAGCTCCATTGGTCTATTCAGGGTCAAAACAGCATTCTTTTGTAAAAACACTTCCCTTTGTTGCTATCGTCCTTGGCTTTCTGATTACCGGATTTATCTCAAAAATTATTGACTTAAAATCCAATCAACTGCAAATTCTAGCGATAGTTATCATAGGTATTTTATTCTCTTTTATGCAGACGGGAAAAGTTAATGGTCATTACCTCATTCAATTATTCCCCTTTATTCTAGTCCCGATTGGAATAGCTTTGAGCAAACTTCCATTAATAAAGAAAAAGTATGGAATCCTGGTAGCATTCTTGTTTCTTCTGCTCCCAATGGAGGCCTATTTAGAATACGCCAATGTAATTTCCAACAAGATAAACAAAGGTTCTTTTTTCAATGGCGAGGGCATAGAAGTCCCCAAATACATTATGGCGCACGATATTGATACTAAGAATATTTTTTTTACCGAATATCATATTGGGTATTGGCTTCTGGATGAAAGTCCACCTACTAAGGCGGCCACACACCCGAGTAGTATTGGTAGGGAAGAACTTTTTCCCTTTATGAAAAACTCCAGGAAAACAGGCTTGGAAGAACTGTCATATATTTTGGAGGTTTTACAACCTAAAACTATTGTAACTAGAAAAGGAAGAAGTGCTTTTGACGGAAGAATGGTTGACCTAAACACCTATATGGACAATTATCTGGAACAATATTATACCTTGTCCAAAACCATTGACCGTGGGCTTATTTACCAAAGGCTAGAATAACTCAAGGGCCGATCTGAACTGTTTTGCATATTTTTTCACTACATCTTTATTAAATACTTCCTCTTCATTGATACGCCCAAGAAAAGTTACGCCCGTTTTCTTTAAGATAATACTTTCTGTTGTCGGGTGTTCATTACCACTGAAAATAATTCCAATCTTAAGATTTTTTTCTTGAAGCTTTTCTATAGTTAAAAGTGAATGGTTAATGCTTCCCAAGTAATGTCTTGAAACAACAATGACCTTATATTCTGATTTTATCAAATCAAACACGGTATCGGTATCATTTAACGGCACCAACAATCCTCCAGCGCCCTCAATGACCAGACTATTTTCCGTTTCAGGTTCTTTAATTTTATCCATCTTAATGGTTATTCCATCTATTGCCGCGGAAGCATGTGGACTCATTGGAGTGTTCAATGCATAGCTGTTCTTGTGGATTTTAGTTTGCCCATTAGAAATTAACTTCTCAACCTTATGGCTATCGGAATGTTCCAGGTCCCCTGCCTGTACCGGTTTCCAGTAATCCGCTTGAAGGGCCTCCACCACTATTGCAGACACAATGGTCTTTCCAACATCAGTAGATATACCGGTTATAAGAACTTTCATGATAATGGCTTGGTAATAAAATTACACTGGGAACACTTATATTTTCTGGGCTCAAAAAAAGGGAAAAGTTTATAAAATATACTATTCCTAGCGTAGTAGGTTTCCGATTTGGTTTCGTTACAATTAGGACAGATAATAAGATTTCCATCATTATCGGTGGCATAGTTACGAACCTCATCATAGATTTCCTTTGCTCTTTCCTTATCCGTGCTATAAACCTGCAGCTTTACACCACCGATAGCGGCACTAATTAGTGGATCTGAGTTAATTGTATTTTCATCTCTCAGAAAAACTGAAATGCCTTCAGATTCAAGTTTTCCTTTGATGATTTGAACATCCGCAGGGAATTCAAAAGAGCCAAGGGTATGAAATTCTTGTGCCATTACTTTATAAAGTTTCTTGTTGTAGACAAAATTCGCAATATTTCCTCTTTTGTATTGTATGAATGCAAACAAAATCGCAATCGTTCCTGTCCTATTCTTACTGTTGGGGAAAGAATCGGTTTTACATCAAACCCTTCAACATTCAAATATTTTGCTACTTCTTTTACTTTTTCATTTCCTGGCACTACCAAGCAATGAATTGCCGAACTACTTTCAATAAAACGGCCTTCTATTTTTAAAAGATTAATCTGTTGTTTAAAATATTGAATGTTTTCCTGAAGTTTTCTTCCTTCCTTTTTTCCTTCCTTTTCTAAATATTTGTAAGCTTCCAAAGTTGAAGCCACTGCATATGGTGCAAGCGCCGTGGTATATATTAAACTTCTGGCAAAATTGACTAGGTAGGTCCTTAAATCATTGCTCCCCAAAATAGCTGCCCCGTGATTTCCCAGAGCCTTTCCAAAAGTGATGATTCTGGCAAAAACATTCTCTTCCAGCCCTAATTGACTAACCAAATCCCTTCCATTTCCATAGATTCCTGTTGCATGAGCTTCATCAACTATCAAATTGCAATCCTTTTTAGTACAAAAATCTGCCAGCGCTTCCAAATCAGGGGAATCCCCATCCATAGAAAAAACAGATTCAGTAACAACGTAAATTTCTGAATCTTTCAAATTTTGATTACGTTCAATATGAACGCTAAGGTCATCAATATCGTTATGTTTAAATTTATAACCCTTTGCATTACTCATTTTAATACCATCCCTAATACTTGCATGAGCCCATTCGTCATAAAGGACAGTATCTCCCCGCTGTGGGACTGATGAAAAAAACCCAATATTGGCATCGTAACCAGAATTGAATACCAGAGCTGATTCTGAACTGTGATGGGCTATTAAAAAATCTTCCAATTCCTTGTATAAGGTATGATTTCCCGTAAGTAGCCTGGAACCCGTTGCTCCATTTTTATGGAGCTTTCTTTCTTCCAATAATTCTACAGCTGAACCATGAAACTGGGTTTTTTTTGAAAATCCCAAATAGTCGTTTGATGAAAAATCAATCAAGCCTTTGGGTTCGGACAATACCCGCAGTGCATCATCTACCTTTCTCTTCTCTAATTTTTGTGCTAGTTTTTTAGGAAACCTGACCATGCTTCAAATGTACTATCTTTATTGAAATTTGATGTTTATGATAGCCTACAAACAAGCATCGACCTTACAGGAACTTCAACAAATTCTTACCCTCCAGCAACAAAATCTTCCAAAAAGTCTTTCAAATGCAGAAAAGGAGCAAGAAGGTTTTTTAACAGTAGAGCATTCCTTTGGAATTCTGGAAGAAATGAATACTGCATGTGGGCACATAATTGCTGTTGAACACGAAAAAGTTATTGGGTATGCACTCTGCATGCATCCTAAGTTTTGTAATTCCATTGAAGTGCTAAAATCTATGTTCCAAGAAATCAACAAGTTGCTAAAAACCCATCACAGTTATATGGTAATGGGTCAAATCTGTATCTCAAAAGAATATCGGGGCAAAGGTGTATTTAGAGGGCTATATAAAACCATGAAAGAAAAACTTCCTACGGGTTTTGACACCATAATAACTGAAGTCGATGCTAAAAATCAACGTTCTTTCCAGGCGCATAAAGCAATCGGTTTTACCGAAATAAAAAGATATACCTCTGGAGAAAAAGAGTGGTCACTTATTCTGTTAAAATAGAAAAGCCGCCAAATAGGCAGCTTTTTCGTTTTATGCTTTGTAGAATGACTAATCAGCCAACACAATCACTTTATTGTCTTTTAGTTCAATAGTCCCACTAGATATCGCAAGTACCGTTTCTCCATTGGTCCCTTTGGTAAACTTGTTTTGAAAATCTTCATCAATTGTAATGTCTCCTTGTACTTTAACATCACCTTTTTGTAACAAGGATACAATGGGAGCGTGATCTTGCAACATTTGAAATTCGCCATTAATACCCGGTACTGTAACGGATGTTACCTCACCTGAGAATAAAGTTGCTTCTGGGGATACAATTTCTAAATACATTTTTTCAAGTTATGAGTGGTGTGAGTTATGAGTTATGAGTTATGAGTTCCTAATTCTGATAAACTCTGCATTCTTAACTCGTAACTTATTTACGCTTCAGCCAACATTTTTTCTCCAGCCTCTATCGCTTCCTGGATGCTTCCCTTAAGGTTAAAGGCAGATTCTGGCAGGTGATCTAATTCACCATCCATAATCATATTAAATCCTTTAATAGTATCCTTAATATCTACCAACACCCCTGGGATTCCAGTAAACTGTTCCGCTACGTGAAATGGTTGTGATAAAAAACGCTGAACACGTCTAGCTCTACCTACGGCCAATTTATCTTCTTCAGAAAGTTCTTCCATACCAAGGATGGCGATGATATCTTGAAGCTCTTTATAACGTTGCAACAACTCTTTTACACGTTGTGCACATGCATAATGTTCTTTTCCCAAAATTTCAGCAGTCAAAATTCTAGAAGTAGAATCCAACGGGTCAACCGCAGGATAAATACCAAGCTCCGCGATTTTACGAGAAAGTACTGTTGTAGCATCCAAGTGAGCAAAGGTTGTAGCAGGAGCCGGATCCGTTAAATCATCCGCAGGTACGTATACCGCCTGTACTGATGTAATGGAACCTCTCTTTGTTGAT
>JBDWSS010000079.1:0-14705 GCA_039985375.1 Flavobacteriaceae bacterium
TCGTTTTCTTCGCCATTGGACCATTCAATCTCATAGGGAGCCACCCCTCCCTGAATATATACCTGTGCCGTTCCGTCCGCTCCTGAAGAACAGGATATGGGCGTAGTGGAAAAGGTCAATTCAATGGGTTCCGGTCCGTTAAAGACAAATGGGACATCGGTCTTTGCCAACAACTGATCGCTATCATACGTTCCAATGACCCTGCCTTTGCTATCAGTCACGTTAAAAAAGTATTCCCCCTCGGACAAGCCTACCGCTATAGGAGCATCTTGGCCAAGGTCTTCTAAACCACCATTCGAGGCTCTCTTTTTCCATTCGTAGGTATAGGGCTGACCCGTTGTAAAGGGAACACCCCCACTGACCACCACCTTTAACACCCCATCGGATGAAGGGTCGTCAAAGGGATTTCCAGCGCTACAGGATATGGGAACATCGACCGAGATTACGGCTTCCAATGGGTCTTCAATCACAAAAGCCTCCAATATTTGCGTACAGCCTTCCTTGGTGATGGCCTGGGTATAGTTGGCATCTTCAACGACCAAGAAATAACTTCCTTTGGACAGTCTTTGCAAATAGATTTCAAATTTTCCATCGACTATGGAGGTTGTAGTATTTCCAACAAGATCGTTCCCATGGGCATCCTTCCATATATAGGCGTAATCCCCATCCTCTAAAGCTGTGCCCCCACTGATCTGGGTACGCAACCAACCATCGGAAGCGCCCCCGGTACTTGGGTAAGCATAGGCCACATGTTCCACTTGTAAGGGATACTCGGGTTGTCCCACCTCAACACTGGCTATGGCCTGGCAACCTCGGGCATCGATTACGGTGACCTCATAAGTACCCTCGGTAAGGTTGTCAATCTGTGGGGTAGTACCGCCATTGTCCCACAATATGGTATAGGGTGTTATTCCCCCTGTTATGGTCACCCAAGCGCTGGCATCACTACCGTTATGACAGAACACATCTTGTTTGTCCAATGCAATTTCCAATAGTGGGGGCTCATTGAAGACAAACTCCACATTCTGTGCCTTGGACAATACATTATCTACATAGTCCCCTATGATGATACCGTTGGCATCAGTGATGTTCACCGCATAGTTTCCAGCGTCCAGACCTGAGGCTACATGGGTAGTTTGTGCAGTAAGCACCGTCCAAACCCCTGGACTGGCCTCTTTCTTCCAGGTATAATAGTAGGGCAAACCATTGTTATCCGAAGGCTGCAAGGGCACTCCTCCCAAAGCGAAGGCCTCCAATACCCCATCGGCAGCGGGATCGTTGTACACGTTGGCCCCATTACAGGATATGGGGTTCTGCATGGCTACCGTGACTTCCAAGGGATCGGGTTCGTCCAAGGTAAAGGAACTGTTTATTATAGTGCAGTTGGTTTTTTGAATGGCCGTGGCATGTAACCCATCTTCCACGGTAAGCAGATAGGTCCCAGCTCCTACATTATCCAATACCAACTCGAAGCCTTCCGGTAATATACGGGAAACCACCTCCGGATTCATGGAAATCAAATCGGGATCTCGCCAATGGTATATATAACTGCCATCCATTCTTGGAGTCCCACCACTGATCAAAGCGGTAATACGGCCATCGGTTGCCCCTGAAAAAGAAGGGGGCCTAAAGGTATAGACGACCTCCAAAGCTTCTTGGGGAGCCGTAATCTGGATACTGGCCCTTACCGAACAGCCTCTGGCATCTGTGGCTATAGCGCTATAATTCCCTTCGGAAAGTCCATTCAAAGAATTTGTAACCGGACCGTGATCCCATTGTAAGCTAATGGGCGCGGTACCCCCACTGATGATTGCCTGTATAGACCCATCCGATCCCTGATAGCAAAACACATCCTGTTTCGTTAAGGAGAGTTCCAATAAAGGAGGCTCTATTACGGTAATGGTAGTATCGGTGGTATTGACCAGTACATTATTAACGTAAGTACCAATGGTAATCCCATTTTTATCCACAATATTGACCGAATAGGTTCCTGGGCCTATATTAGAAAGTACACTGGCCTGCTCTCCATGAATGGTTTGGAAAGTACCTTGACCAACCCTCTTTTTCCAAACGTACCAATACGATTCGGTTCCATTGGTAAATGAATCCAAAGGTACACCTCCACTACCGGCAGCAGTGAGCTGACCATTGTTTGTAGGGTCACCAACGGAATTGCCAGTATTACAGGAAATGAGGCCGGTTTGTTGAAGGTTAACGGCCAAAGGTGGTGGTTGGGTGAGAACAAACTCGGAATTGACCAGAGTACAACCCTCCTTATTGCTGGCCGTAGCATGTTTTGCATCGGTTATGGTGAGGTAGTACTTCCCTGCTTTTGCATTGTTCAGGGTCAAGAACCAACCAGGATTACCAGGGACAGTGGTACCAATACCGTTAAGGGTTACCCCATTTTCGTATCGCCATGTATAACTATAACTTCCATTACCGAAAGGGGTGCCCCCAGTGATGTGCGCCCTGATCGATCCATCGGAGAGGCCATGACCGGAAGGTTCATTGAGTAAGGTATAGGTAACAGCCAATGGAGCCGATGGTTGCCCTATAGTAATGGTCTCCGTATGCTCCTCTATACCTACACCGATTATGGGTCCGGTATCCGGGGGGCTTCGCACCACTTCTTTGGCGACACAACCGTTAGTATCGCGTACCCAAATTTTGTATTGCCCTGCCGGAAGTCCTGTTACGCTATGTGCGCTGAGGCCTGTAAAGCTTGTCCATCCTTTGGAAAGGTCATTGCCGGTAGGTGGGTTTAGGTGTTCCATCCTAAATTCATAGTATGTTAGACCCGACTTTTGAATTGCACCACCTTCTGCAAATATTCTAAAACTGCCATCGCTGCCCCCATGACAGAAAGCATCCGTCGGATTAACTGAATAATCAATGGCAGTGGGCTTTTCTATGGAGAAGGTGGCCGAATAGCCCGCACCTTCAGTATAGGTATTGTAGCCCTGGTCAAAGCCTAACAGTTCCAGTTCGTAATCTCCCGGTAATAATCCTGTGGCCATAAAGGAATTATCCGCAGTCGACAATGTTATATTTTCTTCAGAATAAT
Organism: Flavobacteriaceae bacterium; assembly: GCA_039985375.1. Lineage (GTDB taxonomy): Bacteria > Bacteroidota > Bacteroidia > Flavobacteriales > Flavobacteriaceae > Flagellimonas. The sequence continues at coordinate 3,068 of JBDWSS010000079.1, forward strand.
CAAGGTTTAATGTCGTGTTCCTTAATGAAAAACTGATTTGCTCGCTAGGGTTTAATGCCCTTTCAAAAGTAATCTTGGCACTCCCGGAAGCGGAGTCGTAACAGGGAAGATCTGATGGGATGGCCGATGTAATCTTAGGGGCCGGTTTTAGGTATAATGCACTGATTAGGTTGGAATATCGACTATGGTTTACCGGTGTGGTAGCTCCATACTTCGAAATAAACCTATTATAGTTGGTTTCACAACCGCTATCATTTCTAAAATATACCTCCTTGCCATGATCTTCCCAACTTAAAAATTCATCCCCATAAATACTAAGGTTGGTCTGGCTTTTATAAATTGCGGGCAAATCCTGCCAAGAGCCTGCAATATGAGGCGTGGTTGTATATTGCCAGTTGATTTGGGAGATGCTTATCTGGTTAGAAAGACTTATGCGAAAGGGTTGGTTTACGTCGCTAAAATAATCTTGGTTATCGGCAAGCAAAATTTCTGGATAAACAATAACCTCAAAACGGGTCTCATTCTTTCCAAAGGGACCAACGATTGCGGTATTCGCACAAGTTTGGGGGTTTATCCAAACCGTTCTCTCATCCCAAGGACCATCATTACTACCGTTCTTGGTTCTTACCTTCACCGAGTAGACCCTCCCAGCCAGTGAAAATCTATGTTCAAAATACCAATGGGATTCTTCTATAAACGACGGATCCGATTCCCTGAGTTTATATATTGTCCCTCCGTTGGTTAAATTTAGACTGACTTCCCTAAGGCCACCAACTGTACCGCAACAGCCGCCTAGGATAACCCCATTGACCACCAAGACATATTCCGAAGTGGCCGTATTGGTCTGACTCCATGCCGACCAACCTACTAATAACAATATGTACAGGATCTTTTTCATTCTCAAAATTTTATTTCCAAAGTTTCCATTTTGGCATACTTACCATTCTCCATTGTTGGTCTTAAATGGTATATATAGGTCTTGTTGGGCAGCAGTTCAGTATCCACAATCTGAACAATATTGCTGGGCAATACGCGCCAAGTAGTAGGTTTTTTGTCCTTTTCCTGTTTGTATAAGGTGAATTCCGACACCTCCACATTTCCCGTACGCCAGTATAACTCTATATAGCCATTCTCCCGGTCCATGTAATACCCAAATTCGCGAATGGCCCGGAATACCGAAATCCCCGCTTTTTTTATTGTAATATCCGGCGAGGGCTCCGAAACAAGTCCAGCTTTGTCCACCGCTCGAATCCGGTATTCGTAGGTTTTTCCTGTTTCCACTCCAGTATCCAAAAAAGTGGTTACTGTATCTAAACCTTTATAGATCTCCTTCCACTTGCTCTCTGCTGATTTTTCCTTTCTGTACAGTAAATGTCTTACCCCAACCTCCGAAGATGGGTGCCATGAGACTCTTATGGTATCATTGCTCACCTTGTAAGGGCGAAATACGGGAGGTGTTGGGGGAACTACATCGGGTTTCTCCAAAATCAAGGTCTCGGACATCTTGGAATGGTTGTGTCGATTATCCACGGCCACTACCCTGTAAAATACTTTGTCATTCAATGATTTTAGCGCCACTGTATCGGTAAAACTATTGTTCAAAATGGGGGAGACGGTACGCTGGGCCACCTCTTCCTTTGCCTTAAAACCCCGAAAGACCCGGTAACCTTGTAAATCTCTTTCCGCATTTGGGTCCCATTTGATATGCACTATCCCCAACGAATCAATTAGCCCCTCCAGTCCCTTGGGCATGGCTGGCGGTATACTATCCACGGGTTGTACCAAACTTGAAAAGGAAGTCCGTTTTTGATTGGTCTCCTTGCCCAATGCGGTAATCTTAAAATAATTACTGGCCGCAAGATTCTGATAAGCGATCTTTCTATCTTGTGTAGGAATTCCCGTAACTACAGTGGTATAAGGCCCACTATCATTTTCGGCCCACTCCAGTTCAAAACCTTGGATAAGTGCCTCTCCCTCAGGTGGAAAATCCCAATACAATATGGCCTCCCCGGTTTCGGGCAATTCTATATTCACGATGCGGGGTACATAGGATAATAGGGCCCTTCCCTTTCCTGATACCGTTTTGGAATATTCGCCATATTCGCCAAATGGAGAAATGCCACGAACCCGATAGTGATAAGTTTGTGTATTGTTGGCCAAGGTATCAGTATAAATCATACGCAAAGCCGGAGCATCTGGTCTATCGTTGAGATTGACCAAGGGCTGTTCGCTCAACGGAAAAAATGAAGTACCATCTTCCGAACGTTCCAATTCGTACGAGCTGTAAATCCCCTTTAACAAGGCATACTCCCAGATGACCAAAGCGGTTTTATCACCAAAAATCGTCTGAACGTCCATGGGTGCGGGCAAGGTTTCATAATGCCCTGAATCTACCAGTACGGAGGTGGCCGCAATCCTCGTTAAAGGAATGTCTTGGGCATGGACCCTATAGGCATAGACTTCCCCTTGATTCGTCTGATCATCCTGAAAGCCCCATCCCGCCTTACAAGCGGCCTTAAAATCCATGTCAGCAGCATACAGGGCAAAAGTAAATCGCTGCTCCAGTTCTTGGGCGGTATTCATAATATTGGCCAAGGCACCGCTCTCCCCTGACACGGAAAAACCTTCACCGTACAGGGCTTGTGCAATAATCGCCGCATAATCGCTTTCATTTACAGCCGTTTCCCAACTTTGGAGGGGTTCGGCCTTAATAGATTTTGAAAAAAGCTGTTATGGTTGTGGCAATCGAACCCCATCTTTGGATATTAGATATTTTTCCAGCACAAACCCCAATGTATTGGCCAAGTGCCATTGGTAAGGGGTATCTACTGCCCAACGCAAAAGTATCTTTTGTTTTCCTACTCTGGCCCTTATATGGACCTTTGGTGCAGGTTCTAACTCGGCACTTTGCTCCTGAGCCATACCTTCCGGTAAAACAACAAAGACAAAAATCCAAAAAATCCAATAACGGTTTGATTTGGGTAGTTTATGTGTCATCTGAAGGCATTTGGATTCTTAAAACGATAATTGGCCCGAGTACCCAAAATACCACCGGGTAATACGTATTGTAGACTTACATTGTAATACCCAAAACGCATAAACGTATATTGGGCATCCAAAAAATTGTAAGCCGCACTTCCCTGCGGCAGTCCACCATCGATATTGGTATTTACAATTATGGACTGCATATTGTTCCAATCTTGTTTGTACGCCAGACCAAGATTGTAGCGGAACGGAAAAGTAGTGCGGATAAGTTCCTCATTTATACCATACTCCAGACTGTTCAAATAGGTTGTCGATAAGGGAAGATCCCGTTTTGGGGGAACCCCCATATGGGCAACATCCCTATGATCGATATGGAACCTTCCATTCAATGGATAATTATTATAAAGAAAGGGTGCCATATCTTTTTGGTAATAGGTATCGTTCATAACAGCCTCTATGGCTACCAAGGGAATATCCGCTGTAAAGGAGTTGCCCATTAATTCAGGAAGATCAAAAGGCTCATGGTCATCGATCCTATTGGAAAGATATATGACATCTGAATATATCTTACCCCAATTGTAATCATTGGTACGAATGGCGTTAATCTTTAGTTTGAAAGTTTTATAAGCGGACGAGGAAAACGTATACCCTAAACGTTCAATCTCCCCATCCTTTGAAATCGTTTCTGAGGTGTTTTTTTCAATTACAATTGAATTTCCGGCACCTTGCCCTTCCCATTGTTGTTTCTCGGAAATACTTCCTCCTACAGACTTTCCAGTGGTATTTTTCGGCCTACTGACTATGCTGACCCTATACTCCTTTGATTGGTTCACATTTGGAAGGTCATATATAATCTTATTATCCGTGGTATGGTATTGAAAGTCAAGTGTGATATTATCATTGCCAACGTTATAGCTAATATCACTCTGCCAATAGGTATTATCGAAAAGATAGTCTTGTCCTCTTTTTAGCTGGATATAGCCGATATCATATTCCTTTTCATAAAAATTTTTCTGGTCTGGAATCGGGTATGCATGGGTAATGTTGTGTAAAGGAATTACGTCAGGAGCGCCTCCTGTTGTAAACTTGTGCTCCATACTTTCTTCGGCCAATTTTCCATCAACACTAATAGGCCGAAAGATTCCACCAATTTTTTCCATAAAACTGACTTCCACTTTGGCAGTGAGTTCAGACTCCGGTGGGAGGATATCCGTGGAAACGAAATTGGCACGGTCCTTTTGCCCGTTCCACTCCAATGCACCCTGTATTTCCTGTCCGTTATACTCAAGCACAAATTTCTCCAGAACAATCTTATAGGTTTTGTCCCCGTCATCCTCGGGTATAACAATCGGTTCCCCTACTCTCATACTAAAACTGGCCTGAGGTATAGCAAAAACATCCATTTCTTGGGCATTGTCATCAGGACTCAGATCCGTAATGATTTTGATTCCGCCCAATGGCGAATCATCCATAAACTCGCATTCTTCTCCAATAGTAAGTTTGAACCTATAACTACCCTTTACCAATCCACCGAGCAGGTCCAATTCGCCAACCAAATAGCCACGCATCCAAAACGGATTAGGCCCTTTGGCCTCCAACAAAGCGGCAGTACTACCTTTTATAATGGGAATCTTTTTCTTTACAAAGAACAGTTTAATGTTAACCCCAAGCTCCCCTTGAAGATAAACATAGGCCTCCCCATTGGCATACCACCCATTAATTCCCACCTGATCCCCGGTATTGGCGCATTTGGCCTTGCCATAATCACGCAGCATGATATCGAATCCGGCCCCGGCTTGGAACCGAGCATAGAATATTAAAAATTGTAAATCTCCAGTATCAATGGAAAAATCCGCACCAAAAGCAAACCCTCCTCCACTCTCCAGAGCATTCTCATCACGCATATAATCCAAAGAAGCCACATCAACCCCCAATTTCTCGGCGACAATGGGCGGCGGCGGCGGTGACCCTGGCAATCTTGAACCAACCATAAAATACCCTCCCGTTTCAATACTAAGGGGGGCAACCCCAATCTTTAGGCCCACCCTGTCCTCTGGGGTACCTATATATATATACCATTCATCAGACGCAAAATGTAGAACGGCCCAACCAGCCCGACCACCTGAGCCACGTCCTGTCACGAAACCTCCCGGTACATTCACATAGGCATCCAGTTCCCCATGTAAAACATTATTCTGAAAGTCATAAGTGATGGCAACATCTGCACTTATCTTCATCTTCTCATGGGGTATCCCGGGAAAGTCTCCTTTGGCCTTATCCATTAGGTTTCCAACGATTTTGCTATCTTCGGTTACTCCCAAAAATTTGTCCTTGTCCGCTGTATTTTCCTTTAAGGTTTCCATAAGCCCGGATATACTATCCATGCCGGGTATGTCTACGTTCATAAAGGTTGCCTGGCCATAGAGGCCCATAAAATTGACCCCTCCGTTTTTATTAAAGATTACTTCAAATCCAGCACCTCCTTTTATAACTTCTTTTTTTACCCCATTGAACATGATCATGGCCTTTACTCCCAGGCCAAGACCCTTATCCGGAACATAAGCCAAACCCGAGGGAGAAAAGCTTGATGAAAACCCATTACGTCTCATTTTGTAGGAAGCTCCTCCGCCAAATCCATCCAGATTCAGTACACCTGTCCCGGCACCCGGGGGAAGGTCTACCATGGCATCGAACTGCCAATAGCGGAAATCCTTGTTCCCGAAAATACCATTGGCCCCTATCTTTAAACCCTTAAAAAATTCAAATTCAACTTCCAGACTTGCTGCAAAACCATTACCATACTCTGGGTCATCATTCATCAGTGTCAAACTTCCGGTCATAGTAAAGGCTCCCATATCGGCCTCCAAGGCAATAGCGTCGAGGTCTATACCCTTAAACTTCCATTTTTGTAAAGATCCTGCCTCCTGAAACTCTCCCAAAATCGCCAAACTGGTTTGGGCGGCAAAACTGTTGTTCTCTCCCATAAGATTTAGCGAAAGATCAAAATACAGGTTGGCAGCTTGTTCATTTGCAGTCACCCCAATATTGGAAATACTTGCGGGAAAACCACCCATCTTTATTTCTCCCTCGTAGCCCATATAATCTACCGAGAATACTGGGGTCTCCGTCTGCAATACCAGTCCTTGAAAACGGATTCCCTCGAACTGTAAATAATCCTCCTCGTTAATATTGCCTTCTTCTACCAGTGCAGCATTTGTCTGTTCAACATCGGAATCCAGATTGCCGTTCAATGCAAGGTTACCATGCAAAACGGCCTTTGGCCGAAATTGTCCTTCAACCACTTTTAGCTCTATGGAACTGTTTGGGAGCAATTCCGCCTTGGCCTTCCAAAGACTGAAATCGATAACAGAATCGTTACGAACATTTAACAGGCATTCTTCTTGTGATATTAGCCCAACATACCCCAGGCCAATTTTTTTATCCGACTGGCCATCAGCATTGGTTATGGGTAGCAGGATTCTGCCATCGAATTCGGCACCAATAAAATTATTGGCGATGAAAGTGACCTCCAAATGGTCCAAAGAATAAGCCCATGCGCTTTTCTTATTGGTTCGCCCCTCTTCCATAGTAAAGAGGTTATCAGCATAGAATGTACCGGATACCCCGTAACTATCAATAATTAGATGATGGGCACCGAATCCTACCCTGGAATTAGACGAATCCATATTTTCTTCGGTCATGAATTCCTGTGGTAAACGTACATCCAAGGTATTTACATAGACCCCACGCCAAAGGTTTTGCTCGGGCAATAGCAAACCTTGATTATGGTACTCTTGAGGAAAAACCACCCCCGGAGCATTCCTTAGGTCACTAAAATCCAATACTGCCTTGTTTACATGGAACTGAAAATTGCCCAAATAATCTTTGCCGTTCCTTTTTTCCGCCCTTACGAAGGGCACAAGATCGATCTCAACCAAAATATCGTTCCAATCTGAGGCCACAGCAACGAACCCTCCCTTTACCCTGTAGGGAACTTGTAGGGTCTGTGTCCCGTTTTCGGTTGTCACCTGATAAGGAACCGTGGTCTTGGATTCGTTTACCTCACCGGATCGTTCAATGGGAAGGATTAGGTTACGGGAAAACTGCACCTCCCCATGTATGGACATCTCTTCTACCCCGTCACAGTTTATGGTCACATAGGTATGTCCGTCCAAATTACCTGTGGTATAATCAAACCCACCTTTTAAGGTCAATAACCAATCATTGGAGTTAAAAGGGAGTTTATGTCTCCCAACAATACTAGTCTGGTATCGCCAACAATACCACCAGCATGTGAAAGTTTCACATTGTCGGCCCCAAAAAAAAGCTCTATCTGTTTACCCGTTCCATCTGTTTGCGGTAATCGAATCCTAGCAAAAACGGTCAATTCGGTATACTCTTTTTGGAAACGGGCCTCCGTAATACCAATGGCATATTCCACCGTACCTATCAAGTGTTTTACCCCTATAGGCAATTCTTGTATGTCCTCTTTCGAAAAAGAATCTACCCAAGAATCATTTTCCTCAATCTCATTGAAGCTTCCCGCTACTTCCCCATTAAGAACATTGGGCTCAAAACCTTTTATATGAGGAATCAAGGAATTTGAACCGCCAGTTGATAAATAGCCCAAAAAAGTATTCCGAGTATAAGAGTTTTCCAATGCCATGAGGTTAATCTGGCAAAAGAAAAGAAGGAACACCAAAAGGATTCGCCTCATATTGTTTGGTTAAGTTTATTTGGTCTGGGGTAAAACCGATTAAAATACCGGTACTATTTGTTGTGTTTTCCAAAAAAAGGATGGCAGATATGGTTACAGACGCGCTATCCTGAACACGTCTGTAATCCAACTATTGTCTGCTATAGGTAGCCGTGCCAATATATGTTATCGTTTCATCATTTAAAGTATAATCTTCTGTATATACCAACACCAATTGGTTATCTGTAAGCGTGATGCTATGCTGTTCGATTTCAGAATCTTCAACATCATACGTTATAGAAAGTATATTGCCCTCAATTGCATACGTTCCCGACTCTGAACTAATTTCGGATTCGTACTCATATGAAGTTTCAAAGGTACCGTCGCTGTTAAAGGTGACCGTTGAGACCTCTTCTTCCGATAAAATATCGGTATAGGAACCTCGTAACTCGTCATCTATATATTCTTCCTCTTCATAGGATATCCCCAACCAAGTCCCTACAATTGAAGCTTGGTCATCTTCACCATCTTTACTACATGAAGTGAATAATGCGACGGTAGACAATACTGTGGTTAAAATAATTGCTGTTTTAATGGTTTTCATGATTTTTTGGGTTTTATGTTAGCTTTGATTTAATGATTATCGGTTTTACGTGTAAGGTCTTTTCTATATATTAATGACTATCCAATTTCAGCACCTTGTTCCAATTCTATTGGCCCAAATTTTCAGGGATTGCTTTCTTTCAATGGATACCAAATTTTAATGCTCGTAATTTTACAATAAGTATGAAAGAAAAAAAGATTGGGAACAAAACAAACTAAAAGGGACGGGAGATGTTAAAAAGTGGACGAATATGGGTAATTTTGGGATAAGGGAATTCATATTGACTTAACATAAGACCCTACCCATAATAGCATCTTCTTAGTTTAGCATCAAAAGTTTTCAGAGCGGTTTATATTCAATACCTTCAAAGGCAATACCTGTATAAGTTACAATTGGCTCTTGGCCAACAAACCCATTCGTACCATAAATGAGACAGTAGATGTGAAGTGGTTCAGAAAAAGAAAAAACATACCGGAATACAACCGCTGTCCAGAGGAATATCTATTGACATTGGAACTGAAAAGAAATTTAGCAAGAATGCGTTCTACCTTCTTTAAATTATCGATGATTATAATAAGCTACTAGCCATATATGCCGCTCTTTAAGCTTTATTTTATCGCTCCCATACCCTAAACATTGCTATAATTTTCTTTAATAAATTCGCTTGGAGACTTGCCATATTGTTTCTTAAATGTCTTCGTAAAATAGTTATGCGAATTGAAGCCCACTGCATATCCAATCTCATTGATTTTGTAGTTTCCAGACCTCATTAAACTAATGGCTTGCTTTAAACGAATACTCCGGATAAACTCTGTTGCAGATTGGTTGGTAAGCGACTTTAACTTTCTATGTAAATGCGTTCGACTAAGATTAAGACGATTGGCTAGATTTTCAACGGTAAAATCTGCATTCATCATATTTTTTTCAATTACATTTATTGCTTTTTGCAATAGTTTTTTATCAAGATCCATTTCGTCTATACTCTGGTCCCATACTTCTTGCTTTAGCGCAAAGACGGAACGTAACTTTTTTCTGGAATCAAGTAGGTTGTGGATACGGGTTACTAAAAAATCCTCATTAAAAGGTTTTGCAATATAGGCATCTGCTCCTGAATGTATTCCCGTTATTTTATCCTTGATGGTATCCAATGCGGTGAGGAGAATTACAGGGATATGACTTGTTCTAATATCATTCTTTATCTTTTTGCACAAAGCAATACCATCCATTCCAGGAAGCATAATATCCGAGATTACAATATCTGGATAAAGTGATAACGATAGCTCGTATGCCTTCTTTCCATTTTTACATTTGGCCACTCTAAAATGGTTCTGCAAGGTATCTCCCAAGAAATCCAATAACTCCGGATTATCCTCAACAATAAGAACAAGTGATTCTTGATTATTTATAGTCTCGTCCACCCTTCCATTAATGCCCAAACCGGTTATGGGTTCCGATGTAAAATCAAAAATATTAGGGTTGAGAACCTCTTGCTTGCCCCTATTAAAAACCTCAGGCTGATGCTGTGGGATACAAATAGACAAAGTACAGCCCTTACCTTCTAAAGTATTTACTGTTAACTGTCCGCTATGAAGCCTTATATAGTTGGTAGATAAGGCCAACCCGATACCGGTTCCACTAGTATAGTCATTATCAATTTGGAAAAAACGTTCAAATATTTTTGGCAACATCTCTTTTGGTATTCCGTTACCGGAATCCACTATACTAATTTCCACAAAATCTCCTTCCACAGGATCCCCGACCATATATGAGTTAAAGCTCATTTCTTTTGGGAGTTTTGTATTACTCAATATACGTAATTGTATGCTGCCGTTATCTGGTGAATACTTAAATGCATTGGACAACAAATTCACCAAAACCTTATCCAATTTATCGGTATCAAAATCTATCTGAAGACTTGAAAAATCAGAAATAAACTGAAAACTAAAATCTCGTTGATCCGCATGCTCTTCAAAACAATCAAAAACATTCTTGCAAAAAGAAACTATATCTGCATTTATAGGGTTTAGTTTTAATTTGCCATGGTCCGCCCTTCTAAAATCCAAGAACTGATTTATAAGTCGCAACAAACGATCCGTGTTGTTACGAATTAATGACAACTGTTTGTTTCTAGATTCATGGTCCACACCACCTTTAAGCAAACGGTTTACGGGGCCTTGAATCAAGGTTAACGGTGTGCGGAATTCATGCGAGATATTGGTGAAAAACTGCAATTTCATTTGGTGCAATTGTTCCTCTGTTTCTCGTTGTATCTTTCCCATTTTTACAGACATTTTTAGTTTCTGTCTGTTAATAACTTGTTTTCTGAAAAAATAAACCGACGCAGCAAAAAGTAAGCTATAAAAAAGATAGGCGTACCAAGTTCGCCATATAGGGGCTGAAATAGCAATGAAAATTTGAGTTGGCTCCTCTTTCCAAATACCATAGTTATTTGAACCTTTAACTTCAAAAACATACTCACCAGGAGGTACATTCGTGAATGTAGCAAGACCATTATAATTACTCTCTATCCATTTATCATCAAAATTTTTTAACCTATAATCAAATTTATTTACTTGCGGGTTTATGTAACTGTTGGAAGTAAATTGAAAACTGATCGTATTCTGCCGGTGGTCTAATTTTATTGCTTCTGTGTTTCCTATAACATCTTGTAAAATACCATTATCGGTTTCTGGTATAATCCTTTCATTATGTATCAATAACTCAGTAACTCTTGTGATTGGTGGAATGGGATTGGTACTAATTGCTTTGGACTGAAAACGGATCAATCCATTAGAACCTCCAAAATACAACTCCCCATTCGCAGTTTGCAAAGCGGCCACAGGATAAAAATGATTATTTTTAATACCCTTATTGCTAACAAAAGACTGTGCACGCTTTAATCGTGGGTTAAATTTGCAAAGTCCATTTTCCGTAGTCAGCCATAAGTCATTTTCATTATCTTCTAAAATGGAAAAAATTTCGTTTCCGGCCAGCCCATCTTTCATGGCAAAATGCTCTGCAATTCCAGTATCAGGGTCAAATTTATCTAATCCTTCACCGTTAGTTCCCAACCAAAGAAAACCCTTGCTATCCTCATGAATATGGTAAATATAATTATCAGAAATACTACGAGGATTATGATTTTGATGAAACACACGTAGGAATTTTGTAGAGTTTTTTTTCAATACATTCAGGCCATTCTCAGTAGCAAACCAGATATTTTCATTTTTATCCTGAATAATATGTCTGATATTATTGTCTGATATTGTATTGATGTCCAATGGGTTATGTGTATAAGACGTAAACGATTTTGATTTAAAATTATAATAATATACTCCATTGGGATAATTGCT
>JBDWSS010000080.1:0-41646 GCA_039985375.1 Flavobacteriaceae bacterium
ATTTTATTGCTCTTGTTGCACCATTTCCTTCGATAAATATCTTCGTTCTCCATCAGTATTATTATTCGTAATTTTGAAAAAATATAACAATTAACGTATCAAAAGTTATAAATGTCAAAAATTGCAAAAGCTTTCCGCATAGATGAAGCTCTAAAACAACTAGGGCTAACCGAAACAAATAATGGTACATCCACTGGCTCAAAGAATTTTGGTTCTGGAGAAACAATTTCATCCTACTCTCCCGTAGATGGTGCACTTATTGGAAAAGTAAAAACTACTACGGCAACAGATTATGAAAAAGTTATGCAGGACGCAGTCGCTGCATTTAAGAATTGGCGTTCAGTGCCTGCGCCTCAACGTGGAGAAATTGTAAGGCAGTTTGGAGAAAGGCTTCGCGAACTCAAAGAACCTCTTGGTAAACTAGTTTCCTATGAAATGGGCAAATCCTATCAGGAAGGGCTGGGAGAAGTACAGGAAATGATCGATATCTGCGATTTTGCAGTAGGATTATCCAGGCAATTACACGGGTTAACTATGCACTCTGAACGACCAGGGCATAGAATGTATGAACAATATCATCCCTTAGGTGTTGTAGGGATTATATCCGCCTTCAACTTTCCGGTTGCTGTATGGGCATGGAATACAGCACTTGCCTGGGTTTGTGGAGATGTTTGTGTATGGAAGCCATCAGAAAAAGCTCCCCTCTGTGGTGTGGCCTGTCAGAACATAATCACACAAGTTTTAAAGGAAAATAATTTACCAGAAGGCATTTCATGTCTCATCAATGGCGATTATAAAGTGGGAGAAATGATGACCAAGGACAACCGAATTCCAATGATATCTGCCACCGGATCCATTCGAATGGGAAAAATTGTGGCGCAAGCAGTAGCAGCAAGACTTGGAAAGTCATTGCTGGAGCTTGGCGGCAATAATGCAATCATTGTTACGCCAGATGCTGACATAAAAATGACCATTATTGGCGCTGTTTTTGGCGCTGTGGGTACTGCCGGCCAACGGTGCACTTCTACCCGCCGACTTATTGTCCACGAATCTATTTACAATCAGGTAAAAGATGCTATTGTTGCTGCTTATGGGCAACTTAACATTGGAAATCCTTTGGATGAAACCAATCACGTAGGACCCTTAATTGATACTGATGCCGTAAAAATGTATGAGGCAGCATTGAAAGAAGCTAAAACTGAAGGAGGTGTAAATTTGGTTGAAGGTGGAGTCCTGCATGGAGAGGGCTACGAAAGCGGGTGCTATGTAAAACCAGCAATTGTTGAAGCAAATAACTCATTTAAAATTGTTCAGGAAGAGACTTTTGCGCCTATTTTATATCTTTTAAAATATTCTGGAGATGTAGAAAACGCCATAGCGCAACAAAACGGTGTTGTGCAAGGCTTATCTTCGGCCATAATGACAAATAACTTGAGAGAAGCAGAACATTTCCTATCTTCCTCAGGTAGTGATTGCGGTATTGCAAATGTCAATATTGGTACTTCAGGTGCAGAAATTGGTGGTGCCTTTGGTGGTGAAAAAGAAACAGGAGGAGGACGTGAAAGTGGCTCCGATGCATGGAAAATTTATATGAGAAGACAGACAAACACCATTAATTACACCACAGAACTTCCTTTGGCCCAAGGCATAAAATTTGATTTGTAAAAAAAAAGTGCCGATTCCGTATGAACACAGAATCGGCATACTTTAAACCAACTTAACTAACTCAAATTTAAATTAAACCCTATTTCAATGCCGGAACCTCGTCGGGAGAAATAGGGTATACCTACCTAATATATAACTCAAAGTTCTTTATATTTTTAGGTTTTTATATATGATATAGTATGGTTGGTTGCCAAAAATGTATGATCGGCATTTTTTAATGCATTCTCCGTTTTATGGCTATTTTACAAATACGAAGATCCACCCTAATTGTCTCAGATTCTTAGTGTTAAACTCATAATTTTAGCATTTTTTTAATATTTTGCTATCCTAAACACTAATAATCATAACTATGACAAGAAAAACCATTTATTTTCTGGGAATACTTGCTGCGATAATTATTGGGGCGTTTTTCTATCTGAACCTTTGCAGTGAATGTAAGGTTTCCGTTGTTAAAGAAAACGTGCCCCATGAAGAACCAGCCACAACGTCCCAGCCAGCTAACCCAACATCTTATCCCTTTTCGGTAAGTGATGGGGGTTATTCGGTTGAAGTTAATGAAAGCTTCAACTTTAACCTGTCCAGTCCATCTTTTTTAATGCCTATTTCAGAGAAGCTAAAAAAAGGCATTACCAACTTGGAAGGTTATCTAAACTCGAATCCTGGAAAGGTTTTAAACCTAACGGGGTTTTACACAGCAGATGAAGAAAATCACACCGCCTATCCCAATCTGGGGTTGGCAAGGGCAAATTCGGTGAAAAATCATCTAACCTCAAGTGGAATTCCATCTACAAAAATCAATACCGAAGGAAAATTAGTAGATGATATGGTTCCGCGAAAAAATGTTTTCTTGGGCCCCATTTCTTTTGGTATTTCCAAGGAGGCCGAGAATGCCGGAGAACAGTTAAAGGCTCTTTATGAGAAAATTAAAGCAGACCCTTTGGTTCTTTACTTTCATACAGGAGAAGCTGCTATCAATCTTTCCGCCGAACAAAGGCAAAAAATTGCGGATATCTCCAGCTATCTTGATAAAGTGGATGGCGCAATCTGTCATGTTGTTGGACATACGGACAATACTGGTGCCAGAGCCATTAACATTACCCTAGGTCAAGAAAGGGCAGATTTTATCAAGGGTTATCTTATATCCAATGGAATAGCCAAATCCAAGATAGGCACTTCCTCCCAAGGTCCAGATACTCCCATAGCCTCAAATGAAACAGCTGAGGGAAGAGCTAAGAACAGAAGGACCATTGTAACACTAAACTAATTATCTAACTATTAAATTATAGAAAATGAATTTTGAAAATCTAAATATCTGGTGCTGGATCATTCCGGCCTTAGTAGGAATCATTTCCGGAATTTTGGGATACCTCATTGGAAAAAGTAAAAGTGGGGATACCGTAATTGACCATTCAGGGGATTTAAAAGCCCTAGAGAATAGGAATGCAAAGCTGAAAGCCGATTTGGATGCTTGTAACAAAAAGCTTTCCTCAACTGAAACTAGTACGATAGCCTCCTCCCTATCCGCTTCTGGGCCGGCAATAGCGGCCATTCCATTTGATGGAGCTTCGGCCAAGGCAGTTTTTGGCAAAAAAATAAAGCAGGACGATTTAAAATTAGTGGAAGGCATTGGTCCAAAAATAGAAGGATTGTTCCACAATTTTGACATTAAAACCTGGAAAGCACTTTCAGAAACATCTGTTGACAAATGCCAGGAAGTGTTAAATTCTGGCGGGGAAAGATATAGAATCCATGATCCTGCATCCTGGCCCATGCAAGCCAAAATGGCCTATGAAGGTGCTTGGAAAGATTTGTTGAAATGGCAGGACAAACACAAAGGAGGGAAATTTTAATTCCTTTTTGAACCTTAAAAAACCGGCCAATGGCCGGTTTTTTTATAGTATTCCGTTTGCTTCAACCCATTTAAACTTATATTGATCCTCCCCAAACCGCATTCGTTCAGAAATCCGGTGAAGCCTATCGGGAAGTTTCATCAAATAATCACGGGCTTTTTCTGCTTGATCAGAGAGCCCTCTTAGGTTCCCAACCTCCCAATAATCATTCAATTTTTTCAATATATCAATATAGTCTTGTGCCGTATAAACACCCAATCGCTGTGCGCAGTTGGAAAAAAGCTCAAATGCAGTACCGATACTATCTCCCGATTCCCGTAAAAAATGAGCTGGCATGACAATCTTTTTTTTCATCATATCCGCGAAAGCTTCAATCATTCCATTTGGATCATGCTCTAATATGGTTTTCACAAATTCGCGATAGGCCAAATGATGCCTCATCTCGTCTCCAGCAATAATACCGCACATCTTTCCCAGTAGTACATTACCTTTTTGCTTGGCCATTTTGCCAACTCGTTTGTGCGAAATATTTGTGGCCAGTTCCTGAAATGTGGTATAGATAAAATTCTTGTAGGGATCTCGGTCGGTACCAATATCAAACCCATCCGATATTAAATGTTGGGTAGTAATTTCAATTTCCCTCATATTTACGCGCCCTGATAAATAAAGGTACTTGTTAAGCACATCACCATGTCTATTTTCTTCTGCCGTCCATGCCCTTACCCATTTGCTCCATCCATTTTCCCGGCCACTATGTTGATCAATTCCTTCCACATCCATAAGCCACGATTCGTATGTGGGGAGAGCCTCCTCTGTTATCGTGTCAGCGACCAAGGTTACCCAAAAATCATACCCCAATTCTTTAGCTTCTTCCCTAATTTGTTGTGTATCACTAAAAAAATTGTCGTTTTGTGAATCCGGCAAAAAATCACTCGGTTGCCATATTTCCTCAATAGGTATAAGAAATGAATCCATAAACCCCTCTACTTGGGGCTCTATGGCCTGCATTACTTCTAACCGAATATTTTTTAAAGACATATTTTAGTTTTTAGTAAAGGTCTTTATTAAAATTTAAAAAAAGATAGGATTCCCTTAGTTTCTACCCTTTTCTCCAGGATAAAATGAGTGTACGGGTTCACTTTGCCAAAATTCTTTGGAATCCACATCCATTATGGTCAAAGCACCCATAAACGCAGCACCTGTATCAACATTCCACACATTAGATCCCTTTTGAGGAATTACCACCTCTTTTTTTGACAGGGGGGTGTGACCTATGAATATTTCTTTGTACTGCGTCAATCTTTTTGGAAAGTCTGCATCACTTGGATTTAATCTGGAGTCTACTACTTTTGCCAGCTCCCACAAGGTTCTATCCCAATAAAACAATTGATCAAAATATTCATGCTCGACTCCTTTAAGGTTGGTATACCCTGCATGAAGGTAGAGTCTATTTTCGGCATCCAAATAATAGTTTTCCAGATGCGCATAAAAATTAAGATGTGCATCCCAATTTTTACGGTTTGCCCCTAAATAAGAATCACGAGTTGCAGTTCCTCCATGTGCAAGCCATTGCGGGTTCTCTTTTTTTGTCAACAACCATTCTCTACAAAGTTCATCATGATTTCCGCGTATGAAAATACAATTATACTGTTTACCCAGTTCAATAAGAAAATCAATAGTTTCAACAGCCGTACTCCACCCGTCTACATAATCTCCCAAAAAAATAAGCTGGTCTTTTTTATCCACTTTAGCACGAATTAGAATTTGTTCCAAAGCTTTTAATCCTGAATGAATATCACCAACAACCAATGTTCTCATTTGGTAAATTTTGCGCAATTATACTCAACAAATACATTATCGCATTAAAAATCCATGTAAAGTTTTAAATTATAGATTTTGTTGTTGAGCTTTAGGACATCTTGGATTTTTATTAACACGTTATTTCATCGATTTTTGTAGGAATAATGTAACACTCCATTGAATTTTTGTTATATTGAAAAGCTAATTCATTTAATTTCAACTACATGAAAAAATCTTTACTCACTCAACTGTTTTTCCTATTTTTTTCTGCTTTTTTCCTCTTCTTTTCAGAAATCAAAGCACAAAATTTAAAAAAAACCCATGACGATGCTCCGCAAAAAGGACAAGATCTTTACAAAAAAACAAAGCTTTACGATAGTAAAAAAGGACCTGTAGGCGTCAATCCAATGGCTGTTGGAGATCGTGCTTTAGATCGACTCGCTTATGAATTTAGACAGGTTCAAGATCCTTTTACCCATCAAATTCCAGATAATATCCGCTTAAAAGAAGCCGCTTTTTCTGAGAAAATCAATTCTACAGATATTCAACAAGAAATGGCAAAAACCTATGGCGGGGAAGTTTCTAAAAAGGACTTTTTCTATTTTAGGGAAAGAGGGCCAGAAAACGTTGGCGGAAGAACAAGGGCCTTGGCCATTGACAGAAGGGATGAAGACATCATTTTGGCGGGAGGTGTTTCAGGCGGACTCTGGCGCTCTACCAATGCCGGGGAAACTTGGAAACGAGTTACCCAAAAATGGCAAAGCCCCAGTATCACCGCCATAGTTCAAGACCCAAGAAAATCAAGACAAAATATATGGTATTACGCATCGGGTGAACGCTATGGAAATTCCGCCGGTGCGCCCGGTGCATTTTATCAAGGATCAGGTATTTACAAGTCCTATAATAATGGTAGAAGTTGGTTTAGAATGCAAAACACTTCTGATAATGATGTTACCTCCATTACTTCTTTTGATTTGATAAACAGTATAGCCGTGCATTCTGCAAATGGTGATGTGTATGCTGCCACTTTTGATGGTTTGTTCAAATCGGAAGATGGGGCAAGATCTTTTGAAGAAGTTCTGCCCAGCGGGTTTGACAGTCAGACGGAGGTTATAATAACCCCTAATGGCACCATTTACGGAACCGTGGATATTTTTGGCGCTGAAAACGCTGGGTTTTTTACCTCCCAGGATGGCGAAACTTGGACAAACATTACCCCTGCAGGTTTGTTTCCGTCTTTTGGGAGAACGGTAATGGCATACGACCCCTCGGATGAAAATCGTGTTTACTTTTTCTCCTATGACCTCAGCAATGCCGGAGAGGCTTTCCTATGGAGATATCAGGCCGATGCAGAAACCCCAGAAGAACAATGGGTAGATCTAACCACAA
The DNA here is from genome assembly GCA_039985375.1 of Flavobacteriaceae bacterium. Taxonomy (GTDB): domain Bacteria; phylum Bacteroidota; class Bacteroidia; order Flavobacteriales; family Flavobacteriaceae; genus Flagellimonas. The sequence continues at coordinate 6,705 of JBDWSS010000080.1, forward strand.
ATCTTCCCACAACTATTGGTGGCGTAGCAGGTGACCTAAATCTACAAGGCGCGTATAATATGATTATAAAAGTACATCCTACAAATCCGGACTTGATATTTCTTGGTGGAACCAATTTGTATAGATCCGAAACTGGATTTACCACCCCTGCCGGTTTTGAGGGTTGGATTGGTGGTTATACTATCTTTAGTGATAGTTTTGCGCTTTACCCCAATCACCATCCCGATCAACACAATCTTCTTTTTTTACCTTCAAACCCTAACAAAGCTATTTCTTCTAATGATGGTGGTGTACAGGTAACTGAAGATATCTCCATCAATACAGAACCCGTAAGTTGGACATCCTTGAACAATGGGTATATTACCACACAGCCCTATGCTATAGCCATAGACCCAGAAGGAAACACGCAAGATGTCGTGGCTGGGTTTCAGGACAATGGAACATGGTTTACCAATTCAACGAACGAAGATGACCCATGGGAAGAAGACTTTGGTGGTGACGGTACGTACAATGCAATAGCAGATGGCGGGCTTACCCGATACGTTTCTGCCCAGTTTGGAGTTGTGTTCCGATTTAATTTTAATGAAGACGGAGAATTCATCTCATTTACCAGAGTGCAACCTTCGGGCGCAAGTGGTTTTGACTTTGTAGCGCCTTTTGTGTTAGACCCAAACAATGATAATGTTATGTATATGCCAGCGGGCGACCGTATGTGGCGCAATAACAATTTGGATGAAATTCCCCTATTTTCCAATGCCCCCACATCTGTGAATTGGGTAGAGCAAACCCAAACGACAACTCCAGATGGTTCTCTCATTACCGGATTGGATGTGTCTAAATATCCAGTGGCCAATAGGCTTTATTATGGAACTTCTAGCGGTATGATATTTAAAGTGGAAAATGCAAACATAGACGACCAGCCTGTTGTGGATATTTCTTCTGGAAAAGGACTTCCCGAAGGGAACATTAACCAAATATATGTGGATCCAAATAACAATGATCGGGTTTTTGCAGTATTCTCCAACTATAATATCCAAAGTCTTTTTATGAGCAAGGATGCGGGAGAGACCTGGGAAAACATTAGTGGTAATTTGGAAGAAAATGCGGATGGAACCGGAAATGGCCCATCTGTAAGATGGTTTTCCATAAGTGGCAATAACAATATCTATTTTGTTGGAACAAGTACGGGGCTGTACGCCTCATTTTACCTGAATGGCAATCGCACACGTTGGTATAGAGAGCCTGCCATTGTTGGTGATGTTGTGGTGCCTCAAGTTAGAACAAGAGCAGATGGATTTGTTGCCGTTGCAGCCCACGGGAATGGAGTATATAATGCTAGATTTTATGCCTCTAAACCTCCTGAAGCCCGACTAAGTACAGCCTATCTATTGCCCGATTTGTTACTTCCACTGAATAGTCCTGACAAAGAGGTCAATGTACAAGATTTATTTGTTAGCACCTCTAGCAGACCAATCTCCGTAGAATTAACCAACTCTAATCCCAATTTAGTGACTGCGGTGTTGGATGGAGACGTTATCAACCTTTCCTTTGCACCGGATGCTGAAGGCTCTGCAGCAATTGGACTAATTGCAACATCTAGAAAGGAGCAAGTTTCTGAAGGGTTTACAGTTACACTCACAGAGTTTCCTATTTACGAACAAAACGACGCTGTAAGCAGTAGTTTACCATCCCAGTTAATTCCCGATTTTGGAGGGGCACTTATTCAATCTGCTGATGATTTTATAATCCCAGAAGGCAGTCAATGGACGTTAAGTAACGTTACGGCATTTGGTGCTGCAAATAACAGTCCTTCCCTAACAAGCGCAACAGTAACCATTTTTGAAAATAATGGTGGAGTACCTGGCAATGTGGTTTATAGCAGCGGTGCCATTGCTCCGGCTTCTGTGGCCGCTGATACAAACATAAGTTTAGATTTTCCAGAGCCGGTGGTATTGGGTTCAGGGACCTATTGGCTTTCCGTTTATGCCAATTTAGATTTCTTACCTAACGAGACACAATGGTTCTGGCTAACACAAACCGGATTGATTGGAAATGAAAGTATTTTCAGGGATACTGCAAACTTATTCGGGATAGGTGCTGTGGACTGGACCCTATCAAGTCTTGTTTTTGGAGGTGCTCCAGAAGATTTGGTGTTTCAAATTTTTGGAACGGTTGACAACGAATCCACCGGGGATACAGCAGTTGAAATTGCCCCTACAGGAACTGGGGGCGAAATTCCACAGAACCTTGGCAGTATAGAAACCGAAGTAATTACGGCTGTTTGGCCCAACCCTTCTACCAACGAATTCTATTTTGCTTTAAAAGATGCCCAAGATACCATGGTAAACACTCAGATATTCAATATTCTTGGACAAAAAGTGTTTGAAACTGAAGGGACAAATAGTTCTAAGCCGATAATTTGGAATGCTTCCAATAGTCCAGCAGGTCTTTATTTTGTTAAAATTACCGGTGCCAATACCAATGAGAATTTTAAAATCGTAAAAAAATAATCTTAAGACAAAACCTTAAAAAGGCGCGATTAAACCGCGCCTTTTTTACAACATCTGCATCACTAATTTATTCGTATATATCTAAAAACAAAATATTTATGAAACTCCTCACTCTTTTAGTGCTTTTCCTTTTAGGTAATTCATGCAATGAGGCAGATCAGGTGCCGTATTCGGAAACTTCTCAAAGCGAAGAGGCGAGTCCAAATGAGAATACTGGATTGGACCAACAATTATTGGGGCCTAATGAAATCATCTTCAAAATCAAAGTTATTGGAACATTACAGGACAATAAGAACATTTGTGGAGTTACCAAACCGAATATATACCAAATGGAAGTTATGGAGGTTATGGCGTTGGGAAGTAGTTTAAACCAAAAGATATCCAAACAACAACAAATGGGCGTTACCTTTCTTTTCGATCCAGGTCAATTAGAAAATGATCTGATATTGGAAGCCAAGGCAAAAGAAAGTCTATGTCCTGATGCTTCATCAACTTATTTTACAATTATTGGACATGAAATTGTAGAATAGTAACTTTTTTATCCTTACATTAAATTCCTTTATTCAATCTTAGTATGAAGAAAGTATTTTGTGTAGGAGAATTACTTATAGATTTTGTTGCTGAAAAACAAGGAAGCGACCTTACCAAAGCAAATGAGTTTACCAAAAAAGCAGGCGGTGCCCCTGCAAATGTGGCCTGTGCAATTTCTAAGCTTGGTGGAAAAGGAATTTTTGTTGGAAGTGTGGGCAAAGATCCTTTCGGTAGTTTTCTGCTCAATGTCCTTAAAAAAGAAGGAGTAGATATTTCCCTGACACAAGTATGCGATACATTTACCACACTTGCTTTTGTTTCAATTGCGGATGATGGGGAGCGTGATTTTGTTTTTAGCAGGGGAGCAGATAAAGAACTGATTTACGACCCTACTTTTAAAAAGACCTTTCAGGGGAATATCCTGCACCTTGGTGCCGCAACCGCGCTACTTGGAGGTTCCTTGGAAAAGGCCTATGCCAAGTATTTTTTTGATGGCCTATTAAAGGAAATGTTTTTAAGCTTTGACCCTAATTTTAGAGGTGATCTTTGGAAGGGAAATGAGCAGGAATTCATAAAAAAATGCACTCCTTTTATTGAAAAATCACATTTATGCAAATTCAGTCTAGAAGAAGCACAATTGCTCTCAGGTAAAACAGATATGTATGAAGCATGTGCAATTTTGCATGAAATCGGAACAGAAATTATAACTATTACCCTTGGAAAGGACGGCACTTTGGTAAGCACAAAAGATTCTAAAAAGATTGTTCCCAGTATAGCGGTAAAACCAGTGGATACTACAGGTGCTGGTGATGCCTTCATTGGTTGTTTATTGTATCAAATTGCAAATCTGGATAATTTTAACCAGATTTTTGAAAACAACGCCCTCTTGTTGAGCATGGTAAAAAAGGCGAACAAAGCTGGCGCGATTACAACTACAAATTACGGGGCTATTGCGGCCCTTCCCTCAAAGTTGCAGCTAGAAGATTAGTTCCGTTATTCAGGAAGCTAAAAAAATTGATTAATTGTACCTAACTTTTCTAAGAATCCTCAAAGATTCTTTAAGAGAGCCATATACCCTTGCGTTGGTTGCTTTTAATAGCGGACGCGCATGTTCTAATTGTTCTTTTGCCTCTTCAAATCCATTTAAATAACAGATGAGATAGGTGGCTGGCAAATGGGTTAAATCAATTTCCTCTGCTGGGGTCAACGTTATATGCTTTTCCAGTTTTAACAAAAGGGAATTATTAGTATTAAGAACATGATGGAGGGTCTTTTTGTCATATTGGGGAGGTTCAAAAATCAGTTCACTGTTTATGGTGTATTTCCCATTATCAGAAAACGTAATGACCATTTTTTCCAATGGAAAATAATGTTGTTGTGAACCCAATCCAAGCTGTACATATTCCAAAGTAGTGAATGAATGTTCATCATGGGCAATTGTAATTTCATCCAACGCAGAATAAAACAATTTCACCTGTTCATTGATCAATTCAATATCGACCCGTGAATAATAGGTTTTATTGTTTACTTTTTTCTTGTTCCCCGCCCAGCATACCACAAATTGTTCTTTAAACACTTTATAATCACTGGTTAAATCTGCATGCCTATTGTTGATAAAGCTCATAACCCCATCCAACGTTAACTCAATATTGTTTCTTGCATGCTGTTCTATTGTTGCCACTGCCTTTGAATTGATGTCCTTTAGTGCTATGTCAAAGGCTTTGGGCAAACTAATACTGCCTTCCCTAAAGAACACTGCTCCTCCGTAATATTTCCATATATTTTTTCTGAGCGCGCAAACTTTTCCATTAGATTTTATGGTAACCAGACCCACTACTTTTCCTTCGGGTAAATGTGGAAATGGAATGTTCTCATAGGCAATAATGGGTGGATTATCCAAATAGGCGTTCACCAAGTTTTGAATCTTACTATCGTCAAAGAAATCAACACCAAGTATTCTGTTATCTTCATCTTCAACACCAATAACAATAAAAGAGTTGTTTTTGGGGTTGCTGTTTGCCAGGGCACAAACATGTTTTAAAAATTTTGCCTTTCCTTCCTTTTCACCAATGGAAATAAACCTTTTTTTGTCATAAAAACTATTCTCATCATTATGCGCTAAAAGGTTTTTTACCAACAGGCGTTTATTGATCATAACTGCTTTTTCACAATAGTGCTATTTGCCTGAGCTGTTGACATTACTACCAAATCTGCAATATTTACATGGTAGGGTCTTGTAATTACAAAATGAATAATATCCGCAACATCTTCTGGGTTTAGGGGCTTAAAACCATCATATACCTTTTCTGCCTTACTGGCATCCCCTTTAAAGCGCACTTCACTAAACTCTGTTTGCACCATCCCTGGATTTACAGCACCTACCCGGATTCCATGGGTATTCAAATCTATGCGCATTCCTTGATTGATGGCATCAACCGCATGTTTGCTTGCGCAGTATACATTTCCCTTTGGATATACTTCTTTACCCGCAGTAGATCCAATATTAATAATATGACCCGATTGGCGCACCACCATTTGGGGAATAACCGCTTTTGAAACATATAACAATCCTTTTACATTAATATCCAACATGGCATCCCAATCCTCCAAACTTCCTTGATCAATGGTGTCTAGGCCATGTGCATTTCCGGCATTGTTGATAAGGACATCGATTTCGGAAAAAGGACTTGGCAGACTTTTCAACGTCCCAAAAACGGCGTCTTTATCACGCACATCAAAATTTACCGTATGAACTTTGGTCACTTTGGCTAACTTTTTATCCAATTCATTTAGTCTTTCCTGTCTTCGGCCCGCAAGAATTAAGTTAAACCCCTTGGCTCCCAACAATTCGGCCGTTGCCCTCCCTATTCCACTGGTTGCACCGGTAATCAATACCGTTTTATTTACTGTCATCTTATTTTCCTCCCTTTTAAAATAATCACAATCATATCATGTCAAAAAAATTGCCACTATATTTTTAGAATACTAATCTTATCTTGCAGATAAAGTGAAAGTATAAAAATAAACCCTTAAATACTTCATAAAACTAGGGCTTTACAGATTTTTTTAACCATAAATTAACAGGCAGATTTTAAATAAATTTTCATTTTGCGGTTTTAGGAATTAACCCTAATATTAACACATAACAACACAAAATTTATATGGAAGAAAACACTACTATTGATATTAGTGCTGTGAATGAGAAAATCGCAAAGGAAAGTGCGTTCATTGATTTGCTGATGCTTGAAATGAACAAATCCATCGTAGGTCAAAAACATATGGTGGAAAGATTGCTTATAGGGCTTTTGGGACAAGGCCATATTTTATTGGAAGGGGTTCCAGGGCTTGCAAAGACCTTAGCTATTAATACCTTGGCAAAAGCCGTAAAAGGAGCTTTCAGCAGAATTCAATTTACTCCAGACTTATTGCCCGCGGATGTTGTAGGCACAATGATCTATAACATGAAGGAAAATGATTTTTCCATTAAAAAAGGTCCAATCTTTGCCAATTTTGTTTTAGCTGATGAAATAAACAGAGCCCCCGCAAAAGTGCAATCTGCCTTACTTGAAGCAATGCAAGAGAAACAAGTTACCATTGGTGATGAAACTTTTAAGTTGGATGCTCCCTTTTTGGTAATGGCAACACAAAACCCAGTTGAGCAAGAAGGAACATACCCACTACCTGAAGCGCAGGTAGATCGTTTCATGTTAAAAACGGTAATAGACTATCCAAAACTCAACGAGGAACAACTCATTATGCGCCAGAACCTAAGTGGTTCAAATGAGCCTATAAAACCCGTGGTGACCTTAAAACAAATTTTAAGTGCACAGCGAGCCGTACGTGAGGTATACATGGATGAAAAAATAGAAAAATATATTTTAGATTTGATATTTGCTACGAGATATCCAGAAAAATATAACCTTGAAAGTTTAAAGCCTCTAATCAGTTTTGGTGCTTCACCAAGGGGAAGTATCAATTTGGCCAATGCCTCTAAATGCTATGCTTTTATTAAAAGAAGAGGGTATGTTGTTCCCGAAGATGTAAGGGCGGTGGTTCATGATGTACTAAGACATCGTATAGGGATAACCTATGAAGCCGAAGCTGAAAATATCACTTCTGAAGAAATCATAAACAAGATTGTCAACGAAGTAGAAGTACCATAGAATATCAACCGTTGGCAGTTGGTGCTATCTTTAAAACCAATCTACGATTACTGAATACCAATAGCTAAATGCTATTTACTTGCAGATGGATACAAAAGAACTACTTAAGAAAGTACGTAAAATTGAGATAAAGACAAGACGTCTTTCCGACCATATTTTTGGTGGGGAGTACCATTCTACCTTTAAAGGTAGAGGTATGACCTTTAGCGAAGTACGTCAGTATCAATTTGGAGATGATGTAAGAAGTATTGATTGGAATGTAACAGCCCGTTATAATGAACCTTACATAAAGGTTTTTGAAGAAGAACGGGAATTGACCATGATGTTGATGGTAGATGTTAGTGGCTCCGAACTTTTTGGAACTACCAATCAATTTAAAAAAGAAGTAATCACAGAAATATCTGCTACCCTAGCATTCTCTGCCTTGCAGAACAATGACAAAGTTGGGGTGATTCTGTTTTCTGATGAAGTAGAATTGTTTATTCCTCCAAAAAAAGGAAAAAGCCATGTGCTAAGGATTATAAGGGAGTTATTGGAATTTTCTCCTGAAAGTAGCGAAACCAATATTGCCGAAGCCCTAAAATTTCTGACCAACGTAATGAAGAAAAAAGCCATTGTCTTTATGCTATCAGATTTCATTGCTGATGATTATGACAATACCCTTCGCATTGTTGGTAATAAGCATGATGTAACCGGTATCAGGGTTTTTGATGAGCGTGAAGAATCCATTCCAAATCTGGGCATGGTACAAATGCAGGATGCGGAAACTGGTACATTACAGTTGGTAAATACACGGTCAAAAAAAGTGCGTAACGCTTATAGTCAGTTTCACAAAGATAAGGTAGCGTACTTTTCAAACTCATTTACCAAATCTGGTTGTGGTGTAATAAATTGCAGGGTAGATGAAAGCTACGTGAAAAAATTGTTGGGCTACTTTAAACGAAGATGATAATGCAAGTTGAAATTTTAAAGCCGGAAATTGAACATCATGTTTCGCTGTTAAAGCGAATGGTATTGTTTTGTCTTTTGATTTCACCTTTTGTGGGGTTTTCGCAAAACGAATCAAAGGTTTCTTCAGGAATTGACACTACAACCATTAAAATTGGCGAGCAAATCCAGTACAAAATCACTGTTGAAACCGATTCATTAAATGTTGTCCATTTTCCTGAAGGCCAAACATTTTCTCCATTGGAAACTGTTGAGGCCATAATGATGGATACTGTTAAAAATAAAAATAAGGTAATCCTCCAAAAAGTTTATGCACTTACTCAATTTGACAGTGGTGCTTATACCATTCCGGCGCAAAGAATAGCTATAAACGAACAGCCCTTTTTTACAGACTCCTTTCAAGTAAAAATTGTAGACGTTGCAGTTGATACTACCAAACAAAAGATGTTCGACATTAAACCTTTGATCGAGGTTGAAAAAAGTTATGCCAAAATTTGGGAAATTATATTTTGGATAGTAATTGGTTTACTAATTATTGGAGGTTTTGTTTATTGGTTCTTCATCAGAAAAAAACCTTTAACAGAAGAAGAAAAAGTGGCATTGCTCCCACCGTATGACCGGGCATTACTTGAGCTAAAAAAACTGGAAAATTCCAAATACCTGATTCAGGACGAGTACAAAAAATATTATTCTGAGCTTACCGATATTGTACGCTCATATTTGGAAGAAGATGTTCATGTTTCTGCTTTGGAAAGTACAACGGGCCAATTGATTGCCAAGCTTGAAATGCTAAAAGATGCTGGCGATCTGAAATTGGATGATGAAACACTTACCCAATTTCAAAACATATTGCAAACTGCAGATTTGGTGAAATTTGCAAAGTCCAAGCCGTTAACCTCAGTAGCAGAAAATGACCGGGCATTGGTTGAGCAAATAGTAGTAAAAACGCATGATGCGCTGCCAGAACCCACGGAACAAGAGTTGCTTCTTACTGAGGAATATTTGGAAGAGCTTGCTAGGAAAAAACAACGCAAGAAAATATATTGGGCAGCAGCCATCTTTGCCGGGGTTTTATTTCTGGGAGCTGGGTTATCAATAGCTTACTATGGCTTCAAAGAAATTAGGGACACTGTTTTTGGACATCCTACCAAAGAACTTTTAGAAGGTGAGTGGGTATCGAGTTCATATGGATATCCCCCCGTGGAAATTGAAACCCCGGATGTACTGATTCGACAAAAAGTAGACTTGCCTGAAGAAACCCAGGAATTAATTCAGGAATTACAGACCTTCTCCTACGGCAGCTATGTAGGTGTTTTTTCCGTTGCCACCAGTTCAGTCACCTATAAAGAACAAAACGATCCCAATTTTGATGCCGCTATCAGCGGAGTACTTGGAACATTTGAAAATTCTGGTGTAAAAAATATCATTACCAAACAAGAGGAATTTGTTACCAAATCAGGTGTAAAAGGTTTAAAGACATATGGAACCGGAAATTTTAAAAGCGCCTTAGACGATACATCCAAAAAGGCGAAGTATGCTATTTTGTCATTTGGAGGAAAAGGCTTTATGCAGCAAATTATCATTACCTGGGAAGATGGTGATGACTATGCTGAAGAGATTGTAAGCAGAATATTGAACACTTTAGACGTAAAAACACAGACATAAATAATGTTTGAAAACATAGAATTTGCTAACCCCCAGTTTTTTTGGTTGTTTCTTTTGCTTCCATTGGCTTTGCTATGGTATTTTTTTAAACGCCAAGATGAAATAGCTTCCTTGAAAATTTCAAGCATAAAAGGATTTTCCACAACAAGTTGGGCCTCTAAACTTAAACCGCTGCTTTTTGCAATACGTCTTTTGGCTTTAATGGCAATAATTACAGCGCTGGCCAGACCACAGACAGAAGATATTTCTACAAGAACCAAGACTACCAAGGGAATTGATATTGTAATGGCTATTGACGTTTCTTCAAGTATGCTGGCCCAGGATCTAAAGCCCAATAGACTTTCAGCACTTAAGGAAGTAGCCGGGGATTTTATCAAACAACGGCCAAATGACCGTATTGGCCTGGTAGGATATGCAGGAGAAAGTTATACCAAGACCCCTATTACAAGCGACAAATCCATTGTTTTACGCTCCTTAAGGGAAATTACCTACGGTGAACTGGAAGATGGTACCGCAATTGGAATGGGTTTGGCTACATCAGTAAACAGATTAAAAGAAAGCAAGGCCATTAGTAAAATCATTATTTTACTAACGGATGGAGTAAATAATATGGGCTTTATTGAACCACAAACAGCGGCTGACCTTGCTGTTGAATTTGGGATAAAAACATATACCATAGGCTTGGGAACCAATGGCAATGCACTTACCCCTGTAGCTTACAATCAGGATAGGTCATTCAGGTATGGAATGCGCCAAGTTGAAATTGATGAAAAACTACTCAAAGAAATTGCAACGGTAACCGGAGGAAAGTATTTTCGGGCAACCGACAACGAGACCTTGGAAGAAATTTATGATGAGATCAACAAACTGGAAAAGACCGAGATAGAAGAGTTTAAATACTACAAATACGAAGAAAAATTTAGACCCTTAATATTATTGGCCGGAATATTGCTCTTAGTGGAATGGGCATTGCGGAACTCAATTTTTAAAAGTTTTATTTAAATACGAATGATTCAGCTTGACGAAAAAATATATTTCTACCTATTGGCCATTATTCCAATAATGGTGCTTGCTTTTTTCTTTCTACAAATATGGAAAAAAAGAATACAGCGCCAATTTGCCGATATCAAACTGTTACATCGACTAGCACCGAACAAATCAAGATTAAAATCATCCTTGAAGTTAATTTTTCTTTTGTTGGGCCTCACCTTTTTAATATTGGGACTTGTAAATCCTAAAATTGGAACAAAGCTGGAGACCGTAAAACGTGAAGGTGTAGATATTGTCTTTGCGCTCGATGTTTCCAAAAGTATGTTGGCAGAGGATATTGCCCCAAACCGCTTGGAAAAATCAAAAAGATTAATTTCTGAAATTATAAATCAATTGGCCAGCGACCGCATAGGGATTATTGCATATGCAGGCCAAGCCTATCCCCAATTACCAATTACCACAGACTACGGGGCGGCAAAAATGTTTTTGCAAAGCATGAATACCGATATGCTGTCATCGCAAGGAACAGCTATAAATGCGGCAATAGATTTGGCGAGTACTTACTATGACGATTCGGAACAAACCAATAGAGTATTGTTTATTGTTTCTGATGGGGAGGATCATTCAGAACGCTCCACCATTGATGCTGTAGAGTATGCCACACAAAGTGGAATCCGCATATATACCATTGGTGTGGGGAAAACAAAAGGGGCCCCTATTCCCATTAAAAGGAATGGCATTGTGGAAAGTTTAAAAAAAGACAACCAAGGAGAGGTCGTAATCACAAAACTCAACGAAGCTGTTTTATCTGAAATAGCCAGCGAGGGCAACGGAGATTACATTGATGGTTCCAATACGGAAAAAGCCGTGGAATATATAAAGGAGCAACTGAACCAGATGGACAAGAAAGAGTTTGAAGCCAAACAGTTTGCTGAATACAAAGATCAATTTCAATGGTTCTTGGGCATAGGACTTTTATTTTTATTTTTGGACATTTTCCTTCTGGACAGAAAGACAAAATGGTTGAAAAAACTTAATCTTTTTAATGAACATGATGATGAATAAGATAGGATTGGTATTGGCGATAACGTTTTTAGGGTGCCTTGCCATGCAAGCTCAGGAAGGCACAAAGGCTATAAAAGAAGCTGAAAAAGCGCTTAATACCTCAACAAATCTTACCTGGGAAGCAAACAAACAACTTTCGGCCAACGATTTTCCCATGGCAGAATCCGACTACCGCAGGGCCATTTCCAAAAGTGATAAAAATGCAAAAGCTCCATTTAATCTCGGCACCGCATATTACAACAGGGAAAGTTACGGGGAAGCTTTTGGTCGCTTTAAGCAAGCCGGAGAAACTGCTTCATCCAAACAAGACAAGCATAAATCCTTTCACAACATGGGCAATGTGTTCATGAAAAGCAAGGAATATGAAAAAGCGGTTGAAGCTTATAAAGAAGCTCTTCGAAATAATCCTACAGATGAGGAGACACGTTACAATCTTGCTTTGGCCAAAGAAATGCTAAAAAAGCAACAAGACGAGCAAAAAAACGACGAAAACAAAGACGAGCAAGACAAACAGGATCAACAAGACCAAAAGGATAAAAACAAAGACCAGGACGATAAGGGGGAAAATGACAAGAATGATGAAGGAGAACAGAAGGAAGATGAGAATAAAGATAAAGGGGATGAGGGCGATAATGGAGAGAACAAGCCAGAGGAAAATCAAGAAGGAGAGGGAGACAAAAAGAAAGAACAAGAAAAGAAACCTAACGAAGGCGACCAGCCCCAAGAACAACAGCAACAACCAAGGCCAAATCAACTTTCTAAACAGCAGATTCAAAATTTGCTAGAAGCAATGCAGAACGAAGAAAAGAAAGTGCAAGAAAAAATGGAAGCAAAAAAAGTGAAGGGCAAGAAAACTAAAAATGAGAAAGATTGGTAATGCATAGGCTAAGAGGTAATTTTTTGGCCATTCTGGGTATAGCTCTTTTTTGGGGACTCTTTTCCAATGCCCAAGAGGCAGCGGAAGTTTCGTTTGAAATGAAACTTAGTAAAGAAAAACTTGGCATCAATGAGCGTTTAAAAGTAGAATTCGCCATGAACAAGGATGGAGATAACTTTAGTCCTCCACCTTTCGAAGGCTTTAAGGTCATTATGGGGCCCTCACAATCCATAGCTTCCTCATGGATAAATGGCAAACGAACTTTTTCAAAATCCTATTCTTATATTTTGGTCCCCACCGCAAGAGGAAAGTTTACCATAAAACAGGCCACTATTGAAATAAGTGGCCAAACTTATAAAACACTGCCCAAAACCGTTGAGGTCACTGCTGCAGTTGATAAGCCAAATGATCAAAAAACGGTAGACGATGTAGCCGACGAAAATCTTCACTTAGTTGCAGAAGTTTCCAAGGGAGCTCCGTATTTAAACGAGGCGGTGGCAGTAACCTATAAACTATATGTTAGCCCAAACATTAGGGTTACCAATTATCGCCCCTTGGATAATCCAAAATATAATAACTTTTGGAGCCAAGACATCACCATGACCAAGCACACTGCACAAAATGGCACTTATAAGGGTAAGCCCTATAGATATGTCGTTTTAAAAAAGGTAGTATTATATCCTCAAAGGTCAGGAGATTTAGAAATCGAACCCCTTTCATTGGAAGTATTTGTTGACGTTCCTTCTAATAGAAGGGACTTTTTTGGAGGTCGAATATATACCCAGACCAGTAAGACGGTTTCGGCTGGCAAACGAACCCTAAAGGTTAAACCATTGCCAGAAGCTGGCAAGCCCGCCAATTTTGGTGGAGCGGTTGGAGATTTCAAATTTTCGGTCAATGCAAGTAAAACCAAGTTGAACGCATCAGAATCCCTCCAGGCCAATGTTCAAGTGACTGGAAAGGGCAATCTAAAGCTTTTCCAATTACCTGATCCTGAACTTCCAAGTGCATTGGAAGTTTATGAACCAGAGTACGAAGAAAGTGTACGAACAAATAGTTCAGGAATGGAGGGCAAAGTTTCCAACAGCTATACTATCGTTCCTTCTTTCCGTGGAAAATATCCCATCCCAAGCATTGCCTTTAGTTACTTCAATCCTAAGACCGCCAAGTATATTTCCTTAAATTCCGAAGAAATAAATATTGAAGTATTGGAAGGGCCTGTGAATTCCTCCTCTAATAACATTTCCTCTACAGGAGGCAACAAACAATTTGTGGTATCAACGGGCAAACAGTTTCATTTTATAAAATTAACCCCAAATCTCAACAAAATTGGAACCAACTATTTCTTTGGTTCCAATAAATTTTATCTTCTCCTATTTGCGCCCTTAATGTTCATTCCAATTGTAATATTTTCCTTTAAGAAAAGAGAAGCCATTGTAGGAGACGTTGCTGGCAACAAAGTAAAATTAGCCAATAGACTTGCTAAAAAATACCTTTCAACAGCTAAAAAGGAATTGGGAAACAAAGAGGCATTTTATGTAGCCCTTGAAAAAGGACTTCATAATTACCTCAAAGCCAAATTGAAGATTGAAACCTCGGAGTTCAGTAAAGAAAAAATTATGTCCATTCTAACCGAAAAAGAGGTTGACAAAGATGATGTCGAGGGTTTTATTGGGCTTTTAAAAAATTGTGAAATGGCCCGATACAGCCCATTTTCTGATGTGCAAATGCAAAATGACTATGAAAAGGCAAGTGCCGTAATCTCTAAATTGGATAAACAATTATGAGCATAAAAAAGGTATCCTTCATCGTCTGTTTTATTTCCTTCTTTTTGGGAATCTCCCAGAATAATGCTCTTTTTACCCAAGCAACGGAAAAGTACAACAAGGGCGAATATTCCAAGGCCATTGAACATTATGAGCAAATCCTAAAAAACGGAAGACATTCGGCCGAAGTCTATTTTAACCTTGGCAACTGCCATTATAAATTAAATGCAATTGGCCCGAGTATCTATTATTACGAAAAAGCGCTACTTTTAAAGCCCAATGATAGTGAAATCCTAAATAATCTTGCCTACGCCCAAAACATGAGATTGGATGCAGTTGAAGAAATGCCTAAAACCGAAATTGTCCAATTGTATAGTGATTTTGTTAACTTCTTATCGTTTGATCAATGGGCTTATCTGGCAATAGCACTGATTTTTTTGTTTGTTTTGGCCTATCTATCCTATTTCTTTTTTCGTTTTGCCACGCAAAAAAGAATTGCATTTATTAGTAGCATACTTACATTTTTTCTTGGCTTTATTTGTATTTTAATAGCATATCTACAGTATCAAGAATTCAAAAGTGACAATCCTGCCATTATTTATAGTCAAGAAGTTAAAATTACTTCCGAACCCAATAACAATAGCGAAATTGTTTTTACATTGCATGAAGGAACAAAGGTCAATGTCCTTGATCAACTCAACGACTGGAGAAAAATAAGGCTTTCAGATGGGCAAACAGGATGGTTACTTGATGAAAATATTAAGTTATTAAAGAATTTTTAAAATTTATTTAACAAAAAAACAATAGTATTACTATTATTTTTACTTGAAAACAACAAAGTGCTAAAAACCATAGCCATTCCTTTTATTTCCATGATGCTGATATTTTCAATATTGGCACCGTCTATTGCGCCTCTTCTGGATAAGGATTATGATACCTTTGTATTTTTGGATTCTAATGAAGAAGAAAAGAATAATGAGAAAGAATCAGAAAAGAATTTTGACGAAAAGAATCTATTCTTAAACTATGTTTTAGTCACTAAACGTTTTTTTGTCCAAAATAAAACGTTGGAAAACGTTGGCTACCTCTTTTTCAATTCAGATTCTAAGGCAGAAATATTCCTTCCTCCTCCTAAACTTCGCTTTACGTAAGCATACTCTTTGTCCCCTACAAGACCGCCAACAAATTTCTTTTATTCCTTTTTTTCAACTAGCGTATATTTAGTTCGCACAATTTAACTTACTATGATTTCAAAAACACTGGATAAAGCCACACAATCTTCATTAACCCTTGAAGCTGTTCTTGAAGATTTAATGAATGGCAACAATAGATTTATCAACAATAATATGGAAGCACGAGCCTATAACGCTCAGCGAGAAAATACCATAAGCGGTCAATTTCCCAAAGCAGTGGTATTGTCCTGTATTGATTCTAGGGTGCCTGTTGAAACCATTTTTGACCAAGGAATAGGAGATCTTTTTGTGGCTCGGGTAGCAGGTAATTTTGAAAATACCGATATTCTGGGTAGTCTTGAATACTCCTGTAAAGTAGCAGGAAGTAAACTGATATTTGTTTTGGGTCATGAATCATGCGGAGCTGTTAAAGCTGCTTGTGACGGTGTGGAACTTGGTAATATTACTGCCATGCTAGACAACATATTGCCCGCCGTTAAGCTGTCTTCGGAACAAATTGATGGGGAGACAAATTCTTCAAATGCCGAATTTGTAGCCAAAACGGTAGAAAATAATGTGAAATTGACCATAGAGCGTATTCGGGAAAGAAGCTCCATTTTAAGGGAAATGGAGAAAAACAATGAGATACAACTAATAGGTGGTGTTTATTCCCTGTCCACTGGCAAGGTTACCCTTGTTTAATAAATCTAAATTATTTAAAAAACCAACTCGTTATGTTTAAACATTTTAAAGGAGATTTATTCGGTGGAATAACAGCAGGAATTGTTGCATTGCCATTAGCGCTTGCATTTGGTGTAAGCTCAGGTCTTGGTCCCAGTGCCGGACTTTACGGGGCCATCTTTATTAGCTTTTTTGCTGCACTTTTTGGAGGCACAAATACACAAATTTCTGGACCAACAGCACCAATGACTGCGGTAAGCATGGTCATTATAGCCAGTATCTTAGCCGTTCATGATGGCAGTGTTTCCAAAGCACTTCCCATTATTCTTGCCGTCTTTTTGTTAGCAGGGATAATGCAGATTGGTCTTGGGCTAATCGGTTTGGGAAAATATATTAAGTACATTCCTTATCCTGTTGTATCAGGCTTTATGACAGCAATCGGAGTCATTATTTTGGTTACACAAATCCTTCCCGCGGTGGGTTATTACCCAAAGGAAGACGAGGAATATGTAAACCAGTTTATGGCCGATGCAGAGGAAGAAATACTAGAAAACATCCTTAAGGAAGAAGCCGGAGAGGGTATCTTGGTTCTTGAAGATTTTGAAGAGACCATTAAAAGAGCAGAACGGATTACCCCTGCAGACATGAAAAAGGAAGCCAGTACATTAGCTGCAAAAGATGCCTCTGGTGTTTTAGGGACTTTTAAGGTATTACCACGGGCATTAAAAAATATCGATTGGTTGGAGCTTGCCCTTGCTTTGGCAACCATTATCATCATTTATGGATTTAAACGTATTACCAAAGCGGTTCCAAGCACCTTGGTAGCTCTTATTGTTGTTTCCGGGGCCGCATACGGTTTTGGTCTGGATTATCGACCCATTGAAAAAATTCCTGAAGGACTTCCAATTCCAAATCTGGAAATATTTACTGCGTTTAGTTTTAGCTCGATAGCTCCATATATTTTTACCGCACTCACCCTGTCCTTGTTGGGTGCTATAGATTCTTTGTTGACTTCGGTAGTTGCGGATAACATGACTCAAACCAAACACAAACCAAACAAAGAATTGGTTGGACAGGGAATAGGGAACAGTATTGCTGCAGTTTTTGGAGGTATCCCAGGTGCAGGCGCTACTATCAGAACTGTTGTTAACATTAATTCTGGAGGAAAAACAAGACTTTCTGGTATGGTCGCCGGAATTCTTTTGTTGGTAATTCTTTTAGCTTTGGGGCCAGTGGCTTCACAAATTCCCGCAGCCGTATTGGCCGGCATCTTGGTGACTGTAGGAATAGGAGTTATGGACTATAAAGGCCTAAAAGCGATACCATATTTGCCAAAAGATATTAAACTAGGGCCGTTAAAGTTAAGCTCAGAGGTAATAATCATGCTTGTGGTCTTGGTGCTTTCTTCTATCTGGAACCTTGTATATGCAGTAGGCATCGGTCTTGTAATAGCATCATTAATGTTTATGAAAAAAATTGGGGACTTAACGGCTAAGCGATCCGAGATAAAACCTTTGGCCAAGGAAAAGGCATGGGCAGATGAAAAAGATTTTCCCAAAAATTTGGCCGAAGAAGTTTTTATAAAGCATCTCAAGGGGCCTTTGTTCTTTGGTTCTACAAGTGATTTTCAACAACTGGCCGATCAGATTCCAGAAAGTGCATCAGCGGTAATTATAAGGATGGGGCGGATGCAGTATATGGATCAATCGGGGCTATATGCCATGGAAGATGTTCTTCAAGATTTAAAAAATAGGGATGTGCATGTATTACTTGTAGATATTCTGGATCAACCTAAATACATGATGGAGCGAATTGATATTATACCTGACTTGATTCCTAAAGAACATATTTTTGATGATTTTAAAAGTTGCATGGCTTGGGTTGAAATTAACATAAAAGATAAATTCCCCAGCTAGCCCAGTATTATTAAATGCATTTGTTGTTTTTAGTTCTGGCTCAAAATTTCTCCAAGATTCCTGACCAATATATAAAGAACCCGTTGGTAGTGGTATTTTTTTGGGGTATTGCTGTTCATTGCCTCATTGCTTATATATTCAAGGACAATTTGCTAAATTTGTCGGCCAATAGTATAGCTAACCATGATTGAGACCATAAAAGAGCATATTGAGGAGGTAAAGCAATTTGCAGCGACCTCCAAGGACGAGATTGAAGTTTTTCGAATTCAATATTTGGGAAAAAAAGGGCTTTTGAATACTTTCTTTGCTGAATTTAAAAATGTTCCGAACGAACAGAAAAAAGAATTTGGACAGGTCATCAATCAGTTAAAAACTACTGCTACAGAAAAGGTCAATACTTTAAAGTTGGCCTTGGAAAACCAAATTGAATCTACTGGAAAACATGGTGATTTGACTCGGCCGGGCGTCCCTGTTGAAATTGGGGCCAGACATCCCATATCCATTGTAAAAAATCAAATCATTGATATTTTTTCAAGAATTGGCTTCAACGTTTCTGAAGGACCAGAAATTGAAGATGACTGGCATAACTTTACCGCGTTGAATCTACCCGAATATCACCCTGCCCGTGACATGCAGGACACCTTCTTTATTCAAACAGATCCTGATATTTTATTACGGACGCATACTTCTTCTGTACAGGTTCGCTATATGGAAAACAACCAACCTCCTATACGTACCATTTCGCCAGGAAGGGTCTACAGAAATGAAGCGATTTCTGCACGTTCACACTGTTTCTTTCATCAGGTGGAAGGTTTATATGTTGACAAGGATGTATCGTTTGCTGATTTGAAACAAACACTTCAATATTTTACTTCCGAAATGTTCGGAAAATCCAAAATCAGGTTACGCCCTTCTTATTTTCCATTTACAGAACCAAGTGCCGAAGTTGATGTGTATTGGGGACTTGAATCGGAGACTGATTACAAAATGACAAAGGGTACGGGGTGGTTGGAAATTATGGGCTGTGGCATGGTAGACCCCAACGTTTTGCAAAATTGCGGTATTGACCCAGAAATATATTCGGGTTTTGCATTTGGGATGGGTATAGACCGTATTGCGCTCTTACTGCATCAGATTTCGGATATACGGTTGCTCAGTGAAAATGATATCCGCTTTTTGGAACAGTTCAAAAGTTCTTTTTAAAATATCTCATGCAGCCTACCATTAAAATTTTGGAGCCAAAGAAGTTAGTCGGTATTTCCCTTAGCATGAATGTAACGGCCAATAAAACAGGTAAGCTCTGGGGAACCTTTATGCCAAGGTTACAGGAAATTAAAAATAGAAGTACTACGGATTTGATTTCCATGCAAGTATATGATTCCTCTTATTTTATGGATTTTGACCCCAACAAGGGGTTTGAAAAATGGGCGTTGGCTGAAGTCTCCAATTATGATGAGATCCCCGATGGTATGAAATCTTTTGATTTGGAAAGTGGTGCTTATGCTGTTTTTGCATATACAGGTTCTAGCCAGGACAACAGTATATTTCAATATATTTTTACCCAATGGTTACCGAATTCCGACTACCAATTGGATCATAGGCCCCATTTTGAAGTTTTAGGGAGTAAATACAAAAACAACGACCCAAATTCAGAAGAGGAAATTTGGATTCCCATAAGTAAAAAATAGCCTTTCCCTTAACTATCCTTCCAATCCCGATAGGGATGTTTCGCTAACAGGGAATTGTAATATTTTACCTCACCTGTAACCTCTTTTCCAAGCCAATCGGGCCTTTTAAAAATTTCATCTTCATGTTGCAGTTCTATTTCGGCCACAACCAAACCTTTGTTCTCTCCTAAAAATTCGTCTACCTCGTACATATGTTTTCCAATGCACACCTCGTATCGAATTTTCTCCAAGATAATTGGCTCACATAAATCGATAAGATTTGTAGCTTCCGCAACAGACATTTGGGTTTCCCATTCAAATCGTGTTGTCCCTGATTCATTGCTTTTTCCCTTTATGGTTAAAAATCCTTTTTCACCCTTAATTCGAACACGTACGGTTCGTTGAGCATGGGTGCTTAAAAAGCCTTGTACAATTCGGGTAAATGAGCTAGCAACTTTTTTAAAAGCATCAGACTTTACTAAAAACTTACGTTCAATTTCCAGATGTTCCATCAAACTAAATATACCCTAAATTTGGGTATGGACTTGGATTTTCCATTACGAAAAATAATACATGTAGATATGGATGCATTCTATGCTTCCGTTGAACAATATGACAATCCCGAGCTCAAAGGAAAACCCGTGGCCGTTGGGGGGGGGTCCAAACGCGGTGTTGTGTCTGCGGCAAGTTACGAGGCCAGAAAATTTGGGGTGCGTAGTGCCATGGCCGGCTATATTGCCAAAAGAAACTGTCCAGATCTGATTTTCGTAAAACCGCGCTTTGCTAGATATCATGAAATATCCCAGCAAGTACGGGGCATTTTTTTTGAATACACCGATTTGGTGGAGCCCCTTTCCCTAGATGAAGCGTACCTTGATGTAACAGAAAACAAAAAAGGAAACCCGTCGGCCACACTCATTGCAAAGGATATCCGTAAAAAAATCCTTGACAAGACTGGATTGACAGCTTCTGCCGGGATTTCCATAAATAAGTTCATTGCCAAAGTTGCCAGTGATTATAACAAGCCCAATGGCCAAAAAACAGTAAATCCGGAGGAAGTTATCCAATTTTTGGAGGATCTTGACATTCGAAAATTCTATGGGGTGGGAAAAGTTACAGCGGAGAAGATGTACAAACTTGGAATTTTCACAGGGAAAGACCTAAAACAAAAATCACTTGAATTTCTGGATGGCTCCTTTGGGAAAAGTGGAAAATACTATTATCATGTGGTGCGTGGTATCCATAATAGTCCGGTAAAGCCGCATCGAATTCCAAAATCCGTGGGTGCCGAACGCACTTTTTTTGAGAATTTGAGCAGTGAGATCTTTATGCTCGAAAAATTAGAGAATATTGCCAATGAATTGGAAAGAAGGCTTCAGAAATCTAAAATAGCAGGGAAAACCATCACCTTAAAAATAAAGTATAGCGATTTTACGCTCCAAACCAGAAGCAAAACACTTCCATACTATATTGCCAACAAGGAATTAATTTTAGAAACAGCCAAGGAATTATTGTATCAATCCGACTTGGAAAACTCTGTAAGACTTCTTGGTATTTCCTTGGCAAACCTTAACACAGATAAAAAAAAGGAAGAACTAAAAAAAGAATCCGTCTTGGTACAACTCAAATTTGATTTTTAAGTAAAATCAAAACCGGTTATCTCCATCTAAAAGCCAAAAGTTATATTGCCTTCACGGAAAATACGGTCAAAGCCCAAATAATAACTGAAGAAAAGAATATTCCAAGGGCGTTGGCAAAAAATGCCTTCTTTTTTTCAATTTTAAGAAGATATGATGCAATACTACCAGCATATACCCCGGTGCCAGGCAAGGGAATCATAACGAACAGGACTAGGCCAAAAAAGCCAAATTTTTTAATTTTTCCTGCTGTTCCAATCTTTGCCCTTTTGGCAACATAGATAGCCGATTTTTTATAGAAACGCCATTTTATCAAATAACGGTTAATGTTTTCAAGAAAGAACATCATTAAAGGAAAAACCAAAAGATTAGCGAGAAAGCAGGCAATAAGAACTACGTAACTATTTAAACCTCTCATAATCCCATATGGTATTCCCAATTTAGATTCACCAAAAGGGGATAAACTCCAAAGCATGGCAGTTAATAAGTCTAATATCACAGCATTATTTAATTCGCTAAACTAGTCATGAAATTACTTTAAACCATACTATAAAACGCTAAATTATAATTAAAACACCAGCTCAGTATATAGAATTAAAAAATGCATGGATCGAATTTTAATACCCTATAAACCAGAAACTTAGATTTAAAATTTTATAATAATTACTAGACAGACCAGTCTTTTCTTATATTTATGCCATGGGGGAAAGCACATTACACAACAGAATAATCACATCAGCAAGCAATCTCTTTTATATCAACGGATATAATTCAACCGGAATTAATGAAATTATTTCCAAATCTGGTATAGCAAAAGCTACGCTGTACAGTCATTTTAAATCTAAGGAGGATATTTGTATGGCTTATCTAAATCAGCGCCACGATAGTTTCTTGGAATCTTTAAAAAGTTATGTTTCCAAGAGAAAAAAAGGAAGAAATCAGTTATTGGCCGTTTTTGACCTTTTAAGGGATATGTACAGGGAGGAAGATTTCCAAGGTTGCTGGGCGCTTAAAACTTTAGGCGAGTTATCTCCCAAACAAAAAAAAATATTGAGTATCATACAAAAACAGAAAAAAGAGCTCTTATTATATTTTGGTGAGATTGTTGGTGATAATATTGTCAATATTTCAAAGGCGGAGACGGAAAAGATTTCGGGAGGAATATATCTTTTGTACGAAAGTGCTGTTACCGAAAGTTATTTGTTTAAAAACGATTGGCCCATTCATATGGCAAAAAGTATTGCTCCATTGCTCTTTGCCAACTCCGAGATGGTATAAAAAAAGGACTTCAAAATTGAAGCCCTTTTTAATTACATTGTTAATATTATATTACTCTACAATTAGGGTATTGTTCGTAGACGTTGGGTTCATAGGGCAAAAATATACATACTCCCCTTTTTCCAATTTTGTTGGCTTAGAAGTTTGCGATGTTCCCGTTTTTACTACTTCGGTTACATAAGCAGTTTGAATGTGATTTTCTGGTTTGCTTATATCCATCCCTTTTTTTACCAAAACAAAACCTACATCGTGCCCTACTCCATTGTTGGTAATATCAAAAACATAAGTTCCTTCTGAAACGGTGATTTGTTTTTGTGTGAATTCTCCAGAGGTTTGTTCTAAGGACAAGGTTCTCACTGGAGATTTCTTCATCATTTTATCCTGTGCGTTAACTGAGAATACTGTGCCAACGGCCAACATTAAAATTGCAATTGTTCTTTTCATTTTTATGAATTTTAAATTTATAATGGTTTAATTAATTATGCTTCTACTGCTTCCAAAGGTTGTGCTATTGGAAAATCAACTGGAATATCAGTTGTATTATTGATATAATTCGATATGGTCTTATCACCTACCAAGACTATTGTATCTATCAGATTCTCCTTGGTCCAACCGGCTGCAAAGAAATTAGCTACAACGGCAGCATCAGTAGCACCTCTATTTTCAGTGATATTTTTAGCTAAGCGTGCAAGTGCATCCAATTTGTCATCAAACGATGCTTCTCCAGTTCTCAATTCCAATATCTGATCTTCGGTGAATCCATTCATTTTTCCAATAGCGGTGTGCGCTGATAAACAATAAATACAATTGTTTACTTCACTTACTGCCAAATTCACAACTTCTTTTTCTTTTGTTTTTAATGAAGTTTTGGCATTTGAAAGGCTTAAATAATTCCCCAATGCATTTTCTGAGTGTGCATACGTGGCAAAAAGGTTTGGAACAAAGCCTATCGCCTTTTCAAGGTTATCGAATATTGCCTGATTGGCGTTACTTACTTCTTCTCTTTTGGGTACATTAAATGTGCTCATAATTCTATCTTTTATCTAATTGTTATATGGATTAAAAATTCTTTACAAATGGTCTTTCGGCATCGCAATAAAAATCATGGTGATGTTTCTGTTCACAATGCAATTGTGATATATTGCCTTGTACTTCCTTTTTCCTAGAAGTTCTAAATATCTCTATGAGATTAAAAATTGATTTTTCTACTACATTCATCTTTACTTGCTTTTAATTACATTACAAAGATGTAGCGAAAATGAAGGGAGGTGTTAGTAGTAATTTCCCGACCGCTTGCCTAAATTTCCCTTAGGCCTGAATAAGTAAGTTTTCTCGGTACTCAGAAGGCGTCTTCTGTGTCATTTTTTTAAAAAAACGACTAAAATGAGCAGGATCGTTAAAACCCAGACTGAAGGCGATTTCCTGATTTTGCTTATCTGTAAAATGCATAAGTCTTTTAGCCTCTAAGGTCAAACGTTCCAATATAATTTGTTGTGGAGGTTTTTGATTATATATTGAAAATAGGTTGGACAATGTCTTGGGCGATTTGAACAGCATTTCTGCATAATCGCTCACCTTTCTTTTGCTCTTGTAGTGGATATCCACCAAGTAATTGAACTTTCTAATGGTATCGATCTGATCGTTATCAAGGGTTTTTACAATCAATTGTTCTTTGGCCAACCGAGTACTCATTATAATCAATCGCTTTAACAACATTTGTAGCATATCTCCCTGAATATTGTCCGGTGTCTGGAACTCCTCCAAAAAAACATCGAACCACAGATTAAACTTATGTTGCTGACTCTCTGGAATAGAGATTATAGGTAAATCTTGTGTTCCAAAAAAAAGAATTCCATTGCACGAAACTTCACTATCATGATCCGATACACAATAAAATTCCCTATTAAAGAGAATTGCCGAAAGTGGCAATTGTGTTTTTGAAAAAGAAACCCTTTGCAAATAGGTAACAGTTACAATTTGGTTGGGCATAAGTCTTAATACCATATCATCCACAACAAAATCTACAGGGCTATCATTCTTGTTCCATAAAAATTTAATGGTATTGGTGGTTAAGGAAAACCGTTCATTGTCCCTTTTTATGTTATTTGTCAATCCTAAAATAGCTCCTAGCTTTGGGTCTTTGTATTCATGTCGCATTAAAATTTATCCTTTTTATGTGCATTAGTCCATCAATCTTGTTGATGCTTACATCTCCTTTAAAAGCAGTTTTTACATATTTCTTAAACAAGACTGTTAATGTTTCTTCAGGATTTTAATGGTTTTGGAACTTTTTATAGTATTGGGTATGGAAAAGATAAAATTCTATGAGGAGGCGATAAATAAGTTCTATCAGGATAAAGCAATACCAAGTTACCCCATTTGCTCCATGGATGTCTTTGCACAACATTTTGGTAAGATGTGCAAAAACCTTCAAGATATTCGGCTTCTAACTAATTTAGCCCAAACGGGAAAATGGCAAAATGATTCATTTTTCAGAAATGAAATCCTTGATAACGACCATACCATTGTTGTGACAGATACGAATCTCAATATTGTCTATGCTTCGCAAAACATTTATCAAATGAATGGGTATATGCCCAAGGAGATAATGGGCAAAAAGCCAAAAATGTTTCAAGGTGAAGCAACTTGTAAAGAAACGACCAAACAAATTTCACTTGCAATTCAAAGAAATGAACCTTTTGAAGTAACATTATTGAACTATAGAAAAGATGGCACTCCGTATAATTGTTGGATAAAGGGCGCTCCCGTTTTTAGCAATAAGGGTAATCTTGTCAACTTTATAGCAATTGAAAAAGAGGTAGCCTAAATTCTTTGCTAAAAATTACAGGTTTCTATTTCTGTAACGCGTAAAGTGTTTACCATTCCCTTGTCCTTTATTGGCATTGCCGCAAGGCTAATGAGCATATCCCCAACATTTAAAAAGCCTTTCCTACATGCAATTTGGTTAACATCCTCAATGGTTTCATCTGTGGAAACATATCTATCATAATAAAATGCCTTTACCCCCCAAAGCAAATTAAGTTGTGTTAGAATCCTTTTGTTAGATGTAAAAACAAGAATATGTGCACTAGGTCTCCAGGCCGATATTTGAAAAGCTGTATACCCGCTGTTTGTTAAAGTTGAAATAGCTTTTGCCTGTATTTCATTCGCCATTGTCGCCGCGTGATAGCATACCGATTTTGTAATATATCTTTTGGTGCGAATATGTGGAGGTGTTTGTGGTACATTTATCAAACTAGACCCTTCCACACTCATTAGGATACTCGACATTTTCTGTATGACTTCCACTGGATAATTTCCTACAGAGGTCTCCCCAGAAAGCATTACGGCATCTGCCCCATCCATTACGGAGTTTGCCACATCGTTCACCTCTGCCCGCGTTGGGGTTAAGCTTGTAATCATGGTTTCCATCATCTGCGTGGCAATAATCACGGGAATTCTGGCTTTTTTAGCCCGTAGCACCAATTTTTTCTGAATCAATGGAACCTCATGAGCGGGGACTTCCACTCCCAAATCACCCCGAGCAACCATTAGTCCATCACAATATGCCACAATCTTATCTATGTTTTCAACCGCCTCGGGTTTCTCAATTTTGGCTATGATCGGAATTTTGTGTTCGGAATGTTCATTAATCAGATTTTGCAAATCAATCAGATCTTGGCTAAAACGAACAAAGGAAAGTGCAATCCAATCAACATTTTGAGAAATGGCAAATATGGCATCTTTGACATCTTTTTCCGTTAAGGCCGGTAGTGAAATATCTGTATTGGGTAAGTTCACCCCTTTTTTTGATTTCAGAGGGCCTCCCTGTATTACTGTGGCCTTTACCTCATCTTCCCCATTAGTGGATTTTACTTCAAAAATCAACTTTCCATCATCCAATAAAATACGTTCGCCTGGTTTTACATCTTGGGGAAAGGTTTGATAATTCATATAAACCTTATTAGCACTTCCTTCAAAAGGCTCGCCTGTTGCAAAGGTGATTTCATCTCCCGGAGCCACAACGGCTTCTCCTCCCATAACACCTACCCTGAGCTTTGGGCCTTGTAAATCTCCAAGGATTGAGGTGTTAAAGCCCAATTCCTCATTTAAATCCCGTATCATTTGAATGCGTTTTGCAACATCGTCATGGGAAGCATGGGAAAAGTTTATTCTGAAAACATCTACCCCTGACTGCATCATTTTTTTGAGAACGTCCTTCTTGCTTGTGGCGGGGCCAAGCGTTGCTACAATTTTTGTCTTTTTTCTAGTTGGCATTGCTAAAAGATTAAGTTTCTTTTTGATTTTAAGGTTTGTGTTTCGACGGGATAGGCCGTGATAACACCGGAAATGGTATTGATTAATTTTACCTGGTGCCCAATTTTGGTTTCATCTTCTCCATCAATCTTTAAAAAATAGTCCACTTCTTTTTGCTCTTTTATCAAGTAATCTGTGCTAAAAGAAGTATTGTTCCCAAACAGGCCTTCTGAAGGTATTGACATTTCAACAACGCACTTATTGGAAATCAGAACCCAAGAAGTATCGTTAATGTCGTCATCCCAAGTAAATGAGGAAAATGATAGGTTCTGGTCTACTTCCAAATCTTCCTCCCCTCGTTTTAAAAACAATCCACAATTACGATTTATGGCATATGTGATAGCATAATCCTCCAGACTGCTATGAATGGCAATCAATTGAAAACTATCATCATAAAAGTCCACCGATATCTTGTGTGTGGTTGACATGGTTCTAAAGCGAAATGTAAATATAAACCTAATACCCTTCTCCGCCTAGCTCAAACAAAACAATAAATTCCTTGGGCTTTACGAAAACGTTGGAGTTTACTTTAATTTAAAGTTGTTGGTTTTCAATTTTACTTTGCAGCGCAAAATATGCTCTTCTAGAAGCCTTTTCTTCCGCCTTTTTTTTCGATGTGGCCCTAGCTTTGGCCATCATTTTATCACCAATGGTAAGCTTAACCGCAAAGTGTTTTAGTGCATCATTTCCAGTATCCTCATAAACGCTATAATCAAAAGTCTTTTTTTGTTTTTGGCACCATTCTATAACCAAACTCTTGTAGCTGATAACCCTACCTTCCAGTTGTTCTATATCTACATAGGGTTCTATAACGCGTTCATTGATAAACTTCTCACAATAGGTATAGCCCTTGTCCAAATAAATGGCCCCAACCAAAGCTTCAAAGACATTACCATGTATGTTTTCTCCAAAGTGCGATTTTGGAATCCTACTTTCAACAAATCGTAAAAGCTGTAAATCCTTTCCCAATTCATTCAAATGTTTCCGGCTAACTATTTTAGAGCGCATTTTTGTCAAATAACCCTCGTCTCCTTCTGGAACTTCCTTATAAAGGTGTTTTGATATGATGGTCCCCAACATGGAGTCCCCTAGAAATTCAAGTCTCTCATAATTCATTGGATTTCCTTCGGCATCTCTTCGGTTTACTGAGCGATGTAGGAAAGCCTTCTCATAAATTGCAATGTTTTTAGGCTTAAAACCGAGGATTTGTTTAACTCCCAAAAAAAAATTCCCGTCCGATTTAGGAGGGGAATTAAATATTTTGGAAGGGAATCTCATCACTTACAAAACTACCCTATTTTTCTAAATAAAACACATGCATTATGTCCGCCAAAACCAAAGGTGTTGCTCATAGCAACATTAACCTCTCGTTTTTGCGCTTTATTTAGGGTCAGATTAAGCGATGAATCTATATTCTCATCTACTGTTGTGTGGTTTATAGTGGGTGGCACCATGCTATTCTCCATAGCCAAAATAGAAGCAATGGCCTCAATGGCTCCCGCAGCACCTAATAGATGCCCTGTCATGGATTTGGTTGAATTGATATTGATGTTCTTGGCGTGATCTCCAAAAACTTTAGAAATAGCCTTGAGTTCGGCCACATCTCCTAAAGGTGTAGAAGTTCCATGGGTATTTATATGGTCTACATCTTCTGGTTTTAGTCCTGCATTTTCCAAGCAATTCTTCATTACTTCAACAACACCAATGCCTTCCGGGTGTGGAGCGGTCATGTGGTGTGCATCGCTTGACAATCCTCCACCTAAAACCTCAGCGTATATTTTTGCACCTCTAGCTTTGGCATGCTCATATTCTTCCAAAATCAAAGCTCCTCCTCCTTCGCCTAAAACAAATCCATCTCTAGTTCCATCAAACGGTCTTGAAGCTGTTTCCGGGCTTTCGTTTCTAGTAGACAATGCATGCATGGCATTAAAACCTCCCATTCCAGCAATAGTAACCGCTGCTTCACTTCCACCTGTAACAATGACATCACAATATCCTAAACGTATAGAGTTTAGCGCATCGAACATGGCATTTGCAGAAGACGCACATGCAGAAACCGTTGTGTAATTTGGTCCCATAAATCCATGTTTTATGGAAATGTTGGCCGGTGCGATATCTGCAATCATTTTTGGAATAAAAAATGGATTAAATCTTGGGGTCCCATCTCCTTCTGCAAAATTTAGAACTTCTTTTTGAAAAGTTTCTAATCCTCCAATTCCTGCTCCCCAAATAACACCTACCCGCAATTTATTAATCTTGTCCAGGTCAATTCCAGAATGTGCTATAGCTTCATCTGAAGAAACCAAGGCATATTGTGCAAACCTATCCAACTTCCTGGCAAACTTTCTATCAAAAAAGTCTTCTGGGTTATAGTCTTTGAGTTCACAGGCAAATTTGGTCTTGAACTTTTCCGTATCAAAATACGTAATGGGCGCACAACCGCTTTTACCGTTCTTTAGTCCTTTCCAATAAGCCTCTAAATTGTTTCCAATAGGTGTTAACGCACCCATTCCGGTAACTACTACTCGCTTTAACTGCATTGAACTATTTTTTAACCTTTAGAGCCTAAATTAAAAAAAAATTATCCATGTGATGATCATCACATGGATAATTTAAACTCTTTAGTAAGATATCATAAAATTACTTAGCTTCTTCTATATAGCTAATGGCTTGACCAACAGTTGCAATGTTTTCTGCCTGATCATCAGGAATTTGAATGTCAAATTCTTTTTCAAATTCCATGATAAGTTCAACAGTGTCCAAGGAATCCGCGCCTAAATCATTGGTGAAGCTAGCTTCAGCTACAACTTCATTTTCATCTACACCCAGTTTATCAACGATGATAGCCTTTACTCTTGATGCAATGTCTGACATAATTATTTCGGTTTTAAAAATTTAATCGTTGGCAAAAATATAAAACTTTGGATTAAATACATCATTTGTCGATAAAATGTGCTTCAAAATAAACATCTTAAATTCCAGAACCTTAATTTAGCCCCATAAATATTTACCTGAAATTTATAGTAGAAGCTCCAAAATGAAGCGAATTGTAATCTTGGCCTCGGGAAGTGGTTCCAATGCAGAAAATATCATCACCCATTTTAAAGGAACCAACTCCATGGAGGTTTGCGCAGTGCTAACCAACAGGAAGACAGCTGCCGTCCTAGAGCGGTGTGAAAGGCTTGGAATAGCTGCTTTTTACTTTAATAGAACGGCCTTTTATGATGCCGATAGTGTTACCCAAATACTTAAAGGACTAAATCCTGATTTAATCGTTTTGGCGGGATTTTTATGGAAAGTTCCTACAGCTCTTATAAACACTTTCCCAAATACTATTGTAAATATTCATCCTTCGTTATTACCCAAATATGGTGGAAAAGGAATGTATGGCGCAAAAGTGCATCAAGCGGTAAAGGACAACTTAGAGCAAGAAACAGGCATTACCATACATTATGTAAATGAAAATTATGATGAGGGAGCTATTATATTTCAAGCCAAAACAAAAGTTGCCTCATCTGATAATGCCAATTCCATCGCTGAAAAGGTGCATCAACTGGAATATGAACATTTTCCCAAAGTGATAGAAAAACTTCTTTTGAAAGATGGGGACTAAAAGGAAGTTTTATGTTGTTTGGAAAGGTAAACGCCCTGGTATTTATGAATCGTGGGATGATTGCAAAGCACAAATAGAAGGCTTCAAAGGGGCACAATACAAATCTTTCCAAGACTTTCCAGAAGCCAAAAAGGCTTTCAACAGTAATTATTTGGAGTATAAAGGAAAATCCAAGAGCAAAAAAGAACTAACACCTGAAGAGTTATTAAAAATTGGCGACCCAAATTACAATTCCATTTCGGTAGATGCAGCTTCAAGTGGCAACCCTGGAAGAATGGAATACCAAGGGGTAGATACCAAAACCAAAAAAAAACTTTTTAAACAAGGACCCTTTGAACAGGGCACCAACAATATTGGAGAGTTCTTAGCTCTTGTGCATGGCCTAGCATTTCTTAAAAACAACAACAGTACCCGTGTTCTTTATTCAGACTCCAGAATTGCAATGGGTTGGGTGCGAAAGAAAAAGTGTGGCACCAAGTTGAAGAAAAATGCTAAAAACAAAGTACTTTTTGAACTTATTGAACGTGCTGAGGAATGGTTAAACCAAAACTCGTACAATACGCCAATTGCTAAATGGGAAACCAAAGCATGGGGGGAAATTCCTGCGGATTTTGGAAGGAAATAGATTGGACCTTGCTCAATTGAATACACTTCTTCTTAATTGTAATATCTGTTGTGCTAAATGGAATATGTAAGTGTATATTTGCAGCAAAATTACATGAATGGGCAAATTGCTTATTGTTGGAAGTATGGCTTTCGACGAAATTGAAACTCCTTTTGGCAAGACAGATAAGATTCTGGGAGGTGCGGCTACGTTTATAAGCTTGGCAGCAAATCAGTTTAAGGTAGATTCCGCAATAGTTTCTGTTGTTGGGGATGATTTTCCTCAAGATTACCTAGATTTATTAACGGACC
This sequence comes from Flavobacteriaceae bacterium, assembly GCA_039985375.1. GTDB lineage: Bacteria > Bacteroidota > Bacteroidia > Flavobacteriales > Flavobacteriaceae > Flagellimonas. The sequence goes on from JBDWSS010000080.1 coordinate 38,416, forward strand.
GAAACATTGATATCACCGGTGTTGATGTAGTAAAAGGGGGTAAAACATTTTATTGGAAGGGGAAGTACCATAATGACCTTAATTCTAGGGATACATTGGTCACTGAACTAAATACCCTTGCAGATTTTAATCCTATCGTTCCCGAAAATTTCAAAGATGCCGATGTGGTAATGCTCGGAAATTTACATCCAAGTATTCAGATGGGGGTAATTAACCAAATGGAAGAGCGACCAAAACTTATCATTTTGGACACCATGAACTTTTGGATGGACAATACATGGGAAGAGTTAATCGATGTGATAAAACATATAGATGTAATTACTATAAATGATGAGGAAGCTCGCCAATTGACCAGTGAATATTCATTGGTAAAAGCAGCTGCCAAAATACAGCAAATGGGGCCTAAATATGTGGTTATTAAAAAAGGGGAGCACGGTGCTCTTTTGTTCCACAACGAACATGTTTTCTTTGCTCCTGCACTTCCTTTGGAGGAAGTTTTTGATCCAACTGGAGCAGGGGATACGTTTGCCGGTGGATTTTCCGGTTATTTGGCACAGACAAAAAATCTTTCTTTTGAAAGTATAAAGAACGCTATTATCCATGGTTCTAACTTGGCTTCTTTTTGTGTGGAGCGTTTTGGAACAGAACGAATGGTGGAACTTCAAAAGGATGAGGTTGACAAACGTTTATTACAGTTTAAGGAATTGACACAATTCAATATTGAATTAACATAGATATCTGCCCTGAATTATTTCGGGGCTTTTTTATTTTATTTAGTTATGAGTGATGCGATTAAGCACGAATGCGGAATATCACTGATCCGTTTGCTTAAACCTCTAGAGTACTACAAAGAAAAATACGGTACAGCTTTTTATGGTGTAAACAAAATGTACCTAATGATGGAAAAACAGCACAACAGAGGTCAAGATGGTGCTGGTTTTGCAAGTATAAAATTAGATATGGATCCTGGAGAGCGCTACATGAGTAGAGTACGTTCTGCAAAGCAGCAACCTATACAGGACATATTTGCCCAGATCAATGATCGTATCAACACCTCACTTGCGCAGCATCCAGAATACATAGATAATGTAGCTCTTCAGAAAAAAAACATTCCCTATATAGGGGAATTATTGATGGGCCATGTTAGATATGGCACTTTTGGAAAAAACAACATAGAAAGCGTTCATCCTTTTTTAAGGCAAAACAACTGGATGCACCGAAACCTTATCGTTGCAGGTAATTTTAATTTAACCAATGTTGATGAACTTTTCAATAACCTTATTACGCTGGGGCAACACCCAAAGGAAATGGCGGATACGGTTACCGTGATGGAAAAAATTGGACATTTTTTAGACGATGCCGTTGCCAAACTTTACAAGCAAATAAAAAAAGAAGGGTATAATAAAAGAGAGGCCTCTACCTTAATAGCAGAGCGACTGAATGTTGCAAAAATTTTAACCAAGGCTTCCAAGAACTGGGATGGCGGTTATACCATTGGTGGTTTGTTGGGGCATGGTGATGCTTTTGTTGTACGTGATCCGGCAGGAATTCGTCCCGCCTATTATTATAAGGATGATGAGATTGTGGTTGTGGCATCAGAAAGGCCAGTAATTCAAACTGTTTTCAATATTAAATATGAAGCGGTAAAAGAATTAGATCCTGGGCATGCACTAATCGTCAAGAAAAAAGGAACTGTTCATTTTGAACAAATCTTGGAACCCATGGAGCGCAAAGCGTGTTCTTTTGAACGCATCTATTTTTCAAGAGGTAGTGACAAAGAAATCTACCAAGAGCGAAAAATGTTGGGAAAAATGGTCTTCCCTCAAATTTTAAAATCTATTGATGATGATTTGGTGAATACGGTCTTTTCCTTTATTCCAAATACCGCCGAAACTTCCTTCTTTGGAATGGTAAAAGAGGCACAAAACTATCTCAACAAAAGAAAGGAAGAGCAAATTTTAGCATTAGGTCCAAAAATTACAGGGGAAGAACTCCATGAAATACTAGATGTAAGGCCTAGAATAGAAAAAGTGGCTATAAAGGATGCCAAGCTTCGTACTTTTATTACCCAAGATAGCAGTAGAGATGACCTTGTGGCCCATGTCTATGATATCTCATATGGCTCGGTAAAAGAAAACGATAATCTGGTTATTATTGATGATAGTATTGTTCGAGGTACAACCTTAAAAAAGAGTATTCTTAAAATTCTTGATAGGTTATCTCCAAAAAAGATAATTGTGGTATCCTCCGCCCCGCAGATTAGGTATCCTGATTGCTATGGTATAGACATGGCCAAGTTAGAAGATTTTGTTGCGTTCAAAGCTGCACAGGCTTTACACGAAGAAAATGGGTCAACATCCATAATAAAAAATATCTATGAAAAATGTCTTGCGCAAAAGGATTCCAAGGATAAGGAAGTTGTGAATTACGTTAAAGAATTTTACCAACCTTTTACAGCACTTCAAATTTCCAAGAAAATAGCTCAAATATTAAGTCCAAAGGGAATCAATGCCGAAGTGGACATCATTTATCAAAGTATAGAAAGTTTACATGAAGCTTGTCCAAAAAATTTAGGCGATTGGTATTTTACCGGAAACTACCCAACTCCTGGTGGAAACAAAGTGGTAAACAAGGCCTTCATTAATTTCTATGAAGGGAGGAACCAGAGGGCGTATTAAATTTATCAGATACAGATTAAAAGTTAATGTGTGTATTTCATCGATGAAATGTGCATTTTGTCGTGTTTTTATTTTGTAGGTAGAAGTCAAACCTACTTTAGCAAAGCCATAGCATAAGTAGGTTAAGTTCATGGTAAGATTTGGGGCAAAAAAGGTGGAAGCTATTCCACCTTTTTTATTTTCCAGTAGTCCAGATTATTCTCTTCGTAATCCTTTTCTTTAACAATAGTAGAAACTCTCCACAAGTATGGTCATTCAACCCAATTAAAAGGGTTTCATCTAAAAGCTTTTTCACAAAGGGCACCCTTGCCGTACATTTGGAGGACCATAGCATAAGTAGGTTAAGTTCATGGTAAGATTTGGGGAAAGAAGGCGGAGAAATCTCCGCCTTCTTTATATTTGAGTCCCAACCATTTAACAAATTTTGCCTTCTAAATTCGATGGTTTTTTTCTTTTAAAATCAAAAAATTCCTTAAAAACTTTTGTTATTTCTCACAATACCAGTAATTTAGTTTTGCCATAGCATAAGTAGGTTAAGTTCATGGTAAGATTT
>JBDWSS010000081.1:0-21649 GCA_039985375.1 Flavobacteriaceae bacterium
TTTACCATTTCAGGTTCCAATTTTAACAGAAACAATGAAGCGTTTTTTGGAAACAGTACGCTAAACACCGATACCAACTATCTGGACATAAACCAAGTTGGCGGAGTCTTTGTTTTCAAATCCTCAGGTGGGCCATGGAAAAAACTTGCCTTAGCTTTTAACTATGATATGGTTCAAAATTTTGACAATGAGTTTTCGATTTCTGGAAATACCACACAAGGAATAGATAATTACTTTCTAAACTTTGCGCAAGGAGAAGCCTTGGGGCCCCTAAGAGTACAACAAGGAGAGTTTATTGAAGAGGCCTATCTGGACATAGGTGCAAGTCTTGGTTTTGGAGCCCAACAGGCATTTCTTGGACTCGAATCCGGAATTCTAGAACCCGATCCCGACGACGATACGAACACGTCCTATTTTTCAAACGCACAATATAGCAGTGTTAATCAGGAATATGTGCAAAGCACCACAGGATATAACAGCAAATTTACGGCAAATTTTGCCGGACAATACCAGGATAATCTATACTTGGGGGCATCCTTAAACTTTCATACCGTATTTTATGATAGGTTGACCCTTTTGGATGAAAGCGGTTATGACTCGGGCATACAGTTTACCACCTTTGACAATTTTCTTAGGACGGAAGGCTACGGTTTTTCCCTCGGTTTAGGGGCCATTGCAAAATTGAATGACAACATCCGAATTGGCGGAAGTTACCAATCCCCCACCTGGTACGAATTAACAGATGATACTTCCCAACGTATCAATTCTTCATTAGCGAATCCAGAAATAGACTTCATTAACTTTAACGTGGTTAATCTCTATGAGGAATACCGAATTAAAACCCCTGCAAAACTAACGGGAAGCGTAGCCGTAATTTTTGGAAAGGATGGGCTATTGAGTTTTGATTATGGCTACCAAGATATGTCGCAAGCCGAGCTTCGCCCAACATCCGATCCAAGCTTTTCGGAGGAAAATGATTTTATTGCCAGTGAATTGGGCGCGATAAATACCTATAGACTGGGAGGTGAATTTAGAATTGATGAAGTAAGTTTGAGAGCTGGGTATCGATTTGAGGAAAGCCCTTATGAAGATGGGGATATCATTGGCGATTTAACCGGATATTCTGGAGGTATTGGTTATGATTTTGGAGGTAGTCGATTAGACCTCGCTGTAAACCGAACGGAGCAGGATGTAAACACCTTACTTTTTGACTCTGGACTCAATAGTTCCGCAATGATAAATAGGATAAACACTAATATTACCCTTGCATATACACTAAAATTCTAGTTAATAACAATATTTAGTAATGGAAAGGGCCGGTTTATCTTCTGGCCTTTTTCTTTTCTATTACCGTACCAAGGAAAAATGTCTCCTTACAGAACGTGCAACGAAAACACCTGCATCATCCCGTTCATAATCTAAGCGAAACCAATAATCTGAAGATGGTAGCTCCCTACCATTAAAAGTACCGTTCCAAGTATCACCTACCGGTAATTCCTTTAATAGCTTACCATACCTATCAAAAATAAAAACAATTGGATTGGCCAGGGTCTCTATCCCCTGAACAGACCATACATCATTAAAACTATCATCATTGGGCGTAAAAAACTTTGGATAGCCTACCACCAGGAAAGGAAGTGGTTCTGTAATACCACACCCATTTTTATCGTTGATAATGACCGTGTTCTCGCCCGGGGGCACATCAAGAAATATAGGGTCATCCTGAAATTCTCCACCGTTTATCGCATATTCATAATCTCCGTCACCAACGGGCACTATTTCAATATTGTATGGATCGGTTTGATCACTATTGGCCAAATCATCGATTACCATTACTTCCTGTAGCTCTGGAACACCGTAAAAGGTAATTAGAATATCATCGGTAATAATGGTTGCCAAGGTAGTCTCAATGGATACAAAATAGCGTCCAGAATTTGGACTGGTCACCGTAAATTCGGTTTCTGCAGGTCCAGCGGCAAGCACTTCATCTATGGTTCCATCATCATCACGATCCAATGTCCAGGTAACATTCGCTATATCGGGGCCTGCAGGCGAATTCAATGCACTCAAAACAATATCGGGGTCTCCTTCGCACGCAATAATATCCAATCCCAAAAACTCATCACGTAATGTGCAGTCCAAAGCTGTATTTTGATCTGCATCAACAGAAGTTCCTGTAAAGGTTAATTCGAAGGGTTCTGGGTCACCATTAAAGTTGGTATTATAGTTATTTATAAATAAATAGTATACTTCTCCGGCAATAACATCTAACCATTCATCATAGGTATTCTGACTTCCAACCACGAAAGGAGCTCCATCCCTTCCATCAATTGGATTAACACCTATTCCTGTGAATCCAGTATCATTTACTTCGTAATTGCAACGAATAGGTTGGGCCGATCCGTTGCCAACTATGGTGCAAAAATTTTGTCCACTGGTTTGATCAAAAGGTCCATATAATGCAAAATCCAATTCGGAGGTAATTATGGTTCCAGATGATGGAAGCGCTTCAATATCAAAACCTATCTGACCATCTGTACCAGCCCTAAAAACATACCAGGAGGTATTGTTCTCAATGTTTGCAGAACTTACACTTCCTTTTTCCAAACACCCGGATTGGGTTATTACATCGGGATCAAAATCATCAATATCCCCGCTTCCATCCGTAGTGGATAAAATAGGCGCATCGGCACAAACGGGAATCGCGGTTCTACAATCTGGGGAATTTTGGGCATTTGTTCCAATAGAAAAGAGAAACAAACAACAGATAGCACTAAATAGAGCTCTCATAGGACTTTAGGACTTGAGGTTATCTTATGATCTACTTTGTATAACTGCCCAAAGCATCCTTTTAGTATTTTTCAACCGAAAATTTATACACTTAATCGATAAAATGCACTTTCAACTATCTTCTCAACGAAAAATGGTTTTTAAGATATTTGGCATATGTCCTATTCCCATTAGTATCTATATAGGATAGTTTAAACCAATAATCTGTGGAAGGAAGCGGCTTTCCATTAAAACTGCCATCCCATCCCGCACTGAATTCTGTCATTTCCTTGATTAATTTGCCATAACGATCATAAATTGTAATGACGGGTGAATTGAGGACGGAGAGGCCATCAATATGCCAAGTTTCATTAAGTACATCCCCGTTTGGAGAAAAACTGGCAGAAAACCCTACCACGACGATATTCTCGCTAACTTCTCCACAACCAAAAACATCGCGCATGTACACCGTATGCATTCCAGGAAAGACATCTTCAAAAACACCACTTGTTTGATAAACGCCATCATCCAAACGGTATTCAAACTCTCCGGCTAAATCGGTAAAAACTATAACCCTATTACTTGATTGGAAACCTTCTATTTCAATATCTGAAATAGCTGGCAAAATGGAAGTGCTCACGCGAACCGTCCTATCCGATATACAAGTTATCCCACCAAAAGAATTGGTTATTGCTACTGTGTAATCCCCTGCTTGGTTAACTGTGATGTTTGGAGTGCTTTCTCCTGTGCTCCACAAGTAGGCATACCCCGGGTTGGCAATGGTCTCGCCAATGATAACACCACTGGTATCCTGGCAAATGATCACTTCTTCTGAGAATGTTGGCTGTGGGGTTTCAATGGCATTAAAGACAAAGCTCTCAGAAGCATCATAACAACCTGAATTAGTCAGTGAAGTTGTTCTAACATAGATAGTTTCTTGCCCTGTACTTTTAAGATATTCCTTTGATAATGGATTGGTTCCGGCATCGGCATCGGTTTGGGAATTATGATAACTTACTATAAAACTATCTGGGTCTTGAGAACCAAGTGCTTCCGAATCTTTTATTCCCAAGTCAAAAATCATGTTAGGTGTATGGCACATTATTTCATCCATCAGAATCCCCGTAACAGGGATTTCATTGAAAGCGACCTGAACATCACTTACAATGCTCGTTGTAGGAGTAGTCACAACCACGCGGTATTGAGCAGTGTTCAAAACATTAAATGTTGGATTGGCAGCTCCCGCAATTAGAGCAAATCCAGAACCCGTATCACTATACCACTCATATGTTGTTGCGCCTGGTGTTGTGGCATCCAATACCACAGTATCACCATTACACGCAGCAACTGGCGACCCCAAAAGATTACTTACAATGGAGCAGTCCAATGCATCACTCGGGTTGGTCGCAAAAACGGTCCCTGTGAATTGGATGGAAAAGCCGGAGTTTATATTGCTAAAATTATTGATAAGTAGATAATAATCCTCTCCAGGATTAACATCTATCCAATCTTCGTAAAGTACAGAGTTTTCATCGCCCGTTGGATCTTCTCCTACCCCGATGAATGATTTAAAATCACTGTTATCAAAAAAGTTGCAACGAATAGGATCACCTAAATTGTTGCAATCGCTGGCCCTGTACAATGCAAAGTCCCAATCTTCCGTGCTATCATGGCCAATATTGAACCCTAGTTGTCCGGAAGCATTGGCCCTAAATCTGTACCAGCCTGAATTAGACTCTATAGCCCCCGAAATTGTCCGTTCCAGACACCCACTTGAGGAAGCTCCATTAAAGTCGTCTATCCCATACCCATTGGCACCCCCATTAATGGGTGTATTACTACAAATAGGAACTGCATCGGCGCATTCTGGGGTCACTTGGGAATGACCCGTTTGGCAGAACAATGCCAACAACATAACTTTCATTAAATGTCTGACCATAAGAGGTTCTAGGTTTGGACGTTGTAAAAATAAAATAGCTCCATCCTTAACAATAATTTATGTTGTCAAACTATACGGAGCCGATGTTAAATAGGCTTTTAATGTATATCTTTGCTTTCTTGTAAGAATTAGAAAATGAAACTAAAACAGGCGTTGGAAGAACAATTTGAAGAAAGAGGTGACGACCATGTTGGCTCTTCAACCGAGACCCCTATCAGGGAGGATGCTTTTGTGTTGAGTGATGAGGAAAAAATTAAAAGAATACAAAACAGTGTACGGGAAATTATGTTGACCCTAGGTCTTGATTTAGATGATGACAGTCTCAATGGCACCCCAAAAAGAGTGGCAAAAATGTATGTTGAAGAGATTTTTAGCGGGTTGCACCCCAATAGAAAACCAAAATCTTCCACCTTCAATAATAAATACAAGTACGGTGAAATGTTGGTTGAAAAGAACATCGTTTTATATTCTACCTGCGAACATCATCTATTACCCATTATAGGACGGGCGCATATTGCATATATTTCCAATGGGACCGTAGTGGGTCTTTCAAAAATGAACCGTGTGGTGGATTACTATGCGAAACGTCCACAGGTACAGGAAAGACTGAACATTCAAGTTGTAAAGGAACTTCAAAAAGTATTGGGCACGGAAGATGTTGCCTGCGTAATAGACGCCAAGCACCTTTGTGTAAATTCCCGAGGAATACGCGATATTGAAAGCAGCACCGTAACAGCGGAATATGGCGGAAAATTTAAAGAAGAGACCGTAAGACGCGAGTTTTTGGACTACATCAACCTAGATACAGATTTTTAATTCTAAGTTCTAAATGCAACTTTACAAAAGCCAGAATCTTAAAATTCATAATTCACTTTCAGGAAAAAAAGAGGTTTTTCAACCCATAAATGAAGGCCATATTGGAATGTATGTCTGCGGTCCAACCGTATATAGCAATGTTCATCTGGGAAATTGCCGCACCTTTATGTCCTTTGACATGATTTTTAGGTATTTTAAACATCTTGGTTTTAAAGTGCGTTATGTAAGAAATATAACCGACGCCGGGCACTTGGAAAACGACTCGGATGACGGGGAGGATAAGATTACCAAAAAGGCAAAATTGGAGCAGATAGAACCCATGGAAGTAGTACAACGCTATACCGTGGATTTCCATGAAACGCTTCAAAAATTCAATTTTTTACCACCCAGTATTGAGCCTACGGCAACCGGACATATCATTGAACAAATCGAGATTATCAAGGAAATTCTTGAAAATGGTTTTGCTTATGAGGCAAATGGCTCGGTTTATTTTGATGTACTGGCATTTAGTCAAAGTAACGAATACGGTAAACTTAGTGGTAGGAAACTGGAGGATATGATTACCAATACCCGAGAGCTTACCGCACAAGATGAAAAACGAAATCCGCAAGATTTTGCTCTCTGGAAAAAAGCTGAACCGCAACATATCATGCGATGGCCTTCACCATGGGGTGATGGTTTTCCTGGCTGGCATTTGGAATGTACCGCTATGAGCACCAAATATCTAGGAGAGACCTTTGATATCCACGGTGGTGGAATGGATTTAAAATTTCCACACCATGAGTGCGAAATTGCCCAAGCAGAAGCAAGTAGGGGAAAATCACCTGTTAAATATTGGCTCCATGCGAATATGTTGACTTTGAACGGAAAAAAAATGTCAAAATCAACTGGGAACAATATCTATCCCTCAGAGATTTTCAGTGGAGATAATGACATCCTTAGCAAGGCATATGCCCCATCTGTAGTGCGATTTTTTATGATGCAGGCGCATTATACCAGTATTCTAGACCTAAGCGATGATGCACTGCTTGCTTCCGAAAAAGGTTTCAATAGATTGATGGATGGAATTGGAAGTATTGAAAATATTGGCATAGGCACCAAATCCAATTTTGATTTCAATACATGGCAACAAAAATGTTATAATGCCATGAATGATGATTTTAACACCCCTATTCTAATTGCCCATCTTTTTGATGCCGTTAAGCATATCAACCTAATCAAGGAAGGAAAAGAAAGTATTGTTCAGGAAGACAAGGATCTTCTCCAAAAAACCATGAACAGTTTTGTTTATGATATTTTAGGCCTTGAAAACCAATCGCTGGCAAAAGATGATTCCCATGCCTTACATGGCGTAATGGACTTGTTGATTGAACTGAGGAATCAGGCCCGTGCCGACAAAGATTTTGCCACCTCGGACAAAATCAGAGATGAACTTACAGCTTTGGGTATTCAGCTAAAAGATGGGAAAGATGGGACTACGTTCAGCGTAAATTAATTGTTTTAAACTTTGAAGTGAATCAAAAGGAATGTCCGTAAAAAAAATACTTATTGCTCCTTTTGTTCTATTGGTTAAGCTGTATCAAATATTAATCTCACCGTATACGCCTGCTACATGCAGATATTCCCCAACATGCTCTGCATACACTTTGGAGGCCCTTAAAAAGCATGGACTCTTCAAAGGAGGATGGTTATCCCTAAAACGTATTTTAAGTTGCAATCCCTGGGGTGGAAAAGGGTATGACCCGGTTCCCTAAACAATAAAAATCTTTGCTTTATTTTAGCTCAAATCTAACACCTAAAAGCATAGTGGTCTAACATCTTTAGTTATCTTAGCCCAAAATTTTATACATGTATTTCTTAGGTTTTAACTGGAATCCGGATGGCACATTATTAAAACTCGGATTCATACAGATTAAATATTACAATCTACTCTGGATAGCGGCCTTTATTGCTGGCTGGTTTCTAATGAAACGTATCTTTTTGAATGAGAAAAAATCCATGGAAAAACTGGATTCCCTCTTTATTTATGGAGTGGTTTCCATTATGCTAGGAGCGCGTTTGGGACATGTTTTTTTCTATGACTGGGATTACTACAAAAATCATTTGGCAGAAATATTATTACCTATTCGTGAAAGTTCGGATGGGTCGTTGCTTGGTTTTATCAACGGATATGAATTTACTGGTTTTACCGGGTTAGCAAGCCATGGAGCTACCATTGCAGCTATTATCGGGGTCTGGTTATTCTGTAGAAAATGGAAGGACATAAAATTTTTGTGGTTATTGGACAGAATGGTGGTTGCTTCTGCAATTGGAACCGCTTTTGTTCGAATTGGAAACTTTTTCAACTCAGAAATCAACGGAAAAGTTGTAGATAAATCTTTTGCCCTAGCTACCCGTTTTATCAGGGATTCAGATGATATGCCGGCCTACAAAGCCATGGGTATTACTAAGGAGAAAACTGCCAGTGCAGCTTACAAAGCAATTGAAAACAATCCAGAGTTCGCAAGCGTTTTGGAAACTATCCCCTATAGACATCCAGCTCAATTGTACGAAGGTGTTTGTTATATTTTTGTTTTTTTGGTTTTGTATTTTTTATATTGGAAAACGGATAAGAAGGATAAAGTTGGGTATTTGTTTGGGGTCTTCATGGTTGGTTTATGGACGGTTCGTTTTTTTGTTGAATACTTCAAAAAAAGCCAGGGAGGATTTGAAGATGCATTGGGGACTTTCACAACCGGGCAGTGGTTGAGTATTCCTATGATCCTAGTGGGTCTGTACTTTATGTTTAGACCGGTTCCATCCAAAATTGCTCAATAATGCGGATATTGGTTGCCCTTTTTATTGGTTCAGTTCTTTTATTGAGTTCCTGTAAAACAGATTCCAAAAAAGAAATAAAAACCGAAACTATAGGCTTTACCAAGGAAGGAAATCTTACTATCTCAAAATCGGAAAATGATTCCATTGCCGCTCAATTCGACATAGAAATTGCGGCATCTGAATATGAGACCCAAACAGGATTAATGTACCGGGAATCTATAAAACCTAATGAGGGAATGCTGTTTATTTTTCAAGATGTGGCCATGCATTCTTTTTATATGAAAAACACCCAGATTCCGCTGGACATTATTTACATTGATGAAAATTTAAAGATTGTCAGTTTTCAAAGAGACGCCCAGCCTTTCAATGAAACGGGACTTTCATCTAAAGTACCTGTAAAATATGTCTTTGAAATCAATGCAGGGCTTTCCGAAAAATTGGGATTTGAGATTGGCGATATTGTTTCCTTTACCAAAGATTGAATGTCCAATTTTCTTCTAGAAAACGAAACCTCAAAACGCTTGGCATACCGCAAAGTGTTGCGATCAGATTTTGATGATTGGTTGCCTTTCTATCACAATCCCCAATCCACCAAATATTGGAATGGATTACCTTCAAATCCAATTACCGCTTGCAACGAGCAGTTTGACCAAATTTTTGAGCGCTATGATAAAAATCTAGGTGGAATGAACGCCTTGATATTAAAGGAAACGAAAGAACTGATTGGTTTGTGTGGGCTTTTGGTTCAAAATGTGGACAACACCAAAGAACTGGAAATTGGATATTCCATTTTGCCAGAGTTTTGGTTACAGGGTTTTGCTTTTGAAGCTGCCCATAAATGTAAAACCCATGCCTTTAAAAATTCCTTCGCAAGCTCCCTAATATCCATAATTCATGTGGATAACATCCCTTCTCAAAAAGTAGCCGAAAAAAATGGGATGCAATTAGACAATACCACTACCTACAAGGACAATCCCGTTCATATTTTTAGGGTAAATCAAGGATAATCTTTATTTTAAATGCTTTTAATTCCCTTCTGGATTTTTATACTTGAATGAGCCAACCTAAAAACATTGCAATACGAATCAATAATGAGTCCCAAACCAAAAGTTTGATCCATGATTTATTGCATGGGTCTGTTCTAAATGAATTTAAGGAATTACGCAATAAAAAGGGGATGCTCTATGCAAAGTCCGAGATACATCGTTTCATGGATGAAGAGGAACGTCACGATTTTAAAGTACTTACAAAAGGCACCAAGCAATCCCTTAAGTCCATGAGCAGTGGCGAACAAAAAAAGGCATTATTAAAATACTTGCTAAACCAACGGCCGGATTTTTTGGTTTTGGTCAATCCATTTGACAACCTCGACACAGCCACCCAAACCTATTTAAGGGAAAAATTATTGTCCATTTCCAGGTCAACCCTATTAGTTCAATTGGTAAATCGCTTAGAAGATGTTTTGCCAACAACCACGGATTTCTATGCTTTATGCAACAAAGAACTGATCAAGTATGCGTCCTCTTCTTCCTTTTGGGAGGCAAACAACCGTCCATCCACACATTTTACTGATGTCATTCCACCGCCAATCGATGTTGTTACAACCGGTATGGAATTACTCAAATTCAATAACGTATCCGTCAGTTTTAATGGGCGAGAAATTTTGGACCGCATCAATTGGACGGTAAAAAAGGGTGAATTTTGGCAACTCATCGGCCCCAACGGAAGTGGAAAGACCACCTTGCTCTCCATGATTACCGGAGATAGCCATAAAGGGTATGGGCAGGATCTTACGCTCTTTGGACAAAAAAAAGGAAGTGGGGAAAGTGTCTGGGAGCTTAAGAAAAAAATTGGCTATTTTACCCCAGCCATGCTGGATAAATTTAGTGGTTACCACACGCTGGAAAATATGATGATTTCTGGCTTCTATGATTCCATAGGGCTTTACAATAACCCAACCGATCAAAAAAAACGTCTGGCCAATCTATGGTTAAAACTTCTTGGGCTCCATGAAAAAAGAAATGTCCAGTTTTTGAATCTTACTGCCGGTCAAAAAAGATTGGTCATGACCGCCAGAGCTATGGTCAAGCATCCTCCCCTACTTATTTTAGATGAACCCACAGCGGGGTTGGACGATACCAATGCCCTTTTATTCATTGATCTGGTCAATAAGATCTCCAAAGAAAGTGAAACCGCCATTATTTTTGTTTCGCATAGAAAAGAAATTGGATTACAGCCTCAATTTGAGTACATTTTAGCTATGAACGAAACGGGCTCCACGGGGCGAAAAAAATCATAAAAATAGTTGATCAACCTTATTTTTTAATTAAGAAAGGATTTGATTTAAACGGAAAGGCATGCGTGAAAAAGTCTTAAAAATATATGACGAGGTGGCTGCCGCCAACCCCAATTTTGATAGAAAAGGAAAAACAATGCCTTATACTTCGGTCAATGGACATATGTTTTCACTATTGAACAAGAAGGGAGAGCTTGGTATACGCCTTTCAAAGGAAGATACTACCGAATTTGATGAAGAATATGGAGCAAAACCCTTTATATCCTATGGCGCCACCATGCGAAACTATGTTTTAATCCCTGAAACATTGCTAAAGGATAAAGAAGCATTGACAAAATACCTTCAAAAAGGATATGAGTATGCAATGTCCTTACCTCCAAAATAAAGGTGGGTCACCGGACTTTACAATTTATCTAAAAACAATCAAGAAAAATTGGAATTAGGGTAATTCTTCCATGTCTTGATTGTTTGCTCAAATCCAATTTTGAAAAGGTTAAACAAACTACAATCAATGCCTCTGGGGAAATCGGCAAGACCAATCTTGAAATTGTTGAGCACTTTTTGGCGACTGGAAAAACACCAACTTGGCAAACAAAACCTTTGAAGAAATTTTTGATGTGCATAACCGCTATTAAAGCATTGCCGTACTTACCCAAGAGCAGGTCATAGCCTATATTGATCAAAATTACTGAGGTAGATAGATTTTGAATTTAGCACATAAAAAACTATCGCTTAGGTGGTTTTGCTTTTTTAAGCCCCATTCTTTGGCCAAAGTTATTTTCTTTTCAATGCACTAACCATCCATAAGTACTGTATCCCTTCTTGCCCGTTTCCAATTTGTGACATCCAATCTCCATTTTTAACACTAGTTTCCATTTAGATGCTGATTTCGTCAATTCATAAGTAGCATCCATTAATTCTCTTCGATTTTTATGAAGCATAGTTATTATACTTCTAAGTATGAAATTATTAGGGAATCTACTCTGGAAAAGTGCCGCGCCCAACACAAAAGGAATCTGGAAAACGTATAACGAATTGACCAATAAAAACTTTAAACCCAAGAACAAAAAAATGAAGATAAAAAATACACTTTCAATTGTTGGCTTATTGCTATCCATGCAAAACATAAATTCCCAAGCAGTATACAACGGATCCAATAAACATGTTTTCACAACCAATTTTGGAACCATCGAAATTGGTCCCTTTAATTCCTCATGGGGGCATATTTATACGGATAGGCCAAAAGTTATTTTTAACAAGGATGTTTATACAACAACGAATGCCTTCTCGTCGTACAATGATGACCTCATTCTAAAAACAAAGGGTACCGAAAGAATAAGAATAAATGATGATACGGGTAATATTGGCATAGGTACCAGTAATCCCCAAGAAAAATTGCAAATAAAAGGAAAACTTTATTTAAACACAGGATTAGATGATGATGGGATTTATTGGGCAAGACACTACATGACCATGGGAACAATCCCAGGAAGCTATAATCATAATGTATTTATGTTGAAACCTGGAGGGTCATCAAATGGTTATTTGTTTTCTGTGTTTGAGATGTATACAGCCAATTCAGAGACCAATCATGAAAAAAAAGTAAGGATACATTCCTCTGGTGATTCGTATTTCAACGGGGGTTATGTTGGCATCGGCACCACAACTCCAGACTCCCAACTTACCGTAAAGGGTGATATCCATGCCGAAGAGGTAAAAGTAGACCTTTCTGTCCCTGGACCCGACTATGTCTTTAAGGAGGATTACGACCTTAAATCCTTGGAGGAAGTTCAAAATTACATCAACAAAAAGGGACATTTGCCCAATATTCCCTCAGCCCAAGAAATGGAAGAAAATGGGATTCAACTAGGGGAAATGAATATGAAGCTCTTGGAGAAGATTGAGGAATTGACGCTCTATATTCTGCAACAAGAGAAACGCTTGCGAAACCTTGAAAACAACTCAGACAAAAATTAAGCTTATGCGGTTTATCATTTCTATTTGCCTTTGTGTACTGATCAATGTAGCTGTTAAAGCTCAAAATGTAGATTACAGCCTGACCAATCCGGATTATTACGTGGAACGAATACCCACAAGTCCAGAAGTTGCCCAGCTTGGTACCTATGGTAACTTACCAGTGGACAAGTATACCGGCACTGCCAATGTGAACATTCCCATACACACTATTGATTTTCAGGGCATTTCAATTCCTATTGATCTTAGGTATAATACAGGCGGTATTCGTGTTTCACAAGAGGCCACATGGGTGGGCTTGGGATGGAACCTAAATACGAATGCGGTCATTAGCAGAAAAATCAATGGTTTTGACGATTTGGTGGATGGCGGAAACTCTGGAGGGACACTTAAAAGTCAAGGATATATTCATTCTCCTGATGTTGATATAGATTCCAGTTTGCCTTATCCGGAATTATTGGAAAATGATTCCATAGCAATCTCTGACTCATGGGCAATGGGTATCATACAGGACGTGGAACCCGATTTGTTTACCGTTCGATTATTCAACAAAAGCTACTCCTTTACCTTGTCAAAGTGGGATGGAAATAGTGCATTCATTTTGGGTATCAACCATGATAATGCAGAACTTATAGTTCGGTACTACGTAACAGAACAACGCTTTGAGATTGTTGATGCTAATGGCTTTACATACTCTTTTGCCAGTAAAGAAAAATCTGATCCATACAGGTCCCAAGGTGTTCCCTATTTTGACAACTATAGCAATTTGGGTCCTATAAAGACCGAGGTAATTGCTAGAGATCAAGTAGGGGTGACCGCTATAGACTTGAACAAAGTAAGAAATGCCATAATGTCGTTTCACTTGGACAGGATAGAATCTCCATTTGGAAGAGAATTATATTTTGAATATGACGATGGGCTTTACTTTACCTATCCAAACTATTCACATAGTGCCCCTATCAACCCTAGCGGAAATGGTGTTTCAGGACCTGAGGTATTTGGTTATGAGGGAAACATCAATTCTTTTAGTGTGAATTGTAATATAACACTTATAAAAACGAAATATTTAAAACGCATTTATGGTGATTTTGGTGAAGTGGAGTTTCAGCTTGAGGATAGGGAGGATCTTTATAATTGGGAAATCCATGATGAGATAACCGGTTTTAACCATCCAAATGCCCTGCCCAATGCCTCCATCGATCCAATGTATGCCACTAAACAACGTCGGCTTTCCAAAATCATAGTAAAAAACAAGCTAAATGAAGAATTAAAAATTGCTGATTTTTTCTATACGTACTTTAATGAACCCATGGGTTTGAATATTGAGCCAGAACGTCATATTCGCTTAAAACTGGATAAAGTAGCTATAGACGACAAGGAATATATCTTCGATTATTATTTTGAGAATAGTTTGCCCCCAAAAGACTCCCCTTCTGTAGATTTTTGGGGATACTACAATGGCGAGGCCAACCATGAAAATGGTAAAAACCATAGAATTCCCAGTTTTGGCAGATATGTTAACGCCACGGTAAACAATGTTGGTGATCAAGATAAATATATCATATATCAGGGAGCAACACGTAGCAGTAATTTTGGGTATGGCAAAGTTGGACTTTTAAAAAGAGTTTACTACCCCACCAAGGGCCATACAGACTTCGAATATGAGGGCAACAGAGCAGTGGTAGAGATACCGTCGAACGCTGGGGAAGTACATTTTAATTCAACCGATTATAAGTATAACTACCAATATTTAGAAAGGGCTGAGTTCCAAAAACAAGGAGGTGCGGAAGTTGTTTTAGGAAGAACTTTTACGATTACGGGAGCAGAAACCGTACCTGGCGACAACTTTGAGATTACAGCCACCGTTTCCTGCACCCAAGCAGGTCAGAGCAGTGGTAACTGCAGTGTTGGAGGAGGTACAATTTTTGACTATATCATAATCACGAATGCCAATAACCCATCAGAAGTATATGGCATCTTTGAGACCAATAGCATGTCTTGGAATACACAATCTTCCAGAACAAGTAGCCTTAGTCTACCCAATGGTTCATATATCATGTCCATCAATCCCAACATCAACATAAGCTCAGGAGGCTTTGGTATTGTTATTGACAGTGCCTATATTTTTGACATTCCACCAAGCCAAGATCAGCTTTTAAAAGAATACGAGGTAGGTGGTGCCAGGGTAAAAACTATTACCGATTACAATTCCAATGGTGCATTTGTATCAAAACGTTCCTTTGATTACAACAAATACACAATTTACAATACGCTTTTGTCTTCAGGCCGTTTAATGGACGAGCTTATATATCATTCAAAATATGGTTATTTTGACTATTCCCCAGAGGGCTACAGTAGTTATAATATAAACATGGGTTCATCCATGTTATTGGGTGAAGGGGGCAACCATATAGGGTACAGTCAAGTTACAGAACAACAATTGGATTCGCTTAACAACCCATTGGGTAAAAAAACCTGTCTATACCATAATGAACCCAATGAACATGTACTTCGGTATATTGGCAATGTACCGAAATATGGATGGTACCATTATAGTGAAGGTAATGGGCAAGGTGAAAATGAACCGACATATCCATTTGTGAACTATGGTTTTGTATACTATTTAGGTCTTACCACAAATTCCAGATCACATTTCAATGGAAAACTTTTTTGGGAAACAGTTTATAATTCGAATAACAGGGTGGTCAAAGAAACCATAGCCAATTGGTCCACCTATGATATTGGCTTAACGGACGCTATGAAGGTATATTATAGCGGATCAATTGAGGCACCTATTGCACACTATGCCATTTATCCTATGTATCAAAGGGTGGCTCTGTTGAATAGCTCGGTCACCCGTCAGTTTTTTAAAGAGAATACACCAACACCGGAAGTTGTTGAAACTGTAACCACGCATCAATATCAAAGTAAGGGTAACTATGGGCTATTAAAACACTTTTGGCCCACCAACACCTCGGTAACAAATAGCAAAGATGAAACGGTATCAAAAGACATTGTTTATCCCACGGAGAGTAGTTTGCCCTATATGGATGAAATGGTCAACTTAAATAGACGTGCTGTACCTGTGGAGGTAAAGGGGTATAGCCAAAGTACATTTTTGGGCCACAAAATAACCGAATACGATTACGATGCCCTGTCTGGGATACACAATCCCAAAACCATCCGGACCAAAAAGGGAGCCGCCCTTGAAGAAAGTCGAATTTCCTTGGAACTGTATGATGCATTTGGAAATCTTTTGCAATACCGCCTTAATGATGGTACGCCGATTACCTACCTATATGGATATGAAAATAAGATGTATGTGCTGGCCAAGATTCAGAATGCAGAATGGAACACCGTAACGGGTATTCTTAGCAATGACGAAATCCTAGAGCTGCAAAATGCTATGACATTGGATGTGCGAATGCGAGAGCTTTTGGATAAAATCCGGACCGATCCAGCTATGCAAGAAGCTTTGGTAACCACTTACACCTATAAACAAGGGGTAGGTATTAGTAGTATGACAGATTCTCGAGGATATACCACCACCTATGCATATGATAACTCTCAAAGACTGGAAAAAGTAAAGGATGCACAGGATAAGATCCTCACTGATACAGAATATAAATACAAAACCGCTATCCAAAACTAGTCAAACCAAAAACTATGAAAGTATATAAATATATCATGGTAATCGCAACACTGTTTTTTAGTGGATCCGTGGTAGCTCAATTTACTTTTTACCGTGATTTCGATGGAGATGGGCATGGAAACGCAAACTCATCCATATATGGTAGTTATCCCCCTCCCGGTTATGTGTCCAATAATAACGACTGTAACGATAATAATGATACCATCGGTGCTCCACAAACTTGGTATAGGGATGCTGATGGAGATGGTTTGGGAAACCCTAACATTTCAACTGTTAACTGCAGTGGTCCATATGGATATGTGTCCAATAATGATGATTATGATGATACGGATAATGATATAACCAATGTACCACCAAATACTTTTTATTTGGATAGCGATGGTGATGGTTGGGGCACAGGCACTCCAATTACAGCTTCATATCCACAAGGGCAATACACGGCAACCAACGGCGGTGATTGTAACGATTCCGATTATTATATCAACCCAAATGGATCCGAGATTTGTGGAGATGGAAAGGACAACAATTGTAATGGTTCAACCGATGAAAACAACCCTGTTGCGCCGTCCTACATAACCACGGGAGGAGGATGCGGTTATGCTACGGTGACAAGAGCAGACCCACCCAGTGGGATTACGTATTATTGGCAAAACGGAAGTACCGGAACCAGTACCGCAAACTCACAAAAAACTCGAACTTTTACTTCTGGATCTAATGTCTTTATTTTCCTAAGGGCAAGAAATAGCCAAGGTTGTTGGGGACCCCCGGTCCAAAATACCTATAGTGTGCAACAGCCGGGACCGGCACCATCCGCTCCATCGGCAAATACCTCGGTATGCGGGCAGGTAACCCTTACACGACCAGATCCAAACGTCATATACACCTATTATTGGCAGAGTTCGCCTACAGGCACAAGCACTTCAAACTCTAACAAGAACCTTACGCTAACCAGTGGCACAGTATATTACCTGCGCTCAAAACAAACAAACGGTCCTTGTTGGAGTGATTATGCCGAAGTTACTTTCAGTATTAATCAGGGCACTACATGGTATTTGGATGCCGATAACGATGGGCATGCGGTAGCCGGAGGTACCATACAAAGTTGCACCAATCCCGGTACAGGGTATACGACAACCCAACTACCGGAAGACGATTGTGATGACAGTAACGGACTTTTAACGGGATTACGCATATGGTATGAAGATGCCGACAATGATGGCTTGGGTGATCCGACCACACCCAGTGGTTTACTTTGCAGTGCTCCCGCGGGGTACGTAGGCAATAACGGAGACAACTGTCCGGCGTTTACAGATACTACAAACCATTGTGATTCTGGAGACGATGATGAACCTGACCTTGGAGTGGATCCTGAAGTGAGCCTTACCATTAGCGGAACCAATTATGTTTATACCCGCACTTATCAAGAAGATGGGTATACGGACGGGAATGTCCCTGCTTTTTTCTCGGCTAATGAGGATTTGGTACAGGAGATAACTTACGTTGACGGCCTTGGTCGCCCTATTCAACAAATAGGCATCGACCAAAGTCCGAATAAAGATCATATCGTCACCCATATGGGCTATGATGATTACGGGCGAATGGAAAAGGAATGGCTTCCCCTAGTAGATCAAGACCAACAGGTGGGCTATGGATACTTCCGCACCAATGACATGGAACTGGCCACTAACAGTTTCTACCAGAACAAATACCCACAGGATTTCCCAACACAGGTAAACCCCTATTCCCAAAAAGAATTCGATCCCTCACCGCTCAATAGGGTGTTGAGACAGGCTGCCCCGGGAGAGGATTGGAAACTGGGCGGTGGTCATGAGATCGAGTTTGTCTATGAAACCAATACCGCAGCAGATAATGTGCGTCAGTTTGAGGTACACCTCCTAGAAAATGGCAACACATACACTCCCTCTTTAATTGAAAACAGCGTGAACTTGGAATATAGTGCCGGTGAGCTTTATAAAACGGTAACAAAGGACGAAAACCATATTGATGGAAACGACCATACCACGGAAGAATTTACCAATAAACAGGGACAGGTAATCCTAAAACGCACCTATGAAAGCAATCAGCGGCATGACACCTATTATATTTATGATGATCATGGTAACCTGAGCTTTGTACTGCCGCCAAAGATGGAGGCAAGTACAGAAAGTCTGGCCAACATCAATGCCAATATGAACGAGCTGGGTTACCGATATGTGTATGACCACCGCAACCGTTTGGTGGAAAAACAACTGCCGGGCAAGGACAAGGAATATATCATATACAATAAGGCGGACCAACCCATTATGACGCAGGATGCCAACCAAAGGGCAATAGGCGAATGGCTCTTTACCAAGTATGATGCCTTTGGCAGGGTGGCTTATACTGGTAAGGCAGTGGACAACAGGGATAGACCAGGCATACAGGAAGAGGTGGATGCCCAGACCGGGCCTACCTCGGTGGCCAAGGAGGATTCCTTTAGTATGGAAGGCATTACCGTGGGCTATGCCAATACCGGTTACCCCACAGCTACCGTTACGGAAGTATTGACCGTAAACTATTATGACGGTTACAGCTTTGGCCCAACAACGGGAGCCAATGTCACGGTTTTTGGATTGGCCAGCACAGAACGGGTCCGTGGACTTGCAACGGGCAGCCGTGTAAAGGTCTTGGATGTGTCCCCGGCCCAATGGATCACCACTGCTACCTACTACGATGACAAGGCCAGGCCCATCTATACCTATTCCGAAAATGAGTACCTTAATACCGTGGATATTGTGGAATCTCAACTGGACTTTGTGGGCAGGCTCCAACAGCTACGTACGGAACACACGCGTAATAGTGAGACTGTGGTTACCCTGGACAATTTTACCTATGACCATGTGGGGCGCTTGCTCAAGCAGACCCAATGCATAGGGAACGAAAGTCTGGGTTATACCTGCCCTGGCAATGCCCAAGGTGTGACGGCCAACCTGGTGATAAACGGCCAGACCGTGGCAACGGACCAGGTGGCCTCCAATAGTATAATCGTGACCAACAGCACCATAACCAATGGCACCCTTTCCATTGTTCCCAATACAGGGATTGCGGAGCTTATTGTGGAGAACAGCTATGACGAACTGGGACAGTTGGAATCCAAAAATGTGGGTGGGGCAGCTGATGCCGCAACGCCCTTGCAGATCGTTGATTATACCTATAACGTTAGGGGGTGGCTCACGGGGATCAATGATGTTACGGATACCACGCCCGATAAGCTCTTTAATTTTGGGATAAGCTATAACAGCGGGGCAACACCACTCTACAATGGCAATATCTCGGCCACCCAATGGCGTACGGACAACCAGGACAAGGGGTTAAAGAGCTACTCCTATACTTACGATGCCCTGAACAGGATTACCGGGGCCACTGATGATACGGCCAAGTTCAATATCTCAGGAATTACCTACGACAAAAACGGAAATATTGAAACCTTAAAACGCGAAGGATGGACCAGTGCAAGCCCATCTCTGGCCAACAACACAGGTTTTGGTACTATGGACGACCTTGTCTATGATTATGATAGCGGTAATAAGCTTACCAATGTTGCGGACAACAATGCCAGCGACAGTTATGGTTTTGTGGATGTGAACGGTAGTGGTACGGAGTACACCTATGATGCCAACGGTAACATGACCCGTGATGACAACAAGGGCATTACTTCGATAACCTACAACCACTTGAACCTGCCACAGCAGGTAAGCTTCGGGGGCAACAATATCCAATATGTTTATGCAGCCGATGGTACAAAACTAAAGAAGACCGTTAGTACCACGGGCACGGAAACCCTATATGCAGGTGGTTACCTGTACGAAGGGAACACCTTACAGTTCTTCCCACACCCTGAAGGATATGTAAGTGTTGAGAACGGAAGCTATAAGTACGTGTACGAATTTAAAGATCACCTGAGTAACACAAGGCTGAGTTACACGGATGCCGATGATAACGGAAACATTGCACAAAACGAAATCATTAAGGAATCGAACTACTTCCCTTTTGGGTTGGCCCACCGCGGGTACAATGGAGGCATAAGCCCATTGGGCAACTCTGTTGCAAAAAAGTACATGTTCGGTGGCAAGGAGTACCAGGATGAACTCGACCTTGGTTGGTACGATGTGAGCGCAAGGAACTATGACCCTGCACTTGGTAGGTGGATGAACTTAGATCCGCTTACGGAACAGATGAGAAGGCACAGTCCATATAATTATGCTTTTGATAATCCTGTGTTCTTTATAGATCCTGATGGCATGAAGCCTTGTCCTAATGGGGATTGTGAGAATGGTTTTTTAGCAGCCCTTAGAGGTTACTATAAAGGTGCTAGAAATGCTGTTCAAAAAAGAGTAGATGCGGTTGTTGGTTTTGTTTCTGACCCTGTTGGCTCTATTGAAACTGCAGTGGAGAATACTCCTAGTACTTTTGAGGAAGCAGCTGAAGCGACAGTTACTCAAATAGTTGGAGATACATCAATAGGAGACTTAGCTTTAACTACTTTGGATATTGTGCAGGGAGCCCAAGAAAATGGTATTGAGGGAGCAGTAGAAGCTGCAGCCGAAAATTTAGCAGATAGAAGCATTGATGCTGCACTAGCTTTGACACCTATAAAAATGAAGACTAAAACTGCGGCTCCAAAAACCACAAAGAATGCCCCAGTAACAAATCAACTTTATAAGCGACCTAATAATGCAACAACTCCAGCACAAAGGGCATCTGTTCAAAATAAGCCATGTGTTGATTGTGGAGGAACTAGCCCCACTATGAGAGCTGACCATAAGACTCCTCTTGTAGAAGAGCATTATACAACAGGGACAATAAATAAAACTAAAATGCGCTCTACAGAAGCTGTACAACCACAATGTGAAACTTGTTCGAACAGTCAAGGAGGTAAGATGAGTGCTTATTCTAAGCAAATGAAAAAAATCATTGAAGAAAGAACGAAAAATCAATAACTATGAGTTTGATCGAGCAACAAAAGAGTATCTGTTTGAAATATAATTCTTCTTTTAAAGAATCTCCAAGAGATTTAAAAGTTGGGATAGCCGAAAATGTTAAAAATAGCACTCAACCAATTCATGCGTTAAGACATTTTCCCCAAGGTGACACAACAGGTTGGTACATATGGGCTGGAGAGTACTCTGAAGACCCTGATTTTTTTAAACCTTTACATGTGAGTCATTTGGAAGAATGGTGCCCTTTAATAATCCCTTATTTAGGTTTAGATGCTGGCTGGCGTTTTTTGATTGCCGAAGGAGGAAATTATATAGATGTTTGGGAAGATTTAAGCTTATTAGATACGATTCGATAGGTAATTTAACCGTTCTGCAAAGTTTAGACCACGTCAGTGATATCGTGGTTT
>JBDWSS010000082.1:0-34980 GCA_039985375.1 Flavobacteriaceae bacterium
CATTACCAACGTAATCATGGTGCCCGTAAGTTGTAACGGAGGTTCAGACGGAAGTTTAACGGTGGAATTAGATCCTGTATCCACAGTTAACCCTGTTTACACTTATGAGCTTTATGAAGCTTCAGACCTTGTTACGCCTTACAGATTTGCACAAACCAGCGCAACATTTGACAACCTTCCGCAAGGTGATTACCGAGTTCGTGTAATTTCTGCAAGAGCTTGTGATGATACCTATGATGAAACGGTTACCGAACCAACTGCGCTGATTGTTTCAGCAACTGCAACACCATTTTCCTGTAACGCGAACAATACAACAAATACTTCAACTATAACTGTAAATGCATCAGATGGAACAGGGCCTTATTTGTATAGTATTGATAATACAAATTTCCAGACCTCTAATACTTTCGATATAATTGATAATGGTACGGTTCAGAACATAACCGTCTATATAACTGATGCCAACTCCTGTGCACAAACAGCAATAGTTGCTCCTATTCAACCTATTAATGTGTTTACTGCAGACGTAACATTGAACAATGGGGGAATAAGTTGTGCAAGCTTAGAAGAAGTGTTGATTACAGTTACAGATGATGGAGACCCAACGAACACTTATACCTACGAGTTGTTACCAATTGGAAATCCTTTGGGAAGCTTAACCACCAACCCAACAAACGTAACCGCTACATTTGATTTGACGGCTCCTGGAAGTTATACCTTCCGAATTACCGACAACACAACAGGTTGTTATGTGGATACTGCGCCTTATGATATTGCTCCATACGACTTGATTGAAGTTATTGCTACACCAACAGCTCCTGCTATATGTTTTGGTGAGACTAATGGCGAATTGGAAATTAATGTGTCTGGATATAGCGGAACATATGATTATGAGGTGTTCAATACTGATGGAACAACTGCAGGAATAACTGGAAGTGGAAACACCAGTACCAATCCATTGATAATATCCGGACTTGGTGGCGGAAACTATTTTGTAAGAGTAACCGAAACTTCAAATCCATTATGTATTGAAGATTCGAATACCATAACCATTGTGTCTCCAGATATGGCATTGACAGCAACGCCTGTTGAAGTTGCCAATGTTACTTGTACCAATGATCTAGGGGAAATTGAAGTATCGCCAAATGGTGGTTTTGCCCCATACGATATTCAATTGACCAATACCACTACTACCCAAGTTTACAATGTAACTGATGTGGTGAGCTTTGTGTTCTCCAATCTTTCTGCTGGACTTTTTGATGTCCAGATTACAGATGACAATGGGTGTATTATCAACGAGCCCATAACCTTGGTTGAGCCTACTCCAATTACTGCTGATATTGATGCAACTCCAACCAACCTTGTTTGCTATGGAGATACAAATGCCACGGTAACGGCCATAAATGTTTTGAACGGAGAGGGTGTTTATCAATATGTATTGAACATATACGACCCAACTGGTACCACTATTACATCTAGTTCCGGTGCACAATCTAGCCCTGTTTTCAATAACCTTGGCGCAGGAATTTACAGCATTACTGTTTCTGATGGATGGAGTTGTGGTGTGGAAACCATACAAGTGACCATTTCCGAACCTGTTGAGGTTATGGCCAACCTAATTCAATTAACACAACTTACCTGTACTGCACAGGGCCAAATAGAACTTTCGGCTTCTGGAGGAACTGGTCCTTATGAGTTTAGTGTAGATGGAACCCTTTACACCTTAATGTCCGGAGGAAACTCACATACGTTTACCGTACCAGATGGAGCATACCAGTACTTTGTTCGTGATGCTTTTGGTTGTGATGCCATGATATCCAATCAGGTAACGGTTGACCCAATAATTCCATTGGATATAATTATAGATGACAGTGCGGCCACAATAAATTGTACCGGGGAAGCTTCGGCAACTATAATCGCAAATGCTTTTGGAGGCCTTGGCAATTATTCATACGAGTTATTTACGGATGCCGGATTAACCAATTCCGTAGCCGGACCACAAACCACAGGGGAATTTAACGCTCTTGTGGCAGGAAGCTACTACGTGCATGTAACCAGTATGGATTGTGAGGCCACAAGTACCGAAATTACTATTATAGATCCTATTCCATTACAAATAGATAGACAAGAATCTACAGATGTAACCTGTGCAGGGTTGGACGATGGTACAATTACAGTTGAAGTTTCTGGAGGAACAGGAGAAATTCTTTACGCCATTACACCAAATTTGAATCAGTTTGACAGCGTAAATACCTTTGAAGACCTTTCACCAGGCATCTATGATGTAATTGCCCAAGATAGAAATGGTTGTTTCGAAACATTCCAGTTTGAGATTTTACAACCACAACCACTTCAAATACAGGCATTAAATGTTATGCATGAAGTGTGCTTTAATAGCGAAGATGGTTCTTTTGAGCTCGATATTGCTGGCGGTACGGCTCCGTATTCATCAAGCCTTAACTCCAACTTGGATACTGACTTTGTGCAAGACCAGGTGTTGTTCCAAAACTTGGCAGCAGGAACTCATGTTGTGTTTGTTAGAGATGCGCAAGGTTGTGATACCAATCTTATTATTGAGATAAATCCAGGTGTAAATCTAGCTGCAACAGTTACTCCAATATATGTATGTTCTGGAACAGTTCCAGATAATTCTTTGGGAATTGTCTTTGACAACCCCTCTGTTTCAACAGATGTTCTATATGCATTAGATTCTACAGATCCTGTTGATATGCAATTAAATGCAGATTTTACCAATATTGCACCTGGTGATCATTCGCTGACCATTGCCCATTCGAACGGTTGTATCAACACTATTGATTTCACCATTCAAGATTTTGAGCCCTTAACACTTTCCTTGGAAAACAGCAACATCAATGAAATTACAGCGATTGCAGATGGGGGCCTTACCAACTATACCTTCTATTTTGGAGATATAGACAATGGAACGGATAATACGTTTATCATAAATAGAACGGATACATATCCTGTTACGGTTGTTGATCAAAATGGTTGTGAAGTTACTCTGGAAATTTTTATCGAGTTCATTGACATAGAAATGCCAAACTTCTTTACACCAGATGGAGATGGTTTAAACGACCGATGGTTGCCAGACAATTTAGAGGCCTTTCCAAACGTACTAATGATCATTTTTGATCGTTATGGTAGAGAGCTATATCGCATGGGATATGGTGATGCCGGTTGGAGTGGAATATATAACAATAGTGAATTACCAACCGGTGATTATTGGTACATCATTAAGCTTCAGGGCGAAACCGATGACCGTGAATTTATTGGACATTTTACCCTATATAGGCAGTAATAGCTTAACCTCAACCTCATGTTAAAGAAATTATATTTAACTTCATTATTATTCGTGCTCACCTTAGGGGTCGGGGCTCAGGAATTAACAATTCCCCAACTATCCCAATACATTGCGGACAACCCTTTTCTTATGTCGCCCACCTATGCTGGTATCGGCGATCATATAAAGGTCCGCCTCAATGGTCTAACACAATGGGTTGGTATCAAGGATGCCCCAGATACACAAACGGTTGCCGCAGATGCTAGAATTGGAAATAGATCTGGTGTTGGTATGCTTATGTACAATGACAGTAATGGTGAAACCAAGCAAAGAGGGGCAAGGGTTTCCTTTGCACACCACCTTACCCTAAACAGGTATGATGATATTTTTCTTTCCTTTGGTATTTCATATAATTTTAACCAGTTTAGAATTGATGTGGAAAACTTTACGGACAACAACGGACAACTTCCTACAGATGATAAATCCACTACCAACCATAATTTTGACCTCGGCTTTTTATATCGCTTCAATAAATTCTACATTACCGTAAATGCCTCAAATGTTTTAAACAAGGATTTAACACAATTTAATCCGGTTTTTGAACCAAATACTTTAAGAAATTACTACGCCTATGCGGGTTATAGTATTTCCAAAAGTAAAAACAGTAAGTTGGAAATAGAACCTTCCGTTTTCTTTCAATACTTTGAAAGTGACGGTCGTTCCGTCACCGATTTGAACGCAAAGTTCCGGTTCCATAATTTTGAAGATTATTACTATGTAGGCCTCACTTATCGGTTTTTAAACGACCAAATTGGAAAGCCTTTATATATTGCTCCCATCGCAGGTCTTAAAAAGAACGATTTTTATTTTGGCTACTCCTACCAAGTAATAACCAATGAAATTTTAGGTTATAGCTCTGGTACGCATGTGCTTACTATTGGGCTAGATCTCTTTCAAGGCATTAGTAATTGTAGGTGCATGTATTAATTATTTCGATTAGGCTATTTTTGTCCCTCATAAAACAGCTACAGTGGGGAAAATACAATTAAACAATATTAGGGTACACTCCAACCATGGATGCCTTAAAGAAGAAATGCTGATTGGCAGTGATTATAGGGTTGACCTAGAAGTTCATGCGGATTTATCGCTTCCGGCTGAATCTGACAAACTTAGCGATACCGTGGATTATGTTCATTTAAACAATGTTGTAAAAGAAGAAATGGCTGTTCGTTCCAATCTTTTGGAACATGTTGCCAAGCGAATTCTAAATCGTATTTTCCTTGAAATCAACCCAGTGTCTGAAGCAGAGATAAAAGTTGCAAAAATTAACCCTCCAATTGGTGGAGACGTAGAAAGTGTGGCGGTTGTTTTACATGCAAAGAGAGACTAGTGCAGGTTTGGGTAAGCTAAAAAAGTAGTACATTTGCACCACTAAAAAGGCATCGTGGCCGAGTGGCTAGGCACAGCTCTGCAAAAGCTTGTACAGCGGTTCGAATCCGCTCGATGCCTCTTCAAAACCCAGCAGTATTGCTGGGTTTTTTATTCGCTTATTCGTTCGATACCGTCTTTAATATTGAATTTTTCCTTTGGTAAAAAGCCTTTAGTGATCATTACAATTCCACAAACTATTATAACAATTCCCAAACCTTTTTTTATCAATACAATGCGTTCTTGCGTCAAGTACCCCTTCAGTTGTTTTGCCAAGAGAATTTTTAAGAGGTCTGTTAAAAAGTAAACCACAATAACAGTACTAAAAAAAACAAGGATTCTATCTGGATTATTATTTAAGCTTGGTCCCACAATTACAATGAGGCCTAACCAAAAAGCCAATACCCCAATATTGATGAAATTCAATAAAAAACCTTTAATGATAAGGTTTAAATACGTACCCGTAGATGCTTTTACATTTGCTTTTTTAGATTCCTTTTTTACAAAAATTACAATACCGTAAATAAGCAAAATCATTCCACCAAAAACAAAGAGACCAGGTTGGTTGCTAAGGTTTTCCAGTAATTGAAAACTACTGAAATATGCTATTACTAAAAAGACTATATCAGCAATAATAACCCCGATATCAAAAACCACTGCTGCCCTAAAACCCTTTATTGCACTTGTTTCCAACAGCACAAAAAAGACCGGACCTATCATAAAACTCAATAGGAATCCTAAAGGAATTGCCGCTTGAATATCATCTATCATTGCTACTGTTCCATCCGTTTTACTTTTCCTCCAAAAGCCGTTTTCTCATCCATCTTCAAGGGGTCTCCATATACCAAAACTTCTCCGCCTGCTTTTACATTGGCCTTTACGTAATCTGTAGCATAAACTTGTGCATTGCCTCCTGCGTTTACAGAAACTGTTGTTAATTTTGTTTTAAACCCCTTTCCATTATAAATGCCACCCGTATTTATGATTACATCTTGATTATCCGAAAAACCTGTAGCTATAATTTCTCCACCAGTAATTGCCTTTATTAAAAGCTGTTCTGTTTGACCATTTATTACCAACTCACCTCCTTCCTGTGCCTTTAATTCAAGAACATCTTGTATAATAGGCTTGTCCGATTTTATTCTGGCATCTTCATTTACATCAATTACCTTAATTTCTTCCGTGTGATAAAGGTCTATAAAAGTTCTATATCCGCTAAAAATTTTATCAATTTCCATACGAATCTTTAACACTCCAGCATTATTGACAATGGCCACTTTTTTGGTGTTTGCCCCAAAAATAACCGCTTTGTTGGTGTCCGATTTTATAAGGTTTATCGAGAGTCCATCAAATCCTTTTACCTCAATAAAACTATCCAGTTCCTTCGTAATCTGCTCTTCTTGGGAAAACAAGCTATGAAACGATAGAAATATAAAAAAAATACTTGCAGTTCTCATGGTTAAATATTGATTATCAGTGGATAACAAAATTTATTCTAAAATAGTATCACTCCTTTTTACCAATCAACGAAAAATCTAAATGTCTCTTAATTAAATCAGTATTCTTGACCATTACATAAACTTCATCACCTAATTGGTACATTCTTTTTGAACGTTCTCCAATAATAGCAAATTGCCGATCATCAAATACGTAATAATCGTCTTTTATATCACGAATCCGAACCATTCCCTCACATTTATTCTCTACAATCTCAACATAAATGCCCCATTCCGTAACTCCTGAAATCACTCCTAAAAATTCTGAGTCTTTATGGTCTTCCATAAATTTTATCTGCATATACTTGATAGAATCACGCTCTGCACTTGAAGCTAATATTTCCATATTTGAAGAGTGTTTGCATTTCTCCTCATACACAGCTTCTTTCACCTGTTTTCCTCCATCTAAATAATGCTGTAACAGCCTATGCACCATTACATCTGGATATCTTCTAATTGGAGAAGTAAAATGGGTATAATATTCAAAACCTAAACCATAATGACCAATATTCTCTGTTGTATAGGTTGCCTTGCTCATACTGCGTATGGTTAAAGTATCAACCAAATTCTGTTCTTTCTTTCCTTTTACATCTTGCAAAAGCTTATTCAAAGAACTGTTCAGACTCTTCTTATCTCGCACATTAATACTGTGACCAAATCTGGAAATAACGCCATTCAAGGCCATTATTTTTTCTTCGTCCGGCTCATCATGAATACGATAAACAAAGGTCTTTTTTTGTTTACCAATAAATTCTGCTACCTTTTTATTTGCCAATAGCATAAACTCTTCAATAAGTTTGTTGGCATCCTTTGCCTCTTTAAAATAGACGCCTTCAGGTTCATTATTTTCTGTAAGATTGAATCTAACTTCTATTTTATCAAAAGAAATAGCCCCATCATCCATACGTTTTTCACGCATAATTTTGGCAAGTTTGTCCAAAGTTAGTGTTGCCTCAACAATCTCTTTTGAAACTGTATAACTTCCCTGCCTAATCGAAACATCTTCGGGAATTTCAGCCTGTTTTGTTTCAATTATGTGTTGTGCTTCTTCGTAGGCAAAACGCTCATCAGAATTTATAGCTGTTCTACCAAACCATTGGTCAATAATATTGGCTTTGACATCTATCTCAAAAATTGCGGAAAAGGTATATTTTTCCTCATTTGGTCTTAATGAACATGCATTGTTTGATAAAACCTCTGGAAGCATTGGAACTACTCTGTCTACCAAATAAACAGAGGTTGCCCTCTGGTACGCCTCCTCCTCTAAAATTGTATCTGGCTGCAAATAATGCGATACATCAGCAATATGGATTCCTATTTCATAATTTCCATTTTCCATTTTCTGAAAGGAAAGCGCATCATCAAAATCTTTAGCATCCTTTGGATCAATGGTAAACGTAAGCACATTTCTCATATCCCGCCTATTGGAAATCTCCAATTCCTTGATAGATGTATCAAGGGTTTGAGCAAATTGTTCTACCTCATGGGGAAACTCATGAGGTAATCCATATTCGGCTAGAATAGAATGAATTTCTGTGTTATGTTCACCAGGTTTTCCAAGTATTTGGGTTATCTCCCCGTAGGGTGAATCCGCATCTTTTGGCCAATCACCTAAATTTACCAAAACCTTATCTCCATTTTCCGCTTTATTAAGCTTCTCCATTGGAATAAAGATATCCGTATACATTCGTGAATCTGTTGGCCTTACAAAAGCAAAAGTTTTTTGTCTATCAACAATACCTACATATGCATTTTTCTTGCGTTCCAGAACTTTGGAAATCTCCCCTTCCGCTTTTTTTCCCTTTCTTCTTGGCTTTTGAAAAACCTCTACGGTATCGCCATGCAGCGCTTTGTTCAACCTGTTATAGGGTACAAATATATCATCCTCCAATTCATCAACCACTATGTAGGCATTACCGCTTGAGGTAAGGTCTACTTTTCCTGTAAAATAAGTATGTACAGCTGGTTTTTTCTTAAATTTTCCACGACCTTCCTCAATAATTCTATCGCTGGATTTAAGTTGACCCAATCGTTTAATAAGTTCGTTTCTGCCTTGAGTATCCGTAATCTCAAGTTTAGCAGCTATCTGTTTATAATTAAAGCTTTTGGAGGGTTCCTTTTCTAGTACTGTAAAAATGCCTTTTGTTATTTCATTCTTTCTCTGACTTTGTGTCCTCTTCTTTTTCTTTGACATTTATAATCTTAATTTCTGGAAAATTACAAATTATAATCCGTGGGAACTTGCTGAACCTAAAAGTAATCACAAACCAACACCTGTTTTATCAACAATAATTAACAATAATTATTTTTTCTTTTAAATTTTAAATAAAAATGATGATAATGATTGCTTGTTAAAATGTGCAATAAATAAATTGGGAAAAAGTTGCTTTGAACATATTATTATTTTTGTTCACGATCTATGATCAATAAAATAAATTAAAAATCAGTTGGTTAGATTTTTTATAAACGACATTTAATAACTGTTTTCAACATGAATTTATTGAAAATTAAATATGTATTTAATGTTAATTACTGCATTTTAATGTTTCTTAACTGTTGATTAATTTTTAATTGAATTTAGGGTAATGATAGTGTAATTATACTTATTGAATAAAAATTTATAAAGTTCAAAATTTTCTTTTTGCAAAAGAATAAACAAAACCACGTTGAATACAAACACTTGATATATAGTAAAATGGATATATTTTATATATTTTGTGAACAACCACCCAACTAAAAGAATTGTACCTTTGTATAGCACCCCAGTTAAAATATAAACTATGAAAATAGCTATAGGAAATGATCATGCTGGTACCGATTATAAGTTAGCCATTATAGGTTTGCTAAAATCCAAAGGAATTGAGGTTGTCAATTATGGAACGGATGGAACAGATAGTGTTGATTATCCAGATTTTGCACACCCAGTTGCCTTGGATGTTGAAGAAGGTAAAGTAGCTTTGGGTATTGTAATATGTGGCAGTGGAAATGGAGCAAACATGACAATAAACAAACACCAAAAAGTTAGAGGGGCGTTGTGTTGGACAAAGGAGATCACTGCGCTGGCAAGAGAACACAATGATGCAAATATTTTAAGTCTACCAGCGCGATTTGTAGCACTGCCACAAGCTTTGGAAATGGTGGAAACTTTTTTAAATACTGAATTTGAAGGAGGGCGACATGAAAGAAGAGTTGAAAAGATAGCCTGCAGATAGTAAAACCCAAATCATATGGGGCATCATGGTCACCATCATGAATACGATGATTTAAAAGGAAGGAATCTATTAATTTCCATTCTTCTTAACATAACAATTACCATTTGTCAGGTAGTTGGAGGCATTGTTTCAGGGAGTCTTGCCTTGTTGTCCGATGCACTTCACAATTTTAGCGATGTTCTTTCCTTAATTATAAGCTATATTGCTACACTTCTGCGAAAAAGAAAGGCTTCAAGCGTTAAGACATTTGGATATAAAAGGGCTGAAATTATGGCGGCATTCATCAATGCTGCAACTTTGGTAGTAGTAGCTGTTGTTCTTATGATTGAAGCGGTTCAAAGACTGCTGCAACCGTTAGAAATAGAATCCAATTTGGTCATTTGGCTATCTTTAGTGGGAATAGTGGCCAATGGTTTTAGTGTTCTTTTATTAAGAAAGAATTCAAGGGAGAATATGAACATGAAGTCAGCATACCTTCATCTGCTAACAGATATGATGGCATCTTTTGCCGTATTAATAGGAGGTCTTTTAATGAAGTTTTTTCATTTATATTGGGTAGATGCGGTACTAACAATGGCCATAGGGGTATATCTTATTTATATGGGATACGATCTTTTGAAGGAATCTACAAAGGTGTTAATGTTATTCACACCAAAGTCCATAATTATAAAAGAAATAGTAGCATCTATATGCACCATTGAACCCGTTAAAAATGTACATCATGTGCATATTTGGCAACTCAATGAAGAAGAAATACATCTCGAGGCACATATTGATTTTAAGGAAGATATTCGCTTATCGGCATTTGATAAAATATTGGAAAAGATAGAAGAACATGTATTCCGGAAGCATGGAATAAACCACGTGAACATTCAACCAGAATTCAATAAATGCGATTCCAAAAATATAATTGTACAAGATTAATGGAAATCAGTATAAAACTCTTTGAACAACTTTCCAATACAGAATTATACCAGATACTACGGTTAAGAAGTGAGGTTTTTGTAGTGGAACAGGATTGTGTATATCAAGATTTAGATAACAACGACCAAAAAGCATTGCATGTATTAGGTGTAAAGGAGGGGAACATAATTGCGTACACCCGAGTCTTTAAACCTGGGGATTATTTTAGCAATATAAGTATAGGGAGGGTAGTGGTGCAAAAAGAAGAACGCAAGTTTGGATATGGAAAAATTATAATGGAATCCTCCATTATGGAAATGACCAATAGGTTTCAGGCGGTACCCATAGAAATTTCGGCGCAAACATATCTCTTACAGTTCTACAATAACCTGGGCTTTGTAACTTTTGGCGAAGAATATATGGAGGATGGAATCCCACATATTCGAATGGTTAGAGAATAAATTTATATTTTCTCAGCCCTTTTTTAATCTTTGATTTTTTGATATAGGGCATTTGCAATGTGCTCTACAACTCCTACGACTAAGGCATTTCCCATAAAAAAGGCCCTCTTTGCAGCACTAATACCCTCTAATTTGGTGTGATCTTCAGGAAACATATTTAAGCGCTCCAATTCTATAGGGGAAAGCCGTCTAAGTCCTTTTTTGGTTTGGATTACATGTTTGAATCTTGAAGGGGACTTACCTCCCTCTCCCGTAATTATGGTGCGAGAAGGCTGATCCAATGCGTCCGGGAAAACCATACTGCCTTCATTGTAATTGTATTGGAATCCGTCACTTGTTTTTCTGACCTCCCTTTTTGCCCCTTTAAGATATTCCCATTTGGGAATATCTATGTCTGGAATAAAATATTGAGAATCAACCATACCGTTTTCCAAGATATCGGAAAGCACCGTGCGATCTTTAAAATAAGAAGGAACGGTCTTTAATGTGGATACTTTTCCCTTAATACACACACCTGAATTTAGGAATGGGGAAAACTTTTTACCGGTGTTAAACGTTTTTGATATCGACACAAGGTCATTGCCAAGCTCAAAAGAATTACATTTTTTTAATGTTTTTTCTACCGCAAATGCTTTGGAAAAAACACCATTTTCCAACATCCAATGGTTGGGGTCAGCGGCATATAGTTTTTTGTACAACCTAGTGGATTTATGATATCCAAGAAAAAAAATGCGCCTTCGGCGCTGGGGCATCCCATATTCCGCTGCGTTTATAATGCGCCATTCCACAGCATAGCCCAATTCATCCAGACTCTTTAGCATAAGCGCAAAATCCCTACCCCTTTGGGAGGAGGGAGACTTGAGTAAGCGGTCCACGTTTTCAAAAAAAAGGTATTTAGGCCTCCTCTTTTTATCAGATAGAATACGATGAATAGACCACCAGAGTACCCCTTTCTTTCCAATAAGTCCTTTGGAGTTTTTAAGGGTGGTGGCCACGGAGTAATCTTGACAGGGAAATCCACCCACTAAAATATCATGGTTCGGAATCTTGGAAGAAGGAACATCTTCTATATTAATGCTGCAATGGTTTTCAGCCCCAAATCGGGCTTCATATACCATAGAAGCATGTTGGGTTTTTGTTGAGGGCTCCCATTGATTGCTCCAAACCACCTTAAAACAATCTGTTTTCTCTAAGCCAAGTCTGAAGCCACCCACCCCAGCAAAAAGTTCACACACCTTAAGTTTTTGCATCTTCAAAAATAGAACTTAAAGCGGTTTCCCGGAAAATTTTTTACTAACCCAATTGGGCCATTTCATACAGTGAAATTTCCTGAACGAGACCATCATGGCAATGGTGGACGTGTAGCGCGGTTTCCCGTCCTTCGTTATGGATGATATCGCAGTCTTCAAAAAGAACATTGCTCACCTCGTGGACTTCTGGAACAAAATAGACCACATTTGAATCCTTGGGACTACGGGGAGGTACTGATCGGCCCAAAAGAATTACATTGTTTAAGTTAGATATTTTGATGAATAGAGAGTGATTACAATGGAAAACCAAAAGGTTAACCAGAAAACGTTGTAATAATTGTTAGCCTAGAACATGTTCAATTACATTTTCCATACATAGTGTCAAGCATTGCGATTTCTGAAATGTCCAACCCATTATGGACAATAATTCGATATCGTAATATGGTGGGTTCTTGGTTTGATAGATGAATAGTAGTGGCCCCTGGATAAGGGTAAACAGCATTTTGCATGCTATTTTTTGCCCGTAAGACCCAAGGGTTAGGATAGCCGGGATTTTCAGGGTGTCCCAGTACAGCGATACTAGACATGGAATTTTCGGATACAGTAGCTTCCATGTCCATCCACCCTGTAGTTTGAATAGGTAAGGAATTTGGTTTTATACTACCCTCTAAATTTCTAAACTTTAAATCTTTGATAGATTTCATTCGCAATGAAAACCCTCCATATCCTTTTTTGTCTTCCGACCCTCCGATTCGCGTGTCTGGTTGTTCTGCCAATAAGGAAATTTTAAAATCAATTAGCCGATAATTTTTTTCGGCTGGGTATACCGAGATTGTGGTGCGCTCAGTGACAATGGGTTTTTTGTTCCCCACACTATCTACCCAATGTGGGGATTTCCAAACTACCTTTGATTCGATACATTTTTCTTTTCCCTGTTGTTCCAATGCAACAACCGAGACCAATTCCCAACTAAAATCCTTTGTCAACCAACCATCACCAATGCGTTTTTCCCCAACATATAGCTGATGCCAAGCCCAAAAAAGACCGCGATGGTGCGGATGGTCTGCTGGAAAATCCTCTGTTAGCACATGACCATTCAATCCGTAGAGTGGATGCACATAATTGGATCTTTTATAGCTTCCGTTAGAACTTTTGTTGGCGGTTTGGTAGAATAAAATGCTGTCATTTCCTTCCTTAAATAACACTCCGGAATCCTGTACAAGAATGGCAATATGTTGAGGTAGGACGGTATTTGATAAGCATATGTAGAGCAACAGTAAACTGAAATATCTCATAGACTATTCCTTTTTAGGCGAGATCAAATCCAAAAAACGATTCGCCAAAGCCACCTGCTCTTTGTTTGAGTTATATAGCATTTCATTTTTTGTGGAGTAGGCCCTTACATAAAGATCAAACTTTAAACGAGATACCATTTTTTCAATTTCAACATCCTCTTTGTCTGCAAGTGCGTTTAGTTTGTTCAATTCTTTCTCCCACCAACCAAAATTGGTTTCCTTTGGGGTTATAAAATCAGTAATCATTTGTGTTGTGAGCTTCCCTGAAAGTTTCTGCTCGGTTTTTAAAGCAATGGCAAGGGATGTTGACTTTTTTTTGTGCGCTTTGGAGGTTAGCAGTTCTTTTTGTTGTTTGCGCAGACTATCCATCTTGATCAATCCTTGGTAACTTTTTAATACCCGATCGTATTGCTCGGAAGCATACAAGAGTTCTCCATCGGTTTCAAATTCCTTGATTTTTTTATAATCTGATCGATATAAATTAAAGATGTCTAAAGTATCTATAGGGGATGATTTTTTTAGTTGTTGAAGCGCTAACCAATCAAATGCACGCAAAATTTGCTTTGGTGGAGGCCATGAATGATCATCTTCATAGGTAATAAGAGTGCTATTGAATTTCAATAAGCTAAGAAAATCCTTGTCCCCCAACATTTCCTTGTAGTTCATATCCCTGTCCCCACAAAGTCCTACATAGGCATATTTCTGTACAGAGGGCTTATGTTCACGAACATTGGAAAATCCTGCACCACAACCAACAACTCCGGCAAATCTATTGGTTAATGTAGCAATGGCACTAGCCAAACGAGAACCTCCGGAAAACCCAGAGAGATACATTTCATTTTGCTTAATTAAAAAGTTGTTGAATGTATGACTGAATAAGCGATTTGCAATATTGAAATTTCGATCATAGCGACCATTTCTGGAATTATTTGAACAAATGACAAGATGGCCATATTTTTCGGCTGCGGGAATAAAAGGCTTTATACCTCTTGCCCCTCTGGCAGCAGGATCAAAAATAAAAATAATGGAACTTAAACTGTCTGGGTTAAAGGACTTGGGAAGGTAGAGTGCAAAGGTTTCATCCTTGGTTCCAGAAACGGGAACCGAGTCGTGTACCTTTCCTGTTTCAAAAAGAGATTGTCCCAGTGCCGTGATACCGGAACAGCAAATCGTTATTAAAAGGAGATGCTTTAACCACATGCCTTATTGCAATATACGCTGATATTGTGCTTGGTTATCCAACAGCTCGGTTGCAGCCAAAATAGCCTCATCATTCTTTAAATAATAAAAATACAGTCCATCCCTATAAAAATAACGTGTGATAATTTCATCTTCAAGGTTTTTTTGGATTTCTTCCTTGTAAGTATCTAAGGCAAAAATCTTCCCTTTATTGGTTGCCAACAACAAATCTTTATACTTTTCTTGTACTTCTGGACCCAACAAATGTTCCTCTGCATTTATGGTTTGTTCCAACAGCTCTTCGGTATCTGTTTGAAATGAAAAATTTTGTTGCTGGGCGTAACTTTTAAAATTGTTGAAATCGGCATCGGTGAAATCAAAATCGGTTACTGATGCAAAAGAATGGTCATAATAAAAGTCGGTCGCAAAATCAAAAATTATACTGTTTCTTTGCAAGGACTCGATTAAGGTATTTGATTTTAGGGAGGTAATTTCAATGTCTGGCATTACACCACCACCATCCTGCACATTACGGCCATTTCTTGTGGTAAATTGATTGAATGTTGTATTTCTTACTGCATTGCCTTCTTTATCCCTGTTCCAATAATCCAAAGATTGAATGCAACGCCCTGAAGGGGTATAATATCTGGAAATGGTAACTTTTAACTGAGTTCCATAAGTGAGCTTTAAAGGTCTTTGCACCAGACCTTTTCCAAAACTTCGAGCACCTATAATAACGGCCCTATCCAAATCCTGAAGGCCGCCGGACACAATTTCACTGGCAGATGCGCTTCTTCCATCAACAAGCACGGCCAAAGGAATATCAAGGTCTTCTGCTTTATTTTTTGTTTTATATTCTTGGTTGAACTTTTTAACCTTGGACTTTGTGGTAACAATTAATTCCCCTTTGGGAACGAACAAATTGGTAACATTAATGGCCTCGGAAAGCAGACCGCCTGGATTTCCCCTTAAATCCAAGACCAACCTTTGAGCCCCTTTTCCTTTAAGGTCTTGAAGGGCGGCTTTGGTTTGTCCAGATGCCTTTCTATTGAATTTTGAAAGTACAATATACCCGGTTTTGTCATCGATCATATCATAAAAGGGAACCGCATCCACTTCTACACCCTCACGATGTATAGTGGCCTTTTTTGTTTCTCCCTGCCTAATAAAGGCAATATTTACACTGGTTCCATTGGCTCCTTTTAAAAGTTCGCTGGCGTTGTCGTCAAAATCCGATATTTTTATATCGCCTATTTGAATGATCTCGTCTCCAGCCTTTAATCCGGCCTTATCTGCGGGGTAATCCTTATAGGCCTCCACAATGACCAACTTACTTTCATAGGAACGGACCAAGGCACCTATTCCCGAGTATTCTCCTGCATTGTTAATTTTATAGGCCTCTACGTCCTGTTCATTTAAAAAGCGCGTATAGGGATCTAACTCGTCTAACATATTTTTTATGGCCGCATCCATTAGTTCAGCCGGATTGGTTTCATCCACGTAGTTCATGTTCAGTTCTTTGAACAAGGTGGTAAAGATTTCAATCTGCTTTGCTATCTCAAAAAAATCACTTTTAAATCCACTACCTATCACTAAAAAGGAGAGTGCAATCAACGGAATTAAAACTTTTTTATGTATCAATTTTTTCATGGGACTCTTTTTTTATAAAGGCCTTTAAAAGCTGTTTTACGGCCACATCTACCTCTTTATAATTGGGCATCCTGTTACTAAGGTATAAAAACAGGAACGCATAGTTTCCCTCCATGCTGTTAAAAACGAGGTGTTTGTTGTGCCTGTACGCCTCCCGCAATAGCCTTTTCACTTTATTTCGTTGTATGGCACCTTTAAACTTTTTTTTTGGCGCAACCACAGCAGCCTTGATAGGGGTGGCATCGTCAAAATGAGTTTTTGTATATAACAGTCTTACCGGAAACTCGTTGATACTTTTTCCTTCAATAAAGAGCTGTTCAAACTGTTTTTTGTCCTTTAATTTCTCTTTTTTTGGAAAATCCAATGCTATCTTTTTTATGGGATAAATCGAGTTGTTTTCCATTTGAGGAACCCTAGCTGATTTAAGACCCAAGTTACGGGTAAATTTACAGAGACCGATATAGCACCTTCATCGCCCTTCAAAAAGGACAGTTTGGGTGAATATGGAATTAACCCATATGCTACTTGTTGGATTGATATATGTTGTTCTCCCCATTAACATCGGCCATAAGTTGGGATGGGTCAATGGCAATGGCCTGTATTTCTCCCAAAGGTTTGTTTATGACAAATTCGTACGTGGGATATGCCCAAGCCCAATCTTCCAAAACAGTTCTGTTTAAAGTGGGGTAAGGATTGGGTTTTTCTCCCCGCATCATACGCAAAGGAATATAATAGGTTTCTTGATTGCCGGTTGCGTCAACCACTAACAAATCCAAGGGCATGGGCATGTTTCCTGTTCGTTCCAATACCACCTTTGTTTTTTCACCATCACCCTCAACACTTTTGATCCCATAATCAATGGTATTTGTGGTTTGGGTCCAATCCGTCAAGTACCAATCCAACTCCATTCCAGACACCTTCTCGGCAGTTCTTTTAATGTCGTTGGGCACCGGATGCTTAAATTTGAAATCTTCAAAATACTTTCGAATGGTTTCCATGAGTTTCTCTTGACCAATAATATAACCCAACTGGGACAAAAAGATAGAACCTTTGCTATAGGCCGCAATACCATAAGCGAAATTTGTAGCATATCGATCTGCATGGGTGGCCTGTGGAAGCTCCAAACCAGAGTTTACTAAGGCATAATATCCTTTATAGGAACCTTCAAAAGGGTTTTCAAGGCCTTGTTCCATAATCTCGTTCATACAAAGACTGCTTATAAAAGTGGTAAAACCTTCATCCATCCATTCGTACTTGGACTCGTTGGTGGCCAAAACATGCTGAAACCAAGAATGTGCCATTTCATGGACCATAACCCCAACCAGACTTCCAAATTGCCTATTTCCCGTAATCAAGGTACTCATAGCATACTCCATGCCCCCATCTCCGCCTTGTATAACTGAATATTGGTTGTACGGATAAGTGCCAATGTTCTTGCTAAAAAAACGCATAGCGGCTTCGGTCTTTGTCTGCAGGTTTTTCCAATTTTCGATAAGTTTAGGGTCATTTTTGTAATAGAAATGTAAATCCGGTCCATCTTGCATCTTAACGATATCATGAACATACTCCGGATCTGCGGCCCACATAAAATCATGCACATTGGGCGCTTTGAAATGCCAGGTCAGCGTTTTG
The DNA here is from genome assembly GCA_039985375.1 of Flavobacteriaceae bacterium. Lineage (GTDB taxonomy): Bacteria > Bacteroidota > Bacteroidia > Flavobacteriales > Flavobacteriaceae > Flagellimonas. The sequence continues at coordinate 17,808 of JBDWSS010000082.1, forward strand.
CCCTTAGTCTTTACCTTGGTGCCAGGAGCTTCGTAGCCATGCCCTATTTCTTGAGGGTTTTGCAAATAACCGGAGCCACCAACCGTATAGTTTTTATCAATGGTCAGCTTAACATCAAAATCCCCCCAAACACCATGAAATTCCCTTGAAATATAGGGATTGGGGTGCCACCCTTCAAAGTCATATTCCGAAAGTTTTGGATACCACTGGCTCATGGAAAGGGCAATTCCTTCTTTGTTATTTCTTCCTGAACGTCTTATTTGCAATGGAACTTGACCTTTAAATACCATATCCAACACAGTTTTTCCACCCGATGGGATAGGGTTTGCCAAATCCACAACCAATATGGTGCCTTCTTCGGTAAAGGAGATGGAGTTGCCATCTTGGCTTAAAGACTGTACCTGTAAATACCCTATGTCATCTTGGCTAAGAGTGGCTATCCTGCTTTTTCCTTCTGTCATCATTCTTCCATCTGGATCTTTGATCTGCTGAAGTCTAATGTCCATTTCGCTATTAGGCTGAAAGGCATTAAAATATAAATGATAATAAACTCTATGCAGTATATCTGGGGAATTATTGGTGTATGTAAGCTTTTGCGTTCCGGTATATTGATAGGTCTCAACATCCATGACAACATCCATTTTGTAATCTACATGTTGCTGCCAATATCCCGAATTATGCTGTGCAGAAAGCATTGATATACATGCGAAAACCGCAAAAAAGAATACAAGTGCTCTTTTCATCTTATTTGGTGTTTTTAGTTAGGATCATTTTTCCTTTTGTAATATTCTCGGCAAGTAAAAGCGCATTATATGCATTGACCATTTTTCCTGATTTTGAAACCTTGTCAAATGTAGTGGCCTTGGATTGGTCCCCGGCCACAATAACGGATGCCTTAGAGCTTAATCCAGACTGAATAATAATCTGTTTTACCTGTGATGCGGATAATTGCGGATAATAAGACCTAACCAAAGCGGCTATTCCTGAAACAGCAGGAGCGGCCATAGAGGTTCCTCCTTGAAAATCATAATCATTATTTGGCAAGGTGGAATAGATTGCATCACCTGGCGCAAAAACGTCAACATTCTGCTTTCCATAATTGGAAAAGTTGGCTACCACCTTTGAACCATAGCTACTGGTAAGTGCACCAACGGTTATAACATTGTTGGCAAACTCGGTATCTGCATACTTGTGATCATTTGGATAATTGGGCTTTTCAGAGTCATCTAGATCACTGCCATCATTTCCCGCTGCATGAACAATCAACACATCTTTTGTTGCCGCATATTTAATTGCATCGTATACCCATTCTGCATTTGGAGAAAAGGATTTTCCAAAGCTACAGTTGATGACTTTAGCGCCATTGTCTGCAGCATACCTTATGGCCAGTGCAATGTCTTTATCATACTCATCTCCATTTGGCACGGCGCGTAAGCTCATTAATTCAACATTTTTAGCAACTCCATTTACTCCCTTGCCATTGTTCCTTTCTGCAGCTATGATTCCCGCTACATGGGTACCATGACTTTCCGTATCTACACGGTTTTTTGGATTTCCATTACCATAGGAAGTATCGTCAAGGTCATAAGGGTTATCACCAACGGCAGTTCTTCCGTTAAACTCTTTGTTGAGGTTGTAGTTTACTTGATCAGTAAAATAGGTAATACCTTCAGAAAGCTCTTCCATAACACTGGGAATGCTGTCACCATAGGTGAACATTTGCGCTAACACAGCAACATTTTGTTGCATTTCTTCCGTTTTGGCTTCTAGTGACTGCAATTCTTTTTTGGTGTACGAATCCTTGCCAAGTTCTTTTTTAACCGCTTCGTCCGCATTTTTGACTACCTGTAATATTTGCTCGTATTGTTGTTTGTTCTGAAGCGCTTTAGGGTATTCCTCATCCAGCTTTAAACGTGCCTTGGCACGTACCGATGCATCACCAATATTAAGTCTAAGCATGCGCACATATTCCAGCTGTTCGTTGTATGCCTCACCAAGAAAATTGTAACCATGGATGTCATCCACATAACCATTACCGTCGTCATCCTTTCCATTGTTGGGTCGCTCACCATTGTTGGTCCAAAGTACATCATCCAAATCCTCATGTTCCAAATCCATCCCTGAATCCACTACAGCAACAATAACTGTTTTTCCACTTTTGTTTTTAATGATTTCCGAATAGGCCTTGTTCACACTCATACCCGGAATTGTATCTGTAATGAGGTCAGCATGGCCCCAGGTCTTTTTCTGTGCGTCTGTAAGCTCCATAATCTTAAGCGGGATGGAGTCAATGTTTTGAACAGGGGTGGAAACTAAGGTTGTTGCACCGCAGCCTAGAAGAAAAAGTGAAACGGAAAGTAATGTAAAAAAGGGTTTAAGATATGTCTTGATCATAGAAATTATTTTAGTAAAATGTAAAACATTATTGTGAGTTGAATATTTCATCAAAAGAGAATAATTCGTCCAAACGAATCCCTTTTTCTGTTTGTTTTAGGGTACACAACTCGTTATGGGCATCATGCTCAAAGAATAACAAAAAATTGTTTTGCGCAATTTCGTTTAAAAATTTGGCTTTTTCTTGTAAAGTAAGCAATGGTCGCATATCATACCCCATAATGTACGGTAAGGGAATATGGCCAACCGTTGGAACCAAATCTGCAACAAAGACAATATTTTTTCCTTTGTATTTTAAATAGGGGAGCATTTGTTTTTCGGTATGCCCATCGACAAAAAGAATACCGAACCCCAATTCTGAACGCTCTAAAAAAGAACTATCGTTACGTTGCACAAAATGAAGTTGTCCACTTTCCTTCATGGGAAGCAGATTTTCATTTAAAAAAGACGCTTTTTCCCGAGGGTTTGGATTCATGGCCCACTCCCAATGATTTTCGTTCGTCCAAAAACGGGCGTTTTTAAATGCTGGCTCATATCCCGTTCTATTTTTGTTCCATTGCACACTTCCGCCACAGTGGTCAAAATGTAGATGGGTCATAAACACATCCGTAATGTCATTTCTATGAAAGCCAAGTTTTTTTAAGGAATTGTCCAACGAATGATTGCCCCACTGATAGTAGTATCCAAAGAATTTTTCGGATTGCTTGTTTCCCATTCCACTGTCCACCAATATTAGTTTATTGCCATCTTCCACAAGGAGGCACCTAGCAGCAAGATCAATCATATTGTTAGAGTCCGCGGGGTTGGTCTTGTTCCATAGTGCCTTTGGCACTACACCGAACATAGCGCCACCATCTAGTTTAAAATTACCGGTCTCAATGGGATAAATAGTCATTCAGAAAAGGAAATGGCATGCAAAATAAGAAAAGACAAACGCAAATGGCTAAAAAACCTAGCTTTATTAGCCCTATTTTAACAAAATTAAGCTTTGAAAGTCGGCTTTAGAAGCTTTTGAAGTTGTTGCCCAAAATAGATCATGGCCTTTATTTCCTGAACGCTCAACAAACGTTCTTTCTTTAAGATAAACAACGAGCGACCATTGGATTCAATATGATAGTACGGATTACTTTCCAAAAAGATGATAAGTTGGTTGTGAAACAGATGCTGGATGTCAGAAGTCTTTTCTCCACTAAGAAAAAAACGACGGTTAAAATCCGGATAATTTTCAATAGGAATATCCTGGAAACCAGCAAGTTTGTAGATTCGTTCCAAAAGCCCTTCTTTATCCAATGAAAATACAGGGAGCTTATTTGAAAGTTCAATATGCATTACGGTAGCCTTTACAACCTCCTTGGCCACAAAAGCACCTTCGGTAAATTCAAGATCGAAAACACTACAATTTTCATTTTCATCAGAGAGCCTGTTATATAGGTAACCTACTTCGCGGGATTTAAAGAAAACAAAATTGGACAAAAATGAAGTTTTGGTGTTTTTTTTAGCTTGATAAGTCCACTGGTATTCCGAGGCCGCTTCCTTTAAATTGGTTTGCCTTCTTGTAAAGTATTTTTCAATGGGCTTTAGCGTTTCCATGGGCAGAATCTTCCGTATTGCAAATGGATGCTTGGAGTCTGCACCATGTTTATCTAACCCGGTAAGCTCTATGCTCCCGCCCTTTTTGGAGAAGGTATCCATGTAGTTTTCCAAACCCTCCATAACCGTATGGTCCACAAACCCGCACATAGAAAAATCCACAATTACATTTTGATTTTCTGGCACGGCATCCAACTTGTTTTTGAGCTTGTAAAAATTTAGAAAACTGCAGAAATACTTTACACTTATATAGTACCCTTTTTCTTCATGCTCTTGAAATAGCAATACGTTGGGTTTAAAGAGATTGGTCAAAAACAAAAGTGCACTTTTATTGATAACCATATGTATAACCAGAGTGGCAAGAATGCCAATGGTAATCCCGGTAATAAGATTGGTAAAGAGTGTGGTAAGCAAAGTAGTCAGGAAAATAACGATTTGCTCTTTGCCGATTCTGGCTATTTTTCGAAAAGTTTTTGGCGTAGCGAGCTTATACCCTGTATATACCAAAATGGCGGCCAGAGCGGCCAAGGGTATTTTTTTTAACTGATCTTGAAACAATAGGATAAAAATGACAAGAAAGGAAGCATGAAAAAAGTTAGCGGATCTATTGGTAGCTCCATTGTTTACATTTACAGAGCTTCTTGCAATTACGGTGACTACATTGAGGCCACCAACCAAACCACTTAACGAAGTGGCCAATCCAAGTGCTTTTAAATCTTTGTTCACATTAGACCGCCTACCTTGCGCATCTAGTTTGTCCACGGCCTTGATGCTCAACAATGATTCTATACTGGCAATAAGTGTTATGGCGAAAACACTTAAGACAAATTCTTTTTGCAAGATTTTTGAAAAATCCGGAAAAGCCAGATTTGACAAGACATTTTCTGGGATATTTATAAGATATGATGCATCCATAGGAAAGGGAAGGTTTAGCCATCCAAAGGAATAGCTAAAACTAACCGAAAGAATAAGAATCCACATAGGTGCTGGAATCAATTGAAAATATTGATTTCGAATCTTGGAATAAAAAACCATGATCAGAAGACTTGTAATACCAATTCCGGAAGCAACCAGTTCCTCTGGTGTTGAATTTTGAAATAAATCGATCAGACCGCTTGGAATTTGGGCAAGTAATTTAACAATGCTTCCATGTTCGTTGTTATGGCCGATCATAATATGGAATTGCTTTGCGAAAATACCCCATCCAATGGCGGCCAGCATGCCCTCAATTGCAGAAGCAGGAAAAAAATCGGCCAATCGCCCCATTTTTAAGAACCCCAGAAGTAACATTAAAACCCCGGAAACAACTATGGCGGCCAGAGTGAAAAGATAACCTTGATAGAGATCCCCGCCCCCCAAAGTGGTAATGGCCCCCAAAAGCACAATGACCAAACCGTTACCAGGACCAGTGATGGTTACGTTTGAACCGCCCAGCAGGGCAACAACGGTACCTCCAACGATAGCCGCAATGATACCTGATATGGGAGGCGCATCACTTGCTATGGCTAGACCCAACCCCAACGGAAGGGCAATTAAGGAAACCACAAAGCCAGAAAATAAGTTTTTTGGTAGGTCCTTGATAAATGGGCTCTTATGGTCGGTCTTTGGCGTCAATTATTCTTTCTAACAATCAAAAGATCTGTTGGTAAATCGGATAAAATATATTCAATATCATGGGGAAAAACACGGTCTAAAAAACCCGTTTTTTTTGGCGCATTCATGACCAATAGATCGGCTCTGACCACCTCTGCATAATGACCAATGGAATACCCGCGTTTTCCAAAAATACTTTGCGTCTTAATTTTTAGGTTTTTAAAGAATTCTTCAGGAATCGATTTTAAAATCTTCCTTACTCTTGAATCCTCCCGGTTTTTTAACCGCTCTTTTACTAGGGTTGCCTTTTTAAGGGATTTATCATCCTCTATGCTCACTGCAATTTCCTTTTGGCGAATTTCCTCAACTATGGTAAGTTGCTTTGCGCCTAAGGCATGTGACACGTAAAAAGCATTGGAAATGGCAAAAGGGGTATCTTCATCTTCCAAGCCGTTTACCACAACATGTTTGCAGGGAACTCTTTCTTCCGATGGTTTTATCAACAATAAAACAGAGCAACAAACATTACGGGTTAGTTTTCTTGCAATTGAGCCAACATAAAACTGATATAGGTTTTCGTGCTGAAGGGCCCCCAAAATAAGAAGGTCTATTTTAGAGTCTTGACACGTTTTTAATAGCACCTCATCCGGTTTGCCTGTTTTCCATTGAATTGAAATTTCAAGGTTATCATGCTCCACATGAGATAGAATTTCGAGAATTTGAATTTCTTTTTCCTTGGTTTTTTCTCCAACATGCAATAAAATAAGCCTAGCTCCAAAAAAATGGGCTACCCTCGAAGTTTCCAAGATATTGATTTTCAGGGTTGGTGAAAATGCAAATCCAAATAAAACGGTTTCAAAAGGCGTATTCAACGGAGCTTTTTTCTGATAAGCTGCCAATATAGCACATAATGGACAAAGAGTTCAATCCCCTCTCTTAATTTCTTAAAATATAAAAGAAAAAGAGTAAATTTCAAGAAAACTAACAGTATGCTGGAACTTGCAGGAATTATAATTCTGGGCATTATTGCGCAATGGGTTGCTTGGCGATTAAAGCTTCCTGCCATACTTCCATTAATTTTAATTGGACTATTGGTAGGGCCTGTTGCTACCTTATATACGGAAGATGGGGGGAAACTGATTGAACCTATATGGAATGGGGAAAAAGGCCTTTTTCCGGGCGATGGACTGTATTACTTTGTTTCTTTGGCCATTAGTATTATTCTTTTTGAAGGGGGATTGACCTTGAAACGTGCTGAAATTAAAAATGTTGGCCCTGTTATCACCAAGTTGATCACCATTGGTTCCATTGTTACTTTTTTCGGCGCTGGGGTAGCAGCACACTATATTTTTGGTTTATCCTGGCAGATCTCTTTTTTATTTTCGGCACTGATTATTGTTACCGGGCCAACGGTAATTACCCCAATTCTTAGAAACATACCCCTAAAAAAGGATATTTCCGCAGTTTTAAAATGGGAAGGTATTTTAATTGACCCCATTGGTGCCTTGGTGGCAGTACTGGTTTTTGAATTTATTAGTGTTGGCGAAGGCAGCGCCTTTACACAAACGGCCTTAATCGAATTTGGCAAGATTTTACTTTTTGGAACTACCTTCGGTTTTACATTTGCGCATGCGTTGGCATTTGCCATTAAAAAAGATTTGATTCCCCATTACTTAATGAATGTGGTATCGTTATCCGTGGTACTTCTTGTTTTTGTGGAATCTGATATTTTTGCCCATGAATCCGGGCTTTTGGCGGTGGTGGTGATGGGAATGGTCTTGGGCAACATGAATTTGCCCAACTTGAAGGAATTGCTCTATTTCAAGGAGTCCTTAAGTGTTTTGTTGATTTCGATACTATTTATATTATTGGCGGCAAATATCAATATAAGCGATATGGAGCTTATTTTTAACTGGAATACAGCGGCACTTTTTGCCGTGATTGTATTTATTATTAGGCCGCTTGGTGTCTTTCTAAGTTCGCAGGGATCAAATTTAAAATTTAACGAGAAAGTCTTTATCGGCTGGGTTGGTCCCAGAGGTATTGTGGCAGCAGGGATTGCTTCCTTATTTGGATCTAAATTACTGGCCAAGGGAGAGCCGGGAGCAGAATACATTACCCCTTTGGTCTTTATGATTGTTTTGGGAACAGTACTATTAAATGCCACAACGGCCCGATTATTTGCAAAGTTGATAGGTGTGTTCTTGACCAAATCCGAAGGAATTCTAATTATAGGGGCCTCAAAAGTATCCAGGCTCATAGGAGACTACCTTAAAAAGAACAATAGGCATGTAGTATTGATTGACAATAACCAGACCAACGTGGAAAAGGCACAAAGCTTAGGTTTGGAAGCAATGACTGCTAACATCTATTCGGATTCCCTAACAGACAATATTGAATTAAATGACATGGGTTACCTTATTGCCCTTACCGGAAATACGGACATCAACACTTTTGCCCTGAACAAGTTTGAAAAACAGTTTGGGGAAAATGGAGCGTTCCGATTGGCTAGTCCAGAAGAAATAAACAAGCCAGAAAACCTTCCCAAAAGCGGCCTTTTTTCTCCAAGTTATGATTTCATAAAATTGGTGGAAACATCCGAAAAATACCCTTCCATCCATGAAGTTTCCTTGAAGGACAAGAAGCATTATGATATGCTGATTGATAAAGCAATGAAAGACTCGGATATCATTCCAATATTTACCAAATCAGCAAATGGGACAATTCAGGTGATACCACAAAATTACATGGACTTTACTCCAAAGGGTGAAGGAAATAAAATGGTATATCTAGGCAAATATTTGGAAATAGATTGAATACTTCCCGTTCGACATTTTAATCGTTCAATTTCAACACCGCCATAAATGCTTGTTGCGGAATCTCAACGTTACCTACTTGGCGCATCCGTTTTTTTCCTTTTTTCTGTTTTTCCAACAGTTTTCGTTTTCTGGAAATATCACCACCATAGCATTTGGCGGTAACATCTTTTCGCAAGGCCTTAATTGTTTCCCTGGAGATAATTTTTGAGCCTATGGCCGCTTGTATTGGAATGTCAAACTGCTGTCTGGGAATAAGTTCTTTTAGTTTTTCGCACATCTTTTTGCCAATAGTGTGTGCATTGTCAAAGTGAACCAAGGCTGATAGAGCATCAACGGGTTGTGCATTTAAAAGGATATCCACCCGTACCAGTTTAGAGGTACGCATACCTATTGGAGTATAATCAAATGAAGCATATCCTTTTGAAACGGTTTTCAATCGATCATAAAAATCAAAGACAATCTCGGCCAAGGGCATGTCAAAAATGAGTTCTACACGCTCTGTTGTCAAATAAGTTTGATGGGTAATCTGTCCGCGTTTTTCAATACACAAAGACATTACATTACCTACAAAATCGGACTTTGTAATAATAGTGGCTTTAATATATGGTTCTTCCACCCTGTCCACTGTAGAGGGATCTGGAAGATCGGAAGGATTGTTCACAATAAAGGCGGTTTCGCGATCTCTTGTGGTAAATGCGTGATAGCTAACATTGGGAACGGTTGTAATTACCGTCATGTTAAACTCACGCTCCAATCGTTCCTGTATAATTTCCATATGCAGCATTCCCAAGAAGCCACAACGAAAACCAAAACCTAAGGCCGCACTGCTTTCTGGGGTAAAAACCAAGGAGGCGTCATTAAGTTGTAATTTTTCCATAGAGGACCGCAGCTCTTCAAAATCTTCTGTATCTACAGGATAAATTCCTGCAAAGACCATGGGCTTTACATCCTCAAAACCTTCAATGGCGTTTTGGGTTGGGGTTTGGGCATCTGTAATGGTATCACCAACTTTTACTTCCCTAGCGTCTTTGATGCCCGTAATCAAATATCCTACATCTCCGGAAGAAATGGATTTTTTAGGAACTTGGGTAAGTTTTAAGGTGCCAATTTCATCTGCAAAATAGTCCTTGTTCGTGGCAACAAATTTTATCTTCTGTCCTTTTGCAATGGTACCATTAATGACCCTAAAATAGGTTTCAACACCTCTGAAGGGGTTATAAACGGAATCAAAAACCAGGGCCTGTAAAGATTCGTCAGGATTTCCTTTTGGAGCAGGAACACGATCAATAATTGCTGTAAGGATATCTTCAATACCAATGCCTGTTTTTGCGCTTGCAGGGATTACCTCCTCGGGCTTACAGCCCAATAAATCTACAATGTCGTCTGTTACTTCTTCCGGGTTTGCGCTTGGTAGGTCTACCTTGTTCAAAACAGGAATAATTTCCAAATCGTTTTCCAGTGCCAGGTATAGGTTGGAGATAGTTTGCGCTTGTATGCTTTGCGCTGCATCAACGACCAAGAGAGCCCCTTCGCATGCTGCTATAGATCGGGAGACCTCATAGGAAAAGTCAACATGTCCGGGAGTATCAATTAGATTGAGTACATAGGTTTCACCCTCATGTTCATATTCCATTTGGATAGCATGGCTTTTAATGGTAATGCCACGTTCCCGTTCCAAATCCATATTGTCCAGTAGTTGGTCTTGTTTCTCACGGTCGGTTACGGAGCCGGTAAAATCCAATAGGCGGTCTGCCAACGTACTTTTACCATGGTCTATATGTGCAATAATGCAAAAATTTCGAATGTTCTTCATAACAACTACGGATCAACAAACATGAAGATGAATAAGCAACTGCAAATATAGGTCTTTTCAATACCCTAGTATTGCTTTTTTGTAAATATGGAAACAGGGCGATTTCAATCGCTCTAAAATATTTTCTTAGCTTTGATACACAACCCCAAACTTCAATGAAACACTTTGCACTTTTTTTATTTTTAGTGTTTTTGGCTTGCCCTAGTGTTATCTGTCAAACCTTTCAGATAAAGGGAAAGGTGGTAGATAGGGAAAATAAAATCATCCCATACGCCAATATTTTGCTCTTACAAGCAAAGGATTCCACATTTGTAATGGGGACGTCAGCCGATGAATATGGTTTTTTTGTGCTGGAAGATTTAGAACCGGACCTTTATTTATTGCAGGCTAGTTTCGTTGGAAAGGGGTCGGAACCTCGAGCGTTGGACATCAATCAAGATGTTTCCCTGGGCGCTTTGATTATTCCCCTAGAAGAAAATGTTCTGGATGAAGTGGTTGTAACTGCCAGAAAACCAACACTTAAAAAACTACCAGACAGACTGGTCTTTTCGGTAGAGAATACGGTGGTTTCCCAAGGAAACTCTTGGGATATCCTAAAAAGTACTCCTGGAGTCATTGTAAATCAGGAGGAACTTCTTATAAGGGGCGAAAGCGCCACGGTATATCTCAACGATCGGAAAATTCAACTTTCGGGGCAAGAAATAAAGGGGCTGTTGGAAGGGCTTTCAGGTACTGTTATAAAGTCGGTGGAAGTGATTGCCAACCCTCCTGCCAGATACGAGGCCGAGGGCGGTTCTATTTTAAACATTGTTACAAGCAAGAATGTAATTCCAGGATATAAGGGAAGTGTCAATGGAACCTACACCCAAGCTATTTTTCCAAAATATAGCTTTGGCACGAGCCATTATTTTAAATCGGAGAAGTTAAATGTGTTTGCAAACTATACCATTAATCCAATCAAGGAAATTAAAAAAACCAGCAAAGGAATCAATTTTATAGATGATTCTAATGTAATTTTTTCAAGATGGTCACCAAATCAAAGTCAGATAGATAAATCGTTGGCACAAAGCGCCAATATGATTCTGGATTATGAGTTTAACAAACGGAATAGTTTAAACCTCACTTCCAATCTGTCCTTCAATCCTGGGCAAGAACGAGAAATTGCCCTGTATAATGAGATAAGAAATGGCGATAACCAAATAGACTCCACTTTTACTACCCAAAACAATACCGCTTTGGACCATACCAATTTGGCATTTGACCTTTCCTATGTACATCGCTTAAAAAAACCTGGAGCAAGATTAACATTTAATGGTCATTATACCCATTATGATGGAGAATCCCAACAACAGTTGAATTCCACGTATTTTAATGATGGTGGAAATTTTTTGAGGGATTTTGGGTTTGAAGCAGATGAACAACAAAACATTCAGATTGTAACCGGCCAAGCAGATTTTTCCACCCCAATAGGAAATGTGTCCATTGAAACCGGAGTAAAAGCCTCCTCCATTGCTTCCGAAAGTGCCATTGATTTCTTCAACTTTGTTGGCACGGATGATACGGTGAATACATCTTTATCTGATAGATACAACTACGATGAGAATGTGTATGCGGCATACTTTAGCTTTGTGAAGAACTGGGAAAAATGGTCCATGAAAATGGGAATTAGAGGTGAACTGACGCAGACTGCGGGTACCTCCGCGACTCTTGGCGAAGTAAATACTCAAGACTTTTTTGAGCCTTTTCCATCGCTTTATATACTCTATTCCCCTTCTGATAAGCACAGCATTGCCTTTGATTATGGAAGAAACGTTGACAGACCCAATTACAATGACCTTAATCCGTTCAGGAAATTTTTCAACGAAAATGATTTTGATGAGGGGAATCCAATGTTGTCTCCCAGCTTTTCCAACAACTTTAACTTAAACTATTCTTTGAACAGTGAGTTTTTCTTTGATATCTACTACAGGGATAATGGCAAAAACATTGCGGATTTAATTTTCCAAAACAATGACAATCAAACTTTGGTGGAGTTGAAACAAAATGTCTTGGAAAGCAAATCCTATGGCTTGGACTTTACCGTGAGCAAGGGGGTTCTTCCTTTTTGGTTTTTGTATGCATATACATCGCTGTTTCATGAGGAGGAAACTTTTCTGGCCGTCCAAAGTAACAATCAACAATTTACAAGGGAAGTGGATGGGCTCTATGGCTATTTGGCCAACTACTTAACCTTGTCCAAGGATGGAACCTTTACAGGAGAACTTACCATGACCTACATTTCCAAGTTCTTGTTTGGATCCTATATTTCCGATGAGCAATTAAATTTCACCCTGGGTTTGCGGAAATCCCTTTTCAATAATAGGGCATCGATTTCGGTGGCAGTAGAAGATATTTTGGAACGCAACAATCCCATTTATACATCCAGTTACCTGAATCAAGATAATTTTTATAGGACGCGACCTGAAACCCAATTTGTTCGTTTTGGGTTTACTTACAATTTTGGAAACTTTAGATTGGAAGATAACGAGCGGGGAATTGATAAAAAAGAACGGGACAGACTAAAAGATGAATAACGGACTGATTTTTGTACTTTTGCTGTCGAAAAATATAGGATTTGCCAAAAATTGCAGACATAGAACTTCCTGATTTCCCGTTACTTCTAGCTCCAATGGAAGATGTAAGCGACCCACCTTTTCGTGCATTGTGCAAGGAACAGGGTGCCGATGTGGTATACACTGAATTTATTTCTTCCGAAGGGCTTATCCGTGATGCTGCAAAGAGTGTCATTAAGTTGGATATTTACGAAAAGGAACGTCCTGTGGGCATTCAAATTTTTGGGGCTGAATTAGATTCAATGCTCCAGGCCGTGGATATTGTTGAGAGATCCAATCCGGATATCATTGATATTAATTTTGGCTGTCCTGTGAAAAAAGTGGTTTGCAAAAATGCTGGGGCCGGAATTTTGCGTGATATTCCTTTGATGGTGAAACTTACCGAAGCAATGGTAAAAAGAACCAAATTGCCGGTTACTGTGAAAACAAGATTAGGGTGGGACACTCCTTCCATAAAAATAGTTGAGGTAGCGGAACGCTTGCAGGATGTGGGTATTAAGGCCATTGCCATCCATGGGCGAACACGGGTTCAAATGTATAAGGGCGAGGCAGATTGGAAACCCATTGCCGAAGTAAAAAACAACCCTAGGATGCATATTCCCGTTTTTGGCAATGGAGATGTGGATACCCCCGAGGCAGCGGTTCGTATGCGCGATGATTATGGCCTGGATGGGGCCATGATAGGGAGGGCAAGCATAGGGAATCCTTGGTTTTTTAAACAGGTAAAGCATTATTTTAAAACCGGAACGCATTTAGAGCTACCAACTATGGAAGAACGTGTACATGCTGCCAGAAGGCATTTACAAATGGCCATGGATTGGAAAGGTGAAAAATTAGGTGTTTTTGAAACAAGAAGACATTATACCAACTACTTTAAGGGAATACCCCATTTTAAGGAATACCGAATGAAAATGGTGACCAGCGATGAATCTGCGGATGTTTTTGCTGCCTTTGATGAGGTTTTGGAAAAATTCGGGGATTTTGATTTTCAATTTGCCTAAGCGGTAACCAAGCGTTTTGATATGCTACTGCTTGCAATTTTTGAGGAGATAAAGCCCAAAACCACAATAGTGCCCAAAACTAACAACACATTCATAATGTTATATTCCACGGGATAAGCAAGTGAAGGCGTAATCTTAAGCCAACTAAAGGCCAATTGTGAACCTACCAATAGCGAACCTATCAATACCCCAATCAAGCCTCCCAAAGAGGTGACCAATAATCCCTGGATAAAATAGACACGACGCAATTCCGGAATCGTTGCTCCCAAACTAAAAAGGGTTTTTGAGTTTTGCTGCTTGTCCAGGATCATCATGATAATGGCTCCAACGACATTAAATAGTGCAATGACCAAAACCAAGGTGAAGATTAGATAGGTGGCTAGATTTTCGGTATTGAGCATCCTGTAGAGCGTGCTGTTTTGTTCTTGTCTATTAAGCACCAATACAATATCTCCCAGTACGGTTTTAATCTCATTTTTTACTTTTTCCGAAGCAACTTCCCCGTTCAATTTGAAGTTAATTCCAGAAACCTGGCTACTGTCTTTTTCCAATAAGGCTTGGACCAAAGGCAGTTGAGCGAACACATACTTTTTATCCAGGTTTTCCTCCACAGCATATACCCCGCTAACCACCAAGGGAAGCTCGTTATACGGTTTTGCGCTAAGCCCCTGTTGTGAAATGGAGCCGGTACCTGGCTTGGGAACAAGCACGGTCATTGGAGTTTGATAATTGTCAATGGGGACCCCCAATAAATTATATATGCCAATACCCATAACCCCGTTGTACTCCATATTTCCCCAGCTTCCAAAATATAAGGTGCTATCAACTCCAGTTACTGAACGATAATTGGCATCGATTCCTTTAATGTAGGCGATGCTGCTTTTTTCGCGAAACGTAAGGTAGGCCCTTTCTTCAAGTTCCTTAGAGTAGTTGGCCAACCCATTGATAGTACGCAGGGAGTTTTCCTGTTCTGGGCTTATGGAGAAATGCTTTCCAGTTACTGGGAGGGCTTTTAGGTCTGGATCAAAAGTATTGCTAAAGGAAAGACTAAAAGTTTTTAAACCGGCAAACGCCGAGAGAACTACAAAAAGGGCAGCTGATCCAATTACAATGACCAAAAAAGTGATAAAGTTGATAATGTTTACCGCATTTTGGCTGCTTTTGGAACGGAGATAGCGCTTAGCGATATAAAACGGAAAATTCAAAATCAAGATTTCTTTCGTTTGGGCAGTAAATCCCTATTTTCAATGGGGTTTTCATCTCCCTTAAGGGATTTTTCAATCTTATCAATATATTCCAAAGAATCGTCCAGATAAAAATTGAGTTCAGGAACTCGTCGCAATTGGTTTTTTGTACGCTGGGCCAATTCGTGTTTAATAAGTGCCTGATTGGATTGTATCCCCTCCAATAATTCAGCAGCACGGTCATTGGGAAAAATGCTTACATATACCTTGGCTATGGAAAGATCTGTGGTTACAGAGACCTTTGAAACGGAAATGAGTGTACCCTTTAAACCTCCATCGGTGGCAGCGCGTTGTAAAATGTCTACCATATCTTTTTGGATGATTCCTCCAATTTTCTTTTGTCGCTGTGTTTCCATGGCTACAAAAATAGGGGAATTAATGACGAACCTCATGATATGATATGATTACAGTGCTTAATTTTGAAGAAATAGACGTACATTCCAAGAACATGTGGGGTTAAATTTTCGATAAAATGGATAAAATAGAACATATTGGCATTGCGGTAAAGAATTTGAGCACTTCCAATGCGTTGTTTGCCAAACTTTTGGGTACGCCGCATTACAAAATGGAGGAGGTAGCTTCTGAAGGTGTGCGCACCTCTTTTTTTAGATCCGGACCCAACAAGGTTGAACTATTGGAGGCAACGAATGCTGATAGTCCCATTGCAAAGTTTTTGGAAAAGAAAGGGGAAGGGATTCATCACATTGCCTTTGCGGTGGAGGACATTGAAATGGAAATTGCAAGGCTAAAACAAGAGGGATTTACCGTATTGAGTGACATTCCCAAAAAAGGAGCGGATAACAAGCTGGTGGCATTTTTGCACCCCAAGGGCACCAATGGGGTATTGGTGGAGCTTTGTATGGAAATAAAAGCGGGGTAGTTGCGTTAAAACCTTGCGATGAAACAAAATAAATGGTAATATTGCATCCGCAAAATTGCAGGTCCTATAGCTCAGCTGGTTAGAGCACCTGACTCATAATCAGGGGGTCCATGGTTCGAGCCCATGTGGGACCACATAAAGCCCTTCTCAATCATTGATTGGGAGGGGCTTGATTTTTATAAGGAGCAATTGTTAAACCGAAATATTATTTCAGTATCGTCCGATAATCCTACTTAAAATTTTTGGCAAGCTTGGATACTTCGTCCAAAGAGTCTTTCCATTCACAAGGAACACCCATAAATAATCCCATCCGGATGTACTTTACAAACTCGGAATCCTCTCGCGAAACTTTTCGCACAGTCCATGATGGAGCAAATCAAAGGTATTTTTGGAAATGGACACAAAATGTTCCAATCCCTTTAGGTAAAACCCCTGCATGTGATTCTTGCGGGGATAGACCAAATAATCAATGACGTCCGAATCATTGAGCGCACTTGCGGACTTTTTGTACAAAACGTAGGCCTCTTTGGAAAGGGCCAAGACATAATCGTTCATAGGAATAAAGATTTGGGGTGGGAATAATCTGATAAAACAAATTTAAAAAATACTACTAATGGTATAAATACCATAACTAAATTTTAACAAAAAGTGCATCTTTCAGGGATGCAGGAAGTGGAAAAGACAACACTAAGGGACATATCAAACAGAATCAAGAAATTACGAAAAGAAGCGGGATTCACAAGTCATGAGAAATTTGCCCATTACATTGGTATGGACCCTAAAAATTATTATAATATCGAAAACGGCGCAAATTTTACTCTGGCCACTTTGTTAAGAATTTCGGCGGGACTCGAAATAAGTCTATCCGAACTGTTCCGAAACTTCTAAACAAGGATATTCACCAGGTCAAAATTGTTGGCCGTTCCCAAGACCAATTCAAAGAAGATGCCCTAGAAGATTTGCTTGTTGGATTTTCCATATTCAATTTCAAAATGATACTGAAACGTGTTAAACAATTTTTCTTGGGCACTATAGTCTGTACGAAAAAATTCCAGCTCATTTAAATACCTATTATCGCTTTTTTTAACGTTTAAATTTAACGCCCTTTTCTTCAAACTCGGTCCTGGGCTTTGTAAAATGTATGAAGCTCCTGGCCCAAGCCCGTCCAATATCCCGATAACAATAGTGTCGTTTAAAAACCCCTTGGCACATGTATGCAAAAATTTA
>JBDWSS010000083.1:0-4961 GCA_039985375.1 Flavobacteriaceae bacterium
CCTTGATGATCTGGCTCTCGGTAAACTTGCTTTTTTTCATGTGACAGTTAAAATTTAAAGTTAGAAAATTCTAATTTTAAGCTGTCCTATTTTTAGGGAAGGCTACAAAACGGGTAAGGCTACAAAACGGGTAAGGCTACATTTTTAGGGAAGGCTACAGTCTATGAAGATAAAACTACCTCTACTAATTACAATTTCAATATTTTTTTTATAGTTGGACATATGCGAATTACCAAAAAAAAAGAATAAACGTGAATTTTCTACAGGTTTTAACTCAGGTGCTTTAAAGAATCTTGAAATGGTGCCTTCGGTACGCTACGATTACAATGTCATGAAAGATAATCTATTAATGCATATTTACTTTTGATTTATACGACACTTCTAAATATTGCAATTTTTGAAGGAATAATTTTAGGTATAATTGTTTTGAAATCGCCTTTATTCAAGAGCATTGCGAATAAATATTTGGCTTATGGAATTTTCACACTATCGCTACTATTATTAAATCTTGTTTTCGAAATTACACAGGTGTTTAGTGCTATTCCATTTCTACGATTTATAGATGATATAGAATGGGCATTTATTTTCCCAGTTTTTATTTTTCTATTTGTTATAAACAAAATAAATCATCCCATAAAAGAATCAAAAAAAATACTGTGGTTATTCATTCCTTTTGGGTATTCAGCAATTATCAATATTCTTAATGACCTTGATGTTGTTGCTGGTTTTTATGATATTTCAAATTCAGGTGTAAGGTTATTTGATATTCTAAACAGTATAGAACTTTTTTTAGCCCTAACATTTATACCTTCTATATTAATTTATACGTATAATTTCGTAAAAATTTCAAAAGATAAACAGGAAAAACAATGGTTAACTGTTTTATGGACAATCGTTTCTGTATTGATTTTTTCTTGGGTAATCGTCATTCTGATAGCCCTGTTTTATCAATATGACATTTCATATATTATGAAAACTCTTGCGTTATTTGCAACATTTTTAATTCATTGGACAGCATACATTGGAATTTATAAATATAATCTTGCCAGAGACAGGGCACAAATTAGTGCATTGTTGAATAATGGTTTATTAATTCGATACAACGATATATCGACTGATATTAGTACTAAAAAAGAATCTCTTACATCAGATAATCACTATTTTAAAAAACTTGAAGTTCTTTGTAAAGACCACAAAATTTATAGGGATAGTACATTAAATAGGGAAAAAGTTGCTAAGCAACTAGGAATAAGTGCGGGATATCTCTCTCAACTGGTAAACACGGTTGCTGAGAAAAATTTCACGAATTACATAAACCATTATCGAATAGAGGCCATCAAGGAAATGATTTTAGATTCCGAATTTGAAAACTATAGCCTCTTAGCAATAGGATTAGAATCAGGTTTTACTTCAAAAACAACCTTCTACAAAGCATTCAAGAAAGCTACTGGGATGACCCCAAATGCTTATCGCAATTCTAATAAATAAGTGCCGATTTATACATTGTTGAGTTATTGAAACCTTTTTGATTTCGATTCATTTAGCTTAGATACTCAATAAAATTAAATATACTTCTTTATGAGAAAACCATTTTTAATACTTGTGTTATTGTGTTCTCTTTTTACAGTTAAAGCACAAAACGAAAACGATACTATTATAAATCTGTACGAAAAGAAAAATGATGTAAAAATTAATGGGTATTATACTGCATTAGGGCTTTTTGAAGCAACTTACGAAAGAAACTTAAATAAAAAATCTTCAATTGGAATTACCGGTTTGTATGTTTTCAGCCAAAAAAATGACGAGGATACGAATTTTAATATTTCCCCTTTTTATAGACGATATTTTGGCAAAAAATATGCTTCAGGTTTTTTTGTTGAAGGATTTGGAACATTTGGTTCAACCGATGGAAAAAAACTAACTGATATGGACGGAAATATAACTTTAAATGAAGGAGCTGATGTACTTGATTTATCAATTGGTCTAAGTTTTGGAGGTAAATGGGTAACCAAAAATGGAATTATTTTTGAAGTTTTAGTTGGTATGGGAGGTAATTTGTTTAATACTGATAAAACAGACCATAATGTTGTTAATCGACGGGCATTAGGTATAGGCTATCGATTTTAAATAAAAAAACTGAGTAAAATTTTAAAACTATTCAAAAACCTAAAAATTGGGCGAACATTTAAGATTTTTGCTAGCGTTGTTTTTTGGATTTACTTCCTGCATAACATTTAGTCAAGAGAAAACCCAATTTATAAATGGTAAGGTAACAAGTCTCAATAATGATGTTTCCAACGTATTAGTAATCAACTTGGATTCAAAAAAAACCACAATTACAAATTCATTGGGTTTGTTTATCATTGAGGCTAAATTGAGTGATTCAATTCGATTTACCGCAGTTCAATACCTAACAAAAGAAATTATTATTACGAATACAATTTTTAGTCAAAAATTTGTTTCCGTGAATCTTGTGGAGAACGTTATAAATTTAAATGAAGTTATAGTTATGCCATACAATCTAACAGGTAAAATAGAACAGGACATTAAAAGGCTATATGTTGAACCTGTTGTTACCTCTTCATCTTTGGGTCTACCAAATGCAGATGTAAAAGTATTGACACAAAGTGAGCGATTGCTATTTGAGGCAAATAGAGGAGAATTTACCAAAGGAGGTATTCGTTTGGATACCCTTTTTGTTTTCCCAATAATTAATGTTTATATGGATATTAACCTACACAAAACACTCAATTTCATTTCTGGAAGAACAAAAACACTAAAAGATGCGGTATCACGGGAAGAAAATACCAAAATGGAAAACAAAATAGTCAAGATGTTTTCAAAGACAACAATGTCGGAAGCCTTTGGAATCTCTCAAAACAATATCGACAGTTTTCTAAGTTTCTGCCTGGCTCAACCTGATTTTTTAAAAATGGAAGAGGTTGAAAATACAATTCAGATTTGGGAATACCTAAAGTCTAAAAGCTATGAATTCAAAAAAACAAATAAGTTGGATTAACAAGTTTGGGTATAGTCTTTTAAATATAACTGGTTAAAATGATTACCAATAAAATTATTCTTTTAACAGCCAGCAGCTCTATAAAATGAATATTTTTTGGGGACTTGCAACACTCAACTTCGTTTCGCTCGCTTTAATTATTTTTAACATGTCGATAAAGTTTAAATATTTCGACATAATATTTGTAATGTGTCAATGTCATCGACATTGTTGTTTCTATATGTCGAAATCATGTATAATCCGAAAGAACCCTATAACGATTTACCTTTACTAGCACCTATTGTTAGTATTTGTTGTTTGCGTTCTGCATAGCACGTTTTACCGTTTCTATTTAGGGGACTTTTACTTTTTAATTCCGCTCACATATTCGGCTGCACTTTTCGCAAATTTATTCCAGTCCTGTTTATAGTCGTAAGCTACTTGTACCCATTCTTTCATCGGTCTTTTTTTTCCTGAAGGGTCAAATAAATGCGAAGCATCAAGACTTAATGCTTCGCTATGAGTTTCTCCTGCTAATTTAAAAACCATTTCATTTTGGAAGAAGCAAACAAATGCTTTTCCATTTATTTTGAAGCAAGGTTTTCCAAACATTTGACTTTCTGTAGAGTCCTTAATGTCTTGTCCAATTGAAATGTACAGTTCTTGTTCTTCGGTCATTTTTAGTTTTATTTCTATTTCGTTCTGTTTTTCAAATCCATGCGGGTTGAAATTCAGTTCACAATCTTACAAACTCTTAAAAAATCCATTAAAATGTTTTTTCACAATAAACACCAACACAGTACTTATAAACAGTACGGGAGCAAACTAGCGTTTGCTTTCCGCTACGCACCAGATGGTGTACAACCTGTAACGTGGGGAGCAAAGATCAATTCTGCTCCTAAAAGACTCGTTGCCCGCACGTTTTCTATAACGCTGTTGTCATAGCAAATCAAAATTCCGCATTTCCAACCGAGTAAATTAAACACACAATATTCATTGCCAGCTGACATATATTTGTTGATAAAAGGATGTGTTTTTCGGTATTTGGCAACAACTCCATCGCATGTAACGCAGATATAAGTATTATAAATTTTCCCATCCGATTTTTCCACTAGACCTGCCAAAATTGGAATGTTCAAATCGCTGGAAATCGCAATCAAATCCTTCGTTCTTTTTCCATTTGGAACGTTTTCTGCTAAGTTCGTTATCTCTTCTAGACTTAAATTTTTTGTAAAAGTGTACGCGGTAATTGACATTTCATGAAATCAGATTCTCTTTTAAAAACACAGGCCTTTTCTTTTTATTTAGTGCGACAAAACCTATCCGAAATCCGTACTTGATTTGCCCTATCAACAGATACTATTTTTTTAAGATTTTTATCATTTGAATTTGTCCATCGACACTTTCTATTTTTAAAATATACATTCCAGATGATAAACTACTTACATCTATTTGATTGCTAACATCTGTTAATAATTCTTCCCCCGACATACTATAAATTTTTGCATTTTTTAATTGAACATCAGATGTTGTAATAATATTCAATGTATTTGTTACGGGGTTGGGACTTACATGTGTAATTGCATCTTGCACCGTTACCTTCACAGTTACACTGTCTGTAAAATCCTGACCATCAACAGTTGCTGTAACATACAATGTTACCTGATTGTCTCCAATATTGACCCAAGTAAAGTCTGTTTTGCTTAAACTTAGAACAATAGAACTAGCGCAGGTTGCTGAGGAGCCACTGTTCACTTGTTCAGGAGTAATGGTAACCTTCCCATCTACGTCCAAATTGACGACAATATCCTCGGCGATCGCTTCTACTGTACAGCATTCAACAGTGCTAAAAATTGCGGAGGCATCTTTTGACCAGCCTGTCGTATGACTAATATCGTCCACCTGTATACAGTTTAAATCCGGGTTGTTTGATGCATTAAAATAAGTAATATTTTCATTATGG
>JBDWSS010000084.1:0-11910 GCA_039985375.1 Flavobacteriaceae bacterium
ACCAGCCCCCTAAAATTCTTAACGCTCCTCTCCCCTATTGTTTTGTCAAAATTCTCTTAGGCCAAAAACAACCTAAATTTGAGAAATTCTCTCAATTAGAAGTTTGAAATTAGTACTCCTCATATCCCTCATACAATATAAAAGTGAAAGCTTCGCTATTCTTGAATTTGTAGCAATTATTTCATCTTTGACTGGAATTACTGAAGCAGAAGAGTAGGAAAAAACAAATACAATGGTTTTATTTTTCAATAACTGAATAAAATCATTTTCTTCTACTTTAACGATAGCTCCATCTCTATTATATACTATTTCGTCATCATCATAGTTTTTAGAAACTGTACCATAATATTTTTTTAGTAGCGCAGTATCACTTTCGTTTATCGCAGATTTAATTATTCTAGCTGCGTTAACAATTTGGTTTGAAAGTACTCTCATATCTCGGCCAAGTCCTTTTTTTACATGATACAGATATACAGTATCATCAGAAATTCTGATTAAATCACAAATTTCAATTTGATTTAGGAATTTGGTGTCGGCCACTATGAAATTATCAACATTTTTATATTCTACATTATAATCCCCTTCTTTTGGAACTTCACCTAAATTCCATGGGGCTAATTTATAATCTGGGGTTATTGCGTCAAAATTAAATTCTGAAAAGTAAGTATTGAGATAGTCGTCAAACCCATCTCTATATCTATACCAATCATTGTCAATTTTGAAAAACTTATTGCCATCAAATTCTACTTCTCCTCCAATCCATTTGTCTAGAGAAACTTCATTTAGAAAAGCCCCATCTTCGGTAACTTTATAACCTCCTGAGCAATTTCTTAAACTGTCCACGAAAGTAGTTTCTGTAGACGAATCTATTTTGTCTTCTTCCACTAGTTGCGATATAATTGAAGTAAAGCCAATTGAATATGCGAACGGTATTTCAAGATAATCACCATCAACATTGAATCTAGCTTCTATTGACCTCATATATTCAAACACTTCAGGATGATAAAAATCTATGGATTCATCTAGAATATAAGAATCATAGGCCATCTTAATCAGCTCTTCATTCAAATTGTTCCTGATTGCGGACAACTCGCCCATAGAAAGTCTATAGAACTGATTAAATTCCACTCCCTCAAGTTCAAGTAATTCCTCAATTTTTAGAATTCTTTGTAATAACTCATTATAATCGAAATTAGTAGACATTTCAATTGAGGAGCTACCATTTACAGATACTTTACGAATGTCATCTCGTTTTTTTACAATACCTAATTTTTCGAAATTTTCCTCTTTAATCGAAGCGAGCATTTTCTTGTATATTTTTCCAAAATCATCCTCATAACTTAGATTATAGTTTTCTCTAAAGTATCTTTCTGCACCAAGAACTTCACCAAACACTCCCCTTTCTTCAATTTGTCTGATTTCTGTTTCACTCTTGTTTACTAATCTTGATAAAACTTCAAGACCAAAGAATCGGTCCATCAATTCCTCTAAAATATATCTGCCGAAATAACCTTTTGTAATAGCATAAATCCTAGTTTCACTATAGACAAATAGAATGAATGAAGAATATTTGGCTTCTAAATCTACCAAGTCGTCTTCGTTTACAACAATTTCAGAAAGAAAGTCAATCCATTTTGGGTTTTTTTCTGTAGTACTAAAGACATAAAGTTTTGGAATAAATCCGTTAGAAATAAGATTATCATTCAAGCTGATTGAATCGAATTGGTTACCACTTTTCTCTCGATAATCGTCTACCATTTTGGCAATTATTTCCTCCGAATCACCGAGATTTTCTACTACTATATCTTGTATTTTATAAAGTTTTGCGTTTACTCTTGTTGACATTTTTAATTTGTATCTTTTAACTAAAAAGTTATACTCTCTAAATTATTGATTTGGTTAATTTTTAAACCAATATTTACAGATTCGTTGACATTCGCCATGGCGTCAGCTTGCTGAACAGATTTATCAAAAGTCAAACCAGTTTGTTCCTGCAGAAAAGAAATTGGCACTTGAGATGTTTTATATTCCCCAAAGACAAATTCAATATCATCTAACCATTTTTTTTGACTTAATATATAAGCCGTTACATGAATACCATTATTGCCATTATTCGCAATTACAACTTTCCAAAAACTTTCAGGAATTTGTATACCCCTGTAAAACATATCGTCATCTGAAAAAATAGGCCCATTAAAAACGCTTATTTTCATTCCCTTTCCAACTGTGTTAGATAAAATATATTCTTCTAATCCTAACCAAATTTTTTGATTTAGATTTTTATGCTGTGGAGCACAATTTGTGTAGAAAAAAGTATCATCTGAAGCTTTCTTTGCCTCTTTAATACTATTTCCCCAAGCGGGATCTAAACGTCTTACTAAATGGCCTCTGTCAAAGTTGTTATATTTATACAATTCATTACCGACCTGCTCTTTTCTATTGATTCTTGGGTCTTTTAACCATCTATCTGTACCCCTCGTAACATGTCTCCATTTTGTACCATCTATATTTACTGCGGTAACCAATGCAAGACGTTTCTCTTTACTCATGGCGACGGAATAATTAATGTAGTCCAATAAATAACCTCTTGTGCCTTTTGGTTTTACTAGCTCTTTCTTCATACTCTCTGTAAAACTAGGAAACGGGACTTTTTGATTTAAAAAATCTACATTGTAACCATTTCGTCCTTTTAAATCTTGAATTGTAATCTTCTCTTCATTCTCTATTTGATTTGAATCGTTAGAAGAAATGAAGATTTGTTGATTTTGAACCGTTCTTTTAAAAATTTGTTCAATTATATCAGCAGGTACGGCAAAATTTCCTTGTCCCTCTCTACCTGCGAAATGTAAGCCATAAACCTTTTGAGTTTCAATATCCACAATTGGAGAACCTGAATTTCCACCGAGGGTTGTGCAGTCATGAACGAAAAAACGATTGTCTGGGTCTACATAATCTATTTCGCCAACAGCCAATCGCTTCTTATTAAACACGTTTGAGAAAATTCGTATTTGCTCATCAGGTATCGTTGTGCGGGAATCTCTTGCAGGATACCCTATGGTAGCAATAGTTTCATCAGTTTTAACTTTATTTGTTAATTCCAAAGACTGAAACTTTGAATTATTTCCATCCCATGCAATCTGAAGAATTGCCATATCATAACCATTATCCGGTTCAATGTGCAAAACTTTTAGGATTCTATATTCTTGAATATCTGAGGTACCTAATTCTTCTTTAAAATCAATTAAACATTGAAACTCCTCATTTAGAAAATTTCTTTTAAAAATAAAATTCTCTCCATTTCTACGAGCAAACTCATTTGCCACATGCCTATTTGTTATAATATAATCATCATACAAAAGCCAACCTGTACCTACCCAGTCCATGCTCGGATGGCCTTTTAATTCAACCCTTCCTACTGAGGGAATAATCTTTTCAAGTCCCTTTTTATTTCTTTTTAAAATCTTTCTCCAAAAGTCAAGTTCAGGTTCATTTACATCAAAAGAGTCATTTGCAATTTCTATAACTGGCCTTCCAATGACATTTATTATTGCCTCTTGAGCGAAGTTTAGATTGACTTTTGGAGCTGTTAGCTGTTTACCAAGCTCTTTAAAATCTACATCATCATTGTCTCCAATAAGTGCTTTTGTATCAAAATTTTTAAATTCAGATTTCTGAAATTTACTTTGAAGTTCAGTCAATATTCCTTTATTGCTGATTATTCTCTTAGTTAGATTGAATTCTTTCATTTTATTAATTTTTATTGGAGATTTACATGTAATTCTTTGTGGGTAAAGTTTTTAAAAACTTTCTATTCTTATAAAAATCATAATTGGCTACATACCACGTTTCTCAAAATCCTCCTGAATAGTATTAATAACCCACTTTGTTATTTTTTTAGATATCTTGTTAATTACAATGCCCCCAAACAACCACCATAACCAACCTGACAAATTAGTACCTAACTCTTTTTTTAGAATCACCCTTAACCTATTTTGAATAGGTTTTTCCAGTTTTTTGAATGCTTTTGAATCAAACTTCGGAATGTCTTGTATTTCGTACCTAGTCGGATTACCATCATCATTGGAGTCAAGGATATTTACATCTGGTATAATTGGCATATAAGTTAAACCGTCTACAGTCTTGCCAAATTTGTCAATCATTTCTTGAGAAATTCCATAAAACAAATTGTTCTTATCATTGGAATTGTACTCTAAAAAAAATATCCCTCGCAAGAAGTTCTTAGCATTTTTTCTACCAAGAAAAAAATCATGTTTTCTAAATTCAATATCTAAAAAACCTCCAAAACCGCCTATACCACCTGTTGCTAATGGATGTTTAATGGCGTTTTTCAGATTTCCTAACTCATATTTTCTTGGAAAGGACATAACTTTAAATAAACTTGTGGCATAAGTATCACTTCGTTTATTTCTTGCCTGATTTAAAATAGTAGGAACTAAGGCACCTATTATATCTAGCATACCTCTTTTGTCATAATTTACTTTTTTTGTGATGTTTGCATCTTCAAAATTCGGAAAGGGGTCTATTAAAAGAGTCCCAAACTTTGGATTATCCACATCCGCTTGACCATGATTGCTTACTAGACATCTCAGTACTTCATCAAAAGGTTCATTATTTATAGCACCTCCATCTACAGCAGTAAATTGAAAATTGGGAACGTTCCTTGATTCAAACTCAATGTCCATTTTAGAACTGAAGTTTTTTCTCCTTTTTAAATCGGTTTGAACATAATTCATGGTCAAATCATTGTCAAAATAACGGGGTGCTAACCCAACAGGAAATGCTCCAGTAGCCTTAGTGGTTTTAATCAAAAGGTCTTGATTTGAACTTTTATCTAGTTCAGCCTTTAATGGTCTAAAGGGTAAAAATTTATCCTTATCTAAAGTAGAGTCATAATCTACTTTAAAGTGTGCAACTAAATCATGATTGCTAATTCTATGGCCTGGTGTGAAATCAAGGAATTTAGATTTTATATTACTAAGCTTTATTTTGTAGTCCAAAGGGCGTAAGCTTGTTAAGGTCAACAATACACGTAAACTTTTAGATATGTATTTAGGGAAATTATTAATACTTGCATTCTTAGGTAGCTTTTCAAAAATATTTTCAGCTATTTTGTCTATAGGCTTTGAGTTTAACAATGACGGGGCTCCTATTTTTCCATCCAAATCATCGGTCATCAACATTTTTTCAAAAGTTGTTTTTCCTAAACCATTTCCATCATAGAGACTATCATCATCGTCTAAAAAAACCCAACTATCATAAAGAATGTTTCCTGTCTTAGTATTTGATACTTTTCTTACTGGCTCTATCTTTCCAGAATAGAATGCCAAAGTAGTAATCATGCTGACCATTCCACCTGCGGATGCCCCTCCTATTGCATCAATCATAACATTATGCATTGGAATGCTGCCAGTTGGGTTGTTTCTCTCTTTATTCTTTGCAACCTCCCAACTATTCAATGCTTCGAGCAAATAATCTATGAATCCAGCGGTATAGGCACCTGCGGAAACAGCACCTGCCATTGATAGACCTAAATGAAAAATTTTATCGTCTTTTTTAGACATAGTATATGTATTTAAACAATTCTAATTGTTTTATTTATCTAAATAAATACCCATTAATGGGTAAATTTTGATAATTATTGGGGGAGTGAAATGTAGGTGGTTAAATCATTGAGGAGCATAAATATAAATAAAATTAACAAGTAACCTATTACGGAAAACCGTTAGGTAATTAAAAAATGTAGTAAAATACCATTTCACACACATTGCCCTCCCTCCTGCTGTCGGTCAGTTAATAAGTGTTCCATTACCCTTGAAGAAATACTTTTTAGAATAAAAATTTATAGAAAGTAAAGGGCAAACTACTTTGCTTTACCCAAGCAAAGTGTCATAATGCAAGACATTATAATTCAGGTTTGAAATTATAATCCGACATTATATAAAATGTCTTTGTAACATTAAAAGCATGAGTTTTATTGTTATCATCTAGTGAAAAAATTATGGCTATAAATTATTTTCATAATCCATACTTTGACTTAATACACGAACAATTAAAATATCAATATCTGTAGATAAATAAAAAATAGTATGAGATTTATAAGAAAATCTTTTTAATGCCAAGACAAATTCTGATGCATCACGTTCAAGTGTAGCATTATCGGCTAATATTTGAAAAAGCGTATGTATTCCCAATAAGTAATTCTGAGCTTGTTTTAATCCAAATATTTCGATACCATATTCATATATTATTGCAAGATCGCTTTCGGCTTTACCTGATACTTTATAAACGCCCATCCGCTCGCATTCGTTCTTCGACTTCTTTCATAATATCAGGAACAGATTTATCGCTAATGCCGCTTTCCATACCTTCTGTGATGGCTACCTTAAGAGCTGAGAATTTGGCATTCTTTGCTTGATCACGTCTTACCAAATCACGAAGATATTCACTATCATTAGTAAATTCTCCAATCGTAATTCGTGATTTTATCCACTTATCTTGTTTTTCTGTAAATGTTATTGTTTTTCTAATTGTAGACATATGTTTTCTTGTTTCAAGAATCATACTATTGATGTAATTTAACGCATTTAATTGAATATTACAAAATTAGAGAATACAATTTATCTGTTTGATAACTATTCTCATTCCATACACATTCCCACTTTACTCCTATCGTCGCTTTGGGCAAAGCCTAGTCCATTACATTTTATTGATTTAGCCAGTGACTGAAGCACTAATTAAGAAAGATGGTGCGGCTGCCAACATACCGTAAAGGTTTAATGAAAAACATAAGCTATAATTACTCACGCTGCTTGTCTATTGTTTTTTAAAGGAGTTCGTGAATGCTCTGTATTTCTATTATGTAAAATATCCCTCAAGCTCCGAGAATTGATTAAAACTTACAACAGGGTAATCAAACTTTTTTAAGCGGTGTCTGCGACTCATATTTTCATTTGTACCATGATTAGCCGTTATGTACGGAATATTTTAAAAGATTGAGAATCTTTAAAAATATGAGCGAGCTGATGCGGCTGAGCTACCATTAAACATTTTCAGAGTTTGCATATCTTTTTGTCTTGATACAAGACTAATGAACATTACACCCTTTTAGACCATGAAGGCCATATTGAATACCAATTCCTTATTTTTTAAAAACCTGTAACATTTTGTCTTCACGTTCGTCTTGGGTTCATAACATAAAGGGTAAATCATGAATTTAAAAAGTAGATTACTAATTATTTTTATAAGCTTGTTTTCTTGTTTTTCAAATCAAGCTCAAACAAACCAAAAAGTATTTCTTCACGAGTCATGCCAATCTAACAACACTATAAAATCGGAGTTAAACGAAGCCCAGTATGTGCTTATAGGAGGTGTACCACAATGGGTTACAATAAAAGGCAAAGATTGTTCGAACCCCGTAGTCTTAATGGTACATGGAGGTCCAGGAATTCCTTTGAGCAAGTATCACGATAGTCTTTTCCAAGATTTCGAAGAAAACTTTACCATTGTTCACTGGGATCAAAGAGGTTCTGGAAGAACATATCTAGCGCAATTGGAGTCAGAAGAGCTCACTTTAGACATGATTACCAACAATAAATTGAGTGTAGATCTTCTGGTAAAAGATGGTCTTGAAGTAAGTGATTACATTCGAAAAATATTGGGTCAAGAAAAAATAATCATTTCGGGTTCATCGTGGGGATCGTTCCTAGCTACAAAAATGGTACACGCGGCACCAAATAAATTTCATTTTTATGTTGGACTATCTCAACTTGTTAGTGGGAGTAAAAATTATTCTGAGAGTTATAAAAAAGTAAAAATGATGGCATTAAATCGAGATGATAAGGCCGCTCTAAATATTTTAAATAAAATGGGAGCCCCAAGTTGGAGCCATCCATCCAGCTTTGGTAAGTTGCGTAGAATCATAAGTAAGTATGAAAACGAGACAGCTAGTAATCCTGTGGAATGGAAGGTTTCAGAAGAATATCTTTCTAAATTTTCAGATTCTAGATATTCTATGTTTTCAGAAGAATTTTCATTTCTAAAGTATATAGGATTGAATGGTGATGGAATGATAAATGATGTAGCTCTGGATGAATGTTGCACTAATTTGAGGATACCAATATATATTATACAAGGTCAGAAAGATTTATTAACGGTACCTGAAGTCACAAAAGAATTTTTCGAAGAAATCGTGACGTCAGACAAAGATTATATAGAAATACAGAATTCAGGCCATGATGCCAACATAGATATGTTAAGTATGCAGTTAGATATTCTCAAAGTAGGTGCTGCAAAATATATCAAAAAAGAGTGATGTTTTTTCAATTATCAGAAAATTAATACCAACCCGTGGTGCATTTATGCAATATTGATTTTAATGTATTGTACTAAGGTCAATGCTGTAGTTTTAGAGTATTCTGGTTTTGAATCCTTCAAGGGTTTTGGCGTAATTTCTTCGTATCACGAACTTTCCTAATGGCAGAAAATATTAGAGTTAAACATTTTCTAAAAAAAAAGAATGTATGAGGGGGTTAGAAATCTAATCCCATTCCATACACATTACACTCCCCTCCTCCTACGGGTTGTGTAAAACAATTTACTCGCTTAATTTCTATTGTTTAAAAGGTGCTCGTGAACCCTAAAGGGTTTTATTACTTTTTTAAAGAAGTTTTTAGAGGAAATTTTTCAGGCGCTACAATTTTTAAAGAATGATGTTCTTTAAAATTTAGGTGAGTTGGCGCGGTGGTAAGAACTTTCGCTTTTCCTGAGCTAAATTACATAACGCGGAACACTATAGTGCAAACACGAATATTTGGCAAATTACTCAGAATATCCGTATACCATACCAGTTTTATGTCAAAGCAATTTGTTGATTTGGAACAAATGCCAATAATATGGATGTTTTATTGTAAAATAGACCAAACTAGCAGTTACATTTGTTTCCCTATAAACCTTTTTTACGGACCTTTGAAGTTTATACTTAAATAATATTATAATGAGTACCAATATTTCGATAGAGGATGTGTCTTTCAGCACAAAGCTGAAAAACTTTGAAAGCACTTTAAAATCAGTTTTTCATGAACGTTACAACATAAATGAGTTTAGCAAAGAACGCGGATTGCCGGCATTGGTGCTACGGGAAATAATGGCAGATTGCCCTCTTTCGGTTGCCATACCAAAAGAATATGGGGGCCGAGGTGCTCATGTTAAAGAATGCCTGTCTATGCTATCCGCAGCATCTTATGAGTCGCTTTCACTTTCATTGATGTTTGGCATTAACATCGCACTTTTTTTAGAGCCTACGGCCAAATATGCAGATAATGCCATAAAACAGGGAATTTTCAGCCGCTTTTTGGAGCAAAAGAATATGGGGGGATTAATGATTACCGAACCGGATTTTGGTAGTGACGCCCTTAGCATGCAAACGTGCAACAGTAAATTGGGCGATTCATACCATATCTCAGGGACCAAACATTGGCAGGGATTAACGGGAATGGCCGATTATTGGTTGATTGCCACAAGGGCCAAACGTGAAGATGGTAGACTTAACCGTGATATTGACTTTTTTATTTGTGACGTTACCCAACCCAACCAACACATTGTTGTAGAGGAATACTACAACAATTCTGGACTTTATGCCATTCCTTATGGAAAGAATAAGCTTGATATTGAAATTCCGGAAGCCTTTAAGCTGCAACCTCAAAGCAACGGTATAAAAACACTCCTGGATATTCTACATCGAAGTAGGCTACAATTTCCCGGTATGGCCCTTGGTTTTGTAAAGCGGATGTTGGATGAAGGAATAAAACATTGTAACGAACGTTTTGTGGGCGGTAAACCCCTAATGGCATTGGATCAGATACAGTATCAATTGGCCCGCGTACAAAGTGCATTTACCGTAGTTTCTGCAATGTGTCATAGAAGCAGCCATATTAGTGGTATCTGTAACGACTTGGCCGGTGAAGGTATTGAAGCCAACACCATGAAGGCCTTTGCTACCGATTTAATGCAAGATGCGGCACAAACAATGACCCAACTTTTAGGTTCTAAAGGGTTTCTGATGGAAAGCATGGTTGGCCGTGGAATTATGGACAGTCGAGCTTTTCAGATTTTTGAAGGTTCTAATGAAATGCTATATACCCAAATCACCGAGTATGTGGTTAAACTGATGAAGAAGAGCAAAACGTTCAATATTTATGAATTTCTTGCTGGATCGGATATCACTGCCAAAGCAAGTGCGTATTTTAAAAAGGAACTGAACTTTACACTTGTTATTGATCTAAAACAACGTAAAATGGTTGATTTAGGGCGTGTATTGGCTAGGGTCATCTCGTTTAACTATGTTTTGGAAATGCAAGAGAAAGGGTTTAGAAAGGATTTGGTAGACAGTTGTCTGGAAAACCTACGTTTGGATGTAGCGCATTTTATGGGGCTTTTCCAAACTCAAAACACAATAGTACCCATTGAAGCTTATCAAGATCAGAGCAGTTGGCAACAATTTTTCTAAAATAGCTACATACGTTTTTAGCTTTTTTAAAAGTATAGTAAACAAGAGAGCACGGTGGCAAAGTATCTAAAATGCTAAGCACGTGCTCACATCTTGCTATAGTTCGGTTGTTTAATTCCATATCTATTTTTGGGACAGAACCGAACTTAAAGTGGGGTTGTAGGTACTATTTTTTGGAGCAATGGCCTTTTCGCACATTACACCCTCCTTGTATCAGCAAAATATTATGTATTGAAAGAATTCTTATTTATAAACTCTAAGAATTTTGATTTGTATTGTTCGGAAACTGTGATACGTTGTTTATTAATAATTATTTGACTACGTTCTATAACATCGATATTACTTAAAGACACAATAAAAGACCTGTGAACACGCATAAACTGCGATTCTGGCAATTCTGCTTCAAGAGATTTTAAACTCATCAATGTTAAAATGGGTTTTGGGTTATTCTTTAACCAAATTTTGATATAGTCTTTTAGGCCTTCAAAATAAAGTACCTCTGCCAATTTTATGCGTAATTGTTTGTATTCCGATTTCACAAATAAAAACTCCTTTTCTTCTGGGAGTGTCTTTTGTTTTTTGTTTTTTATTAGTTCAAACCACGTACTTGCTTTATTGGCCGCCACCAAAAACTCAGCATAATCAAACGGTTTGAGCAAGTAATCCAATGCCTCTACTTTAAAACCTTCTAGAGCATATTGGTTAAATGCTGTTGTGAAAATAACACGAGTCTCTCTAGGTAACATTTTTGAAAATTCAATACCCGTTAAATCAGGCATTTGAATATCCAAAAATAAAAGGTTTACAGGGTGTTCTTTTATATATTGCAATGCTTCAATAGCACTACTACATTTTTTTTTTAATTCTAAAAAAGGTGTTTTCTCCACATAACCTTCTACCAAATTAAGCGCCATAGGTTCATCATCAACAATAGCACAAGTGATTTTTAAATCGCTCATAATTTAAGTGGTTTCTATTTCTAAGTGAACAGAAAAACGTTCGGCCTTTAGTAATCTTTTAAAGTTGTGCTTACCAGCATACAACAACTTTAAGCGTTTTTCTAAATTTTGTAACCCGATACCGGAACCACTCTTGTCGTCTGTTTTCTTTGGAAAATTATGATTTTCAATAGTAAACAAAACTGTTTTACTATCTGTTGTCATAGTAATGTCAATAGTACTGCCTCTACTGGCCGAAACACCGTGTTTAAAAGCGTTTTCTATTAAAGAAATACATAGTAATGGTGCTATTTTAATACCTGTTTCTTCTGAAGGAAAATTATAATTAACAACTGTTTTGTCCGATACACGAAGTTTATTTAACTCAATGTATTTTTTCATAAAATCAATCTCTTTGCTCAATAAAACTTTTTCTTCATTATTTTC
>JBDWSS010000085.1:0-1553 GCA_039985375.1 Flavobacteriaceae bacterium
TTTCTTGTTCCTGGATCTTACGAAGTAACGTATAGCGTTTCAGATGTAGCAGAAAATTCCACAAGCGTAACAAGAGAAGTAATTGTAGAAGAAAATACGTTGTCGAATGGCCTTATTGGTAAGTTTGATTTAAATGGAAATGGAGATGACACAAGTGGGTATAACAATCATGGGACAATTACTAACCGTCCAGAAGGAAATGGAGCAGTCGAACCGACTACAAATAGAGATGGTATGAGTAACTCGGCAATGTTGTTTGTAGAAGAGGAGCAAGGTTATATTCATGTTGAAGACTACGACGCATTAAAACTTGTAGACGGTAATCCAATATCAGATATTTCCATTTCAGTTTGGGTCAAAGCTGATGAAATTCAAACTGAATGGAATGATATCATAAGTAAATGGGATGGACCTGAAAGTGATAATTATGGCTATTACTTAGGATTAACGTCTGGTGAAGAAAATGATTTGAGATGGAATGTATCGAACGCAGCAGTTGAAACTGCAATACCTAAAGGGGTATGGGTTCATATTGTTGTTACTTATGAACATCAAACATCTTCAAAAATCTATTTAAATGGTGAACTTGTAAAACAGATGAATTCTGGTGATGCTGATGCTACTAATATAGGTAGAGGGATTGGCACGGATTATAATGCTAGGTTTAGTATAGGTGGTGCTGTCAGTGGTGAAGGCGGTGGTCAATTCGACGGAGGAATAGATGATGTTTACGTTTATGATAGAGTTCTAACCGAAAGTGAAGTACAACAACTGTACAATAATTAAACATAAGCCTAACAATGGTATACCGTTTGGTTACTAATCTAGAAAAACAATAAAAACTTCGCCCATGTATTATGTATCTTACTACATGGGCAAAGTTTTAAAAAATTTCATATTTAGTTAATACCCTCAAAAGAATATTAATAGCAACCCGTAGAACAGGTCCTACATATGTAATATCATAATGAAAAAGATAGTTGCCGTATTCGTGGTAATAATTGCTTTTTCCTGTAGTGATATAATCAGGGCAGCCAAATGGTAGAACCGGATACAACTTGGATATTATAATGGTAAGGGACAACCCACTAACAATTTAACCTGCCGAACCATTGTTTGAACTTTTACAGAGTGCTTTTAAAAGTTGAATTATCCCATACCTATAATCAAACTTAGCACTAAAAGAAAAAGGAAAGTTTAGGCTGCGGCTGTCGGTCCATTACTTTTTTATACAATAAAAATGTTTTTTTGACCGGTTAGTGAGCACAATTGCTACCTGTTTGTCGTGTGCTTTCGTACTAAAGTTCTTTCAATAATATACCCCTTTCCAATTGAGCCAAGGTTGCAAAGATATTGATGATAAGTTCTGAGTGCGAGGATTTCTCCGTAGTATCTATAAAAGGCTCCGTAATACGTTTAAATTTAACGCCCTTTTCTTCAAACTCGGTCCTGGGCTTTGTAAAATGTATGAAGCTCCTGGCCCAAGCCCGTCCAATATCCCGATAACAATAGTGTCGTTTAAAAACCCCTTGGCACATGTATGCAAAAATTTA
>JBDWSS010000086.1:0-15934 GCA_039985375.1 Flavobacteriaceae bacterium
AATAGCCTTTTTGTTTTTCATCATCGGCGCTGTACATTGGAAACGGGTAATGTGCCATGTTCAATAGTTGTATTTGGTGCCCTTCTATTTTTGAAGTGGTGTATTGAACCAACTTATAATTAATTGAAGTTGAAGAATTGCTCCCTGCCAATGCCAGAATTGTAGCCATATTGAAAAAAAAATTGATTGTTTGGCTAAAATACCCCAAAAGAGCAATACATGCGAGTATTTTAACTAATTTTGCCCTGCAAAACATCCAAACATGCTGTAGGGCAAGTATATAGGATAATTGTTTAAGGATGAAAACCAAGACCGCCAGATTATTTTTCATTGATGCCATGAGGGCCTGGGCCATCTTAATGATGCTGCAGGGGCATTTCATCGATGGTCTTTTAGATCCTGTTTATAGGGATAGTGAAAACGCTGTTTTTAGCATTTGGCTTTATTTTAGAGGTATAACCGCTCCTGTTTTCTTTACCGTTTCCGGATTTATTTTTACCTACTTACTCATAAAAGTTCCCCAAAAAGGGTTTGAAAATCCAAGAGTAAGAAAGGGAATCCGCCGTGGGCTACAATTATTGCTGATTGGATATTTGTTACGAATGAACCTTTTGGGTATTTTCTCTGGGGAAATTTACGACTCGTTTTATCTGGTTGATGTACTTCATTGCATTGGGTTTTCCATTCTTGCATTAATTGGGATTTACCTTTTTACCACGAACAGAAACAAATATCTCTTTCCAGCAATTCTTTTAGGAATTACATTTGTGTTGTTCCTTTTTGAACCCCTTTATAAGCAATGGTCATTTTCTTTTTTACCAAATGCCATTGCCAATTATTTTACAAAGACAAACGGTTCTGTGTTCACCCTAATTCCTTGGTTGGGCTATGCTACCATAGGAGGATTCATAGCAATCTTGTTCCATAAGTTCAAAGACCATAAATATCTGTATGAGACTGCAATTTGGATAGCGTTGGTTTTAGGTTCACTATTGATTTTCACTTCCTCTGATGTCTTTTTGTATATACATAGATTGACTAACATTCAGCTTTTTGCGGATATCTTCTTTAACAATTATTTGTTTATCCGCTTAGGTGATGTGTTCTTGGTTTTCGCTATTTTTATGTTGCTTCGCAAGTTTATGACCAACAAAACCGTATTGAATGTTGGTGCAAGTACACTTTCCATTTATGTAATTCACTTTGTGATTCTCTATGGAAGCTTTACAGGATTAGGGCTATATCGGTTCTTTAATCACATTTTAATTCCATCTGTGGCGATTCCAGGAGCTTTGGTATTTATGTTTACCTGTACCTTTCTGGCCCTTAGATATCATAAACATGAATCTGAGATTATGACCCACATTGCCATGGGAATTGGTCAAATCAAAAATCAAGGTGTAGGTTTGATCAATACGTGTAAACCCGTGCTCAAAGAAGTATTGATAAGGCTTCGACTGTTTCTTACCCGTATTTTTAGACTGGCGAAAAACTAGCTAAATACTATCAATCAATCGGAATTCCTCATCGGTAAATTGCAATTGTTCCAAAGCACCGACATTTTCCTTTAACTGATCTGCTGAGCTTGCTCCAATAAGGACTGAGGCAACCGTAGGCCTGTTCAGTAACCAAGCAATGGCCATTTGGGATAATTTTTGGCCTCTTTCATCCGCAATTTTTGCTAAACTTTGTATTCTTTGAAGGTTTGATTCTACTTGTTCTCGATCCAAATAAGTTAATTTCTTTGCTGCCCTTGAATCTTCCGGAATACCATTTACATACTTATTCGTAAGCATTCCTTGAGCCAAAGGGGAAAATGCTATACAACCCACTCCTTCTTCCTCCAAAGTATCCAGCAAACCATCTTCTACCCATCGATCAAAAATGGAATACCTGGCTTGGTGCAATATAAATGGTGTTTTTAATTCACGTAGCAGTTTTGCAGCTTCCGCCGTCTCCTTAGGTTTATAATTGGATATCCCAACATATAGGGCTTTGCCTTGCCGAACAATGTCGGACAGGGCAACCATGGTCTCTTCAAGAGGCGTTTCAGGATCTGGTCTATGGGAATAAAAAATATCCACATAATCCAATCCCATACGTTTTAGACTTTGATCTAAACTGGCAATAAGATATTTTCTGGAACCATGGTTTCCATAAGGTCCGGGCCACATATCAAAACCAGCTTTCGAAGCTATAAAAAGCTCGTCGCGATAGGGTTTAAAATCCTTTTTAAAAATAGTTCCAAAATTCTCCTCTGCGGAACCATATGGAGGTCCATAATTATTGGCTAAATCAAAATGGGTGATTCCCAAATCAAATGCGCAACGTAAAATATCCCTTCCATTTTGAAGGCTGTCCACAAAACCAAAATTATGCCACAAACCTATGGATAAGGCAGGCAAAAGCACACCACTATTCCCGGTTCGATTGTATTGCATGTTATCATATCTATCAGCACTTGCCAGATATGTGGTCACTCCAGACTTATCATTAATTTGCATAAAAGAATATTATAATTTTAAACTTAACTATGAATTGCCCTATCATCCGTGGCCGCCAAGGCGGCCTCTTTTACAGCTTCTGCATATGTTGGGTGTGCATGGCTCATACGGGCCATATCCTCAGCAGAGGCCCTAAACTCCATAGCTGTAACTCCTTCGGTAATTAAATCGGCACAGCGAGCACCGATCATATGGACTCCCAATACCTCATCAGTAGCTTTATCAGCAAGTATTTTTACAAAACCATCGATATCCATACTTGCTCTTGCTCGCCCAAGCGCCCGCATTGGAAACTGCCCAACTTTATAGGCAATTCCAGCTTCCTTTAATTCCTCCTCGGTCTTACCTACTGCGGCCACCTCTGGCCATGTGTAGACCACCCCAGGAATCAAATTGTAATTAATATGTGGTTTTTGTCCTGCAATCAGTTCGGCAACCATGGTTCCTTCTTCTTCTGCCTTGTGCGCCAACATCGCTCCGCGTACTACATCGCCAATGGCATAAATATTGGAAACGTTGGTCTGCAAATGATCATTCACCACTACCCTGCCCCTATCATTCAATTCAACTCCTGCCGCCGCTGCATTTAATCCATCGGTATAGGGTCTGCGCCCTACGGAAACCAAACAATAGTCACCCGTAAAGGTTATTTCTTGTCCTTTTTTATCATCTGCTTTTACTATAACTTCATTCCCTTTGCGCTCTACAGACTTAACTTTATGTGATAGGTTGAACTTCACTTTCTGCTTTTTCATCGCCCGCATCAATTCTTTGGAAAGCCCACCGTCCATTCCCGGAATAATACGATCCATGAATTCCACAACAGTAACTTCTGAACCAAGACGTTTGTACACTTGTCCCAATTCCAGTCCAATAACCCCTCCACCGATCACAATCATGTGTTTTGGAATTTCTTTGAGTTCTAAAGCTTCTGTGGAAGTAATGATTCGCTCCTTATCAATTTTAATAAATGGAAGTGTTGACGGTTTGGAACCAGTTGCAATAATGGTATGTTTTGCTTCTATGGTTTCTTGCTTCCCATCGGTTTTATCGATGTTAACGTGAGTAGCATCCTTAAAACTACCAACACCTTCAAAGACATCTATTTTGTTTTTATCCATTAAAAACTGAATACCCTTGGTGGTTTGATCGACCACACCCTGTTTACGTGCAATCATTTGCTTCAAATTCACCTTGACTTCACCTGGAATATCTATTCCATGTTCCTCAAAATGTTTAACTGCATCTTCATAATGATGCGAAGAATCCAATAATGCTTTAGAAGGAATGCATCCTACATTAAGACAAGTCCCGCCCAAGGTGCCATACTTTTCTATTATTGCAGTTTTCATTCCTAATTGGGCGCAGCGAATAGCCGCCACATAGCCTCCAGGTCCAGAGCCAATAACGGCCACATCATATTGATTCATATCTATTGCTTAGGGATATTATTAATTCGATAATTGAATACAAAAATAACAATGTTATCCGAAAAGACTCTGTTCTTTTAAGATTTGATTTTCTATCAATTTTGTTACAAAAACCATTTGCTGTTAAGGTTATCTTATATCCCATAAACTTTTTCAAAATTCTAATTATATTTAGTTGATGCGAACCGTAAGACTAAACAAGGAATTTGAGATTTTTATTGCCGGAATTGGGGCTGCCCAAAGCTTTTTAATGTCCTTTTATAGTTTCTACGAACGAAAAAAGGATTTTAGAAACCTTTTACTTGCCCTATTTTTTCTATCGGTGACTCTACGGTTGACTAAGTCTATTCTTTGGGTGTATTTGGATTTTACGCCCCAGTGGCTAATCAATTTTGGTTTTCTTGCACATTCCGTTTCAGGGCCCGCCTTATTCCTTTATAGTTTTTATTTTCTGTTTCCAAAGCAATGGTCTTCCAATAATTTGGCACACTTTATTCCAAGCGCCCTATTGTTATTTTTTATTTCTTCTTTGACCTTATCAAATTTTTGGTATTCTGGCGGGTATTCCCTCCTTCTTTTTCATCAAGTTGCTTACAGCGTTATGGCTTTAATTCTTTTAAGCGTTCGATTTTTATCCAAAAAACATATGTCTCCAATGGATAAAACTTCCATAATTTGGATAACTACTTTGATTCTTGGGACGGCCTTGTTTCAATTTTTATATTTTTCCAACTACATTTTGGGTTTAACCCCCTATTTGCTCGGTCCTGTAATCTATCTTCCTTTTATTTATTTTCTTGCTTTTTTATTGTTCAAGAATCCTTCCCTCTTAAAACATGAATCAACAAGAAAACATCAAAACATTAGATTGACCAAAGGAGAGCTTCTTATCTATGCAAAACAACTGGAAACCATAATGCAGGACCAAAAACTATATTTAGATTCAGATTGCACTTTAAATAGTGTTGCAAAACAGGCAAAGCTTCCTCCATATCTGGTCTCGCACATTGTAAACAATACCATTGGCAAGAGTTTTCCCGATTTTTTAAATGAATATAGAATAAAAACTGCTCAAGATTTATTGCTCGACCCAAGGTACAAAGAGGTGAAAATTTCCAGTATTGCATACGATTGTGGGTTTAATACCCTATCCTCATTCAATAGTGCTTTTAAAAAATTTACAGGGTCAACTCCTTCCAGATTTCAAAAAAACAACGTTACCGGATAGCCATTTATAAATCCATCAGACGTATTCGCCAATTAAATAAGGCGGCATAGTACAATTTCCCATATTCGAGATAGGTTAAAACGGGATCGGTACTTTATGAAACAAAATCCAAATACCTCAATCTTTAAATCATTAAGACAAACAAACAAAAAGGAAAGTTATCTTATTGGCTATTCGTTTGTCTATTTTTTCTGCTTGTTGTGTTCCTATTTTATTTTAAGACCATTACGGGATGAAATGGGCATTGTAAATGGAGCTATAAATATGCAATGGTTGTTTACGGGGACATTTGTTGCCATGCTTTGCATAGTGCCCTTATTTAGTGTATTGGTCTCCCGAAACTCAATCAAAAAAACCCTCCTTTTCTCGTACACTTTTTTTATTACCAATATTATCCTTTTTTATGTGCTTTTTGAGATGTTCGGTACCTCTAGGGTACTTGCCATTTCCTTTTTTATTTGGCTTAGTGTTTTCAATTTGTTTGTAGTTTCCCTATTCTGGAGTTTTATGGCCGATGTGTTTTCCAGCAAATCGTCCAAACGGTTTTTCGGTATCATTGCATCAGGAGGGAGTTTGGGTGCATTAACGGGACCGCTAATAGCAAATTATTTAAGCACTCAATTTTCTATAAGTGTGCTTTTGGTCGTTGCCGCTTCCTTTTTAACCTTGGCGCTCCTCTGTATTCTTTGTATTTTAAAGTTGTCCGATAAACGTGCATATTTCAATAAGAGAACCCAAACCAAGACTATAAGCACCGCAATACTATTTGAAGCCATAAAAAATATAAGCAAATCCCGATACCTTATGGGAATTGCCGCCTTTGTATTGCTTTATACCACAATCTCCACAGTGCTTTATTTTGAACAAGCCCATATTGTGGAGGAAACATTGGTAAAAAGTAAAGCACGCATCCGCTATTTTTCAAGTATTGATTTTAAGGTCAATGCCATTGCGATTATTGGCCAACTTTTTTTTACCGGAAGGATTATAAAAAAATCCGGATTGCCTTTGGTTCTCGCTTCCATTCCATGTATTATGGGCATTGGATTGATTGCCTTGGGAGTAAGCCC
Source organism: Flavobacteriaceae bacterium (assembly GCA_039985375.1). GTDB lineage: Bacteria > Bacteroidota > Bacteroidia > Flavobacteriales > Flavobacteriaceae > Flagellimonas. The sequence goes on from JBDWSS010000086.1 coordinate 6,233, forward strand.
AACATTAAGTATCATAGCCTTACTAATGGTAATCCATAGGGCCGGGAATTTTATGCTGTTGCGTCCGGGGAAGGAAATTTTATTTACAGTGTCCTCTTTGGAGGACAAATACAAATCCAAAAACTTAATCGATACGGCAATTTATAGAGGGGGGGATGCCCTTATTGGATGGTTTTTTGCAGGATTCATTACCATGGGTTGGGGATTGGGAGCTATTGCATTTTTGGCCATCCCAATGGCATTCTTATGGAGTTTTATCGGATACGACCTTGGAAAACAACACCTAAAGAAAGAGAAATGTTTAACTTTAAACGATACTATGTATGAAAACAATGTATAACCGAAGGGAAGCTTTAAAAATAGCACTATTGACCGGAATTGGTCTCTCTGTACCATCTTTTGCAAGACCTTTGCCTACAAACAGAAAAGTCTTCACAAGAATCATCCCTTCAACTGGAGAAAAATTACCTGCAGTAGGTGTTGGTACTTGGCAAACTTTTGATGCCGGGAATTCAACAGAACAACGCGAAGCCTTGACTCAAGTATTAGTGGAATTGTATCGTTTTGGTGGAACGGTGATTGACTCTTCCCCTATGTACGGGAGTTCTGAGAAAGTGGTTGGGGACTTAACAAGTACGCTGGATTTTAAAAACCGGTTGTTTTATGCCACTAAAGTTTGGACCTCTGGTAAACAAGCTGGAATCCAACAAATGCAAGCTTCCATGCAAAAAATGGGAAGAACAAAACTTGATCTGATGCAAATTCATAATCTAGTGGATTGGAAAACGCATGTGAAGACCTTAAAAGATTGGAAGGAAAAAGGAATCATCCGGTATTGGGGTATTACCCATTATGTAGATGCATCGCACAGTTCTCTGGAACAGATCATAAAATCAGAGCGACCCGATTTCGTTCAATTCAATTATTCCATACGCTCCAGGCATGCGGAAAATTCACTGTTCAAAACGGCGGAAAAATATAATACCGCAACAATCATTAACCAGCCATATGAAAGTGGTTCGTTGTTTAGGTTGGTGCGTGGTAAAAAACTTCCTGAATGGGCAAAAGAACAGGATATCAATAGTTGGGGGCAGTACTTTTTAAAGTTCATCTTGTCCCATGAAAATGTAACCTGTGTAATTCCAGGAACGGGAAAACCACAGCATATGATCGATAATATGGGTGCCGGTTTGGGGGAAATACCAAATCATGCATGGAGAAACAAAATGGCTTCCCATCTAAAAACAATATAAAACAAATTAAAATGGAGCTAACGGAAACTTGATCGCTCCGTATCTGCCAAACCAAAGACCCGCAATAAGCGAAAGGTTTAGTCCTGTTTCAAACCATAATGGGCCATGCCATTGACCACAAGCGGCTGCAAACGACATTTTACCCACAATAAAAAGTGAAATAAAAAAATGGGGTAAAAAATTATCCTTTACTACAATCAAGGTAGCTATAAATCCAGCAAGAATGGCGGAAGTAAATAAAGAGATGCCGCCAAGAATCAGGTCTTGCGACGAGGATGTACAAAAGCTTAGGCTATCAAATAAAATATCCTGTGAAATTGTAGTATATAGCATTAATGACAGTCCCCCAACAATGGTGGCCAGTACCGTGAGAAAAACTCGCGTTTGGAAATTCATGATATGCAAAGGTGTTTCTGATTGATGTTTGTTTCTTGATTGCGTCAGAAATTAGCAATATCTGCTGAATCCCATAGCACTTTTAACACCTCTTTAGGTTAAACTTTCCTAAATATAGACCGAAGTGCTGTATCTAACTTCCTTGATGGAGAATGAGCTTTGCGTACTTCCTATATTACTAATGGCCGTAAGTTTTGTGACCATAAAATCGCGATAACTTTCCATGTTTTTTACGTTAACCTTCAAGATATAGTCATAATCCCCACTCACATGAAAACATTCCGAAACTTCTTTTAATTTAAGAATTTCACGTTCAAATAAAAGTACGTTCTCCTTGGTATGCTGTACCAATCGAATATGGCACAATACCGTAAAATCACGTCCTATTTTTTTCTTGTCCATAAGTGCCACATATTTTGTGATGACCCCGGTACGTTCAAGACGACGTATACGCTCATAAACCGCCGTTTTGGATAATTCCAATTGATCTGCATACGCTTTTGTTGTCTTTTTGCAGTCTTCTTGCAACAACTGTATAAGTTTTCGATCCTTTTCATCAAGTTCCATGCTGATTATTTTACGATAAAATTGCATAATTCATTTAAAAAATAGAACAAAAATCTAATTTTTCTAAAATTATAAATTTAAAGTCTAAAATAATTTATAACAATTGATTTTAGTTCAAAGCTTCAATAGTTTTACACAAAGGCATTTAATATGGACTATAAGGCATCTGAAAACATACAGGAATTGCAGTATTTTGGTGAATTTGGTGGAGTTAATCCTTCCATTTCGGATTCTTCAACCTATACCTTCTTATCTGCAAAAACAATGTTCGATACTTTTGAAGGCAATACGGAGGGCTGTTATCTATACAGCAGGCACTCCTCCCCTGCCAATTTATATTTGGGAGAGGCCCTTGCACAATTGGAAGGAACCGAATACGCAAATGTTTATGCCAGCGGTATGGGAGCCATTAGCGCTGTAATCATGCAATTATGCAATGCCAATGAGCATATGGTATGCAGCCGCACCATATATGGAGGCACCTACGCTTTTCTAAAAAACTTTTTGAAGAAGTTCAACATAGCTACTTCGTTCCTGGATATTACGGATTTAGATAGTGTAGCACGATCTATAACATCAAAAACGAAAATGATCTATTGTGAAGCGGTAAGCAATCCCTTGCTTGAAGTGGCCAATATCCAATCGCTTTCTAAATTGGCAAAAAAACATGGAATTCCATTGGTTGTTGACAATACTTTTTCACCCTTGAGCATAAACGCAGCCAGACTTGGGGCAGATATTGTACTGCACAGTCTTACCAAATTCATCAATGGTAGTAGTGATTGCGTTGCTGGCGCGGTTTGTGCTTCTACGGATTTCTGTCTTGGTTTAAAAGATGTAAACAACGGTGCGGGAATGTTGCTTGGAAGTACCTTGGATAGTTTTAGAGCTGCTTCCATACTCAAAAACATGAGAACCTTGCATATCCGCATTAAAAAACACAGCGAAAATGCGCTTTATTTAGCAAGAGCATTTGAAATGGATGGTCTAAAGACCGTATATCCAGGCCTTGAAAACCATCCCGGACATGAAACCATGAAAAGCCAAATGAATGCTGAATATGGATTTGGAGGATTGCTGACCTTAGATGTGGGGTCCTTGGAAAATGCCAATGCACTAATGGAGCAAATGCAAAAGGAAAAATTGGGCTACTTGGCCGTAAGTCTCGGTTTTTATAAAACCTTGTTCAGCGCTCCCGGGACCTCTACCTCCTCCGAAATTCCGGTGGAAGAACAGGAGAAACTTGGGTTATCCTCTGGATTAATACGTTTTTCCATTGGGCTGGACAATGACATCCATAAAACCTATACTAGCATGCGTTCTTGTATGGAGGCCCTGAAAATCTTACCAAAGAAAGTAGTTTTGGACTAAAAGGGTACAATCCATTGTTTGGAGAACAAGCTTCAAAATCGTAATATTACCTTTCACCAAACTGCAACGAATGTCCGAAGAAAAGAAAAAAGCCAAGTATCGTGAAGATGAGAACATCATAGAAAATAGGGAACTGAACATTTGGGAAGCACTCATCCCGATTGCCGTGCTTGTTGGCTTGCTGGCATACAATGTTTTGGTAGCTTTTGGTGATTATTCCATCGAAGGACCAAATCAATTCGCTTTACTTTTAGGAGCCGCAGTGGCCGCAATTGTGGGCTTTTTCAACAAGGTTAGCTTTAAGACAATGATGCAGGAAGTAGCTGAAAATGTTCGTTCAACCACAGGAGCATTGCTTATTTTACTCATGGTAGGTGCTCTATCGGGAACATGGCTTATCAGCGGAATCATTCCAGCTATGGTTTATTATGGTCTCCAAATTTTAAATCCAACCATTTTTTTAGCTGCGTGTGTGATTATTTGTGCTATAATTTCCATAGCAACAGGTAGTAGTTGGACTACTTCAGCAACCGTAGGTATTGCTCTTATTGGTATTGGTGGCGCCATGGGAATCTCCATGGGAATGACGGCAGGTGCCGTACTTTCCGGGGCCTATTTTGGTGATAAAATGTCTCCTTTGAGTGATACCACAAATTTGGCGCCGGCAATGGCCGGGGGTGAACTATTTTCGCATATACGTTACATGTCTCTTACCACTATACCCACCATTTTAGTAACATTTATTGCATTTTTAATTATTGGTTTCACACAAAACACTAGTGGGGCAACAGATCATTCCGAGATTTCAAATCTAATAACTAGTAAATTCAATCTCACTCCATGGGTCTTCATAGTTCCATTGGTTGTAATCTTTTTAATTGTTAAAAAAGTCCAACCATTAGTCGCTCTATTGGTAGGGACATTGTTGGGAGGAGTTTTCGCAGTTATATTTCAACCTGAGATCGTTAAAACGCTTGCAGGCACGGAAACCTTAGATTTCAAAAGTGCTTATCAAGCCGTTATGAATTCAATAACTATAGAAACTCAGCTTGAGGCCCCTGAACAGTACGAAAAACTATTCAAGTCCAAAGGAATGTCTGGAATGTTGAGTACCATTTGGTTGATTGTATGTGCCATGGTCTTTGGTGGAATTATGGACGGTATTGGAGCCTTGGAACGTATTACCAAATCACTTTTAAGCATGGCCAAGACCACATTTGGGCTCTTTGCAAGTACTGTTGGTAGTTGTTTAGCCTTGAACGTTACCGCATCCGATCAATATCTCGCTATAGTTGTACCTGGAAAAATGTTTTCCAAAGCCTATAAAGAAAGAGGTTTGGCCCCTGAGAACCTAAGCAGGACGCTGGAAGATTCAGGTACGGTCACTTCCGTATTGGTGCCCTGGAATACCTGTGGTGCATACCATAGCGGAGTTTTGGGCGTTGGAGTGGGTGAATATTTTCTATATGCCATCTTTAATTGGTTAAGCCCTATTATGACCTTGTTATTTGCCGCCTTTGGAATCAAAATAAAGCAATTAACAACTCCCTCAAAAACCTAATCAATTCTAATAAAATCTTTTCCAATCCGCATGTTTTTTCCTTAATTTCCAACAATGGGGCAATGCTATTTTTTTGATTAAGAACGGACTAGAAGGCAGTATCAACATACGCTATTAGGACATAACAAAATCTAATCCCAAAGTTTCAAATTGGGAAATGCATAAAATACATTTGCCTAGAATTAATACTAAATAAGTAATAGAATGACACATGTAGGGAAAAAATTTCCAAATCTTGAAGTGAATGCAATTGATGAATTGGGGGATAACTTCAAAATCAATGTTTTGGATAAAGCAAAATCGGAAAACAAAAAAGTTCTTCTTTTTTGGTACCCCAAAGATTTCACTTTTGTATGTCCCACAGAATTACATTCCTTCCAACTGGCCTTAAGCGAATTTGAAAAAAGAAACACCTTGGTCATTGGTGCTTCCTGCGATACTGCTGAAGTTCATTTTGCTTGGTTGAACACAAGCAAAGATAATGGGGGAATAGAAGGGGTTACCTACCCTATCCTAGCAGATAGTAATAGGAACTTGGCCAATGCACTTGGCATATTGGATATTCAAAATGAAGAATTCAACGAAGAAACAGAAACTATTTTTTTGGAAGGTGACAATGTTACCTACAGAGCCACATACCTGATTGATGAAGAGGGTACGGTATTTCACGAAAGCATAAACCATATGCCCTTGGGAAGAAATGTAAATGAGTTTCTGCGTTTAATCGATGCGTATACCCATGTACAACAAAAAGGGGAAGTATGCCCTGCCAATTGGGAAGAAGGCAAGGAAGCAATGAATGCGGATAGAGAAGGAGTTTCGGAATATCTTTCCAATCATATAAATTAATACTATGCTCATAGAATTGGAACAGGACAACCTACAGGAAATTGTTAAGGACAACAAAAATGTTGTTGTCCAATTTTCAGCATCGTGGTGTGGTAACTGTAGAATTATGAAGCCTAAGTTTAAAAAAGAGGCCCGGAGCAACGAAGATGTTGCATTTGTTCTGGTCGATGCCGAAAGGTTCCCAGAATCAAGAGGTCTTGCCAAGGTTGATAACCTACCAACGTTTGCGGCCTTTGCAGATGGTACACTGAAGAACCAAGTGCAGACCAACAAATATGATGTACTAAAAACACTTATCAATGAGGTTGCCAGTAATTAAGCATGTGCTGTCATTCATTGAGGACAATGATGAGGACTACGTTATTGAGACCCTCGAAACTCTTGAACATTTAACCGAATCCGATTACCTAAAAGATAAGGAAATTGATGTAATAGGAGAACTGATATCAAACTTGTACGGAGCCCTGGAGGTTTCAAAAAAGATCAGTACAGGTATTCCTAAAAAAGAAGCTATGAATGATTTCATGTCCAGGGTCATGGGCGCTATCGACGCGTAAAATTCAGTAAGCTTTTATTTATTGAAAAACCTTCTTGCAAAAAACGCCAAGAAGGTTTTCTTTTTATATATTTTTGAAATCAATCTTAAATAGAGACAGAATGGCTTCAATTACTTTAGGAGGAAATCCAGCCAATACCGTTGGTGAACTCCCTGCAATAAATTCAACTGCACCCAACTTCAAGCTAACAAAATCAGATCTATCTGAAGTTTCCCTTTCCGATTATAGTGGACAAAAATTAGTTCTGAATATTTTCCCCAGTGTGGATACAGGGACCTGTGCAAAGTCTGTTCGACAGTTTAATGAGGAAGCTGCGAAACTAGAAAACACCACCGTATTGTGTATTTCAAAGGATCTACCATTTGCACAAGCTCGTTTTTGTGGTGCCGAGGGAATTGAAAATGTAGACATGCTTTCAGATTATAAATCAGGAAACTTTGGGAAAGACTATGGTGTTGCCTTTGCCGATAGTGGTTTTGAAACACTCCTATCACGGGCTATTGTTGTTGTAGATTCCAAGGGGACCACTGTTTATACGGAGCAGGTTGCAGAAACCGCTGACGAACCAAATTACACCGCCGCACTAGATGCACTCATGAATGCCTAGGGAATCTTTCATAAAAAACAGAATTAAAAGCGTGGGATATGCCTTAAAGGGTATGTTCCTTCTTTTACGAACTGAGGCAAGTATTAAAATCCAGTTTGTTCTTGCGGTGGTGGTAACTGCTGCTGGTTTTTATTTTAATATTTCAAATACGGAATGGATGATACAGTTGATCGCCATTGGCATGGTCATGGGCATTGAAGGTCTTAATACGGCAGTGGAAAAAATTTCAGATTTTATTCAACCTGAGAACGACCCTAAAATTGGTTTTATAAAAGATATTTCGGCAGGAGCGGTAATGATCGTAGCTATTTTGGCAAGCCTGATAGGATGTTTAATTTATATTCCAAAATTGGTATAAGTAAGATCTAAGAGGGTCTTTAGCTTCGTAAATTTGTAAATTAGCCCCCATATTAAAAAATTGATGGCAAAAAAGAGGACAAAATCTAAACCTACATCCGCCAAAAAAGGTTTTTCATTAAAACTCTCCAAGCAAAATAAGATTATTCTGGGAAGTCTGTTGATTGTTCTCAGTATCGCCTTGTTTTTTTCTTTTATGTCTTATTATTTCACTTGGCAGGAGGACCAAAGTATGCTAACAGCATTTAAGGATAGAAATGCAGAAGCAAGCAATCTACTCAATAAATTTGGTGCGGGGATAAGTCATTTCTTTATGTTCAAAGGTTTTGGACTTGCTTCATTTATTTTTCCCTTACTCCTAGCAATTACGGGATTGTACCTCTTTCTTGGACTGGACGCCAAGGGGTTATTGGCAAAGTGGATTTGGGGACTTAGCGGGCTTATTTGGATTTCAGTGGCCCTTGGTTTCTTTGCTTTTGAACAACCGCTTTTAGGAGGCCTTATTGGGTATGAAATGAATGATTTCCTTCAAGACTATACGGGAAAAATGGGCGTGTTCCTTTTATTGTTGTTTGTTTTAATGATTATTCTGGTCCGTCTTTTTAATTTCTCTCCTGAGGGGATAGCCAATTTCTTTCGCTCCCAAAAACAGACCTTTGCATCTGACCTTAAAAAGAAGAAAAAGCCAAAACAAGAAACCCCGGTTACTGCTGAGGATGGTATAGAACTAAGCTTGGACACCACTGCACCTGCAGCACCCGACACCTATACCCATAAAAAAGATATTCCCGTGCTAAAAAGTGAGGCCGGATTAGATGTTAATCTTCCACAGGAAGAAGAAATAGATATCGACCTAAAGGTTGAAAAAGTTACAGAAGAGAAGGAAGAGAAGGATATAAAAGCGGAAAAATTGGTTAAGGATTTTGGTGAATTTGATCCAAAATTAGAACTCGGACATTACAAGTTCCCCCCATTGGACCTGCTAGATCCCCATGGCGTATCGGGTGGCATTACCATTAATCAGGAAGAACTGGAGGAAAACAAGAACCGAATTGTCAGCACCCTTAAAAACTATAAAATAGGTATTGCCCAGATAAAGGCAACCATAGGGCCAACGGTTACTTTATATGAAATTGTACCAGAGGCCGGTATTCGCATATCGAAAATTAAAAACCTAGAAGACGACATTGCCCTTTCCTTGGCGGCCTTGGGCATTAGAATCATTGCACCTATCCCGGGAAAAGGAACCATTGGTATTGAAGTTCCCAATAAGAATGCCACCGTGGTTTCCATGAGATCGGTCATTGCCTCAAACAAATTTCAGAAAGCAGAGATGGAATTGCCCATTGCTTTTGGAAAAACGATCAGTAATGAAACCTTTGTGGTTGATCTGGCCAAAATGCCGCATATGTTAATGGCAGGTGCTACAGGTCAAGGTAAATCTGTAGGGCTAAATGCCGTAATTTCTTCCTTACTCTATAAAAAACACCCTGCCGAGGTTAAGTTTATACTTGTGGATCCAAAAAAAGTAGAGCTCACGCTTTACAATAAGATTGAACGGCATTTCCTGGCAAAACTTCCAGATTCCGAGGAAGCCATTATCACCGATAACACCAAGGTCATAAATACCCTGAATTCGCTGTGTATTGAAATGGACAATCGGTACGAATTATTGAAATTGGCACTGGTTAGGAACATTAAAGAATACAATACCAAGTTTAAGGCCCGAAAGTTGAATCCTAATGATGGACATAAATTTCTGCCTTATATTGTTCTTGTCATTGATGAGTTTGCAGATTTGATCATGACCGCAGGGAAAGAAGTGGAAACCCCTATCGCCAGATTGGCACAATTGGCACGGGCAATTGGCATTCATCTGATCATTGCAACGCAAAGACCGTCTGTTAATGTAATTACAGGAATCATAAAGGCCAATTTCCCAGCAAGAATTGCCTTCAGGGTTACCTCAAAAATAGATTCCCGAACCATTCTGGATACCCAGGGTGCCGATCAACTTATAGGTCGTGGAGATATGTTGTTTACGCAAGGGAATGACGTTACACGCTTACAATGTGCTTTTGTGGATACTCCCGAGGTTAGTAAGATAACGGAATATATTGGCTCACAACGCGCTTATCCCGAAGCACATTTGCTCCCAGAATATGTGGGTGAAGATTCTGGCAC
>JBDWSS010000087.1:0-4720 GCA_039985375.1 Flavobacteriaceae bacterium
CCAATACAACTACATCTACCAATACAAGGACCATTTAGGCAATATAAGGCTGAGCTACCAAGATGCCAATGGAGATGGTGATATTGATGTGACCAATGACCCAATGACCACAGAAATTGTAGAGGAAAACAACTATTATCCCTTCGGGCTTGAACACAAAGGGTACAATAATTCCATAAACGGAGTGGAGAACAACTACTTTACGTATCAAAGCAAGGAACTTGAAGAAAGCCTTGGTCTGGATTGGCACGACTTTGGGGCAAGGCAATACGATGCTTCGATTGGAAGGTGGTTATCTATCGACCCATTGTCTGACCAAACAGGTTACACCTATGCAGCTATGAACAACAATCCCATTGCCATGATTGACCCAACTGGTATGATTGCCGACTGGGTGCCAAAAGTTAATTCTGACGGTTCTACTTCTTATATTGCAGAGGCGGGGGATAGTGCTGCAACATTATCCGAGCAGTATGGTATTGACCAAGGACAAGCTGAAGAGATTACAGGTACAACTGGCGATACGGAGATTGCAGAAGGAACAGCAGTATCTGGTGAACAAGTTGCAAGCGTAACGGGAAGTGATGTTCTTAAATTGGATGTTTCTTCGGAATTGGCAACAGACCAAAGGGTGTTTGACCAGTACAAATTTGGAAATGAATATTCTAATCAACAATTTGAGAAAGGACAGAGAAATACAGATGGATTTTACTCCAACGAGTTTTTCGGTAACATAGGTGATACCCATATTCAAGTTTGGGATGGTACTGCAACAATGGACGTAGGAGGTCAAACAGTTCCTGTTAACTTTAGCATCCCTCTTTCGTATAATGACGGTGGTGTCTACTTTGGAGTAAAAACACGTCCATTCTTCCTACATAATAACTCAAGTAGAAACTCTGTCATTACTGGTGCAAGTGTATTCGGTGATACAGAAAGAGGTGTCAGAAACTATTTTTATCCAGTATCTGCCAGTTTTGGAAATGGAGAAGCAAACTTAAAAAGAATGTTAATTGAGACTAGAATCGGAATTCCTGGTCCAAAGAAGAAAACGCCAATCAGGACACCCTTAAAGAATTAAATTCATACCATGAGAATAAATAGTAAATCGCTAATTATAGTTTTCATATTCCTAATACTATCGTGCAAAGGTCAAAAGAGCTTTACTTCTTACAAAGACTGCATGGATAAAAGCTTCCAGAATACTGGAATTGATTTTTATGAAAGTTTAGAGATTATAGAAGATAAGCTTTTAGAAATAGGGGCTTTAAAGAGTAAGAATAAGGAAGGCTATCTTGATGCATTCCAATCTTTATTAAGCAATGATGAAGTATGGAAAAGCTATTATGAATCATATCTATCACTTGAAAAAACTTCTTTAAAAGGATTTAATTTAAAGTTCAATAGGTTCAAATTCTTAGGAATATGCTCAAATATTGACCCTCGTTTTGAAGACATAAAACTCAATTCCACTTATGTACAGAAATATTTATTCAATCAATTTGTACATAAACCTTTCGATGACAATAATCTATTGGACGGATTGATGTTGTTTACTGACTTCAAAGATGATTATCTAAGATATAATATGACATACTTCCTTTTGCTGAACGTGGAGAAAAAATATGGTATTGATGGCGGCACATCAAATTAGTAAAACAAAAATCAAGTAAAACTAACCGCCCATTGTGGCGGTTTTTTTATGCCTTGGAGTATGCCTTTTTGGTCTTGTGGTAGCTGATGGCCATATCGATAAGCTCGTATATCTTGGTTCGCTCGGCTTCGGTAAAGCTCTCGATGTCCCTGACCTTTTGCAAAAGTTCCTTACCCGCTCCGCAGTAGTTGTACTGCTGCGGTGAAAATTACATAAGAGTAAGTAAAACCAAATAAGAAGAAAACCATGGCAGCAATGTTATGGTTTTTGTTTAAGTATATTTACGATGCTACGGTAATAAAACTCAAGAAAGTGAACAGTACGGGCACCATCACGGAATATGCGGGCAATTATATGTATGAGGGCACTGGAACAAGTACAGATTTGCAGTTCTTTAACCACCCGGAAGGGTATATTGCTCCTGTCATTTCGACGGGAGGAGAAATCTCATCATTTAATTATGTCTACCAATACAAGGACCACTTGGGCAATGTACGGCTCACCTATGCCGATGACCCCAGCAACCCGGGTACCCCTACCATTATAGAGGAAAGCAACTACTACCCTTTTGGCCTTAAGCACAAAGGGTACAATACGGGCGGTGACACCGCCTTGGGAAATGATGTGGCACAGCGGTGGAAGTATAACGGGATGGAATTGGATGAAAGCTTTAACATAGAAACCTATGATTTTGGCGCTAGGAATTATGACCCTGCATTGGGCAAGTGGATGAATTTGGATCCATTGGCAGAGCAGATGACCAGACACAGTCCGTATAATTATGCGTTTGACAACCCTGTGTTCTTTATTGATCCGGATGGTATGAAGCCTACAAAATACAATGTAACAGATGAATACGGGAATGAAGCAGTATTGACAGAGGATGAGCTAACTGACTACATCGCCGAAAATGGGGTTACAGATGATTTTGAAGACAATGTTGATAGTGATTGTTGCAAAACTTTTAAAGAATTCTTACAATATGTAAAATCCCTTTTTAACATCGATATACAAGATGAAATGAGTCAAAATGAGGATGAAGGCCACACTGAATTACGTTTTGATATGGCACCTCAGGGCGAATTAAAAGAATGGATCATCCAAAATAAAGACGATTTGCTAGTAGTAGCTCAGACAGCACAGGATGTAGGGGACACCATGGCAGTTGCAGGTTATGTTTTAACTGTTAGTGTAGTTGGAGCAGAAGTTGGAGTTCCATTGGCTGGTGCAGGAAACATTGTTTCAACACTAGGAAGTGGTTTAGAGATAACAGTTCATCTTTCAACAAAAGATATAGATAATGCACGTAATGAAGCAGGTTTTGTAGTTGCTGGTAAACTAATTGATGTTGCATTAAAAAAAGTCCCTGGAGGATCAACTATTGGAAACCAGATTATTGATCAAAATGCCGGCTTAAAAGTTATTCTTGTCGAAAGAATTGCAGAAAGAAAAGATTAATGAATATGTTAGAGGAGTCCGAACTAATCACAGGTATTTTTTTTGCATTAAGTGGTTTGGTTTATTTTTTTAGTTTATTCAAAAGGAGAAATATTGGACAGGGAAATCTTTGGGATAAATCTATATTAATTAAGGGTGTTGTAGGAGCTATATCATTTATTTTAATAGGAATTGTTATGATTTTAATCCATTTTGGTATGTGGTAGGTAATCGTATTTATATATTCTTTTAAAAGAGGTTTAACACTAAAAAATTACTTTTTTAATAATTAACTTATATAGTCTTTTTTTTCTCAGGTATCTTTTCAGATAAAGCTTTTTTCATAAAAAACAAAATGACAACTGCTGAGAATAAAATAATTAACCAATAGTTTATGTTGAAGTCAAACTCTCTAACTACATTCCAGTAAGTGGTTCTATAGATATTTAATACCAACCATAATGTATTGTACATACAATGGAACAAAATACAAAAGAACAATCCCCATTTAATAAAAATGAAACCTGAAAATATTCCAAAAACAAAAGCTGTAATAAGTAAATCGTAATTGATCGAAGTGAAATTGATATGCACCATTGAAAATAGTAAACTTGAGAAAAGAATACTTGGGATAAGTTTATTATTCTTACTTACCAGAGTATTGAGAATAATACCTCTAAAGAAAAATTCTTCAATAATAGGAATTATAATTACAGTTTTTAAAAATACCAAAAGGTATTGAAGCTTGGGAATCTCAAGGGATACTACATTTTTTGGAATACTTCTTAACTTGAGAATCTCTTTAACATGAAAAATTGGGTCAACAAATATTCTGGCCATTAAAGCTAGAAAAATTACTAATAAAATTGATGAAACATTGAAATTTGATTTAATATGGGCTGGTGACGATTTCTTAGCTACAAGAACACTAAAAAAAGTGATTAACATGTAAGGAATTAATTCCAGTATAAACACTTTAATATTCAACTCAAAAAAATTAAGCTTGACATATGTAAATAAAAACCAAGTTTGGATAAATAATACTAGATAATAGATAGTGGCAAGTAAAAATCCAGAAAAATAAAGATTCTTTATTTTAAATATCATAATTATCCACTTCCCATTAGTTATACTGTTACGAGACAAAAATAAAAAATAAGGTTGAGATTTAGAAGTAGCCCCCGATTTCCATGATAAAAACAAGTAAGGATTGAAAAATATTAGATGGCGGCCTTCATATAAGGCCGCTGTCTTTTTCCCGCTCCGCAGTAGTTGTACTGCTGCGGTGAAAAAAAGTTATGTTGATACGGTAAAAACAACTTTCAGCTCTAACAGTCAAGCGAGATGATGCACAGGTCAAACAACAATAAGTTCTTGCCTATTTTTTTGTAAAATTTACGAATCGAACAAAGCGTTAAACATACCATAAAAACCAACGGATCCTACTTTTTGACATTTACGGTTGTTGATTGGGCAGATGTCTTCACTAGAAAGAACCACAAACAGGCAATCATTGAATCCTTACGCTATTGTGCCAGATACAAAGGATTGAATATATATGCCTATTGTTTAATGACAAATCATTTGCATTTGGTGGCCAATTGTAATGAACCTTTTCAGCTTAGGGAT
>JBDWSS010000088.1:0-5780 GCA_039985375.1 Flavobacteriaceae bacterium
TGCAGAACCATAAAAATACTGAATACGTATATTAATTCAACTTTTTGGATATTGTAACTAGTTGATTTGCAACTCTATTAAATTTACAAATACTAAAAGACTATTGATTTTTATAAGGCTTTGGAGTTGTGCAACGGTTACTTGTGTTGTGCACAGGCATTTTCTCAGTCTTTGGACGTTTTCTCCTTCATCCATATAGGTGTTGTGTTCGATTTATGATTTCCGCCAATTATGTCCTTGTAAAGTTCGGGTCTACGAGCACTTTTGTATCTCCAACCTCCCGATAGTTGAATTTTTTCTTTTGTGATTCTAGAAATCGTAATGTCATTTTCAAAGGATTTTATTTCTGATAAAACTTCTCCATAGGGGTCAATTATCATCGAATTACCGTTTTTTAAATGCTCGCCGTCATAACCAATTGGATTTGTAAATGCATAATAAACTCCATTGTCGTAAGCCCTTGCTGGTAACCAACGCATTAACCAACGCCTACCTTTTGGCCCATCAAATTCCATTCGCAATGAAACAGGGTCGTTTTCACGGTTTTGCCAATATTTGTCAGCAACGAAATCTCTATGCGGCATAGCAGATGGGGTACAACCTGTAACGTGGGGAGCAAAGATTAATTCTGCTCCTAAAAGGCTCGTTGCCCGTACGTTTTCTATAACGTTGTTGTCATAGCAAATCAAAATTCCGCATTTCCAACCGAGTAAATTAAACACACAATATTCATTGCCAGCTGACATATATTTGTTGATAAAAGGATGTATTTTTCGGAATTTGGCAACAACTCCATCACACGTAACGCAGATATAAGTATTATAAATTTTCCCATCCGATTTTTCCACTAGACCTGCCAAAATTGGAATGTTCAAGTCGCTGGAAATCGCAATCAAATCCTTCGTGCTTTTTCCATTTGGAACGTTTTCTGCTAAGTTCGTTATCTCTTCTAGACTTAAATTTTTTGTAAAAGTGTACGCGGTAATTGACATTTCATGAAAACTGATCAAATCAGCTCCCATGTATTTTGCTTTTTCCGTAAGTTTTCGGATTACCGATAAGTTGTATGTTTTGTCTCCGTCCTTCGGTTGAAATTGTGCTACTGCAATATTTAGCTTATCCATATGATGAACAATTGGATTACAAAAATAGGGATGGATTGAGAATGAAAATTGTACAAACCCGACAAGTGAGAATTATTAAATCTCTATTAGGTTAACCGCAAGTCGTGGTGTATTTAGATATTTGGAAGGAGAAAATCCTACCGTTTTTTTAAATTCCTTTATAAGATGTGCCTGGTCGTAATATCCAGCTTGAAGGCTTAAACTTGTCAAAGAGGAAAAACCACTTTGATTTCTCAACAACCTTAAAAAGTAATGTAGTTTAATGTTGCTAATGAATTTTTTTGGGGAAATACCTATTTGTTTGGAAAACATTCTTTGCATTTTTCTCTCCTTAATACCTACCTCTGTGCAAAGCTCATTAACTGAAACATCACCTTTTTCCTTATGAACAAGTTGAATGGTATTCATTAGAAAAGGATTTAAACTGTATTTAGATTTAGTAAAATAGGAATTCAAATAATTAATTACTTCACTTGAATTGATGCTTGATTGCAAACAATCTTTAAGTTCTAGAATCTCTTTACCAAAAACTAAATAAGAATCTTCAAAGTCATTGATATAGTTATTTGCTGGAATACCAGTTAAGCCAAAGAAGCCCAAAGGCTGAAATAATACAATTATTATGGAGGTAGTTCCGTTGATGCCAAAATCTTGATTTTCTGAAATTTGTCCAAAAATGAAAGTTTCTGGTAATGTAGTCTTTGAATTTAGGGAAATGAACTCCTTTTTTTTCAATGTAAACACTAGGCCGTTATGGCCATTTGAAAAGTGTCTAAATTGTTTTTGACGACTTGCTGGAATATCAAATATTAGATAATGCTTAATAAAATTGGAAAGATTTTTAGACGGTGCGTACTGCATTGCATTAATATTTGATAGGCTAAAGATAATTTATATGGTTTGCATGCTTGTGCACAGCGGACTTGTGTATGAAACGTAGTGTGCAAAAAGGCACAAACTTTTCGGTTTAACAAAAAGCCGAATTTTTATGTTTTGCTTTTACTTTCTTATTTATAAGCCAAATTTTTAAATTTGGCGGACTTTGTTAATTAGTACCAACTTTAGGTTAGGCACTTAACCTTTATTGTTTTTAGCATCGATGAAAAAGCAGTAAGTCGAGTATCTTTAAAATACACCAAAACCTTAAAGATATGGAACATCAAATTACTGCTCGTCCTAAATTATTCATTGGAATCGACATTCTCAAGCGAAGTTGGAAGGTATACTGTTCCGCGGATCTGTTCTGTAGCAAGTCCTTAAGCATGTCACCAGATCCAGAGCAATTATTGAATCATGTATTGAAACATTTCCCGAATCACAAGGTAAGTGTTGCCTATGAAGCGGGCTGTTGCGGTTATTATGCACACCGCTGTTTTGAAGGCTATGGTTGGCGCAGTTTAGTTGTGAACCCAGCTGACATTCACCGCAAGGGCAAGGAGCGCCATACCAAGACCGCAGGATAGATACGCAACTGATTAGCAGGGAGCTCAAAGGTGGTCGTTTGGATAGTATCCACATTTCCGATATCCAAGGCGAGGAGCTTCGCAGTCTTTTCAGGCGAAGGGTTTTAGACGGATCAAGAGTTACATCAAGATGCAGTTGCTGTATTTCGGTATCAAGGAACTCCAGGGTTTCGACAACGACCATTGGAGTCACAAGTACCGCAAGTGGCCAGGTCTATTATAACTTATGATCATACAGATGTCGGTGACGGTCCGATTGTGGGGTCGATTACATATAGGATGCCCAGCAAGTTATATTAAAAGAAAAAAAGGTGGTTTAAACAGAAAAGAAAATATTGACTAACTTTAAGGAACTGGACTAGGACTTTTCATAGGATACAGTGTTAGTGGCTTTATATTTTAAAAACTTACTTTATAAATGGTTCACCTTTTCCAGTTTCACATAAAGATTTAAGACTATCTAAAAATCTACCCCAATGATGATTACAAAATCCAAAGAATTCACTCTCTTCTGCCCAGTTCAAATGAGAAAATCTAAGGAAAGTCGTACCCTCTTTTTCTTCCAGCTCAAAAAATAATTTAGTTCCAATCCATTCTTTGTCTCCATCTACACATTCCCAGTGAACTACATTTGGTGAATTTAATTTTAAAACTTTCATTTTATTGAAGTATTCATCACCGAAAATGAAATGGTTTATATTTCCTTCTTTTGGTTTTGCAGTAGCCTCATTTGTCCACCAACCCTTTAGTCCTTTTTCAAGTGTAATCGCATCATACACCTGATTAACAGGTGCTTCTATTGTTAAATTGTGTCTAAGATTTGCCATTTGCGTATTATTTGTTTTCTATTTGACAAATTCAATGTTAAAAACGGGACAAAGAATTTCGTCTTTTATTGCCACTAATAAAAGGGCTACGCGCCGTGCGGCCCTGGATTTTAGATTGTTGTACCGAAGGTACATATAATCGTAAAATACGGATTGGGCCGTATCAAATTGTGTTTAGCCGGTTATGTGCCAGCGTTGTTTAGGGCCGTTGCGGCGTTTTTTCTGATAGGTCGCTCATCCTACGGTCTTGGCAATTTAGTGTAGCCCTTTCGATGGTTAATACTCATTTATCTTCTGGTTTTAATTTACTAGTTTAGTTCTTCTTTATTAAATCCTGTTTGAACAAAGCGATGTTCAATAAATTCAGTTTGAGGTATAATTGAATTTAGTTTAATTACAAGTTTAACAATTTGTTCATATAATATCCATTGTTTCTCAAATGAAATTCTATTCGGTTGATTCTGTTCTAGAGTTATTGATTTCGTTGTATTTCCAAATATTGATTCCGAGTCAGTTATATTAATACTTGCATCAGGATGCGAGTGAAAACCTCCATTATGCATAGTATTTCTTACATAACAGAAGAATTCAAAGAGTTTTAAATCTTCATTCGTAATGTGATTCGCAAACAATTCTAGCTTGTCTCTATTTATAATATTCTTAAAAGTATTTGTAATAGAATTTACATTTAGTGTCCGTGAATCGGTTTCATAATGATTTGCAATTTGTCTAATATGATTTTCTAGATAAACGAATAAATTTATTAAAAGCGCATTAGTTTGGTAACCTCCGAAGTTATATTCTAAATCAGCAATGTCTTCTTCTTCATATCCTTCGTAAATATTGTTTTTTAGGTAGTCTAAATTTGATAAGTTGCGAGATAAGATTAATGTTATCAGATAATTTTGGATTGTGAGTGCGAATATATGTGTTGAAACATATCTAATATCTTTTCGATTTGAATGGTCATTTGCATTTCTTGCTAAATCGAGAATTTTAGAAACAATTTCGATTTTATTATTAATGGTCATTCGTGTTGGTTTTAATTACTGGCAACGAAAGGGCTACGCGCAGTACGGCCCTGTATTTTAGATTGTTGTACCGAAGGTACATAAAATCGTAAAATACGGATGTGGCCGTATCAAATTGCGTTTAGCCTTTGATGTGCCAGCGTTGTTTAGGGCCGTTGCGGCGTTTTTTCTGATAGGTCGCTCATCCTACGGTCTTGGCAATTTGGTGTAGCCCTTTCGATGGTTCAGCCTTGCAAAATGGTGGGAGTGTGCCGAAGGCGCAGGAAGCAATTTTTTTCGCCGCAGGCTAATGCTGCACCACGGTCTCGGCTATGATTAGTACGGGAATAAAAAAGCACATTTGTTTCCGTTTAAGCGATTAGCCGAATTTTTATATTTTGTTTTACCTTTTTTGTTTTAAAGCCAAATCAAAAATTTGGCGGACTTTCTATATCTACACAAACCTTTCGGTTAAGCATTTATTAGCTATGTTTTATACACCGTGTCATGTGCTGGCTTTTTCTGTTAGATGCTCATGAAAACGAAGTCTAAAATAATAAAGAATTTAGTCTATTACTTTTTCTAAATGCCATATTTTGGAAACTATCTGCCATCCTTCTTCTCCATTAACAAAGCCAAGATGATCTACAAATACATTATTATGTGCTCTGATTCTTATTTTTACTGTTGCACAAAAAGTTGATAACCAGTCAATCAATAAAATTTCTGCTTCAGGTTCTTGTCCTTTGCTCTCAGGGGATACTCTTTCTCCAACATCTTTACTAAAACTATCGATGGGTTCTACAAAAACCTTTCCTTTATCGACATCAAATAGACTAGAACTTTTGTGAAATATTTTATTGAGTATTTCAGTATCGCAATAGTAAAGGGCATCGAAGTAAGTTTGTACAGCACTTAATAAATCGGTAGTTGAGTTCATTTTTTGTTTTTGCATAATTTTTGGAATTTATTTTTTGCCAAAACTAGTTTCAGTATTGTACTATTTATAATTTGGAAATTGAGGCTTTTTAATCTATCGTTGAAATTTTCTCAACTACACTAAAACTACAAATCGTTTACTTTGTAATGTATGGAAATCAAGTATTTTAGGCTTATAAAAACGATTATAGAAGAAGGAAGTATTGCAAATTCTGCTGAAAAACTGTTTTTGACACAATCAGCTTTAAGTCATCAATTAAGAGAACTTGAAGAACGATTAGGTTTTAGGGTTTTTCTTCGCACTCGAAATAAATGGAAATTGACAGATGAAGGAAACGAACTCTACAATTTGGGAAACTCTATTCTCGAAAGTATTGAAAAAGGTTTTCAAAATATTGAACAATTACGTAGAGGCTC
>JBDWSS010000089.1:0-3831 GCA_039985375.1 Flavobacteriaceae bacterium
GGCATCCACATTCATCATTGGGAGATATGCCGCCCAGGGAATACAAAAACCGTTTCGGGGAAGAATTCTTCCCCGAAACGATACAGGATAATGATATTTTTATGAATTTAGCGATGTCCTAAAACGGGTAAGGCTACAAATGAAACAGAAATTTTACAGATTAATCAGAATGAACTAGTACAGCCGAATTGGAATGTGTTTCTGGAAAATATTGCGGAAATAAAAACGTATGCTAACATTGTATATAAAAAATAGCGCAAGTCTTTGCTAATACTAAGGCTTAGGCGTTTTTTGAAAGTCGCTAAATTTTTAATTTTGACGATTTCCAAGTAAAAAAATAAATAGTAAAATTTAAAAATTCGGCTTGTGTTTAATCCGAAAAAACGCCATAACGGTTCTCCAACGCAACACATCACCAGCTAAACACCATTGGATACGGCCTACTCCGTATTTACGATTTTATGTACCTTCGGTTCAACAATCAAAAATCCAGGGCCGTACTGCGCGTAGCCCTTTCGTTACCAGCAAGCAATACAATTCGTAAATATAAATGAAAAACATAATTATAACATTAATCTTAAATGTTTTTGTTAGTACAATTTATTGTCAGACAAACGACTTTACCTCAACAAAATTGACGGAAGAACTTGAAAAAATATACACAAGAAAATATATTAACGGATTCTCTGTAGCAATTGTAAATCAAGATGGCATTCTATACCAAAAAGGGTTTGGATATTCTGACATTAAAACAAATAAGAAATACACTAATAATACAGTTCAGAACATTGCTTCTATTTCTAAAACTTTTATTGGCATTGCATTACTTAAAGCTCAAGAACTTGGGAAACTTAGCTTAGACGACCCTATAAACAAACACTTGTTATTCAATGTAGATAATCCCCACTTCCCTAATGAACAAATTACAATACGACAATTAGCAACTCACACATCTAGTATTAAAGACCCTTCTAGATATGAGAAGAATGGATATATTTTAAAAGAAAAAGAGAATATAGAAACTAAAGTAAATAGTAATTTTCGTTCACCCAGTGAAAAAATAGCTCTGAATGAATTTTTAAAAAATATTTTAAGTGAAGATGGAAAGTGGTACAAGAAAAATAATTTTTTAAAGACAAAACCCGGAGCAATATTTGAATATTCAAATGTTTCCGCAGGATTAGCCGCCTTAATAATAGAAAAAGTTACAAATCAATCATTCAACAAATTCACCAATGAACATATTCTTAAACCTTTAGGGATGTTTGATACTGGTTGGTCTTTTAATGAAATAGATTTCTCAAAACATTCTAAATTATATTTAAACACTGAATCTGAGTTAGCTTTTTATCAATTGGCTAATTATCCTGACGGTGGTTTAATTACATCTTCCAATGATTTAGGGAAATACTTAAGTGAATTAATTTCAGGTTATATTGGTAATGGAAAAATCTTAAATAAACAAAGCTATAAAGTACTATTTAAGCCGCAATTGTCTGAAATAAATTTTACAGAAAGAAATAAAAGCACTTATAATGATGAATACAATATGGGTGTTTTTATGGGAATATCTGCTCACGGACAAATAGGCCATACCGGTGGTGACCCAGGAGTTGCAACACATATGTTTTTCAACTCTGAAACTAAAATCGGAAAACTTTTAATTGTTAATACCAACCTTAAAAAAGAAGGAGTAAAGGAATTTATTGACATATGGAAAAAATTAGAAGAATACGAAACTAAATTATAAGCAAGCTGGCAAAAATGGTTATAGTTAATACGGGTTTTAATTCTTACCCCAAAATCTAGAGCTTTTAACCAAGACGATAGTGCAGCATTACTCATATCTTTTTTATTATTTTTTATAGATATTCATGTGTTCGCTTCGCTCGTGACGCCTGCGGCGAACAAAATTGTTGCCTGCACCTCCGGTACACTCCGTATTTTACGATTTTATGTACCTTCGGTACAACATCAAAAAATGCAGGGCCGCACTACCCGTAGCCCTTTCGTTAGCGAAAATCAAGAAAATAAGTAATAATTATAAAAGTGAATCCGTAACTAAAAAGCAATTAGACCCCTCTAAAATCATGCAAGTTGGATTGGGGTTTTGGGCTTCAAAAATATTACTATCAGCAGTTAATATGAGTTTATTTACCCTCTTAGCAAAGGAAGAATTGTCTGGACAAACTATCAAGAAAAAGTTAGGTTTACATCAGAGAGGCCTTTATGATTTTTTAGATGCTTTAGTTGCATTAAACTTCTTAAAAAGGACAGGAATAAAAGAGTCTGCTATATATGCCAATACCGAGGAAACCAATCTATTTCTTGATAAAGAGAAGCCGAGCTATATTGGCGGTATGCTTGAACTGTCAAATAATAGACTATATGGCTTTTGGAACTCGCTCGAAGAAGGATTAAAAACAGGCACACCACAAAATGAGATAAAAAATGGAGGAGCTCCAATTTTTGAAGATATATATGCCGACCAACAAAAATTGAAAGAATTTTTAAAAGCTATGGAAGGTCTTCAACGTTCCAATTTTAAGAAGTTGTCCCAAAAATTTGACTTTTCAAATTACAAAACATATTGTGATATAGGAGGTTCTTCAGGGCATTTAGCAATACAAATAGCAAAAAATAATGATCATATAAAATCCACCACCTTTGACTTACCCTCATTGGAAATTCTTGCCAAAGAAAATATTCTATCTAATGGATTAAGTGATAGAATATCAGTTCAGTCAGGTGATTTTTTTAAAGACGAATTACCAAAATCTGATGTTATTACGATGGGTAACATTCTTCATAACTGGGGATTGCAAGACAAGAAAATACTTATCAAAAAAGCCTATGACGCTTTACCAAATGAAGGGGCATTAATTGTAATTGAAAATATTATTGATGATAATAGAAGAACAAATGCATTTGGTCTAATGATGTCGTTACAAATGTTAATGGAAACACCTGAAGGTTTTGACTTTACCGCAGCTGACTTCAATGTCTGGGCAAGTGAAATTGGTTTTTCACAAGTTTCTACAATGCATTTGACTGGAAATACAAGTGCTTTAATAGCTAGAAAGTAAAACTTTTGCCAACACAACATAAACACCATTAAAACAGATGTTTATTTAGATCACTGTAGTGCATTTGAGGAAACCGATGAAAAGAATATTATCAATAATTACAATAGTCCTGATTTCGGGCTGTAAATCAGAAAATCAAAATGACAAAAATCTGATAACTAAACATCAAGAACCTACTTCAGAAATTCCGAAAGTTAACGACCAATTTCAAGCTTTTATTAACCAGTTTCCCACAAAAACTCTTCCAATAAAAATAAATGGTTGTACAGACGAAATTCTTGACTTACCAAAATTAGATATTAAGTTAAGTTCTGAATATCCCAAAGACGCTGAATATGAACATATTTACGGAGTAATTCCTTCAAATGGAAACTATATTTCGACAATCACTCTTGGAGAAGCTGAATGTTTTGTTCCAATTCTGAACACTTACAAATTGAACGGAAAAATAATAGACTCAAAACCGATTAACATTGGGTATTGTGGATTTGACCCTTGTTACGAATGTGTTGAAAATATGACAATCGATTCTGAATACCGAATTTACGTTGCGGATACAATAAAAACATCTGATTGTGATGAAAATTTTAATGCAATCGCTGGAACTGAAAAAATTAAAGTGATTTATAAAGAAGGAAAACTGACTGAAAAAGGAGTTATAGAATTGACAAAGGAAATTGAGAAAAATATCAAATAAAAACGCACTACAACAACGTATATAATTTATTGCTAGTTCTAGCCTACT
>JBDWSS010000090.1:0-1325 GCA_039985375.1 Flavobacteriaceae bacterium
GAACATACATTCCATGTAGAACTTAATGAGTTTGTTCCAGGACATTCCATTGAGGTGGATTTTGACGATCCACAGGACAGTGAAAATTTTTACTATTGGAGTTTTCGCTCTTTTGAACTTAAGGATATTTGTGTAACCTGCCGCCGTGCTAGGATTTATAGAAACGACGCTTGTATACTAATTGACCCTCCCGTAGATCCGGAAAGTGTTCCTTTCCATACGTATACCTGCTCGGAAGATTGTTGGCGTATACGTTACAGTAATAACATCAACATTTTTAACGATAGATTCTCGAATGGATTAAAAATTGATAGACTGCCAGTTGCAGATGTTCTGTTATATAGCAAGCAAAATGCTGTGGTAGAAATACAACAACTTTCACTTTCTGCTTCCGCTTATGAATATTATGAAACGCTAAAGGATATTGCAGATGACAACGGAGGTTTTAACTCACCTCCTTCAGCGGCTTTGATTGGAAATATGTATAACCCCGATAACCCGGATGAGTATGTTCTGGGTAGGTTTACCGCAGCATCCACTGAAATAGCACATATTTTTTTGGAGAGAGAGCATTTGGAAGAAGAACAAATAGTAAATGGGATTACGGCTCCTGAAGGAACTTGGCAAACCTTTCCGGAACCACCGGAAGGATATGTTTTTATGGCTCCATGTCAAGAAGAAAGTCGTTACAACACAGGTATTAAGCCAGAAGGGTGGCCAGATTAATATAGAAATCCAATAGTTCTAAATGATTAAGAAAAGCATGAAAAAAAATAGTTATTGCCTTTTATGGGCGTTCCTTATTCTTGGTTTATTAAACGGCCAAAGTCAAGAGTATGAGCTGTCTTTTACAATACTGGATAATTTATTGGCGGAACCTCTGGATAATGTAAGTATTTCAATTTCACCCTGTCAATGTGGTGGGGTCTCCAATGTTTATGGTGAATTCTCAATAGACTTGCCCAGAAAAAATTATCGTATTAAAGTAACCCATATAGGCTTTAACTCCTATGAACAGGCTATAGTTTTGGATAAGGATGTTTCTTTAGAAATAGTACTTGTTGAAAGCCAAGAAAAATTGTCTGAAGTGATTGTTTTGGCCAAGAAAAATAGTGATTACGTAGAATCCCCGCAAATGGGTGTTTTACAGTTAGGTTCTCAAGAATTAAAAAAAATACCTGCAGCTATTGGAGAAGTTGATGTTTTACGAGGAATGACCTTGTTGCCAGGAGTTAACAATTCTGGTGAGATTAGTAATGGGCTTTCAGTAAGGGGAGGTTCCTTGGACCAAAATTTATTGTTGTTCGAATATGCCCCAGTTTTTA
>JBDWSS010000091.1:0-39615 GCA_039985375.1 Flavobacteriaceae bacterium
CACGGCATCCACATTCATCATTGGGAGATATGCCGCCCAGGGAATACAAAAACCGTTTCGGGGAAGAATTCTTCCCCGAAACGATACAGGATAATGATATTTTTATGAATTTAGCGATGTCCTAAAACGGGTAAGGCTACATGACAGGTAGACTTCTTCAACTTCGTATAAAAGTTCAGAATCTGAATAGTTGTACACTGCTACGTCACACAATCTTATTTCTGAGATATTTTCTGTTTCCGAAAAGGATTTTACCCATCCATGATATGTCAATTGATTTTTGATGTCTCTCAAGTAAATAAATTCAACATCTTTAGAATTCAAAAACATTGAATAAAGGTTTTCATCTCCATATTTTGCTGAAATTCCAAAAAATCCAGCGATTCTATTGATAACTTTTCTGTTCTCAATTAAAGATGCTATGAACGAAATTACTATTGAAAATATGGAAGCAAATCCAACTTCTTTATATGGTATAGACGAAGCGTTATTCAAATTATTCCAAATTGTCAGTTCAGACAAATCGTTACAAACGCATAAATTAATCAAGTTAATAGTCAACTGAAGTAATAAGTAAGAAATAATTCCAAACAATATTGAATAAAGAACAAATCTGAAGCTGCTCCACTCTTTGTGTAAAATAAGTTTACCAAAAATCAATGTGGCAATTGCGCCAGGGATAAGTATTATTATTAGCTTAATTGTTAATTCAGACACTGTTTCGTTTTATATTCATAGTTAACCTAAAATGTTACTTTTATTAATGATTTAAACTTATACTCATAAAGAAAACATTCTCAAAAATCCAAATTGAATAGTATTATTCCTTGTGAAAATCCGTAATCAATGGGATATTTATATTATCTGGCTTAAACACATAAAAAATACCCCTATTAGGGTAATTAATAAATATGCTATCGTAATTAATAAAAAGGGAGAGTCTAAATATACAATTAATTTAACAAGAAACAAACTACACTAAGAGTTGTTTAATTATACTATCAAATCATTCCAAATATATTAAGCTTACCTCTTATTTCGTCCTGTAAAAAGTGTGTCATTAATCATAGATTTTTTAACTCCCTTTTAAACTTTTCCAGCTCTGCTTAGGTAATCTCCAATCTCAAATGGTTCTCCCCAAAACCACTTTATTTTTTAGGGAAGGCTACACATTTCTATTAGAAAAGGTACATGACTATATCCAAAGTTTTGGAACCACCTCACTAAATGCAATTATTTGACACTCATGCCATTTTAAGTGCAATTATTTGACATTTAGATAAAGGAAGGTCTTTTTAGGTGCATTTATTTGTATGAACAATATATTAAATGCAATTATTTACCAATTAATCAAATTTAAGTGCAATTATTTTACTATTTTTGTAATTGATTACATTTTAAGAGCAAAAATTTATCATGAGACTTGATTTGCCCGAAATAATATATAGTTCATCCAACTCCCAAGAGTCTAGAAAAATAGGTCAACTATTAAAAGATGGGAAAATCAAAAAATTACTTCCAAAGGCCTATACATCGAATTTAACAGACGACGACGAAGTCATCATTAAGAGACATTTATTTCAATTAATATCCAAGCATTACCCTGGTGCGTTGCTAAGCCATCGCACAGCATTGGAATATCAAGTATCTCCCAAAGGAAATGTATATTTAACATCATCGCAAAATCGTGTTGTAAGATGGCCAGGGGTAATCTTAAAATTCACAAAGGGATCCGAACCGCTATCAAATGATAATCCACTATATAACGATTTATATGTTTCATCCCAAGAAAGGGCATTTCTAGAAAATTTAAGTTCAAGTAGAATAACGGGTGGTGAATATAAAACAGTTCCCGAAGATGTTATAGAAGAAAAGCTGTTATTGTTCTTGAATACAGCAGGAGAAAAAAAGCTAAACGAACTTCGTGATAAATCAAGGGAAATTTCTGAAAAACTGGGATTCGTGAAAGAATTTGCTCTTTTGAACAAAAAAATTGGGGCAATATTATCTACAAAGCCAAGCAAAATACTTAAATCGCCAGTAGCAATGGCACAGTCATTTGGCGAACCCTACGACCCAAACAGATTAAAACTCTTTGAGAAGTTGGTCGGTGCTTTAAAAACTACGCCTCTTAAAACATATGATGATAATTCAACAAATGAAGAGGAATTTCGAACCTTTGCTTTTTTTGAAAGTTATTTTTCAAATTATATAGAAGGCACAACATTTGAAATTGATGAGGCTGTCGATATTATCTATAAAAATCAGATTATTGTCAATAGATCGGGAGACACCCATGATATCAGAGGAACTTTTGAAATTTGCTCAAACAAGTTTGAAATGAGTAAAACCCCCTCAACTCCTGAAGAGTTTATTGATATATTGAGACGAAGGCATGAAACCATATTGGGAGGCAGACCCGATAAAAAGCCAGGAATATTTAAAGAGCTGGCAAATAGAGCAGGTAATACGCACTTTGTTATACCTAAAATGGTTCCAGGAACTTTAAAAACAGGTTTTGAGCTTATGGGTTCAATTCCTTCTGCTATTGGTAAAGCCATTTATATGATGTTTCTTGTTAGTGAAGTACATCCCTTTAACGATGGTAATGGAAGGATAGCTAGGATAATGATGAATGCTGAACTGGTTAAAAACTCTGAACAGCGGATAATAGTTCCTAACGTTTATAGAGATGACTATTTAGGAGCTTTGCGTAAAATCACAAGAGAACATAATCCCGATTTATATATAAAAACGATGCTCAGAGCTCAAGAATATAGCTTGTGGCTTAGTCCTGCCAGTTTTGATACTATGTTAAAGCAACTAGAAAATTCCAGTGCTTTTGAAGAACCTAATGAAGGAGTACTAAAATGGAGATAAGAAAACTATATTTCATTACATGCATATGTAACCTTACCCGTTTTGTAGCCTTCCCTACATTTTTAGGGAAGGCTACATGTAGAAGAAAAAAATTCAAGAAAATAGGGTTAAAGAACTTCGCTTTTACCAAAGCAAAGTTATATATCGCAGAACAATATAGTGCAAATGTCATTATTCAGTATTTTAGTTGGTATGGTATGCCATTTATGACCCTTTACGTATAATGAAACTTCAAAAAGAGCTTATTGAAAATGCCAATAAGAAACTGAAAGATGAAATCGTTGATTTCAAAAAGCGAGTTAATTATGGAAATGGGAAGTTTGATTAGTATTTTGATTAGTTTTCCCTAAAGTAATCCTCTTCTATCCATAGAATCTAAGTAATAAAAACATTGTATCACATTGCTTTATGAATTATAATTTTCAATCATTACTTTTAAATTATTTCCTTCTTCTGTAATCCAATGGTTCTTTTTTATTAGTTCAATTATCAATAATGTTTTTTCTTCGTTATAAAGTTTTGGTTTTAAGCCTGATAGCCTTTCTGGGGCTTCGGGATATTTCCATAGACTTTTATGGTCAGTTGCGTTAATGCTTTTTGATATACCATTGGGAAGAAGTAATTTTAAATCTGAAATTTTTTGCTTTGCCAATTCAAAAATTTCTAATCCGTCCTTATCCCAATCTCCAGAATAATAGATAGGTAATCCTCTTCTTATTTGATGTGTGTATTCTAATTTAGGAATATTTCTACCACCAGCATACCAAAGCTCATAGCCGTTAGCTCTTGGTATTTTATCTCTGTTGAGAAAATTACCGTTTTCACACAAAATGATAAGATTTGGGTCTTTACACTGCAAAACGTAAAGATATTGTTGACTTTTATTGTCTACAAGTGTAATATCAAATATGGTGTTTATAGCATCTATTAAAAGTGTTTTACCATCGAGATATTTGTCATTTTTAAAGAACATATGCGAAAAACCTCTAACAGATTCCTGAGCTTCCTCTAATTCATTTCTACGTGTCAACAAACTGCCATTTGCGATACCTTGTTTGAATTGAATAAGTAAATCAATATCATTCTTATTAAATCGTAGCTGCGGTTTCAAGAGCCCTTCACCTTCTAGAAAAGCCGCATATTTTTCGTAGTCTTTTAAATATCTTCTTTCATAAACCTCAAGGAAGATGTCATTGCGAGTAAACGATTTTCTACCACGTTCAATTTCTAAAGCATTCTGATGGTTTTTAAATACAGGACTTTTATCTAAGGTCTGATTTATTTTGACTTCACCATTGGTGTATAATTTATGTAATGCCTTTATCTCAACCCAATTCATTTTGATTCATTCTTTTAAGATATCCTTGTAACTGTTCGTTCTTATAGTTGGTTTTAAAACTACTGTTTGGGATTGGATAGTTTCTGTTCTTGTCTGTTTTTCCTTCTATTAGTTGGTGCAAATACCAACCGTCATCGCTATTAGAACCAAATGGTTCTGGTGTCATCGTTATAATTTGATAGTCATATTTTTTTGCAATTTCAGGAAAGGTATTAAAGTTATCATCGTCAAGATTAGATACTTCTTCAAGAATTAAAAATTTAAGTCCTTCTCTTATGTTCTTGGATGTGATGGATAATCTACCGATACCAAGTAGCACTCGTGCGGTGTAACTTTCGCCTGTACTTCCAGGATATTCTTTACCATCATCGTCTTTAAACTCAGTCTTGAGTGTGAAGTAGGTTTTTGGGTCTAGTAAGTCTGAGAAATTTATAGTGTCTGAATAACCTGAAATTTCTTGAAACGATTCTTCAACAAATTCTTCTACGTTGTCGGAGTTAAATAGTCCAGCAGCTTGTGCTTTCGAAGATAAATCGTTAATCCAGTTTACACTAAATTTTTTGCTTGGGTCAAAGACAATCTGAAAGTAGTATTTTTTACTAATCAGCTCTCCCTTAAAGAAAGTATTAAGATTTGTTACTACTTTTTTATAATTATCGTACTCATCTTGTGTTTTACTAAAAATACTTAGCATTGAGTCTATAATAGTTTTTGCAAGCTTATTTCGGTTGATATAAAGGCTACTTAATGCACTTTCTATATTTTTTGTAGTTCCTATGTCATTGCCCAATAGCTTTTTCTCCAACAACTTAAATTCGTATTGATGCTGTTTTTTATCTTTTATTTCGATATCATCATTAAGTTCTTTGTAGGAAGTTAACGTGGTATCATACTTTTGTTCATAGGCTGTTTTGGCAAGTGCGTACACCTCTTGATAATCCTTCCCTTCATTCGTCTTCCACTTATCTAAAACATCCTTTAGTTCTGGATACTTATCGGTGATTCGTTTCTTCTCCTTTGTTAAATTACTTTGTAGTTTTTGTTTTTCTGCTTCGACCTCTTCTGGATTAAAATTGATAGATTCTAATTGTTCTGACAATGTTTTAATTAGCGTTTTTGCTTCTTGATGTTTGCTGTTCGCTTTAAGCTGTGCCTGATTTAACGTGTCTTGTTCTTTGTTGCACTTTTCTAATTCATCTGCAAAATTCTTTGTAGAAAAGTTGAAGGGAATTGTTTCGCTTAGGACTTCTAAAGCATTCTTATCAGCAGTCAATTCTGACTTAACACTTTCCTTTAGGGCGTCTAGACTTTGAATCATTTCCAACGTTTTTCTGTACTCATTGACTTGGCGTTGGTCTGGAATATTCATATCCCATTTAAAGTCAAAATCAATATGCTCTAATGCTTCTATCTTACCTTGTTCTAAAGATATTATTTGCTTTAAAGTTTCATTTATATCGTTTACTTGAGTGTTAAGTGTTTCTTTTTTTAATGTAAATGCTTTTGATAGCGCTTCTGAGTTTTCGAATAGCCTTTCTGAAGATAATGCTTTGATAAATCTGTGAATACCGCCCATTGTAAACCAATATCCGCCATTGCCTTCATCTTTTTTAATATTGTTGTTATCGAGTATGTTTATATTTTCAGCGTACATCACGGCATCCAACACATTTTCTGGAAACTCCCAATGCATATCTAAAAGAAATTCTCTCAATACGGTTTCCTGTCCTAAAGAAATACTCTTATTCTCTTTTAAAATTTTAAAAGCAAACGACTTGTCATTATCCAAATTCAAAATGTCAATTAGTTTTTCAGCATTTATCTTGTCGTCTTGTAGTTTTTTCTTGAGCGCATTTAATGAAGCAACTTGCGATTGATATTGCAGTTCTATTTTATCGACACTACCGTAGGTTTTAAGTAAAGGTAAAAGATGGTTTACTTTTTCTATTACTGCATCAGGAGAGCTATTGGTAAAATCAAACTGTTTACTCTTTTGGTCTAATTCCTTCGGTATCTTTAAGGCGCGAAGCGCAGTATATGTCTTGATTTTGGCTTGAAAGGCTTCGTGATTATTTTTATAGGTATTAAGGTTACCTAATGCAGTAGAGTATATTTTGAACTTATCAATGGCTTCATTCGTCTTAGTTTCCAAGTCTGGTAAAGCCTTTTTCTGTTTGCTAATATCTGTTTTAAGCTTTTGTTTTCTTTTTGCTATGTCCTCCCATTCCTTGCATTGGGTATCAAATTCTTGTTTTTCTTGATGGTACTTATATTGAAAATACTCTTTTTCTGAACTAGTATATGCTTTTGAAAGCGTTTCTAAATCTTCTAAAAATTCTCGTTTACCTTTTAGCGCTTCAATAAGCAAACTCAGGTTTTTATAACGGGCTACATAATCATCGAGATTCTTTTTGTTCTGCTTATAGTTGTCCTCAATTTCAGCTTTTTTATTTTCGAACAGAAAATTTTTAAGACTAATATCTTTATCTGTATCGAGTGTGTTTGCTTTTGAAAAAGCTTGTAGCACTTTCGCGAAAGCGGTAAGATGTGCTTCTTGACTAAGGTTGAGAGGCAGTATGTTTTTATCGTAAAAGAACTGATATAATTCCTTGCGCTCTGCCTTTTTTGAATAAATGTCTAAGTGAAGCTCGTAGTTATCGCGTAGATGCCTTGTGAGAACATCTATGGATGGAATAGTCTTATTTATTATGAAGTTGTTGTGGTATATGAGTCTGTCTTCTGGAATAAGATATTCGCTAATGTTTTGACGCTCTTTTACTGTTTTTCTGCTATCAATACTAGTATCAAAAGGCGCATTTAACACCCGAAACAACTTGATTTGACCAGAACTTGTATTTGGGATATTCACTCCAAAGGTCAAGTACATTTTATACTCAACTTCAATATTTAAAAAGAAATAGGCATTGGGACCGCTATAAGGAATAGTGTGTATCTGGCGATGTTCTTTTTTTACGCTATCGGTGCCAAAATGAATTTTCTTTCGCTCTGCGATAAATAGTATTTGGAGTAAATCGGCTAGTAGAGATTTCCCTATTCCGTTAGGCCCCGTAAAATCTGTACGCGTATCGTGAACAAGGTAATCTTGATTGTAATGCTTGACAACGTTTACCGTAGATATGGAATGTATGAGAGGGAGTTTATTCATAATTTGATTGGTCTAAATTATTAACGAACTCTTCGAAGTTTGAAATTTCGTATTCATACATTGTCTGGAAACGATGTATAGCCTCCTTTATGACAAATGAGAAGTTTTTATCATCTATTTGAATAAATTTATCTACCCATCCCAACTGCTCAAAATCCTGAATAACGTTCTTAAAATTCTTAGTAAGGTTAGCCCATTCTTTAGGCGTAAAATTGTCGCGATTTCCATTTTTAAAAAATGCCAATTTGTATAAATGGCTAAATTCACTTTCTTTAATTTTTGCCTTAATATCTTGAAACGAAATCTCTTTTACATTGTCAAAATACCTTTCATAATACATTTGTAATAAGGTAATGGCAATAATAGTTTCAATAGGAGTTAAGTCTCTATGTCTTGAATTAGCTGAAAGCACGCCTTTTGAATCTTCATAAAAAGTCAAAAAGAAATAGGTAACGCCTTCAAATGTTTTTTTATCTAGTTGGAGGTTGTAAAATACTTCGTAGTACTTCTTAAGTTCTATAAAGTATTTAGACAATAATCTATGAAAGTAGTGAGCATCATCCTGAATGTGCCTACCTCGTAAAAATTCTATATTTAAATCCGCAAAATGCTTTTGAACATCTGCCTTCTTAAAAATATCTACAAAGTGATTATTTACTGCTTCTGCAATATGTTCATTTGCCATATTAATATGTTTTTATCCTGATACTTTTCAGGTATATTTTGTTCGATTTTTAAATCGTATTCTTTGTGTTTGCTTGCATACTTCAGAATATCAAAAACTACTTTTAAAGCGATGTTTTCATCCTTCGTCTCTTCAAGAAGTCTGTAGAACTCTTCAGTAAGGTCTGTATCTACTTGTTTTGATAAGTTAATTTTAAAGATGTTGAGTTGTCGTGCCACTTCTTCCTGTTTATCGAGTGCGACATTTGCGTTCTTTGTCTGCTCTAGCGCATAAACTGGGTCTAATTCCTGTTCTAGCACATAACTCTTCTTTTTAATAAATGTATCGTATTTTTTAACGTTTAGATATTTAAAACGTTCCTCTGGAATGGTTTTTATCTCAAGTGGTTTATAAAACCTTATACCTTCATTACGGTCGTAGACGGCAGCTTCGAGACTTACTTCTAAAAACTTACGAAGGTTCCTTTGGAATTGTGTTCTGGTTCTAAAGTTCTCCTTAAAATTTGCCAATTGTTTATCTGCGTAGATGTATCTATCAATAATTTGGTCTAGCTTTTCCTTTACAAGGTCAAAAAAGTTAAACACCTCTGTTTTTATTAGTAAGGCAGCATCATAATCAGTCTTTAAATCTTTTAAAATCTGAGGGTCTTTTTGTGCTAAAATATGATTGACACTAGCTACTCTGCTATCAAAATATTCAACTACTGTACGTATTTGAGCTCTGAGGTTGCCGCTAAGTTGTAGTGTTTCATTTATTTCATCAGAACGGGAAACACTATCACGAAATAACTGTGTAAATTCATCTAAATTATCTAATGCAACATTATCTGGACTAGAAATAATCTTGTTGAGTCTAATGATAGACTCATTAATGACATCCTTAAAAGCTTCAAGATGATTTTCAATTAAAGTTCTACTACTATTCTTAAAATTATTCTCAAACCAAACTTTAAAGTCTGTAATTTCTTCAATAGTTTCTGCCTTAAACAATCCATAATTCTGAAATGTTTTTCTAAGTGGAAAGTGTTTGTGTTCATTAAACAGCTTATTTCCGAGAAAATCCAAAAATCGGGTTGCGTGAGAGGTAAGGATATATTTGTAAGGGTAATTTCTAGGATGCTCAATAAAAAAATGAAGTAATTCTTGGGTAAGTTTCTCTACTTGTGGTTTGCCGATGGAAGCAATTTCTAAAACTTCTTCTAAAGCATATTCCAAATCTATTTCCTCAAAGTGATGTGGAATTACTTGCAATTCTATCTTTTTGTGAAGTATATATATTAATAGTCCGCCTGCTTTTGATGGGATTATTCTATCGTAAAAATCATTTATATCTTGTAACTGTGTTTCTATAATTTTTAGTTTTTATTATTAAGTGAGTGTAAATATTCAATCCTACACCTTTGTTAATTTCATACATAAATAATTGTATTTTATAGTAGTTTCTACTACAAAACAATATTAGATTGAGACAAGGTTTAGGGAGAATTTACAACTCAAAGAGGTAATCAAATATATAAAAATTTAACAAGTAAATGATTGCGTAAAACCACAAAGTTGGCTACAAATATTTTATTATATAAACATTATTGTACACCTCTAGTTCAATCCAAATGATACGAAATACTGCGGTATGAATTAATAATATGTTCCATGAATAAAAAAGTATATAATATCTACAGATTTCTTAAAGCCCTTTTAAACTTTTCGAGCTCTCCTTCCGTAATCTACAATCTCAAACGGTTCTCCTCAAAACTACTTTTCACAATCTTTACCTTATCCAGTACATAGCTAAAATTATTTTTTAGCTCATCCATTTTATATTGTAGCTTTTCATGGAGAATTTTAGGCACAGTGATTTTCTCAAGACTTTCTTCCTCCTATTTTTCACTTTTTGCTGCAAATAATTGCCTATTTACTGGGGGTTTGAGCGTTTTTGCGTCAAATCTTCAGATTTCGAATTTTTGACCAATTCTCGAAAACGCCTACAAACAAAGGCTTTACGAAGTAAATGAGATATGTAGCGCTGCGCGAGCACGCTACCCTCTTGCTCTTCCCTTTTTCCCGCTGGTCAAAATTCCGAGCCAACTGACTAAAAAGTCAGTTACCTTACTCTTAAAAAATTACTTCTTCTTGATGGGTACTGTTATCTGGAAAGTCAAATCAAAAAAAGTAGATAACCGTACTTAAAAAAATGCTGTATTTAGCTCTATAAATGTAACCTATAAATTATTAAAATGGAAACCTCATTTGTTCTCAAATGGTCTGTTTTGGTACTAAAAAATATGATTTTGGAATAATCGCAAATTCAAAGCGACAATCTTTGATGTCCAAACAAAGAAAAAATCCCACCGCTATATTCATATTCTTTGGTCATAAATAGTTTCAATTTATCCTTTTTCGTCCCTTTTAATCCTTTTTCGTCCCTTTTAATTGGATAATTATTGAAAAAACTAATCTTTTGCATAAACATTTTGTAGGAAAATAGAGTAATTAACTGATTATAATTCTTTAATATCCAATTTCGGTAAACGTGGTACTGAAATAACCAAAAACACATGAAACAAATCTTTCCCAAGGAAATATTAAATGCTACCCTTGAGGTACATTATTTTAAACACAGTAATAGAAGCAAGATTATTTATACAATCATTTTATCGTCCATACTATTAAGTTTGGCGTCCTTGCCATTAATTAAAGTGTCAGTTTATAACACTTCCAGAGGTATCTTAAAGCCCAATAAAGAGCGTGTGTCCCTGACACTGATAAGTTCTGGAGAAATATTGTTTTCCAACCTTAGAAATAATCAAAAGGTTAACAAAGGAGACACCTTGTTGGTCTTGAATAGCTCTGACCTAAAGGAAAGAATGTCCCTTTTAAAAATTCAAATTGACGAAACCAATGCGGTTATTAAAGATTTAGAATATCTAATAAATAACAAAAAAGTCAATCTAAAAGGTCTTATTTCCAATCGATATAAAAAGGAGTATTTGCTGTTCATTGAGAAAAGAGATGAACTACAAACCATATATCAAAAAGAGCATAGGGACTATGAACGAAATTTAACCCTCTATGAAAAAGGTGTAATCTCCAAGGTTGATTACGAAGATTCAAAATTTAAAAATGATGTAGCTCTAACCGACATTAGAACACATAAAGTCCAAACTATTAATTCCTGGCAACTGGATCTTACCAACTTCAAAAAGGATATTGAGGAACTTTCCAGTGGTTATAAACGTCTGGAACAGGAGAAAAAAAATTATGTGCTAACAGCATCAATAAAAGGAACCATATTAAATGCAAAGGGATTTACGAATGGAATGTTCGTAAATCAAGGTATGGAACTTGGTGAGATTTCGCCGGATTCCAATTTAATTGTGGAATGCTATATATATCCCAACGACATTGGACTTCTAGATAAAGACAAGTCGGTAAATTTTCAAATAGACACTTTTAATTATAACCAATGGGGACTTGTCAAAGGAGAAATTTTAGAAATAGGCAATGATATAGAGATAGTTGACAACAACCCTGTCTTTAAAGTACTATGCAAAATCAACATCAAGTATTTACAATTAAACAATGGTTTTAAAGGACACTTAAAAAAAGGAATGACATTGAATGCCCGATTTGAACTAGCTGAACGCACCCTATTTAATCTACTTTATGACAAGGTTGATGATTGGATGAACCCAGGAACGAATAATTAATGCATGGCAAAAGTAACCATTAAGCAACATGATATAACCGACTGCGGTGCAGCATGTTTAGCGTCAATTTCGGCACATTATAAGTTTGAAATACCAATTTCCAGAATCCGGCAATACGCTGGTACTGATAAAAAAGGCACTAATGTCTATGGATTAATTAAAGCAGCCGAAAAATTAGGTTTTGATGCTAAAGGTGTAAAAGGTGATTTTGAAAGCCTTTTTAAAATCCCAAAGCCTGCGATTGCCCATATAATTATTAAAGAACAATTACACCATTATGTGGTAATCTATGACATTGACAAAACCCATATTAAAATAATGGATCCTGCTACAGGAAAAATGGAAAAACGACTCCATGAAGAATTTAAAAAAGAATGGACTGGTGTTCTCATATTAATGTTACCAAGTGAAAAATTCAAGGAAGGGAATGAAAAGATTTCGATATTCAAACGCTTTTGGTTTTTACTAAAGCCTCATAAATCTGTTTTGATTCAAGCTTTCATTGGAGCTTTGGTGTATACTTTATTGGGTTTTTCAACATCAATATATATTCAAAAAATAACAGATTATGTATTAGTAGATGATAATATAGAGCTATTGAACCTATTAGGTGTTATCATGGTTATCCTCTTGGTTATTCAACTGTTCATTGGTGCATTCAAAGATATTTTTCTTGTTAAAACAGGGCAACAAATTGATGCTCGATTAATATTGGGTTATTACAAACATCTATTAAAATTACCTCAACAATTTTTTGACACCATGCGTGTTGGGGAGATTATATCAAGAATCAATGATGCTGTAAAAATTAGACATTTTATAAATGGTGTATCCCTGAATTTAACAGTGAACTTGTTAATTGTACTATTCTCTTTTGGCATTATGTTCACCTACTATTGGAAGCTTGCCCTGATCATGTTCATTATTATTCCTCTATATATTCTCATTTATATCATTGTTAACAAGCTCAATAAAAGGGTCGAGCGTAAGGTAATGGAGAATACTGCTGAACTGGAAAGTCAGTTAGTAGAGTCTCTAAACGCAATGGGAACCATCAAACGTTTTGGTTTGGAAGATTTTGCCAATATAAAAACTGAAACGCGTTTCATAAAGTTGCTAGAGAGTGGGTATAAATCAGCGTTAAACTTTGTGTTTTCCGGAACTAGCTCAAATACCATAGCTCAGCTCTTTACAATAATACTCCTTTGGTCTGGGGCTGGATTTGTAATTGATCGTGAGATAACACCAGGTGAATTATTATCATTTTATGCCATTATCGGATATTTTACAACTCCTTTATCCAGCCTTA
This sequence comes from Flavobacteriaceae bacterium, assembly GCA_039985375.1. Classification (GTDB taxonomy): domain Bacteria; phylum Bacteroidota; class Bacteroidia; order Flavobacteriales; family Flavobacteriaceae; genus Flagellimonas. The sequence continues at coordinate 13,086 of JBDWSS010000091.1, forward strand.
TAGGAGCAAATAAAGAAATTCAAAATGCACTTATTGCAGCAGATCGCTTGTTTGAAATAATGGATTTGGAACGAGAGGAGATGGATAAAACAATAGAACTCACAAAAGAAAAAATCGGAAACATTACATTCCGAGGGGCAAGTTTTAGCTACGGAACAAGAGTTGATGTTTTTAAAGATCTGAATTTAACATTGGAAAAAGGTGCAGTAACTGCATTGGTTGGTGAAAGTGGATCGGGGAAATCAACCCTAATATCATTGCTACAAAATATTTACCCCATAAAAAGTGGTCGCGTTATGATAGGCGATGTTGACTTAAAGTACATTGATAATGAAAGTCTCCGCAGTTTGGTTAGTGTGGTTCCCCAAGAAATTGACCTTTTTGCAGGGAATGTGATTCAAAATATTGCAGTGGGAGAATTTGCACCAGATATGGATCGAATTCTTAAAATATGTACAGATATTGGAATACTGGACTTCATAGAAAACTTACCCAATGGATTCAATACTTATCTCGGAGAAAATGGAGCTACCCTTTCAGGTGGTCAAAGACAGCGTATCGCTATAGCCCGTGCCTTATATAAAAAACCTGAAGTTCTAGTATTGGACGAAGCTACATCATCCTTGGATAGTAGTTCAGAGAATTTTATAAAAAAAACCATTGAGCGCATGCGCAATCAAAATAAGACCATTATACTCATTTCCCATAGATTGAGTACCGTAGTAAATGCTGACAAGATTGTAATTCTTGAACAGGGAAAAATTTTAGAAGAAGGTTCACATAAAGAGCTTTATGAAAAAAAAAGCGCTTACTATAAGCTTTGGGAACAACAAATACCACAATTAACATAACTAATAAAATAGTGTAATTAATTATAAGAAGCTGTAAAATGAAAAAATTGACAAAACAAATAGCGCTATTGGAACGTGTGGATCAACTAATACATATGGAGGCCACAGGTAGTCCAAAACAATTGGCAAAAAGATTGAAGGTGTCCCAAGCAACTATTTTCAGGATTATTGAAACCATGAAGGAGATGAATGCTCCTGTGTGCTATGATTTCACTATTCGAAGTTATGTATATACCGAACCAACAAAGTTTAGATGTGGTTACTATCTGGAACAACTAGATGCAACTACGGAAAGAAACCTATCAGGAGGCAATAGTTTTGAAATTTTGAAAGGGTTGTTAAAATTTTGACACTCTCATTTTTTGAGAGTGCTTTTGGTCATATTTGGTATGTAACTCAAAATTGTGCACAACAGAAATTTCTGGTTTTGATTACAAAATGAATGTTTAATTTAAATTTAAAAAAATGGAAAATTTAAAAAGTTTTGGGGTTCAAGAGTTAAATGCCAAAGAAATTACAGAAACTGATGGAGGTTTTTTACCTTTAGCAGTAGTTGTTGCAATATATCTTTTAGGCCCATTAGGAACACATAAGGCTTACTAGCATAAATAAAAAATGTTTTTTTTTGACATCTAGTTTTAAAAACTAGATGTTTTTTGTTTTCAAAGTTTGATAGCATATTTAAAATATAAGTTTATAATATTTCATAGGGAAATCTTACATTTTGGTATTCCTTATATCCTAATATATCCTATACTGATTTTAGGTTTGCTCTTTTTTCAAAGGCAATTGAAAGCTTATGATTATGGAGAGATAATAGCCTCTGTTTTATTTGTTAGTACAATGTATTTGTTAACACCGAAAAAAAAAGAAAGAGATTGGTTGTTCTTTTATCGCAAAAGATATAGCTGTTTATTTTTAATTAACATACTGATTGCACTACCATTCCTTATTCTTTTCTTTTTTTTAGATTACTATTACGCTATAGTTTTTGCCTTGATTTTTACACTTTTGATTTCCTTTTTTTATTTTGATTTTTCGTTTTCAATTCTGGAAAAAATAAATTTAAGTTTCTTAATGAAAGATTTTGAACTTATTGAAGGTTTTAGAAAGTATTGGTACATTCATTTGATTACAATAGGTATAAGTATTATAGGTTTTTCTGTAGGGAACTATAACTTAGCCACGGCAGGTTATGCGTTTTTTATAATTACGATTGGTTTTTACTATCAAAAAGTTGAACCTATTTATTGGATTTGGATTTCGAAGTGTAAAAGCACGGAGTTTATACATCTTAAAATAAGATCAGTATTTAAAAAAACTTTGTTTTTATCAGTCATTTTTTTCATTTCCAACGTTTTTTTTACAAAAAATTTAGATTTTCTTTTCGTAGTTTTTGCTTCCTGCCTAGGAGTAATCAATTGTATGTTATCCAAGTATGCATATTTAAACAATCTATTCTCAATTCAAATAAGCCTTGGTATATCTATTGGTATATTAATAATGGGCTTTTTTAATCCACTTTTATCAGTAATTGCACTGATATACTTTTATTTTTTGAAAAGAAAGGCAATTTATAATATAACACAAATAATGACTAGCTGATTTTATGGATTTTTTAGAGGTAAAAGAATTAAGGAAAAGTTACGGAAACCAACATGTATTAAAAGGAGTAAATACATTTTTCGAGCCGCATGAAATTCATGGGATTATAGGAAGAAATGGTGCTGGAAAATCTACCTTTTTTGAATGTATCTGTGGCTTAAAAAAGTACGAAGGAGAAATCCTCAGTAGTTTTGATCCTATAAAAGATCACATAGCTTACCTTCCAACAGTTCCTTTTTTTTTTCCGAAAATCACAGGAAGAGAATATTTAAATTTTCTCTTAAGAACATCGGATAATAAAAATTCCGATATGCACGAATTGATAGATGTTTTTGATTTGCCTTTAACTAAGTACGTGGAGCATTATTCCACTGGAATGAAAAAGAAAATATCCTTTTTGGGACTCTTGTTATTAGAAAGACCAATTTATATATTGGATGAACCCTTTAATGGTATTGATATGGAAGGCGTTGAGCTTTTTAAAAGTATTATTGAAAAAAAGAAAGAACAGGGTTGTACCATCCTAATTTCAAGTCATATCATTGAATCACTTACCGATATATGTTCTGATATTTATTACTTAAAGGATGGTGTTCTAGCTAAAAAGTACCAGAGGCAAAATTTTGCCAACATAAAAAAAGAAACCTCTGCCTTTCTAAGTGATAAAATATCCTCAGTTTTTAAAACTGAACAATAGAATTTTATTTCAATTTTTAGATTGATTTTTTCTAGCATTAAGTATGCTTTCTTTCCATTAATTGCGTTTTTTGAGGTTTTTGACACTCTCAAAAAATGAGAGTGCTTTTGTTCATATTTGCTATGTAACTCAAAATTGTGCACAACAGAAATTTCTGGTTTTGATTACAAAATGAATGTTTAATTAAAATTAAAAGATGGAAAAAATCACTGAATTATCAATAGACGAGGTTATTGCAATAAATGGAGGTAGCCCTCATATTAACGCTGGCAAGGCCTACAAAGGTTTTTTTGAAGCAATGTGGGAAGGTATAGGGGAAGGTATTGATGCAGTTGTTGGTGCTCATTATCGAACTTATCACAATTAACTTAAAACTCATTAAAATGTTAAAAATAGATTTAAAAGAACTAAATGAACGAGACCTCTTGCTTATTAATGGTGGTAGTATCACCCCAGAGGAGGCAGGTAGAGCCGTAGGTCGTGGTATAGGCATTGCTATTGGATCCGTGCTTGTTGCGGTCCATATTGTCACTGAAATGATTATAGAACATTAGTAATAAAAATGGTGGAATGGTTAGCGAACATTTATTTAACTAATTTTCGTTGGCCATTTTTACCTACACAACTGAATGAAGATATTTGCTCAACTTTCTAAATTTATTTCTAAACCAAGTAAGTTTGTTCATTTAAAAAATGAGATAAATTTAAAAATCGTTTTGAGGGAAATTGTCTCCTTCATATTTTTTGATTCACTTTCTGTACTTATATGGGGCATATTGCTGGTTCTCTCCATCTCATTTTTCGAATCTTTCAAAACCCTTTTTAATACAAGAGAGTTCATTGCCAATTCACCACCATTAAAATTGTTTTACATAATCCTTTTAGGCCCTATTATAGAAGAGATTGCCTTTAGACTTCCTTTAAAACCCACAAGGTTAAATTTAGCAATAGGAATATCATTTCAAATTGTAATTTTCCTGAATATTTTTGAAATAATTAGTTTTTCCCTATTGACAAAAATAGTGTTAATGCTAGGCCTCTCCATTTTACCATACATTTTTCTTAACAATAGGATTGAAAAGGAAATCGGTAAAAAAGTTGACATACTTATTTACTACAATATTTTGGCTTTCGGTTTAATTCATATCACCAATTACGAGTTCACTTCCCTTTTCCAGATGTTATTCATTCCAAATTTGATACTCATTCAGTTGATATTAGGTATATATCTTAGTTATATACGCTTGAAGTACAATTTTTATTTTGGTTTGATGTTTCATATTCTTCATAATTTCATTTTTCTGTCTTTGGGGTACTTGTCATTGAGATAAATACACGGTATTTCTAAAATTTTCACACTCTCAAAAAATGAGAGTGCTTTTGTTCATATTTGCTATGTAACTCAAAATTGTGCACAACAGAAATCTCTGGTTTTGATTATAAAATGAATGTTTAATTAAAATTTTTAAAAATGCAAAATTTAGAAAGTTTGGGAGTTCAAGAATTACAGCTTCATGAAGCTAAGCAGGTACAAGGGGGCATATTTGGTTTCTTCCTTGGTTTTATGGCCGGAATGCTAATCATGGACTTGATTTTTGGGAAGTAATAATAATTTTAAAACAAAGTAGAATGGAAAATTTAGAAATTTTAGGGGTGAATGAATTAAATAAGAAAGAAGCCAAAGAAGTTAACGGAGGTGGTTGGTTTTTGATTGGACTTGTTTTAGGCGCTTTATGGTGGCTTGCGAGTAGGTAAGTGAGTATACTTACTTTAAGTAATCTTGGCCTTTCTAATTTACAACTTGCACTTTTTTGTTGAGATTATTAAGGTCTTTTTTTTCTAAAAATTGTAATACCTTGGAGTAAGGGTTTATTGGAGAAAATTTATATAGTATTTCTTTTAAAAAAAGCCTATCGAACTAAATAACTAATGCTCAAAACTTGGACCGGACTATATGCGAATAATATTAAAAAATAGTATTAAGAACTATCGTAATCTATCGGCAGTAATATTGTTCATTTTAGCTTTTCATGCGGCTTCCGCTCAAATCACTATCTCCGGGAAAGTAATCGATGAACACGGTGACCCCTTGCCTTTTGTCCACCTTCGGGTTGAAAATACCAATTTGGGGACAATATCAAACGAAAATGGATTATTCAGACTTGTGCTTCGCAAGGATATTGAGAAAAATGATATTGTGATATCGTCTGTAGGTTATAAAACCAAAAAAATATACTTGAAAGAAGGAAACCATACAATAATATTAACTTCCAATGTTACAGAATTAGAAGAAGTTACCGTCATCACTATGGATTTTGGAAAGGAGCTAATCAGGAAGGCCATAAATGCTATTCCCCAAAATTACCCAAAAATAGAAGAACGCCATAAAGGTTTTTTTAGAGAGATCATCCATTGGGGGCAGGAGGAAAAACCAGCTTATATTATAGAAACCACCTTAGAATCCATCAAAAAACCTTATAAAATTAGACGTCGATCTGGCGATGTAAAACTCAACGAGTTCAGGAAGTATGAAAGCCAACAGTTGGACTCCTTATATAGAAGAATTTATGCCGGTGCCCATCACATCCATAGATTTGACATTGTATCTAGAAGAGAGGCTTTTTTAGGTAACCCCAGCGGCTTCAAATATAAGATAAAAGATACTTTAAGACAGCGGGGCAATGATGTATATAAGATTTACTTTCAAAATAAAAATAAGCTATCGGGTCACGTATATGTTATGGATTCATCCTATGCCATTATAAAAGCTGAATTAAACAATTATTCCTACTCCAAATCATCATTAAAGGGTCGGCAATATTTAAATTATACTGTTACATATGAACAAGATGAGAATCAGGTCTGGAGATTTAAGCGTTCCAATTATGAGACCGCCTTTAAACAAAGAGGAAAATTGTTTAAGCTATCAAGTAATTATGTAACTACAGAAGTTGAGCCCAACAAAATTGGGATAACTTATTCAGATAGATTACAATTTGGTGATATCTTGTTGTACGAACCAAAAAAGTATGAACCTAACTTTTGGGATAGTTACAATATAATTTTACCAGATGAAAAATCGGAAAATCTGTTTAGATCAATTGATTATTCAAAAACAAACAATGCCAAAAAAACGTTAAACAAATTTCTAAGAATCCTTCTTAGGTTAAGACAAGAAGCATGGTTTACATGGACATCAATAGATATCGCATCCAATATGGTCGTATTTGAAAACCCAGCTTTGGAAATTCAACAAGGCTTATCAACTACTGAAGAAAATGTGTATGGTCTGACCTATTCGCTTTTATACGAATTCAAACCTAATTTTTTTCTAGGCTATTCAAATGAAAGTAGTATATCAAAAAGTGGAATTACTTCACATGATTTGTCTATCTCAAGGAGCATAAACCTTAACCCCAACGGACGACCTATTTTTGTTATACCTAGAGTGAATTTTGGTTATCAAGAACTAAAATACTCTATTGGCAACTTCAAAAACACGGGGGATTTTAAAATTAACGGAATATCTTTTAAGAATGGAGAAACAGATGTTTTTCTTTCGCAAAGGAACATCCGACTTCAACCCAATCTTGTTTTTGATATAGAGAAAAGCAATCGATTAAGTTTCATGGTTTCTTTTGGATATAACTTCCCATTGAAAGAAAGAATAGGTCTGTTGTTTCACGAAAAGGATGGCTTTTTTCTTTTCAGAAAAAAAACATTTATTAAAAATGGAGATGAAAGCCTCTCGATAGAACGAAGTAATGGTTCATTGAAGAACAATATCAGCATAAGTGCTGGAATCGCCATTCATATTTAACTTTTCCAATTGATTGACCTTCTTCATAGCTATTTGAAGTACAAAAACTATTTAAAATAATTATGATGATGGAATGCTTGTTGAACTGGAAACAACTCGACCTTGGGAAGAGTTGTTCTATTTCAACAATGCCACATCTCACTTCTCAACAATTACCTATAACTTTACTTCTCTTTTCCTCGAACCGTTCCAATAAATTATTTATGTCCTCGCTTATTTTACTCTCCACAACCCTAGCATAGATTTGTGTCGTGGAAAGCTTGGTATGTCCCAAGAGTTTGGATACCGTTTCAATGGGAACACCGTTAGATAGCATTACCGTTGTGGCAAACGTATGTCTGGCAACATGAAACGAAATATTCTTGTGAATACCGCAGGACTCCATTATTTCTTTTAAATACGTGTTTACTTTTTGATTTGAGCTTAGGGGCAACAGCTTGTCCTTGATAATCATTTCTTGGGATGTCCTATATTTTTCAATGATAGACCATGCTTTGGGTAATAAGGGTACTTTTACCGATTCATCCGTCTTTTCTCTTTTGGTATATATCCAGTAGTTGTTATCTATCCCTTTAACGATGTTCTTTTCTGTAAGTTCCTTGACATCTATATAAGATAACCCTGTGTAACAGGAAAAAATAAAACAATCTTTTACTCGCTGTAAGCGTTCACTCCTAAAGTGAGTTTCCTCCAATAGTTTTAGTTCTCTCTCATTTAAATAGACCCTATCGTATTTCTTGAATTTTAGCTGGAATTGATTAAATGGGTTTTTGTTCATCCATTCCAGTTTAACAGCTAGGTTTGCCATTTTCTTTAAACGTTCCAGATGTTTCATCACTCCGTTATTTCCAAGAACAAGCTCCTTTTGAGAGTTTTTGTAGTTTCTTAAATAATGTTCAAAATCTGTAATAAACCTAAAGTTCAATTGTTTTAGGAAGACATCGTTTACCTTTCTTTTTTTCTGTAAAAACCGTTCTAGATACCTTTCTGTGGTGTAATAGTTCTTCATGGTTCCCGCTTTAAGCACATGAATCATATTATTGTTATGATAGGCTATTAAATCCTTTAGTGTTTTACTGTTCTCATCTTCCCCTAGGTATCGGGACTTAATGGCATCGGAAGTTATTATTTTATCCTCTTCTAATAGCTGTTTATGGCATTGGAGTAGTTTGCCGTACACTTGGTCTAAATAGGCGTTTAGGGTTCTCATTTTCTCAGAATTTACCTTGCCTCTATTTCTGGCAGAGTCCCATTGTTCGAAATTTACACACCGTTTTACACTGATTTCTGCTCTTTTTCCATTGACGTTTATACGTGCATAGATGGAAAGTTTGTTGGGGTTACTTCTTGATTTTCTTGTAAAGAAACTAATAGAAAATGTACTTAATGTCTTCATTTTACGTGATTTGTATTAAACAATAATTTGCAAAGACGAAAGTCAAATCACGCTTCAAAGCTCCATAAAGTTAGTGCATTTATGATTAAAAACTGCACACCTATTTGCACACCTTCTTATTGGTTTTAAATGGTATTATTTGGCATCAAAAAAAATGTGTGAAAACAAAAAACACTGATAATCATACGATTAACAGTGTTTTGTTATAACCTATTTCTAGGTTCGTCGGGATGACAGGATTTGAACCTGCGACCCCACGCCCCCCAGGCGTGTGCGCTACCGGGCTGCGCTACATCCCGAAAAAATCTTTAAAAAACTGCAGTTTATGTAGTGCAGTTTATCCCGATCGTAGCCGAGGGCTACATCCCGAAATTGGTTTGCAAAAATATAAATTTAAATGGAATCTTGACTTTGTATTTTAGGAATTTAAAGACAATCTTAGTTTTGATACCTGATTTAATTGCCCAATAAAAATTCCCGAATCTCAATGCAGAAAGCCTCCCTAGCCTCAGCCGAATCATTCCTAGGATTTAACAAAAAATAACTCAGGGTTTGGCTCTGGCAAAATTCATCCAAATCCTTACCCTTCCAAGCATGATAACTCATCAACAATGTATTGTATTCAATGGTATAGGGTTTATCTTCTTTATCATACCCGTTGAGGTATAAATTCAACAAAAAAACAGAGTAGTCAAGACTTTGGTAATCATTTGTTAGAAAGGAAGAAATTAGGATAGGCTCATTGTTGTCCATTAAATCGGCTTGTTTAAGATTTGGATTAAGATACCATTGCATGTAATCCTGCAATTAAATATACTTAAAAATTGGATACTCCCTATCTGTAAAGCGTAAAATGTCCTACAAATTGCTGCTTTTCATTATCATTGGCGTTAACAACGTACCAATAATCCCCAGTGGGCAATTCATTGCCTTCATATTTTCCATCCCAACCTTTAACATCATTCAATATAGCCACTACCCTGCCATAACGATCATATATTTTAACATCTATATTTGGAAAGAACTCTCTATTTCCTATTGTCCAATAATCATTGAGGTTATCACCGTCCGGTGTGAAAAAATCCGGCATTTCAGGCATCCCGTCAAAATCAAAGGGCATTACTAAATTGGCTACACATCCATTCTGGTCCCGAACCATAATATTCACATTTGCATCCATAGCTATGGTAAAAATGTTTGTTTCTCCAAATGATTCTCCCTGAAAAAAGTATTCGTAACCTCCAAAACCACCTGTCGCAACTGCCTTTATTTCTGTTGGCCCTATTTTCTCCGCTTCCAAAACCAAGGGTTCATAAGCATCAATCTCAAACTCTACAAACGTTACACAGCCGTTTTGATGATAAATATAAACGGTATGTTCCCCTGGTGGTAAATCTCCATATATTCTTTGATCATTGGCAAGCTGAATATCATCCACATCCAAGGAAAATAAAAGGTTGGGAAGCAATGAACTATCTGCAATGGACACCGTTGCCGTACTGTTTGGAAAAATGCCCTCACAACCATATGCAACTATGGGTTCCGCCATGAGTTCTATTCCCACTCCAATATCAGCTACTATATTCGTTTGACATCCATTGAAATCCCGGATGAAAATAACATAGGTTTCCCCACCTTGAAGACCATCAAAGAACATGGTGTCGTTTTGGACAAAATCTGCATCATCCGCAGAGTTTACACTGGTATAGTAGGGTGCCGTACCGCCAGTTACGTCTAAAGTCAATGTACCATCCATATCACCCAAACATATTTCAGGGGTAGTGGCTGCTATACCTGCCAGTAATTCCATGGGCTGCGTTATCTCCACTGTTCTTGTTATGGTACAGCCCAAATCATCTTGTATAATCACATCATAGGTTCTTGGTGATAAATCATTGAACGTTTTCCTATTGGGATTTACAGGATCATCTCCTTCAAAAAACTCACTCAATGTATCAGAAATTGAATATCTAATGGCGCCGGTACCTCCACTAGCTTCTATGATAATCTGTCCGTTGCTATCCCCATGACAGGTTACGGGAACCGCTTCCAAGTAATCCAATACCAATGGTGGTTTTGGCTCGATGACGATAGGGGTTGAAATTGCTTCACAACCACCGCTTTGCACATATACATAATAGGTGCCTGGGTTTAGGTTCCTAAATATTCCTGAATCTTGGGCGGGCCTTACCGTACTGGCTGTTGTTGGATACGGGGGAACATTGGAGTTCACCAAAGTATAGATGTAGTTTCCAATCCCTCCAAATGCCTCGGAACGAATAATCCCTGTAGCTTCACCAGCACAATTGATGGTTGCATTTGTCAAGTCCAACGCAATTACCAATGGCGCCGCTGGGTCCAAAGAAATTTGATTGGAAAGTTCAAAAGGACAGCCGTTGGAATTTTGAACCTCATATTGGAACGGCCCCGGATCAATTGTAATATCCGCTGCAATTTCAACACTGGATAGTCCTGCACCAAATGGTGTAAAGGCATCCGCCGTTCCTGCCCTTCTATAAAAATAGTCCACTCCCATTTCTGGATTTGTAACGGTAAGCTCCATTCTACCCAAATCTCCACATCCTGGCGGCTGTAGTTCAACCAATTCGGCAACCACAATTTCCGGATCTTGTACGGTTATAGGAAGCGTTGTGAAACTGCAGTTCCATCCATCAAAAATTGTGATAGTATATTCCCCTGCGGATAAATTTGCAAATGTTGGGGTGGTTTGAAGACCACTGTTGGTACCATCCGTTATTCGGTTCAATTGATAGAGATAGTTTCCTGGCCCTTGACCTCCAGCAATATTATACGCTTCTATGATTCCATTATTGTCATTATTACAGGCAAGTGGACTTACCACTTGAATATCTGCTGTTATTGGCGTGGGTAACGGAAGATTTATAGCGGTACTTTCCTCACAACCCCTAAAATCTCTAATGTTCACCGTATAGTTCCCTGTAGACAAATTTTCAAAGATTGGATTTGTATTTGGATAATCCACCAATACGGTAATACCGTCTGGAGCAATAAGCTGATATTCATAAGTTCCCCAACCACCGTCTCCTGTAGCCGTAATCTCTCCCAGTCCGGGAACGTTACAGGTGACCTCAGAAGTCTGAATTGCCGAAACGGACAATGCTCTATCCGGAGACCTTACCGTGGCAATATTACTTACCACATCACAAAATGGGGTGTCCAGAGCTTCAATGTAAACAATTAAATTACCGGCAGGTAATCCCGTTATAAGCTCTGGGCTATTAATTGGAGCGTTGGTATCGAAACTTCCCGTTACTCCTGTCGTAGTTTCAGCACCAAGGTTGTCCCTTGAGAAAACCTCATAGTTATATGTTCCGCTATAATTATTGATTTCCAAGCTAATTTCACCATCATTACCATTAAAACAGGTTACCGGCCTTACCTCGGCAATTATGGCGTCCATATTATTGTACTCTGGCATGTTAACGGTTGCCGTTAAATAAGAACAGCCTCCGTTTCCTATATCGGTTACGGCGAATATGTAATCTCCAGGTGTTGAAATGGGCCAAACCACACGGTCAGTGCCTCCAGAATTCAAGGCCGGTTCCGAGCCTAAAGGTAAAATCTCCACTTCATAGTTTCCTATACCTTCATTCACAATAATTTCAATAGAACCCGGACTTACTCCTATCCCTGTAACATCACAGGTAATTTGATTTACGTTATAGCTGAAGGTAATGTCCGTTGGAGTGTTCAAATTTACTGTGGTCATTTCTTCGCATCCATTCTGATCTCTAGCCGTTAGAACAATACTTTGATTGGTTCCATTATCAATGACCTCAAAAGTATTACTGGTCTGGAAATTGGTTCCATCAAACTGTGGTGTGCCATCATTCATACTATAGGTATATGGGCCTGTTCCAGTTGCGGTTCCTGTACCATCCCCGTTTGTATCGGTAAAGATGGTTATCGTTGCCGTGCTGAATTGGTTGCTCGAGGGATTACAGCTGAATTCTGTATTGGTGGCATCAACCTCTAACAGTGTAGGTTCATTTATTATTATATCACCGGAACGATCCGTACAACTTCTATCCGAAACCACTTCTACTTGATAGGTATCCGGAACCAAATTATCGAAGACCGGTGAAGGTTGGGGGCCTGCTATTACATTTGTAGTAGCGCCATCATATAAAATATAACTCAATGGAGTATCCGTATCACTCCCCGGTTGCAGTTCTACCACTATTGTGCCATCATTGGCTCCATTACAGGAAATATCCGTGCTTGGGGTTGCTGTAATTACCGGAGTATCTACAGTGGAAACATTCACAATGGCCTCGTCCGTACATAAAGGCGATGTATTGGAACTTAAATCGGTAACCAAAATATTGTAGTCCCCTGGCAATACCCCAGTAAATGTATTTGAGCTCTGGGCGGATCCAATGGGGGCCAAGGTTCCCGCATCCCTTAGCTGAAATTCAAAATTTCCACTACCTCCGGTAGTATTTACGGTTATTTCTCCATCACCTGCATTACATGTAGGGAAGGAAGTAGCATCCGCCGTTATCGCAAAGAAATCAAAAACCTCGGCAGCAATGGTATCTGAACAACCATTTCCATCCCGTATGGTAATCACATAGCTTCCCGGATTGGGTACCACAAAATTGACGCTGCTCTGAAAACCACTACCAATGTCATACATAAAAGTTTCTTCCGGTAAACCTGAACCCGTGGATATAGGTGCCGTAACATTAATTTGATACCCACTTGTTGCCGTACACTGATTAATAACATCAATTGCGGGTGTTGGGATTCCTGCTTCCTGGGTCGCCGTTGCTGTGATCAATGCGGTACATCCATTGGCATCTTGGACATAAAAATCATAATCCGAAGGATACGGCCCTGGTATTTCAAAAGTGGTATCTGAACTGAAAACCGTTGGTGCTGGGTCGCCATTTGGAACGTATGCATATCCAAATGGTGCAGTTCCACCAAAACCTCTTACAGTAACAAATGCTCCGGCATTACATGTTGCCGCAACATTGTTGTCCACAACAATTGAGGGTGAGCTAAATCCAATGAATACCAAGGTACTTCCGCTACATCCCGTATCATCATCTGTAACTATAATTTGATAGTTGCCTGGAGCCAAACCGGTGAAAGTATCATTAAATGGTATGGGTTCGGTAGTGTAATTCGTAGGCCCGGCTTCAACAATTCCTGTATCTGTGTTTTCGAGGGTTACTGTAAAATTTCCTGGATTTGACGTAATTCCTGAGACTTGATAATCAATTCCGCCACTTCCCGTCACATTACAAGAAGCGGTTGAAGACGTTGCGATAACAGTTACTGGATTGGTAGCGGTAATTGGATCAATTTCCTCAATATAAGTACAACCGAGGTTATCCATTACCTCAACAAAATAGGTAACACCAAAAGTTACTTGACCTGTAAAATCATAAGTATCCCCACCTGAGGTTGCAGCATTAAATGTTGGCTCTCCTACTAGTCTAAACTGATATGGTGCGGTACCACCTGTTGCCTGTACCCTGTATGGAAAGGCAGAACCAGAACATGTCGCCGGAGGGGTATCCAAGGGTATTAAATCTAATGTATTCTGGTCGATAACAACCTCGTCCCGATCCTCACATCCCTGAGAGTCTGTGGTAACAATGGTATAATTACCCACATCCAGATTTGGAAAGTTTACCATTGTACCAACCGTTCCTATAGAAGAAGCTACTAAATTTCCAGCTACGTCCAATAGTACATAATCAAACGGTGAAACCCCGTTGTTAATGGTTGTGGAGATTGACCCCCTTACATTGGATGCGGCACATACTGCCGGAGTTGGTGTGGCAGTAGCATCGAGTGCAACACTGGTTGCAATGGTAACATTATATGCCGGACTCACGCATCCCCTACTATCCCTAACCATAAACCCACCATGTGTCCCGGGACCATATCCCGAAAAGATATTTTGGGAACTAAAGGTTGCCCCGTTGTCATTACTATACTCATAGGGAGGGATTCCTTGAGATGTGTCGGCGGTTACCTCTACAATACCGCTTGTTAGGTCGCCACATTGCGTATCGACAGCACTAACGGAACCAGCTATGGTTTCAGGAGGGGTAATGGTTACAATATTTGATTCGGTCGTACAACCCTCGCTATCCGTAATCAAAAATTGATATGTAGTGTCTACGGTAATTGAGCCATCATTGGGGATACTGTAAACAAAAGAATTCCCCGTGATATTGTTGTTATCCGATGAATACCCTCCACCGTTGATCTGCACTTCATAAATATCGTAATCACCACCTGAGGTGTATCCATTGCTGATATCTACCTGAATTTGGGCCGGTGGGCCGGCGCAATCCAATTCCTGAATAGTTGTTGCAAGGGCTGTTACCTGTGGTTCTATAGTCACGCTGACCGTATCCCTACAATCGTTGGCATCAACTACCTCAATACTGTAATTTCCGGGTGTAAGACCCGCAAAACTATTACTTCCACCTAAGGCTCCTCCATTAATTCTATATTGGTAGGGTGTCGTTCCCGCGGATGCATTGACCACCACAGTAGCTGCGGTAAAATTGTCGTAACAAAAATCCGATGCTCCAGTATCCAGTGTCAATGTGGGAGCTTGCAGTACGGTTAGTGCAAAACTATCCGTAACAGTACATCCGTTGGCATCAGTTACGCTGATTTGATATAATCCGTCTTGCGAAAGGTTGGAAAAAACACTGCCGTTTTGTGGTCCGCGAGTAGATGCATTTGGTTGCGTTAAGGTATAGCGATTACCTCCCCATCCTCCAACCGTGTTCACCCTTACGGCTCCAATATTCCCATTTTGGCAACTCATATCCGTAACATCCAAACTGGAAATAGCAAAGGCCGTTGAAGGCTGCTCTATGGTAAGCGTAGCAGTATCCGTGCAATTAGTATCCTCGTCTGTAACGGAAATAACATAGTTTCCAGCTGCCAATCCGGTTAATGCTATAATTCCGCTATTTTGACCCGTTAACAGTGTTGCTCCATCTATATCATAGCTATACGTAGTATTAAAACCATCAACCAGAAAACGACCTTCTCCATCGGTATCTCCAACACAGGTGACCACTTTGGTCTGCTGTGCCTGAACACCTATTGAACTGATATCTGTAATGGCATAGTTTTCATCATACGAACATCCTTCACTATCAGTTACCCTAAATGTATAGGTTCCAAGTCCCAATCCAGCAAATGTGCTCGTTGTACCATTATCGACAGCATTGGCCAATGGGGCAATAATCTCATAGTTGTATGGACCTGTTCCACCGGTAACCGTAAGTCCTACCGAAGCAGTTGTAGTTATACAGTTCAAACTAGAGATAACAAAAGCGACATCTGTAGGTTTATCCAGGGAGTTATACACAATGTCGGGCAAGGACTGAACACAGCCATTTGCATCTCGTATTAATGGGGTATAGGTACCAACACCTAAACTGGCAAAAACAGGATTTGTACCGAAACCAGCGCCTACACTGTATTCATATGGAGCTGTACCTCCTGAAACGCCAGAAATGGTTATTTGCCCTCCATTTTCGTCCGCACACGAAGGTTCGGAGTCTGGTGTTGCTGTGGCTGTAATATTTGAGGGAGTGCCAATAGTTCCAACCACGGGTGTTGTGGTACAGGCAAAGGAATCCTGCTCATATTGCAAGACAATATCATAAGTACCAGGTGCTAAATTGGAAAATACATTACTTGTTTGATAGGTAGCACCATTATCATTACTATATGTTATCTCATACCCAAACCCATTTGTGACATTTACAGTAATTCGCCCATTGTTTGAACCTCCACAATTGGCATCTTCTTCCGTAATATTGAAGGTAGGTGGAGGAATATCAGGTACATTTACCGAAGCATCGCGTTGACATCCATTGGCGTCCTCTACTAAAATAGCATACGTTGCCGCAGTTGTTACGTTAAAAGATGTAGTGCCATTGTAGGTAGATCCAAATGGGCCTCCATCAACACTAAAGCGATATGGGGCAGTACCACCGGAAGTGGTCAGATCTATAGCAACAGATGTAGCCCCGCATCCAAAACTAGCAGAAGCCGTTGCAGAAACATCCAATGGACTAATTCCATTTCCAATTTCAATAGTATCTCCATTAATGTCTGTGGTAAGGGTTTCAGAACAATCATTGGTTTCCACCCTAATACTATAAACACCAGGGCTTACATTAGCAAAGGAATACGAATCGGCCCCATCTGGACCAAAGGTATCTACCGTAACGCCGTTCTTAATAAGTCGATAAGTGTAAAAACCTGGAACACCGGATACCAGAACATCAATACTACCTAATTCACTACTACATAAGATATCATTGGCCGTCACATCAACGGTAATATCCAGACTTTGAATGCTCACGGTATTTGACGGGAATAGACATGCACTGGCGGAAACATTTTTTAAACGTACCCAAACCATATAATCACCAGGTGTGGTAACATCAAAAAATGGGTCGTCTTGGTATGGTCCAGCTGCATTGTTCAAACTGTACTCATAACCCGCGGGAACATTGGTAACTTCTACCCTACCCGGGTTACCACAGATAATATCCTCCTGAATCAATTGTGGATCTAATGGGTTAAGGGTGGATTTAAAATAAAAATACTGACCAGAGTCTACCCTCACTCTATACTCTCCTGCTGCATCCAAACTATAAGTAGCATTGGTACCCACCGTATTCCAGGTACAGGCGGAGTTAATTGTAGGACAATCGTCTACCACTGTAGGCGCACAGGTATTGGGATCTAACTGTTGCCATTCGTAACTACTTCCGGATTGACTCAAAGCCAAAGTTCTTATGTCACTGGTTCCGCATAAAAAGAATTTTGACAAGGTACTACCATCATTAGGGCAGACAACTTCCTCATCGGCTCCTTGGATAATGGTCATAAACATAGCGCTGTTAGCGGAAAGAAAGGTATCCGCCTTGGCAACCGAATGATCAGGATTGGAAATTGGGGAGGTCTTTTCAGCATTTGGTTCTGAAACTGTGGATGTTATTTTAACAAACATCCTTCTGACCTCAGTTTTTGCTAATACCGTGGAACAAAAAATTGATATAAATACCACTAACACGGCATATAGCAAATGCCTTGTTTTTTGAGGAAGCATAGGTTAAGTCTTGTTATGATAGAATACTTCGGATTTGGGATCTTAATATTCTATGGTGTAATTATCTAAACTTATATATTTCTTTTATCTTTCGACTACACTTAGCCGTAGTTCGTCTATATTATCTCTTATTTCAACGTGAAATTATGAAAAAAAGTACGTTTCTTCCTTATTTATTCGTTGTAATGCTCACCTCATCTTGTGCCCAAAATGTTGATAAAGGCATAAATCTTCCCAAAATTATTGATTTTACTACGGTACTTGTTGTTCCCGGAATTCAAAACCCTTGGGGCATGGTATTCCTTCCTGATAATAGCATTTTAATCACTGAAAAATCAGGTAAATTGCTACATTATACACATAATGAAAAAACAAGGGAAGTAGGGAATATCCCCGATATCTATGTAAGAGGACAGGGTGGTTTTTTGGATATTGAACTACACCCGAACTACAGTAATAATGGGTGGATTTATTTTTCGTTCGCATCTTCTCAGGGAAATGAAAAAGGAGGCAACACAACCATCTTGCGCTCAAAATTGCAGGAAAACAAACTTGTGAACCACCAACTGCTTTATAAAGCGATACCCAACACCACCAAAGGACAGCACTTTGGTTCCCGTTTGGAATTTGACAATGAAGGATATCTTTTTTTTTCCGTTGGGGATAGAGGGAATAGAGATGAAAACCCACAAGATATTGCCAAAGACGGAGGAAAAGTCTATCGAATACACGACGATGGACGTATTCCTAAAGACAATCCTTTTTTGAATATATCAGGGGCAAAAACCGCCGTCTACAGTTATGGACATCGAAACCCTCAAGGGTTGACCAAACATCCTGAGACTGGCCAAATTTGGGAACATGAACATGGTCCCAAGGGTGGCGATGAAATCAACATTATTGAAAAAGGAAAAAACTACGGTTGGCCTGTAATTACTTATGGTATCAATTATAGTGGTACCAAAATAACATCAGAGACTTCCAAACCTGGTATGGAGCAACCTGTTCATCAATGGACACCTTCCATTGCGCCTTGCGGGATGACCTTTGTTTCTTCGGATAAATATCCAAAATGGAGGGGAAATTTATTGGTTGGTTCTCTATCATTTCAGTATTTGGAACGATTAGTTCTTGAAAATAACAAGGTAGTGTACCGTGAAAAACTGTTGGATGGTATGGGAAGGGTCAGGAATGTGCGCCAAGCTCCTGATGGCTATATTTATGTAGGTATTGAAGGAAAAGGAATTGTTAGACTAGAACCCAAATAATACCACTTTCCTATTTCATGGCCTCAAGGGCATCCTTTACAGATCCATATTGCTTGAGTGCCTTCTCTGCCTGATCATAATCCAATCCAAGTTCTTCAACTAGATAGCGTGTACCTCTATCAACTAATTTGTTATTACTTAGCTGCATATTGACCATCTTATTTCCTTTTACCCTACCAATTCGTATCATTAAGGCGGTAGAAATCATGTTCAACACCAATTTTTGGCTTGTACCACTTTTCATTCGGGTACTTCCGGTAACAAATTCCGGCCCTACTTCAATCTCTATGGAAATGTTGGATTCTATTGCCAAGGGAGAACCTGGGTTGTTAGTGATCCCGGCTGTTAACAGCCCATTCTTTTTGGCTTCACGAATTCCACCAAGTACATAGGGTGTAGTTCCGGAAGCAGCAATTCCCACTACAACATCTTTTTCATTTACATCAAATTCTTCAAGGTCTTTCCATGCTTGTTCCGTACTATCTTCAGCAAATTCAACTGCTTTTCTTATGGCTACATCACCTCCAGCTATAAGTCCAATTACCTTGCTGTGGGGCATGCCAAAAGTAGGCGGAATTTCTGATGCATCTAAAATCCCTAATCGACCACTTGTTCCAGCCCCTATATAAAAGAGGCGTCCACCACCCATAAAACGTTCGGCAATCATATCTACCAAAACCGTAATCTGCGGAATAACCATGGAAACAGCCTCAGCTATTTTTTGGTCTTCTCTATTGATGCTTTCTAAAATGGTACTTGTGTCCATTTGCTCCAAATCATCATAATTTGAAGGAGTTTCTGTAATTTTCTTATAATTAACTTTCATTACAAAAGATGAATCTCTTGATTTCTAAAAAGATTTAAAAGGTTATCATTGGGATCCAATTCCGTAATCATCGTATTAATTGCATTAATATTACAGGTTTTATAGCGATGCTGGGAATTCAATTTTTCGGATATGGACAAAAGTACAGTTTTTTTGGAAGCATTGATCACTGCTTTTTTAACTTGTACAATATCCCAGTCAAATTCGGTTAAACCAAACAAGGAATCCACATATCCGGTTCCTATAAAACTATAGTCCACTCGTATTTCAGATAATTGGTGTATTGTACTTGGCCCTATAGATATTTGGGAGTCTGGTGAAATCTCCCCTCCTATAAAAACTACCTTTACATTGGGTTTAGCCAATAATTCCATGGCCACAGGAAGACTCAACGTAAAACAGGTAAGCTTTATATTATCAGGTATTTGCCTGGTCAACTCAACACAGGTTGTACCACCATCGATAAATATTACCCCACCTTCTTTTAACAGTATTGCTGCTTTTCTAGCGATGTTTTTCTTTTCTTCAAGAGCATAAACATTGGTATTTCTGGCTGTTGAATGTGTAAAACCCAAAGCAATTGCCCCTCCATGTACTTTACGGAGCTTATTCTCAGCGTCTAGTTCTTTCACATCTCTGCGAGCTGTATCGATGGAAACATCCAACATCTCTGCTAAATCCGCAACTAATACCCTATTGTGCAGGGCAACTTCATTTAATATGGCTTTTTGTCGTTCTTCTTTGAGCATTTAGGGTTGAAAATAATTTAGCAAAGATAGTAAAATCCTAATTTTGCCGTTTTTTATTGTTTTTAAATTAACAAAACGTTAAAAAAGCATTAAATAGCATAAATAACTGCACAAAACAGCAAAAAGTAAAAGATTGCAATTACATTTGCAATTCATTTTAGATTTAATTTTTTCCTTGTAATATGGATAAGACAGTATTATCACCAAACAGAATCACCTTTCCGCAGGACGAAGAATCCAGGAAATTTGAAAAAATCAACACTTCGGTTCACAACAATTCAAATGACGCCTCTTTTTTTGTTGCAAATGAAATCGCAGATCTTATAAGACAGCGACAAAGAGAAGGAAAAATGCTCGTTCTTGGATTGGCCACGGGTTCCACTCCAACCAAAGCTTATGACTTTTTAGTGAAATTTCATAGAGAAGAAGGACTAAGTTTCAAAAATGTAATCACCTTCAATTTGGATGAATATTTCCCAATGGAAGCTGATTCTATTCATAGCTACGTTCGTTTTATGAACGAACACCTCTTTGATCATATTGATATTAAGAAAGAAAATATCAATATTCCAAACGGGAGATTAGATAGAGAAGATGTCCGTGAATTTTGTGATAATTACGAAAAGAAGATTCAAGATGCCGGTGGAATAGATATCCAGATACTTGGTATTGGTAGAACCGGACATATTGGTTTTAATGAACCTGGTTCTTCTTTAACAAGCAAAACCCGAATGGTAAGACTCGATCGTGTTACCAGACTTGATGCCGCAAGTGATTTTTTTGGACTTGAAAACGTACCTACTCGGGCCATAACCATGGGGGTGGGAACCATTATGGCAGCAAAAAAAATTATTCTAATGGCTTGGGGGGAAGGCAAGTCATTAATAGTCAAAGAAGCTGTAGAAGGATCAATTAGAGAAGCTGTTCCGGCAACTTTTCTCCAAAATCATCCAAATTGCAGTTTCGTAATAGATGAAGCTTCGGCATCTGGACTTACACGCATAAACACACCATGGTTGGTGAGCGAATGCCAATGGAATGAAAAATTAATTAAACGGGCAACACTATGGCTTTCTGAAAAATTAAGTAAGGCTATTTTAAAGCTTACCAACGAAGATTACAACGAATATGGAATGGGAAGCCTTATAGCCGAAGTGGGTTCTGCCGAACATATCAACCTTATTGTGTTCAACCAATTACAACGCACCATCACGGGTTGGCCTGGAGGCAAGCCCAATGCAGATGACAGTCAAAGGCCTGAGCGTAAAGATCCATACCCCAAAACCTCCCTGATTTTCAGTCCGCATCCAGATGATGACGTAATATCGATGGGAGGAACATTACTGCGTTTGGTAGATCAGGGCCACAAAGTACATGTGGCATATCAAACTTCAGGAAACATTGCCGTTTTTGATGATGAAGTAATTCGATTTCTTGATTTTGCAACGGATATCCAAGAAGGAAATGAAGCGCTTGAGCAAAAATTCTCTGAGGTCAGAACATTTTTGAAATCAAAATCACCTGGACAAATTGATAGCCCAGAAATACAAAAAATAAAAGGGTTGATCAGAAAGGGTGAAGCGCTGTCTGCCTGTAGATATTGCGGTGTGAAAGAAGAAAATGCCCATTTTCAGAATTTACCTTTTTATGAAACCGGTGCCGTAAAGAAAAAACCTCACACTGCAGAGGATGTTCAGAGAACCTATGATCTTTTAAACGAAGTAAAACCCCATCAAATATTTGCAGCAGGTGATCTTTCCGATCCGCATGGTACTCATCGCGTATGTCTTCAGGTAATTTATGAGGCCATTGAAAGATTGGTTGCCGATAAGGTTGACTGGATAGATGATTGTTATTTTTGGTTGTACCGAGGCGCTTGGCAAGAATGGGATATCGCTGATATGGAAATGGCAGTTCCTATAGGACCAAAGGATATGGAGCGAAAGAAAAATGCCATTTTTAAACACCAATCCCAAAAAGATGCTGCAATGTTTCCTGGAAACGACGACCGCGAGTTCTGGCAGCGTGCAGAACAGCGAAATACGGAGACTGCAAGAAGATATAACCAACTGGGAATGGCAGAATACGAGGCCATGGAAGGCTTTGTGAGGTATAAATTTAATTAGTACAGAAAAAAGAGGCCTTGATCACGGGCCTCTTTTTTTATATTAAATCTATTTTCTTGGCATAAGGCTTTAACACAGAATCGTTCACATCTAATTCTGTGATGAGATGATCCACGGCATCAATATCGCATATTTTATAACGTTGTCCAGAATTAACTTTTTCGGAAATAGAGGGAACTACTATTTTTTTTGACGCTTTGATCATGGCCTTTTTAACTTGAACGATTTCCCAATCAAATTCAGTAACACCTTCGGTTGGATGTATACTGTTAACCCCCAAAAAACAAATATCGGCCTTCAGTTCTGATAACACCCCTATTGGGCTACCCCCAATGGTAATTTGCGAATCCTTATTAATTTTTCCACCAATAAAAATGATATCAATATTCGGTTTTGGCAATAATTGAACGGCAATAGGCAAACTTGGCGTAAAACAAGTTATTTTTAGATGTGGAGGAATCAGGCGGGAAATCTCAAGATTGGTAGTACCTCCACTTAACAAAACAACCTGTCCATCCTTTAGTAAGGAAATAGCCTTCTCTGCTATCTTCGACTTTTTTTCCAAGGAATAAATTTCACGGTTAACATAGCTATAATGGTTAAAACCCAATGAGATTGCACCACCATGAACGCGTTTTAGTTTGTTATTGTCGTGTAACTCTTTAATATCCCTTCGTACGGTATCAGGTGAAACCTTTAAAATTTCAGCTATGTCTGCCAACAACACTTTGTTGTGTATGCGCACTTCATTCAATAGTACTTGGTGTCGTTCTTCCTTGAGCATTGGTCTTACTATTTAAGATAGATGTAATAGTTGTCGAAAAATAAGGCAAAAAATTGCTTGGCCAAAATTCTAAATTACAAATATTGCATAAACTTGCAATTTTTGCTGTTTTTTGCATATTTTTGATAAAAACCATTTATCCATTTTTGGATAAGAACACTAATTCTCAACGAATTACTAACTCAAATGCAAACAGCAAAAAATCAACTTTATGAATGAAAAAATCTCGCACCAAATACTGTTTTTGGTTTGTATGGTATTAAGTACCAGTGCATTTTCCCAAAATTCAGGTTCCTTCTCGGGAACAATCACAGACATTAGAAACGGAACACCCATTCCCGGTGCTTCCGTATTCATCGAAAACACGGCTTATGGAACTGTAACCGATTTTGACGGTAATTATAGCTTTCAAGTTGACCTACAACAAGTGGACTACACCCTTGTTGCAAGTTATCTAGGGTATTCAACAGAGAAATTAAGTGTGAATTATTCTGGGGGTGACATAACCCACAACTTTGCGTTGTCCGAGGATCTCTTAAGTCTTGATGAGGTTGTTGTCACGGGTTCTACAGTAGTGCAGGAACGAAAAAAACTAGGTAATGCTGTAACCACGGTAAAAAGTGTACAGCTTTTACAAGCTGACCCTATCAATGTTACATCTGCAATCCAAGGTAAGGTTCCGGGTGCACAGATTACGCAAAATTCTGGTGATCCAGCTGGCGGCTTTTCAATAAGGCTGAGAGGCCCAAGTACCATTAGCGGTTCTTCAGAACCATTGTATATAGTGGATGGTGTTATTGCCAGTAACCTAACAACAAATGTCACCAACCTTAATGTCAGTGCTGGAGACGCAAGTCCAGGTCAGAACAGAATGGTTGATATAAATCCAAACGACATTCAGGATATAAATATTCTAAATGGTTCCGCTGCAGCTGCTATTTACGGATCACGTGCTTCCAATGGAGTAGTAATCATTACCACAAAAAGAGGGGGTAATTTTGTTGATGGTCCAGAAATTTTCTTTAAGACTTCCTTTAATGTAAATGACCTAAGAAAAGAAGTTGATATTAACTTAAGAGGGGAGCAATTTGGCGACGAAGATGTAAGGTTGTGGCCCATATTTGGTAGAGATGCCGAAGGAAATACAACACCTTTTGCCAATCTTTTGACCAATAAAGTAGATGTTCAGCGTTTTGACTATCAAGATTTAATATTCCAGACAGGCTTTGGAACGGATAACTATTTATCTTTAAGAGATGGGAATGAAAAAATGGGCTATGCAGCTTCAGTTGGGTATTTATCTAATGAGGGTATCATCAGAAATACCAAATACAACCGACTTTCCGCAAGGTTAAATTTCAACCACACTGTTACCGATTGGTTATCATATAATGTTGGGCTTTACCTTATGAACAGTACTTCCGATGAAAAGCCAGACGGAAATGTTTTTTGGAGTCCAATTAATTCTGTTAATATCACAAACAATATTTATAACGCTTCACAAAGAGATGCAAATGGAGATTTACAAAGTGTGGAACCCACCAGAATAAATCCATTGTCCATAATAGAGGAGTTTGACATTAATCAAGAGGTAACTAGGTTTATTCCTAATCTAACCGTGTCTTTAAGACCAGCAGATTTTTTAACCATAGATCAAATTTTAGGTATTGATACTTATAAACAAGATGGAAGCATTTCAATTCCTATATATGCTTATGAGCCGGTTAACGCTGCATATTTCAACAATGGATATCAAGGTAATGCCGAAGCAACTATTTTTAACTGGAATTATGATGTGAACGCTACATTTGATTTTGACGTTTCTGAAAACATCAATTCTCAAACCATAGTAGGATATAATTTTCAATCTAGTAGTTTAGAGTATTCTGGAACTCAAGGTCGGGATTTAGACGCAAGTGGAACTCCGACCGTTCCTTTACAAGCGCAGGAAAGCGATGATAGGTTAGAGATTTTTGGAGGTTTTGTTCAAGAGACCCTATCTTTTAATGATAGATACTTTCTAACTATTGCAGGTAGAATTGATGGAGCTACAAACTTTGACCCAGATAAAAGAACAAACTTTTACCCTAAAATATCAGGTTCTTATGTATTGTCAAGTGAACCTTTTTGGGAGAATTCAGGAATATCCAATGTTATCAATTCTGCCAGAATACGTTCATCTTATGGTGAGGCAGGTAACCTTACGGCGGTAGGTCCTTATGCACGGTTCGGTAGATATAATCCAAACGAGTTTCAAGGAACAACCACCTTAAGTCAGTCCAGTGCCTTAGGTAATGAAGGTCTAGAAGTAGAACGATTGAAGGAATTTGAAGTTGGTACGGATTTAAGTATGTTCAACAATAGAGCATCTGTTTTGTTTACATATTACAATCAGAAAATATCAGACTTGATTGTTCAACGTACGTTGGCTCCTTCTGAAGGAGGTCTTTCTCGATTTGAGAATGTGGGTAGTATGAAAAACAATGGTTTAGAAATCTACCTTAGGGTCACTCCTATAAAAACTGATGATTTAAAATGGGATTTAAACTTTAATTTTACTAGAAATAGAAATGAGGTTACTGCAACTACCGGTGGCCCCATATCTATTGCCACTGTAAGTGGAGCTCCACCACAAGTTAGGGAAGGTGAAGCTTTGGGCGTTTTTTACGGAACTTATTTTGCCAGAAATGATGATGGTAGTTTTCTATTGACCGCAGATGGCCTACCTCAACAAGAAAGAGGAGACGCTTTAGCTGGAACTCTCCAAAGAGATGCAAGTGGGCAACCAACAGGTGATGCGTTGAGAAGAGTTATTGGTGACCCGAATCCAGATTATCTCTTAGGTATTGGAACAGATGTACAATACAAGCAATTTTCTTTTTCCATGCTTTGGGAATCAGTTCAAGGGTTTGATGTCTTTGATGCTGACAAGCGAACAAGACAAGGAGTTGGTGTGGGAAAGTTGGCAGAACAGGAATTGTCTGGGGAACTTCCAAGGGGTTATATCTCTGCTATTTATCCTATCGAAGAATTTAGAATGGAAGATGGTTCATTTGTGAAATTACGGGAGGTTTCCTTAGGTTATACATTTCCTGAAATTTTTAAGGGGGTAAAAAACTTTACTATAGCCTTAAAAGGAAGAAATTTGATTTCTATCGATAACTTTTTTAGTTATGACCCAGAAACAAATGCTGGTGGACAATCAAACTTGTTACGTGCTGTGAATTTTGGTAATGTACCAATTCCAAGAACTT
>JBDWSS010000092.1:0-48380 GCA_039985375.1 Flavobacteriaceae bacterium
CAATGGAAAGATAAAGGCAGAGAATGGTTCTTATCAATGGGGAGTTACAACCACACATTCCTATCTACCTGCAGATAACCATGACTATTTTGTTGATGGCATTAATTTGGTAGACTGGTTACGTCAATGGACTAAGACCGAAGAAGAAAGGGAAGAAGTGTATGTGAGAGGATTCTTGGGCAAAATGCTGTTTAGTGGAGAGGAAGCGCTTAAAAAGAGCACAGTGCTCTCAGGAGGAGAGAAAGTGCGGTGCATGCTAAGTAGAATGATGTTATTGCGTGCCAATGTGCTCTTGTTGGATGAGCCCACCAACCACCTAGATTTGGAGAGTATCACCGCATTCAATAACTCCTTGAAGAATTTTAAAGGGACCATTATGCTCACCACCCATGACCATGAGTTTGTGCATACGGTGGCAACCCGAATTATAGAGCTTACTCCCAAGGGTGCCATTGACCGTTATTTAACCTTTGATGACTACATGTCCGATAAGTCCATCAAAGCGCAGCGGGAAAAAATGTATGCCTTGGCGGCGGTTTAGACTAAGCGTTAAAGAACTTACTGTTCCAAATTGCGGGATTAAAGTTTTTACCTAGGGCAAAACCGTAAAAAATTACCACGGATGCAATGCATTTGAATATAAAAAAGGAAATAATCCAAAACGATACGTTGGTATTGTTTTTGGGAAACAGTCCGTCAATTAAAATAGTTTTGAAGGGGCAATAATTTTGAACCCACGAATCTCTATGCAATGAGATTGCTCTATTTGCTTGATTTTGGTAAGGGCACTCTGAGGTATTTCACCTTTAAAATAGCTGCTATCCAAAAAACGGAGTCGGTAATTGATACAGATTTCTTTTATTTGATTTAAGTGATAGATGTTTTTGGTTTCCAGCAATTCAAAATCAAAACGGTTTTCGTGAATGCCGTGTTTTGTGTTAATCTGACATACTATATTATAATCCTTCACGGCTTCTTTTACTAAAATTTGGTGCACTTCTTTAAGGAGGTAATTTTCTTGCAAGGATTTGGCGGGCAACTGGAACAGCTTCTGTTCTAGGCTTGTTTTTTTGAATGGCCTATTTGTGGCTATTCTCTCAAAATTAGTAAATTGATTTCCTCGTTTTCTTGCTATTCCAAACAGGTGTGTTAACATTATGTTAAATTGCTGCCTTATTCCCATAATATCAAGCTTGTTGTTCATAAAAAATGTAACTTATCGAAGATTTTGGTATTTGGACGTTTCAACGTACTAAAACCAACTTCAAACAGTACTAAGCCTCGAAGAACATTATGAAGTCCCATTTTTTGAATAACCTACTTGCCCTATGTCTGCTTTGCACATTTTCGGCATTTGGTCAGGAGCAAAACGCTTCCGCAACGAAATCGATTAGCCAAAACACCATTGAATCCAATAACCATAAAATTTTAATGGCCGCTGTAAAAGCAACCAATATGGATGCCGTCTTGGACCAATCTGGGCCATTTACTGTATTTGCACCATCGGATAAAGCCTTTGAGGAATTTTCGAGCGCTAAGATGACAGAGATGATCAATTCTCAGGACAAAACAGAGTTAAGGACATTATTGTCCTACCATATTGTAGCGGGAAATTTATCGGCTTCAAAAATCTTGCGTGCCATGTGCAAGGGGAACGGTAAGGCAAGCTTTACTACGATTCAGGGCAAAAAACTTGTTGCTCACATGGAAGATTACAATATTGTTTTAACGGATCATATGGGAAATACGGCCAGAATAACAGTGGCCGATGTGAATCAAAAGAACGGGGTGATTCATGAAATTGACAGTGTCATACTTCCATCCCAAATGTAATCAACGCAATTCTGCGGCCAATTCATTTTGATAAGTGGCCAATAACTTCCCCATTATTTTATCTATTTGTTTGTCGGTCAACGTCTTTTTTTCATCTGAAAGGATGAAGCTTACGGCATAGGATTTCTTACCCTTGGGCAATTTATTACCCGTGTAAACATCAAATAGATTAACTTTTTTCAAAAGATTTTTTTCGGTCTTCCAAGCAAGGTCATATACTTGTTGAAATGAAATCTTCTCCTCCAATAAAAGGGCTAAATCTCGGGTTACTTCAGGGAACTTTGGAATTTCCTTGAAAACTATATTTTGGGTGTTCACGGAATCCAAAATGGCATCCCAATCAAAATCGGCATAGAACACATCCTGTTTTACATCTGCTTCCTTGAGCATTTGTTTACTTACCAATCCGTAAGTACCAATGTTCTTACCATTTACACTGCAAACAAGACTTTCTGTATATATACCATCGGAAAATGGTTCTACAAGAACCTCATTGATACCAAGACGATTTAAGACGGCCTCCACAGATCCCTTTAAAAAGAAAAAATCTGTTTTAGGGGAGTCCATGGTCCAGTTATTCTTACCACGGTTTCCGGAGATAAAAATGGATAAGTGTTGCTTCTCTTGGTTATCAATACCTACCTTATGGTAGGTTTTACCAAATTCAAAAAGCTTCAAATCGTTTTTTTGGCGATTGTTGTTATAGCTTATGGCCTGTAAGCCGGAAAAAAGCATTGAACTTCTAAGGACGGATAAATCCGAACTCAGTGGATTCATCATCTTCACTGCATTCGACCCAGCGTCAAAGTTCTGCTGTGTTTCCGCTGAAACTAGGCTGTTGGTCATGATTTCGTAAAAGCCTTGGGCCGACAACATAGTACCAACAATGTCTTGTATTTTATAATTTTCAAAGTTGGATGTTTTTGCAATAGACGCCGTAAGTTTTTCTTTGTAATCGATGTTGTTGTAACCGTAGACCCTTAGAATCTCTTCGATTACGTCAACCTCGCGCTCTACATCTACACGATAAGTAGGAATTGTGAGTCCAAGCCCAGATTCTGTAACATTGTTTACTTTTATTTCAAGTGATGTCAATATGGATTTTATAGTGTCCCTTGGAATTTCTTGGCCAATTAAGGAGTTTATTTTGTCAAAGGTTAAAAAGACCTGCTTTTGCTCAGCCTTCTTCGGATATAGATCAACAATTTCAGAACTAATATCCCCTCCTGCAATTTCCCGTATCAACAAAGCCGCTCGTTTTAGTGCATACTCCGTTATATTAATGTCGATACCTCGTTCAAATCGGAAAGAAGCATCTGTATTAAGCCCGTGTCTTTTTGCTGTTTTACGAACGGAGATAGGGTCAAAATAGGCACTTTCCAAAAAGATGGATGCGGTATGTTCTGTCACACCAGAATGAATTCCACCAAAAACCCCAGCAATACACATGGGTTTTTCAGCATCACATATCATAAGATCGTCTTCATGCAGTTCACGCTCTACATCATCCAGTGTTCTAAATTTTGTTCCAGTGGGCAATGTTCTTACTTTGATTTCGCCTCCCTTAATTTTTGCGGCATCAAATGCGTGCAAAGGCTGACCTAGCTCATGTAAGACATAATTGGTAACATCCACAATATTGTTTATGGGCGATAAACCAATGGATTTTAAACGATTTTTTAACCAATCGGGAGATTCTTGTACAATGATATTATTAATGGTGAGTCCACAATATCTTGGGGCCAGGGCAATATCTTCAACTTCAACATCTATTTTTAATGATCTATTATCAATGGAAAAATTACTTGTTGAAGGGGTAACCAGTTCTTTTTGAATTTCCTGTTGTTCCAAGCCCGCCTTTAAATCCCTTGCCACTCCAAAATGACTCATAGCATCTGCCCGGTTTGGCGTAAGGCCTATTTCGAAAATTTCATCATTTTCAACCTCAAAGACTTCGGAACAGGGTGTTCCGGGTTCCAGAACATCACTTAAAACCATAATCCCATCATGTCCCTTTCCAAGGCCAAGTTCATCCTCGGCACAAATCATTCCATGGCTTTCCTCTCCCCGAATCTTACCTTTTTTTATTTGCCAAGGTTCACCTTCAGCCGAATATAGGGTAGTGCCAATCTTTGCAACGGGTACTTTTTGTCCCATGGCCACATTTGGCGCACCACAAACAATTTGCAAGGGAGTTTCCTCACCAACGTCTACCGTGGTCAGTTTTAGTCTATCCGCATTCGGATGTTTTACACATGTTAGAACATGCCCTACTACAATACCGTTTAACCCTCCTTTAACCGATTCAAAGTTAGCAATGCCCTCAACCTCAAGACCCAAGTCCGTCAACAACTCCCCTGTTTTTTGCGAATTCCAATCAATTTGCAAAAATTGCTTTAACCAGTTGTAAGAAATCTTCATACCCAATTTTAAAGTGGACAAATATAAAACAATAGGGGAACAGATTCAATGTAAATAATATACTAAACGTAACGAATGGATATAAGTTTTTGGTTATATTTTAGATTTTAGGTGTAAATTTTAAGACTTATGAAAAGCTTTTGGAAATTGTTATGCGGTATGGCCCTATTATTTTTTTCCTGTGGGGAAAAGGACACTGAACTTTTGGAAGGCCATTGGTGGGGGAAAATGGATGTTACCCCAACCGAGATACTCCCATTTAATTTTAAGGTGATAAAAAAACCAAATGGAGTAATTAGCATTGAGGTATTTAACGCCGATGAGGTTGTGGTTCTTGATGAAATTGAAATATCAAACGATTCTATACGTATTAGAATGCCCGTTTTTGAAGGTTACATATTAGGAACTTTTTCTGAACAAGAAATTGTTGGGAATTTTATAAAGGAAAGCCTGGACCGAGTAGTTCCTTTTTATGCGACTTATGGTAAGCGTAACAGGTTTAAAATTACCTCAGAAGCTGAAACCAATATTTCTGGCATTTGGGAGGTTTATTTTGCTCCTGGAACCCCGCAGGAATATCCTGCAAAGGGAATTTTCATTCAACAGGAGAACAAGGTTACGGGCACATTTAGGACTGAAACCGGTGATTATAGGTATTTGGAAGGAGCTGTGGATGGCGATTTGTTAAAACTTTCAACCTTTGATGGGGCCCATGTTTTTTTGTTTACAGCAAAAGTCACAGACAGCTCATTAAACGGACATTTCTATTCAGGGAACCATTTCTCCGAAAAATTCGTTGCCAAACGCAATGAGGCATTTGAACTTGCGGATGCAGACACCCTTACTTTTTTAAAGGAAGGATATGATCGTGTTGATTTCTCATTTCCAGATGAGCAGGGTACCATGGTTGGATTATCCGATGCAAGGTTCAAGGACAAGGTGGTTTTAGTTCAAATTATGGGGACTTGGTGCCCCAATTGCCTAGATGAAACCAAATTTTATGTAAACTATCTGAAGAACAATACCCATACGGATATTGAAATTGTTGCCCTGGCTTTTGAATATGCCAAGACAAAGGAAAAAGCTTGGGAAGGGATTAAAAGACTTAAAAGTAGGATAGGGGTTGAGTATCCGATTCTACTTGCCCAATTTGGAACATCGGATAAGGCCGTAGCTAATGAAAAGCTTCCTATGTTGAACCACGTACTATCCTATCCTACCACTATCTACATCAATAAAAAGGGCAATGTGCATAAGATACATACCGGATTCAATGGTCCCGCTACTGGAAAAAAACACGAGGAATTTAAGACAGAATTTGTCGATCAAATCAATCAAATGACAGCGGAGTGAGCCTTGTTTTCCTAGGATACGTTGAATAAAATCAGCACAAGGCTATTCCTTAAACCGAAGAAAAAAATTGATATCATATTTATTGATATGCAACAAAACCATTGGAAAAGAAACAACCAATGTCTGAGGTTATCCATATTATAAATGGTTCTACTTCAAAAGATGATGGAAAAAAAGTAAAGTTTGTAAGCTAGGAAGTTTAAAAAAATAAACAGATTTTAACTGTCTGCATTTTACATGTATAGTGCGGATTAGATGATCGTTGATTGTCCAAGGTCAATGTTCTCATCATTGATATTGAAATCATCCTCACTATCCACAATATTGTCGGCAACAAAGTCTCCAACTTGGTTGGTTCCATATTTGCTGGAGCTGTCCAGATCTGGTGTTACTACTCCCTTTTTTAAAGATTTGTTCACTGCTTCCCTTACGGCCATTGCTTCTTCAAAAAGTTTAAAATGTTCCAATAGCATAGCCGTTGAAAGAATTGAAGCAATGGGATTGGCAATATCTTGTCCTTTGGCCTGTGGATATGAACCATGTATGGGTTCGAACATGGCACTTTCGCTTCCAATAGAGGCAGAGGCCAATAGGCCAATAGAGCCACCAATTACACTTCCTTCATCAGAAATAATATCACCAAACATATTCTCTGTAAGAATCACATCGAATTGACTTGGATTCAAAATGATTTGCATAGCTGCATTGTCAACAAAAAGAAAATCCAAAACCACGCTGGGATAGCTTTCACCAATTTTGGACACTACCTTTCTCCATAGCCTAGAAGATTCCAATACGTTGGCCTTGTCGACAAGGGTAAGTTTATTTCGTCTGTTTTTTGCTGCCTTAAAGGCCAAATGTGCTATACGACTAATTTCTTTTTCTGAATACTCACAAAGGTCGGAGGCAACGGTACCTTCATCGTTCAGTTTTTTTTCACCAAAGTAGATTCCTCCTGTCAACTCCCTATAAATAGTGAAATCTGTACCCGTGATAATATCCTTTTTTAATGGGGAGTTGTCAATCAAAGCTGGAAAAACTTGAACGGGTCTAATATTTGCGAAGAGCCCAAGTTCTTTGCGCAATGCCAATAGGCCTTGTTCAGGTCTTATCTTGGCATTGGGATCATTGTCGTATTTTGGGTCGCCAATTGCTCCAAACAATACAGCATCAGCTTCTTTGCAAAGTTTAAGTGTTGATTTTGGGAGTGGATTGCCTTTTTTATCTATTGCTGTTGCCCCAACCAGAGCTTCTTTATAAATAAAATCATGATTAAAGGTTTCTTCTACGGCTTGAAGGCATTTTACCGCCTGTTTCAATACCTCTGGACCAACACCATCTCCAGGTAGTAAAGCTATATTGAGATTCATTAAAGCCTTATTTGAAGTTTAAGAACGGAATAACTATGCCAAACTTTCGATGGTGATATCACAAGTATCAATAATTTGATGAATATCATCATCCACTATTTCCTTTTTCTGATCGGCAAATTTCAGGAAATTTTCATAGACTACATCCAATTGTAACTTGGTGAGTTCGTATCCTACGTTTTTCGCTCTATATGCTAAGGCTGCACGACCACTTCTTGCTGTAAGCACAATGGAAGATTCACTTACACCAACATCCTTTGGGTCCATGATTTCATAGGTTTCACGCTGCTTAATCACCCCATCTTGATGTATTCCTGAACTATGGGCAAAGGCATTGGAACCGACTATAGCCTTATTTGGCTGTACCGGCATTCCCATTTTTTGAGACACCATTTGACTGGTATCCAAAAGAAGTGTACTGTTTACGTTTGTATCTAAATTTAAATATGGATGTTGCCTTAAAATCATGACAACCTCCTCCAACGATGTGTTGCCTGCACGTTCTCCAATCCCATTTATGGTGCACTCAATTTGTCTGGCACCATTTACTACTCCTGCAATGGAATTAGCAGTTGCCAACCCTAAATCATTGTGACAGTGACACGAAAGTATAGCCTTGTCTATTCCGTTTACATTCTCTTTTAGATACTTCATTTTTGCTCCATATTCTTCAGGCAAGCAATATCCAGTAGTATCCGGAATATTCAGGACAGTAGCACCTGCTTTAACCACAGCTTCACAGACCTGTGCTAAGAACTCATTGTCCGTGCGCCCTGCGTCCTCCGCATAAAACTCAACATCTTCCACAAAAGATTTTGCATAGGCAACAGCTTCAACGGCACGCTCAATGATTTTATCGCGGGTTGTATTAAACTTGTATTTTATATGGGAATCTGAAGTGCCAATACCTGTATGGATTCTAGGTCTTTTGGCAACTTTTATGGCTTCAGCGGCAACTTCTATATCTTTCTTAACAGCTCTGGTTAAACCGCAGACCGTTGCATTTTTGACCAATTTTGCGATTTCATGAACAGATTTAAAGTCTCCTGGACTTGAAATGGGAAAGCCTGCTTCAATGACATCAACCCCAAGCTGGTCTAATCGCTCGGCAATGACCAATTTCTGAGTTGTATCCAACTTACATCCAGGAACCTGTTCACCATCCCTAAGTGTAGTGTCAAAAATTTGTACCTTATCTTTACCCATTATTTTAGTCAATTAAATCTAAGCTATACGAAGATATGGCAGGAGTTTACAAGAACTAAAAAATGATAAAAATCATTACAACGTTAAATTGTATTTCATAGTATTTAAATAACTGATTAACAGTATTTTAATTTATATATATTACGATGACAAATCCCCATAAGGATACCTTATTTGTGTTGATCAAGTCGCTTTCCAAATCAGAAAAGCGTCAATTTAAACTGTATGTGGGTCGTCTTGGGGTAAATACAGATGCCAAATTTTTGGCTCTTTTCAATCTTATGGACAAAATGCGGACCTATGATGAACGGCAGATTTTGGAGAGCGGTATCGTTAAAAAAGCGCAACTATCCAACCTAAAGGCGCATTTGTACAAACAAATTCTTGTAAGCTTACGATTAAATCCGGTAAATCAGAATGTTAGGGTACAGATTCGGGAACAACTAGATTTTGCCACCATCCTTTATCAGAAGGGATTATATAAACAAAGTTTGAAAATTTTGGATAAAGCAAAAAGTTTTGCGGTGGATAACGAAGAAAAAAATGTGGCGTATGAAATTGTGGAACTTGAAAAGGTAATAGAGACCCAATACATTACACGTAGTATTCCGGATAGGGCAGACGAACTCTCGGTGCAAGCCAAGGAGCTTTCTGCTCACAATGTAATGACCAGCAAACTTTCCAATCTATCCTTGCAATTGTATGGAATGATGTTGAAAGTTGGCTATGTAAGGAATGATCAAGATCTGAAAAACGTCCAAGATTATTTTGAAGGTCATTTGCCCAATTATAAACTTGAAGAATTAGGTTTTCGGGAAAAATTATGGCTCTATAAGGCACATTTGTGGTATAATTTGCTCATCCAAGACTTTTTGTCCTCCTACAAATATTCCAGTAAGTGGGTAGACCTTTTTTATGAGAATGAGGAAATGATCTCTTTGAACCCCGTCTTTTTTCTCAAGGGCAACCATTATCTTTTGGTGTCCCAATTTTTTGTAAAATACAGGTCTCGGTTCAAAGAGACCTTGGATCGCTTGGAGAAACAGGTGCAACATCCGAAGTTTCCCCAAAATGACAATATTGCCTCCTTGGCCTTTTTATATATCAATTCCAACAAGTTAAGCCTGCATTTTTTGGAAGGGACATTCGACAAGGGAATTTATTTGGTGAATATTGTTGAATATGGTATTAAAAAACACAAGGATCGTATCGATGAGCACCATATCATGCTCCTTTATTATAAAATTGCCTGTCTATATTTTGGTAATGGGGACAATAAAAATTGCATTGTTTATCTAAAGAAAATCATTTCCAACAAAAACCTGAAAATGCGGGAAGATCTAATGTGCTTTGCTAGGGTGTTGAGCTTGGTGGCCCATTATGAGGCGGGGATGGATTACCATCTGGAAATACAACTCAAAAGCACCTATAAGTTCTTGTTGAAAATGAATGACTTACATGCTGTGCAAAAGGAAATGATCAAGTTTTTAAGAAGCCTTGGAGATATCTATCCTACGGACCTTAAAAACGAATTTCAAAAGCTCTACAATGAACTGAAGAAATACGAAAACCATCCCTATGAAAAAAGGACATTTTTGTACTTGGACATTCTTTCTTGGTTGGAAAGTCATCTGCAAAATAAGCCTGTAGGGCAAATTATTCGTGAAAAGGCCCTTGCCATAACCCGCTAAAGGGAGGCATTCCAAACAGGGTCATTGGGCGGGTCCGATCTAAGTTGCAGTAATTCCTTTTTTACAGGATGCTCAAGCTCCAGTTTCCTGGCATGCAGATGTATTCCCCCATTGGCATTGCTTCGGTCCGCACCATATTTAAGGTCACCTTTGATAGCGCATTTCATGGTTGCCAGTTGGGCCCTTATTTGATGGTGCCTTCCCGTTTTTAAATCAATTTCCAGCAAAAAGTAACTATTGAGTTTTTTAAGAATTCGATACTCCAAAATGGCCTTTTTGCTATGTGGCACTTCTTTTTTATGCGCATAGGATTTGTTTTGTTTGGCGTTTCGGACCAACCAATGTGTTAAGACTCCAGTCTCCTTTTCCGGTTTTTCCTTTACAATGGCCCAATAGGTTTTTTTGGTCTTGCCTTCCGAAAAAAGTTTGTTCAATCGGGGAAGGGCCTTTGAGGTTTTGGCAAATAAAATGATACCGGATGTTGGTCGATCCAATCTATGGGCCACGCCTAGATAAACGTTGCCAGGCTTGGTATATTTTTCTTTAAGGTACTGTTTAACTATCTCGCTTAGAGGAATGTCTCCGGTCTTGTCTCCTTGTACAATATCTCCCGGTTTTTTGTTGATGGCTATAAGATGATTGTCTTCGTAAAGGACTTCTAAATTAGAAGGATTTGAATGTATGGTTTTATCGGCCAATGGTATTAATATTGTTCACTTTCGTTAGGAAAATCTGAAGTTTTTACATCATCTACGTATTGTGAGATGGCGGCGCTCATTTCTTCATAAAGATTCATATATCTCCTTAGAAAACGCGGATTAAATTCATGGGTCATTCCCAATAGGTCATGCACAACCAATACTTGTCCGTCGACCCCATTTCCCGCACCTATGCCGATAATTGGTATGGAAACACTTTCGGCAACCTCCTTGGCCAATCTTGCAGGTATTTTTTCCAATACAATTCCAAAACAACCCAGTTTCTCCAATAGTTTGGCATCATCAATGAGCTTTTTAGCTTCCTCTTCTTCCTTTGCCCTCACGGTATAGGTGCCAAACTTATAAATGGATTGAGGAGTAAGGCCAAGATGTCCCATTACAGGAATTCCAGCCTCAAGTATACGGCTAATGGATACTTCTATTTCCGAACCACCCTCTACCTTAACAGCATGGGCGCCACTTTCTTTCATGATGCGTATGGCAGAGCGCAATGCTTCCTTTGAGTCTCCTTGATAACTTCCAAAAGGGATATCAACAATGATCAAGGCCCGTTTTGCAGCCCTGACCACAGAACTTGCATGATAGATCATTTGATCCAATGTAATAGGCAAGGTGGTCTCATGTCCAGCAATGACATTGCTTGCCGAATCCCCCACCAAAATTACATCGACCTTGGCCGCATCTACAATTTTGGCCATTGAGTAGTCATAGGAGGTTAGCATGGAGACTTTCTCCCCATTCTGCTTCATTTCAATTAAAGATTTAACCGTTACCCGTTTATATTCTTTTTTAGCGACTGACATTAGGTTTGCTTTTGAAGGCTAAATGTAAGCAGATTTGTTTAATTTAGGTTTCAATCAAAAAACAACAAAATGAAAAATTCAGCACTTTTTTTACTCCTTCTTGTTTTTACCAGTAATACCAATGCACAAGGACCTAACCCACCGGAGGATGAAAAACTTGTTGTTAAACAGGTAATTGAAACTTTTTTTGATGGTTTCCATAAGCAGGACTCCGTTGTCATGAGCAGTTTGGTTACGGATAATGTGGTCTTGCAGACCACTGCGCGAAACAAGCAGGGAAAAACATTGTTTAAGACCGAAGAGTTTGAAAAATTGATAACATCCATTACCAGTATCCCGGATAGCGTAAATTTTGAAGAAAAACTAACTTCCTGGTCCATTCAGGTAGATAGGACCATGGCCAATGCGTGGGTAGGGTATGAATTTTGGATCAATGATAAATTCAGCCATTGCGGTATCAACTCGTTTCAACTAATAAATTTCGATGGGGAGTGGAAGATTATTTATTTGATTGATACCAGAGGTAGGGCAGGTTGTCTTGAAGAGTAAACGGGTTGGGTTTACGTACGGAATAGTATTATTGGGACAGTGTTTTTATGTCATCAATTAAGCGGAGTACCTCCTCGTTTTCTGTACCATTGTAAACCCCTCGTATTTGTTTTTCTTTGTCCACCAGAACAAAGTTGGGAGTATGAATAAAGTCCTGTAACCCCCCATCTCCTTGGTCCACAACGGCAAAATAACTTTTACGGGCTAAATTGTATATGTGTTTTTTATTCCCCGTGGTTATATTCCATTTGGCATCCACTGCACCATGTCGATTTGCATATTCCCTCAAAATTGGAACGTTGTCCATTTCCGGAGTGACGGACATTGACAACAGCATAACATCCTTGTTGTTCAAGAAGGTTTCCTGTAATTTTTGCATGTTATTGGACATAATAGGGCAGATGCTTGGACAGCGGGTAAAAAAGAAATCAGTAACATAGATTTTGTGGTTATAATCTG
This sequence comes from Flavobacteriaceae bacterium, assembly GCA_039985375.1. Classification (GTDB taxonomy): domain Bacteria; phylum Bacteroidota; class Bacteroidia; order Flavobacteriales; family Flavobacteriaceae; genus Flagellimonas. The sequence continues at coordinate 12,405 of JBDWSS010000092.1, forward strand.
ATTGGGTTACCATTTCCCCATTTTGATTGGTCAAAGTAAAATCAGCTACAGTATGAGGCATTTCCGAATTTTGCAAACCAATATCCACCAACTCAGGATTGAAATCTTTTGGGCCTAAAATAGGTAATTCAGAGTCGCTTTGGGAAACAAGGTAAAAAGCAACCAAAACACCAATGATCACAATAGCCATAAGTGTTTTAGCTTGCTTAAATGTTTTAACGGACATATTTTTTACAATACTGAGGTTGAAATAGCCAAATCTGAATGTTGCCAAGCTTTATCAAATTCAGCTTTTATGATTTTAGCTTCATCCACTTTCCCTTGAGCTTTTAAGCTATTGTGCAATCCCATTAAGGACCAACCATTTTGTCTGAGAACGTTTAAATCCTCTCGATATACTTGTTCTGCTTCCTTATATTTTTTAGCATCCATTAAAATGGCACCAAGGTTTTGTCTTGTTGGAATATGCCATGCAGCTGGCTCTGTATAAGTAAGACCATCTTCAAATGCTACGGCATTCATAAGATGTTCAATAGCTTTGGCAGAATTACCGTTCAATGCCGCTAATTCCCCAGCTACAATTTCGTACGCTATATTGGCCGAATGAATTGATGCATTGTTGGCAGTTGCGACCAAATCTTCTAATTCAGAGTCATTTTTCAGTATTGCGATAGCATCCAATTCTTCTTTGGCTTCCTTGGAATTCCCCTTTCTTATAAACGCAATGCCTCTGGCATAATGCCTTATCAAATTCAAATGTTTAATTTCTGGGTTAGGGGCGGGGATGGTCAAAATTTCGTTCCATTTTCCAAAGCGAGTATAGGCCAACATTGGTGTAGATGCAAAATCTTGTAGAAATGGCATGGTTATAAATTCACCTACAGGTACTTTTTCTGCAGTTTTCTTGGCAGCATCAATTGCAACATCACTATTGCCGAGCAAACTAGCAGCAGACCATAAGAAATGAATATTATGCGGATAATATCCTAAGGGATACAAACCTTGCGAGTAACATTGGGAAATGTAATCTTCATCTGCCAAGATTGCATTTTGATTTGCTTTAACAGCATCTAAATAGCGCCCTACCCGAATGTAAATGTGGGATGGCATGTGAACTATATGTCCTGCCGCTGGCATAAGTGCTCCCAACTTGTCAGCACTGGCAACTCCTAAATCAGGTTTTGGCAACTCCACCATATGTATATAATAGTGATGGGCTCCTGGGTTATTTGGATTAATTTCCATTGCTTTTTCAAGCGCGGCTTTGGCTTCTGGAATATTGGGAGAAGGGTTTCCGTTTTCATCCCAATAATTCCATGGAACGGTATTCATCACCGAGGCAGCGAACAGCACCTGTATTTCGGCATCATTGGGATATTGTTTTTGCACTTTTGCCATTGCATTCATATATGCCATGTTAAGTTCTTCAATATCCTTGGTGAGGTCTTCACTATACCTAGCGGTCAGTGCATTGATAAGGGCTTGTTCCTTTTGTGTTGCTGTGGGGGCGAGGCTTAATGCTTTCGCAAGCGCTTCATTCGTTTTAATTTTTCGTTCTTCTGGTGGCAGTGCATCGTTGATATTTGGCCCTAAAGCATAAGCTTGACCCCAAAATGTCATTGCAGACGTGGGATCTAATCGAGATGCCTCCATAAATGACCTATGGGCTTCAGCATGATTAAAGGCATATGTAAGCCGTAAACCTTGATTAAAGAATGTTTGTGCCTTTTCATTGGTGGTTGATATGGCATACGTTAAATCTCCCAGGTTTTCAAAAAGTGGAGCAATTTGTTGAGTTGAGTCCACCACTTCAAGCAAATAGGTGGTAGGTGTACATTTAATAAAGCTAAAGGATGCTTTTTGCTGGTTTTTAAGAGCTTTGTTGGAAGAGTTTTTTGTCAAAAAATGAACTGTGGTTAACAGTGCCAGAACCAATATGGCCAAGGTCAATTTTGTTTTCATAATGTTCAGTTGTTATAATGAGTTGTTTTTCAAGCTAAAATTAGCTGGTATACTGCTTAACATATGTTTTTGCTTCTTTTACTTCTGTTCGCTGGCTATTTGAATTCTTAGTTAATTCGATAAGTTGATTGAAATAGTAAATTGCTTTTTCTTTTTCACCTAATTGTTTAGCTGCAATTGCAGCACCGTAGATTCCATTAAACCTAGAGGGATGACCTTTTAAATTAACCTCATAAGCCGCTAGAGCCTCTTGTGGTTTATTTAAAGCCAGGAGCATATCGCCCAAAAGTTCATCTGCTGGCAGCACTTCTCCTGGAGTTACAGGATGCTTAGTTGTTTTACTTTCGAGATCAGCGGATTTTTTCATTAATTTAAGCGCATTTTCCTTGTTCCCTCTAGCCAATTGAATCCATGCTTTTGCACTATAAACTTGAACATTTACCTGTCCAGCTTTATATGCCTCTTTACTATCGAGAAGGTTTTGATGAAGTATCTCTAAAGTTTGCAACTCATTTTCCGCTGCCTCAATATTTTTGGTGTGCGAATAACCCAAAGCTTTACTAAAATGTAACATTGCTTTTTCCCAAGGTAAATTCTCCCATGGAAAATTGATTGTTGGTAATTCCAGTTTAGACGCTTTATCCCATTGCTTGTTTTCTAAAACCATTCGTACTGGCATAGCAGTTAAAGCATAGGTGGCGGCAAAGTGATTTTTGGGAAAAACATCTTTTACGGCCTTCATTTCCTTTAATTGCTCCATAGCTTTTTGATTGTCTCCCATTTGCAAATATGCATACACCAAATAATCTACAGCGTGGATTTCTTGTGCCCAACTTGCATTTGGATTTATGGCTTCGGCATAACAAACGGCTGATGAAGCTGAGTTTAAATTGGTACTAATAGATTCATCCCATAGCCCCAAACGAGTGAAAATGTGCGATGGCATATGCTGTGCGTGTGCAGAAGCTGGGGCAATTTCAGCATATCGCCTTGCAGTACTCAAAGCCTTTTCTGCAAGTTCTGGATAATCGTAATTGTGTATTACATAATGAGCAATTCCAGGATGGCTGGGACTTTTAATAAAAAGATCCTCTAGGATTTTACCAGATTTCCTCTGTCGTTCATAGCTTTTGTCATTTGGATCGGCTGCGGCACGAATAGCGAGGGCATAAAACACGGCGGCTTCAGTATCACCTTCATGTTTGTTGTATAACTCTTCCATTTTCTTTTCATACATTCTTTGCCGAGTTTGTTGATCAATATGTTCCCAATCGGAATAAAAAACACTGATGGCATCTAAATAATCTTTTTCTAAATCTGATTTGGGTAACTTACTGGCCAATTTTAACAGTTTGTCCCCTTTCTCTAAATAACTAAGGTCAGATTGCATCCAAAGTGAATGAAAAATACTCATGGAAACACCCCAGTAGGCCATGGCGCAATTAGGATCCATATCAATTACTTTTACAAATGCTTTTTCAGCTTCGGCATATTCAAAAGAATGTAAAAGTGATAATGCCAAATCAAAGGTTTCCCTTGTTTCATAACTACAGGATAAAGAAAAATTAACATCTCCGAAGCTTTCAGTACTGCATAGAAGCAGTTCCCCTCTTAAAAGGTCTATGGAAGCTAAACCAGCATTGTTTGCTGTTTTGTTCTTACAACTAAACAAGCTGATTATCAGGACTGCACTTACAGCTATCCATATTTTTTTTGAGTTTTTCATTGGTGGAATGATTAATAAATATTTTCGGCGTTGTTGTCTGTGATTCTAGCTATATCGTGTATAAATGACGAGGCGCTGTCTCGGGAGATGGTCACGGCGCCGTAATTGCTGAATGAGCAATTACAATTATCAATTTATTGCTAATCAGTTCCTAAAGTAGGAAATTTTATGTGATTTGAATAGAAATATTGTGTGCGGTGATTGTTTTGTTGTATTGTAGGTACAATTGTTTACTTTCTTCCAGTCATTAAATTAAGATACAGCCTTTCTACTTTATCTCTAGCCCATTGGGTCTTTCTTAAAAATTTGAGGCTGGATTTAATAGAGGGGTCTTTTTTAAAACAATTGATATTGATTCTCCGTGCCATTTCTTCCCAGCCATAATGCTCAACTAATAGCTCCAATATAGCAATCAACTTTACACCATGTAGTGGATTGTTGGGTTGTGATTGTTTGGGATTATTCTGATTCTGCATGAATGGATAAATTAATTTATTCTTAGCAATCACTTAAGAAGACACCAATAGCTAAACCACCTTTCGAAGTTTCTTTGTATTTAGAGTTCATGTCCTTGGCAGTTTCCCACATTGTGTTCACCACTTTATCCAAAGGTACCTTAGTTTCTTTTGGGTTGGTATCCAATGCTAATTCTGCGGCATTTATAGCTTTTATTGCCCCCATAGAATTGCGTTCAATACAAGGAACCTGAACCAATCCTCCTATGGGGTCGCATGTTAAGCCCAAATGATGCTCCATTGCAATTTCTGCTGCAACCAATACCTGTTCTGGAGTTCCTCCGAGTAATTCTGTTAAAGCGCCAGCAGCCATGGCAGACGAAACACCGATTTCTGCTTGGCAACCGCCCATGGCAGCTGAAATAGTTGCTCCTTTTTTGAAAATGCTTCCAATCTCACCGGCAATAAGCAGGAATTTTTTAATGTGTTCAAAATCTGCTTCATGATTTTCAATGACCATATAATACATTAAAACAGCAGGAATAACACCAGCACTTCCATTGGTTGGAGCCGTAACCACCCTTCCCAATGAGGCATTTACTTCATTAACGCTAAGTGCAAAACAACTTACCCATTTAAGAATCTGCCTAAATTTAACCTTTGTCTTTCGTATGGTTTGTAGCCATTCATTCGGATTTGAATAAGTTAATTCGCCTTTTAGTTTTTCATGTATTTCAAATGCCCTGCGTCTAACATTTAATCCACCGGGTAATGTACCTTCCGTGTGGCAACCCAAATACATACATTCCAACATGGTGTTCCAAATCCGTTCTAATTCAATATCAATTTCAGAATTTATTCTCAGGGAAAGTTCGTTTTCTAGCACAATTGAAGAAATGGATTTATTTTCCCCTTCACAATAGCCAAGTAGCTCATCTCCAGTTTTTATGGGATACGGAAAGGTTTTGAACACTTCATTGTTTTCTTTTGAATGGAGCAGCTCCTCTTTCACAACAAAACCACCTCCAATGGAGTAAAATGTCTCTATTTTAGAACTTCCATTGACCAAATTGGCTTCAAACTGTATTGCATTGGAATGAAAAGGAAGAAATTCTTTTTTGAATACAATGTCCTCATCCATATTGAAAGTTATCTTTTGTATACCACCAAGATGAAGTTGTTTTTCAATTTTCAGCTTTGAAATTATAACGTCTATATTTTCTGTAGGTATAGTTTCAGGATTGCCGCCCAATAAACCCATGACAACTGCAATATCTGTGGCATGTCCTTTTCCGGTAAGGGACAATGACCCATACAGGTGAATTTTGACATAAAGAACAGTTTCAAGAATCCCTTGCTCATTTAGCTCATTAATCCAACGCTCAGCAGCTCTCCATGGCCCTAGGGTGTGAGAACTTGACGGGCCAACGCCAATTTTCAGCATGTCAAAAACACTTATACATTCCATGGTATAACATCGTATGTAGTCAAAGATAAACAGGCATTTTATAATTAATACTATCCTTAGATATGTTTATAATATGACACCTTGTCATATTCTTTGGCATGGCATAAATATTGAGATTTCATAAGCGTGACAAAAATGAATTTTCAATAGACATAACTTTAAGATACAATGAGCAAAATTATAGGTATAGACTTAGGTACAACAAACTCCTGCGTCTCTGTGATGGAAGGAAACGAACCCGTGGTAATTCCAAATGCTGAGGGTAAGCGTACGACTCCCTCTGTAATTGCATTTGTGGAAGGCGGAGAGATAAAAGTGGGTGACCCTGCAAAAAGGCAAGCAGTTACAAATCCCCATAACACAATTTATTCCATCAAAAGATTTATGGGAAACAAATTCTCAGAATCTTCTAAAGAAGCAAAAAGAGTTCCTTACAAAGTTGTAAAAGGAGATAATGATACTCCAAGAGTAGATATTGATGGACGCATGTACTCTCCTCAAGAATTGTCAGCAATGATTCTTCAGAAAATGAAGAAAACCGCTGAGGATTATTTGGGTCAAGATGTTACAAGAGCGGTTATTACAGTACCTGCTTATTTTAACGATTCGCAAAGACAGGCTACAAAGGAAGCTGGTGAAATAGCTGGTTTAACCGTAGAGCGAATTATAAACGAACCTACCGCGGCCTCTTTGGCCTACGGTATGGACAAAAAAGACACGGACCAAAAAATAGTAGTATTTGATTTTGGTGGTGGTACACATGATGTTTCCATCCTTGAATTAGGCGATGGTGTTTTTGAGGTATTGGCAACAGATGGAGATACGCACTTAGGTGGTGATGATGTAGATCAAAAAATTATTGATTGGTTGGCTGAAGAGTTTAAAAAAGACGAATCAATGGATTTGCGTGAAGATGCTATGGCATTGCAAAGACTAAGAGAGGCTGCTGAAAAAGCAAAAATTGAATTGTCCTCTTCTGCTCAAACTGAAATCAATTTGCCATATGTTACGGCTACTGCTTCTGGCCCTAAACACTTGGTAAGAACTTTATCACGTGCAAAATTTGAGCAGTTGATAGATGACTTGGTAAAAAGAACCATTGAGCCTTGTGAAACTGCTTTGAAAAGCGCGGGACTTTCAAAAAGTGATATTGATGAAATCATTTTAGTTGGTGGTTCTACCCGTATCCCAGCAGTGCAAGAAGCTGTTGAGAAATTTTTTGGAAAGAAACCTTCAAAAGGAGTAAACCCTGATGAGGTGGTAGCTGTTGGTGCAGCAATACAAGGTGGAGTATTGACAGGAGATGTTAAGGATGTATTGTTATTAGATGTTACCCCGCTTTCTCTTGGTATTGAAACTATGGGTAGTGTTTTTACCAAATTAATCGAGTCTAATACCACGATTCCTACAAAGAAATCTCAAGTGTTCTCTACTGCGGCTGATAACCAGCCTTCAGTTGAGATTCATGTGTTGCAAGGAGAACGTCCTATGGCTGCGGATAACAAAACTATTGGTAGATTCCATTTAGATGGTATTCCACCTGCACAAAGAGGCACTCCTCAGATTGAGGTAACCTTTGATATTGATGCAAACGGTATCATCAAGGTATCTGCAACTGATAAGGCTACGAACAAAACACAGGATATCCGTATTGAAGCCTCTTCTGGATTGACTGAAGAAGAGATTCAAAAAATGAAAGCGGAAGCCGAAGCAAATGCCGAAGCTGATAAAGTGACCAAGGAAACTGCTGATAAATTAAATGAGGCTGATGGAATGATTTTCCAAACGGAAAAGCAACTTAATGAATTTGGCGATAAATTATCCGATGATAAGAAAAAGCCAATTGAAGAAGCTTTGGAAGAGTTGAAGAAAGCATATGAAACCAAGGATTTAGCTGTTATTGAACCTGCTTTGGAGAAAATAAACGAAGCGTGGAAAGTAGCTTCGGAAGAAATGTATAAAGCCCAAGCTGAGTCTGCTCAAGCCGGAGGTGACCCAACTGCTGATGCAGGAGGACAGGGAACTGGTAATGGAGCTGCTGAAGGAGATAATGTTGAAGATGTTGATTTCGAAGAGGTCAAGTAAAACTTCAATAACATACTTTATAAAAAAAACCGCAATGTCCATTGCGGTTTTTTTTGTTTAAAAGAGTAATCTAAGCTGCATTTAATTGGCGTATTTCCAACTCCTGAAGTTTCTTCAAAGCCTCAGCTTTTGAATTCACATTTAATTTCACATAAACATTTTGAATATGGAAATTTACGGCACTTGGAGTTACGCAAAACCTGTCCGCAATCATTTTATAGGTATACCCTTGGGTAAGAAGCGCTATAATTTGATTTTCCTTTTTTGAAAACCTTTCAAAAGTCTTAATTTGGAAGGAATGAATGATTTTCTTGGCAATATCGTGTTCCAAGACCACACCGTGCTGGTGTAATTCTTCCAAGGCATTAAAGAATCGGTTTTTGCTCAAAGGTTTGGTTAAGAAACCATGGGCACCCTTTTTAAAGGTTTCCCTAATAATCTCAAAATCACATTTCTCACCGATCATTAAAACTTTGGGAGGAGTATTTTGTTTGTTGAAATATTGAATTCCATCTATTCCTGAGATTCCACCCAAATTCACGTCAGATACAATAATATCTGGATCGATTCTTCTCGAATGGGAAACAAATTTGTTTACCGATGTATACATTTCCACCAATTCATAGGATAGTTCTTCACTAAAATAGAATCGATAAAGAGGGTGTAATTTTTCGTCATTATCAATAATTACAATTTTTAAAGGGTTAGTTTTCATGTTTTTGAATTTGGATTATCTGATTTTGTCATTGACAACCTTCATTTCACCTTTATTTAAGGCAATATGTGTCCTGTACGCCATATCCAGTTCAGGTAATATGATAGGAAAGCCCATTCGTTTCAGAAGTTTGATTTGAAACGAAATAGCAGGCTTCACCAATACCCTGTGGACATGCTGATAACAATCCTATAAAGGATTAAATCAATAGAAATTTAGAAAAGGTTTTTTGATGTGCTAGAAAGGTACCTTTGTTTGGTTTGGGGGTCGTAATGTAGCACTGAGAACTGTAGCTTTTTTCATAGTTATAAGATTTGGGATCTTGTATTATTTCAAAAATCAAATTAAGATATTTTTTCTTTCAAAAGTATTTTTTGTGGCTTTTTTCGTTCAAATGCACTTTTCCGTGTTCAAAAAAAACATGATTTCTGTCCAAACTAAATAGCTTAAGTAACTAATAATCAAACAATAATAATGTTTGTAACCAACAAAATAGGATGCTCTTTTGGAGCACCCTATTCCAGGTAAATCGGTTCGGATGAAATAATACAACCCTTTTCTATGATAAAGTTTAGTTTTCCCTACGTCTAGTATATCAAAGGTTAACAATCATTAGTATCTCGATATTTGACAAAATCAGATTAACCCTCAGGTAATGAACCGATCTATTTGTTATGTTTTAGTCTTGAAACGAAGTACTCGTGTACTGGTGTGTTAAGGTTGTTTTCAGTTTTTCATCGCTGTAGGCTACCATGGTATCATCCGTGGATTGACTTCTATAGGCAACGGTAACTTGTTCAATGATGTGATTTTCTCCCCTGTTCGATACCACATAGCTTTCCCCTTTTTCAAGATTTAGTTGAATAGCGTAATCATCCCTGCTGCTGTTGATATGGCTACCAAGATTTACGGAAGGGGTAAGTTTGTTATAAGCTACTTGGGAAGCATAAAGATCTAGACCACCAAATCCATCACGCCCTGCAGAGGCAAAGAAAAGAAGTGTGCCGTTGTAGATATTGGGATACAATTCATCCTCTTTGGTGTTCACCTTGGGGCCAAGATTTTTTGACACCCCTAAACTTCCATCCGCATTGATATCGGCAACGTATATATCATATTTTCCAAAACTACCTCTCATGTTGGAAGCAAAGAAAAGACGTTTACCATCTGCTGTAACGGTTGGGTGCTTGGCCGAGGCGTATTTAGGACATACCTTTATTTCGGTAATGTTGCTCCATTTACCCTTTACTTTTTCTGCCTTGTATATTTTATGTATCGATTCTTTTTTGGAAAAGACCCCATACAATGGCTTTTGTTCACTAACCTGACTAAAATATGCGATCTTGCCATTCTTGGTTATGGATTTAGAAGGCATGTATCCTTCAAGAGTAGACAAATGACCGTTGCCGGTTTCAAGTTTCATTGGATTTTGTGCAGTAGTTTGGTTAATACAAAACAATCCGATAATTAGAGTGAAGCTGTAGGTTAATAAACTTTTCATGATTTAGGGATTTGGGGATTAATACACCACAAATTTGGGGAAACATTTTTAAGAATTACTTATTAATTTTTCATAGGTTTTGAATTTTAACGATAAAAACGTGTTTTTTGTCGAAAATATTTTAATTATTTAACATATTAAAAATTCAAAAACGTCAATTAACGATGTTTTAAGCGTTTGGACTGATGTTGTTAAATTTAGTTGTACTGAGTCACGAAGCATTAGGGGGGGATGTAGTGAACCTAACCGTGACCGATTCGGCGGGAAATTCCAGTGGTTGTTCCTCGGTGGTGACTGTTGTTGATATTGTACTTCCGATAGTTTTGACCACAGATGGGACCATGGTATTTGATACAAGTGCAACTGCCCAGATTACCGCGGAAGATATCAACAATGGTTCGTGGGATAATTATGATATATCAACTTTACAATTGGATATTGACAGCTTTACCACAGATGACCTGGGGAGAATGTAGTTGCATTAACTGCAATCGATGGTGGGGGTAGTGTTTCAGGTACTACAACTGTTACTGTTTCGGGCGATGGCGGCGATGGTGTGCAAACTTTGAGGATGATTGCACAGATACACCCAATAGAACAGCTGTTATCACCGAACCCGAGCTACTTTTAGTAACAAGCTTGTTCAAACATTTATTGATTCGAATTCTTTCAGTAAAAACAGATGAACAATATCTGCACACCCGTGAATATCATTTTACTTTTTAAGATTTCGTTTAAAATGAATAATATAGGTGAAATTAAAACCGAAATTTAAGTTAGGGTTCTTAAAATTAAAATTATTTTGCGTCTGGGTAATAAAAGCATCATCCGCGATTCTTTGAGCATTGGTTAGCATAAACTGCAGCATTATATCCCCAAGTTCCCAGTTGATCCCCATTGCAAATGGGTTATAAGTATCATATGATTGAATGGGATTGGCGGTATAATAATATTCAGAGACAAACGATACATGATTACCTAACTTGTACCGTCCCCCAAAACCAATGGCAAAATGATTTTTTGGATCTGAATCTGGAGTTAATCCTTCTCTATGGATAAATGAAGGAGCAATCTGTAGTGAAAAATCGGAAGAAAACTTTTTTGCTATCAATGCCTGTGTTGTAAAGGCCAGTCTATCTGAGAAGTTGGTTGGAACATCTGGAAAGGCATTGCTATTATAGGTAGTGCTTTGCAATACGGTAACACTGATTGGTGAACCATTGCTCCCGACACGTTGTTTGATTAATTTATATTTTAGATATCCATCAAAAAGGCCATCAAAGGATGTACCTCCAAATCCTATGGAAAGATTGTCAGAAAGGCCATACTCCAAAGCAATCCTTGAACTTAGTTTATCTACAAAGAAGCTTTGCGACTTTAGCTCTGGGGTGTTCCAAAATCTGTTGGCCACAAAGACCTCCAAAACACCTTTTTTTCTAGTTTCAATAGAATGGCCAATGGCTATTCGTGTTGTTTTAAAAGTAGCCGAGGTAAACTGTGGAATATCTTTTTGTTCTTTATCTAAAATATCTAGAAGTTCTTGTGCAAGAGAAAATTGGACAGTACCAACAATCAGAACAATCATAAATAAAATACGTTTAGTTTTCATAGGGTCGATATTCAAATCTAAAATCAACAGCAATTGTTTTTGCAATGTTCCCACTTAAAAGGGGAGGAATATTAATATTATAATCTTCAACCAAGGTTTCAAAAGTACCGGATAGGATATACCCTTGGAGAACCTGCTCTATTTTGGCTTTTATCTCCAATTCTTTGACCACACCATGCATGGAAAATGTTCCTTTTATAATTTTGGTCTGTTCTACCTCCAATGAAGGGTCAAAATCTAAAATTTTCCCTTCAAAGGTTGCTTTTGGATAAAGGTCAGATTCAATATAACTCTCGTTAAAGTGCTCCCGCATAAGGGCTTTTTCAAAGATAAAGGCATTCATTAGCATACTAACGGCAATTTCGTTGGTTGCTAAATCTATGATACTCAACACTTGATTGTTTTCAGCTTTAATATTTTCAACAGAAGTATAGGAGAAAAAGGATACTTGCCCTTGGCGTGCAATTACTTTTTCTTGGTTTGCCTGTTGTCCATAGCTTATAAGTGCGAAAAAAAATGGAATCAATTTATTCATTGATCGTTCTATCAGAAATAACACAATTTAAAAAAACAGCATCTCTTAAAAAACCCTTGAACACTCCTTTTATTAATATAGTGTCTTTTGGTTTTAAGGCTGTAATATATTCTTTTTGGTTGGCTCGCATATCACAAATTATACTGGATGAATCGTTTTCCTCTCCCTTCAATACTATAGTATATCTATTGTTTATCGTATTTATTTCTTTTACGACACCCCTGATTTCAACTACACTTTCCGGTTTTAGAATAGTTTTATCACCATCTTTAAAATGGGATATTAGTGTTTTTGCGCTCAGGTACACATCAGGTTTTACTTTGGCAATGTTACGGTAATCTGCCTTGTCCATAACTTGAAACGTAAGAAAACCTATGATGATGATGACCACAAAAAAAACTATTTTCAACGTTTTGGATAGCTTCAGCATAAAATCTAATTGAGGGCGCCCCTGTTTATTAAGGACATCCTTACCATTAAAGTTAAAACCTAGGGACAGATTGGCCCTAGGTTCAAAACTAATAAAAATGTAATCTCCTTTTTCAATCTGTTATTGTTAAGGTTCCTGTCATAGGGCTATGGAACTCGCATATGTAAAATAATGTGTCCGGTGCGTTGTTGGGAACTGTGAATTCAATAGTTCCGGATGAGGCTCCGTTATTGGTCACCCCTGAGTCATAAGTATCACCTGTTCCTGTGGTCTGGGCAGATTTTATAAAGAATGGATGCCCAAGTGCACTAACCGTAAATTCATAGGTTTCACCTCGTTTCAAGGTTAAATTTGGATTAATGGCGTTTTCAAGACCTTCTCCTGAAAAGAGGTATGCAGATGCTCCTTGATTGGTAACGTTATACGTTTTATTTCCTGTTCCTGCTTCTGGAGCTGTTTCTATGTCGGGGTTTAGAATAGGCCATATTCCAGCTGCTGGGAAACCAACGCCAAAATTGTCACCCCTTTGAGCATCCTGTCCAAAGTAATATAAGGGCCATCCCTTATAAGTGAGCTGTGTACTTCCAAAAACGTCAATGGACCCAAAATCCGCGGCATCCAGAATACTTGGGATGTTTTCCAATGCCTCTTCGAAGATGGGCCATACCCCATTGTTCGAGAAATCATCGTTGGTAAAGTTGTTCACCCCATTGGAGTCATTGATAAAGGCATAGAGCGTATTCCCTTCGGCGTCGGTCATATAAAAGGTCTGTTCGTCACCTTCTCCGTAGATACTCGTTAGGTTGGTCTCCGTTCCCCCGGCATCCCTACCTACAAGTTGTGCCTGTGTCATCATAATGGAATAATCCGGTTTGGCAACGTACCAAACCCCGCCCACGCCATCGCCGTTGATATTACCAGCGGCAATATCATTGGCAAAATAGTAGAGCGGCCATCCTTTATAGGTGGTTTGCATGTCGCCATCCGACCGCGTAATGGTGGCAAAATCTGAAGTTTCAAGGCCATCATCCAGAGTAAGCTCATCGGAATAGAAAACCGGCCAATTGGTCTTGCAACCATCAATACAGTTGGAATCTCCTTTGCTGTCCGGAGAGAAGAAATAGAGCGTGAATCCTTCCGAATCCGTAAGGATGTCCCCAAAAGTAGTGTCACTTGCCAATTGTACAGCAATGGAATCGTTCTGTGGCGGATCGTCATCGTTTGTATAGTCATCACTAGTACAACCGAATAATATGAAAATTGTAATTGATAGTAAGAAAAACTTTTTCATTTTAGATTTTTTAATTGTTGTAAAGGTTGAAGGAAACTCCTCTAGGAGTTTAGCCCGTTAATTTTTAGTTTAAATACAAGAACAAAATGGCACTTGACATTTATTTTTAATCCTATCTCCTTGTGGAGGATACCCTAAGGCAGTTAGTATGTTTAAAGCAGTGGATAGCTCATTGGCTTTGACAAAACTGAACACCACCAATGAATCTGTGGGGTAGAGATAAACATTGGTAATGTCCCGGATTTTTAGGAGTTCAGATTTTATTTGCGAAGAGCATTTTCCGCAGAATTTATTCTGCACAGGTATTTTTGCTAAGCTTAATTTCATGGGTTATATTTTTAAAATGCTCTAGAAAGATTAAAACCAAAGAATATGTCTCCTTTGCTCCAATCCCCAGTGGCTTGGCCAAGAAAAGTGTTCGTATTCATAGGTTGGGCATTGGTAAAATGCAGTTGAAAAACATGTCCTCCCGTTTCCAAATCAAAACCAATGGAAAGTGGATTCTTAAAAGGGGAACTGGATGCCCTATTTAAATGAAGACCATAGTCCATATTTATGGACCATCTTTTGGTTAACTTATGTCTGCCGCCTATCCCTATTGAATATTGGGCGTTACTTTGATTGTCGAATGCCACAAGGCCATCGTGAAAATAGGCCGGTGCTAACTGTACAGAGAGTTCTGGGCTTATTTTTTTGGAAATAAGGGCTTGGGCGGAGTAGCCAATTCTGTTTTCAAAGGTCAAACCTGGAAAAACTTCCTTGTCCAATGCGGTATTCAACAATACACTTTGAAACAAAACAACGGTAAAGGGAAATCCCTTGCTTTTTTGCCTCAATAATCTCAATTTCAAGGAACTTTCATATGTTTTTTGAAAGGAACTTCGGGATATTCCCAAATTGATGCCGTCCGTTATGCCGTAAATAAAATTAAGCCGGGTAACGGCCTGATCTAGTCCAAAAAAATCGTCAATACCATTTTCTACCGAACCAAACCGATGTGATGTCACAAAGTAGAGCTGTTTTTGGGCAACCATTTTAGTTGATTCAAAGTTTACAATTTTGAGTCCTTTAAAGGCAGCGATTCCGAAGGTCTCAGCCGTCTCTGCGCTATCGATTTCAAGAAGTAGATCCTCCTGCGAGAAGGCAAGGAGCGGCAGTACAAGGAAAATAATTTTTAGTTTTTTCATTTCATGGTGGTGTTAGTTCTTAATCGTTGTTGATTATAATGGCTTGGTCAATTTTTACTACCTCAAGAAGGTCATCGTAGCCTACGCACCTTCCTTTTATGGTCACTGTACTTCCATTGACCAGTCCTTCGACCTTGTTTTGAAAACTTACCTGCACCTTGTTTTCAATTACAATAATGCTTGGTTCAATAGCCGTTATTTTTCCATTGGTCTGGATTACCTTGTCCACATAATCCAATGCTATATTGTCCATGGCCTTGCCTAACTCACTTGCATTCAACTGATGGGCAATCTCTTCTTTTGCGATATTTCTAGGTCCTTGATAGATATAGTTATAACTTGATACGACAAGCATGATAAACCCCAATAGAAGCGCCAATCCAATAATCCATTTTTTTATTTTCATTTTTTTGTGAGTTTTAAATCGATTTTAATAAGCACTTCCTTGGCAATTTTATTCTCGACTATTTTTGGAATTTGGATGTCAAAATCTGCAGGGGTTACTAGGAACTCTCCGGTTATGGAAATAATTTCCCCGATTTTCTGTAGTGACAGCGGGGTATGGATTTCTTTTGCTTTTCCATGAAGCTCCAATGTTCCCTTAACCATGACTTTTTGAATATTTTCATCTAGAGTGTCCATGTTCAAATTGGAAAACAGTCCTTTGAAAGTAGCTTTCGGGTAGCTCTCGGACGCCATGTAATTTTCGTTGAAGTGCTCTTCCATCAATGAGTTTTTAAAATGAAACCCCTTTATTAGCGCCAGGGCGGCAATTTGTCCCGTTTCCGTTTCCAAAATGCCAGTTACGGATTTATTGATGGCCTTTACTTCTTCAAATAATGCCTGTGAAGCCTCAAACTGTACTTTACCACTTCGGTCTATATATTTGGTTTGCGCAATGCTGTATTGGCAGAAAATGATGACCAGTAAGGTTAATGCAATGGTTGTTCTATATATAGGATTCTTCATTTGTTGTTGTTTAGGATTATTATTCAGTAGTACCTCCAGAGATCCAATCAGCGATTAAATCAATATTAGCCTGGGGCAATTTGCCGGAAGGAGGCATGGTGCCATTGTTTGTTCGGGTGAACACACTGTTTGCGCGATTACTGACGTCTTGGAAAGTAGTTAGTGAAAAAGGAGCTCCATTGGTTGGAGGATTGGCATGGCACCCTACACAATTACTGGTGATTATTGGCCTTATATCTGCAGTATAGGTTATTCCATTTTCTACAATTCCACCGTCATCATCATCAGGGGGTAAAACATCACTTTCACTATCCGATGAACAGCTCAATATAAACATGGACAATAGCGGGAGGATTAATTTTGTACTCGTTTTCATAGTGTGTTGATTTTGTGATTAGACTTACCTGATTTATGGATGACACCCACGCTTGCGTTGGAGAACATCCTTTATTTTGTTTCCTCAAAACAACTATTAAACAGGCTGTTTTAGCGATAAAATGTTGGCGAAAGGGAAGAATTGACCTTGACAGGGAAAAATTGATCTTGAAAGGAAATGTTGGCCTAGGGGTTAAGCAATTATTGGGTTTAAGGGAATATTACATTGTTAAAAATGAAAATCAAATTGTTATATTGGGGAAAAATTGACCTCAGTAGGAATGAGAAAGGATAAACTCTATTTTCTTACTTTTTTATCGATAACCATTATTTATGCTGCAATTGCAAGTGTTGCCTTGCACTATCTGGTAAAGTCTAGCGCACATCATTTACTGGAATCCCATTTAAGTTTCAGCAAAAAAGAATCACGAACCTTGGCTACATTGATCAGTGGTCAATTGTCTGGCTCTATTTCCAAAGATTCGGTAGTGAACAATGTACAGAAGAGCCTTAAGAGCACCGATTTGGAAATGGGTTTTATAAGCGTCTTTGATTGGTCTGGTAAAGTAGTTTGCCATCCGGATATTAAAATGGTTGGACAGCAAGCGAGTTCGGATAAATCGTTTGTCTCTTCGGTTACGGATGACCTTAGTCCCAAGAGTTTTTATGAACTTTTGACAGAAAGACTCCATGGGGTTTCCGAAGGTTCCGAACCAGTTTCAGAAATATTCCATATTTATCCCGTTCCCAATTCAGATTGGATGGTTGCAGCCCATACCAATGTAAATGTTGTTTCATCGAAATTGGATGATATTAAATGGAGGTTTTACACCATCTTTTTGGTGATGGGGCTTGTTGTGATACTGTCCTATGTGATTACGGTAAGACTCATAGGAAGTACCTATGAGAAACGCTTGGAACTTAAAAATGAGCAATTGGAGGATGAGGTTGTAAGCTTATCAAAATTAAACAGGGCGGTAGGGGACTATCAGCAAAAAGTTAGCGAACAGCCTTTGGAAACTAAAACTGCTGCTGTTGATCAATCATCAAAACGACGTATCCTTACCTATGTGCGTAATGAGTTGGTGCCTATTCCCATTGAGGAAATTGCCCATATCTATACCGAAAGTACCATTACTTATGTGGTTTGCTTTAATAAAAGACGCTCTACCACTAACCTTAGTTTAGATGAACTGTTTTCTAATCTGGACCATAATTTTTTCTTTAGGGCCAATAGACAATTCATCATCGCCATTGCCGCCATTGATAAAATAGTAAAATATGGAAACAATCAACTAAAGATATTGGTAAACCCAGATTCTGAGGTTGATATTATTATAAGTAAAAACAAAGCGGCAGAATTTAAGCAGTGGCTGAATTTGTAATACTTGTTTTGGGGCCAATCATATGCTTAGGTTAAACTGGAAACAATCCACTAAATTCTTTTGCACTTTCTCTGTATGATATTCCACTGTTTAATGATGATACATAACAGCTAATTTTAAAGGTTGTGCGTAAAATATCCAATAAAATTGCACAAAAAATTAAGAAAATCATAAGAAAAATCTTAAATATCTTATGAAAATAATAACACTGGGCATGTTTTTTGATATAGTGTTTTAGTTAGTTTTATGAACTATTAAGACCAAAGCTAAGCAACCACAATGAATAAAAAACTTCTACTTTTTATAGGAATACCTATTTCTCTAATTCTTATAGGATATACGCTTTTTTCCCGCGACTCTAATGATGATACTAGCGTAACCACCAAGGTTACCAAAGGGGATTTTTTTGATGAGGTAATCATTTCTGGTGAACTTCAATCCACAAGCCTTAAAAAAATCATGGGACCAGCCAATATGAGGAAATTTAGACTAAACAGCGTAAAGATACAAGATTTAGTACCTGAAGGTACTATGGTTAAGAAAGGTGATTATGTTTGCAGATTAGACCCTTCTGAAGTCAACGGAAAGATTATTGATGCACAATTAAACCTAGAAGCTGCTGAATCAAAATATACCCAAGAACAATTGGATACAACATTGACCATGAAGCAGGAAAGGACGGGAATCAAAGATTTGGAATTTAACCTAGAGGAGGACCGCTTGGAATTAAAAAGGTCCATTTATGAACCTCCATCCACAGTGCGGCAACTTGAAATAAAAATTGAGCGTACGGAAAGGGATTTAAAGGAAAAAAGGGAGGATTATTACATAAAGAAGCAAAAGGCAATCGCAAAAATGGTGGAGGTCAGCACGGAAGTATCAAAAATTAGAAAAGAATTGGATGAACTCACCAAATTACAAAAATCATTTACAATTTTATCTGATGCGAATGGTATGGTCACCTATGCTAAAAATTGGGATGGAAGTAAGCGGAAAGTTGGATCAACAGTAAGCCCTTGGGACCCCACAGTTGCCACCTTGCCCGATTTAACAAAAATGGAATCCAAGACCTATTCCAATGAAGTGGATATCCGAAAACTAAAAAAAGACCAGATTGTAAAAATTGGTTTTGATGCTTTTCCTGACATTGAAATAGAAGGCTTAGTTACAAGTGTTGCTAATGTTGGAGAGAAAAAGCGGGGGTCGGATATTAACCTTTTTCAGGTGCTTGTAAAACTAAACCAGACAAATGATAACATAAGACCGGGTATGACAACCTCTAACCACATTTTAATCCAAGAGCACAAAGGAGTTCTTATGATACCCCTTGAAGCTGTGTTTTCCAAGGATTCAATAAGTTTTGTTTACACCAAATCTGGTTTTTCAGTAGAAAAGAAGGAAGTGGAGTTAGGAGATTCAAACGTTGATGAGGTAATTATAAAGCGGGGGGTGGAACAAGATGAAATAGTGTTTTTAAGCCAACCTGAAGGGTTGGAGGAAAAAACCATTCGATTACTGGATTAATGGAAAGAATTCATTTAGATCAGGTTAAATCAGTTTTTTCAGAAGCAATAAGGGTAATTACCATTAACAAGGTAAGAACCTTTTTAACCGCATTGGGAATCATTTTTGGTGTTGCCGCAGTGATTACCATGCTGGCAATCGGAAGTGGGGCAGAAAAAGAAATTTTATCCCAATTGGAGCTTGTCGGGGTCAACAATATTGTGGTTACCCCTTTGTCCGATGACGAGGAAGATTCAGACGCAAATGGTGAAAATGAAGAGGGGAGTGGTCCTACTCAAACGGAAAAGTTCTCGAAAGGACTTGACCTTTTAGATATGGCCAGTATCCAAAAAAATATTCCCACCGTTAAAAGAGCAAGCCCTGAGATTATTATGGATAGTTATGTAATAAATAAGGGCAAACAAAATTCTGTAAAGCTAATAGGTATTACCAATGCGTTTTTTGAAACTTCAAGCATTAATTTAGGAAGAGGAAAAAGATTTTCCGATCAACAAATGCTTCATGCAGCGCCGGTTTGCATTATCGGTGAGAAAGTAGGGAAAAAACTGTTTCCCGGAGAAAGTGCATTGGGGAAGCAAATAAAGGTAAAAGATGTCTGGCTTAAGGTCATTGGTATCATTGAAGAAAAATTAATTTCGGATAAGGCCCAAGAAAATTTAGGGATTCGTGATTTAAACCAAGATGTATATATTCCTATCAAGACATTTTTGGTGCGCTATAAGGATAGGAAAATAATCAGTGAAAAGAAATTGGATTTTAGTGGTGGTATCATTGTAGTGGGAAACCAAAATGGACCAAAAAAGAAAATACCCAGAGGAAATTACCATCAAATTGATAAACTTACCATTCAAGTAAATAACTCCAATGAGTTAAAAGCCACTGCAGAAGTAATAAGTAAACTACTTCGGCGAAAGCACAATGATGTGTTGGATTTTGAAATTTCCATTCCGATAAATTTGTTGAAACAGCAACAGAAAACAAAACAGGTTTTCAATATTGTTTTGAGCATTATTGCAGGAATATCCCTATTGATCGGGGGAATTGGCATTATGAATATCATGTTGGCATCCGTTCTTGAGCGAACGAAGGAAATTGGGATTATTAGGGCACTGGGTGCAACACAGCAGGATATCATCATGCAATTTTTATCAGAGTCAATGTTGATAAGTTTGGGCGGCGGGATTCTGGGTGTTTTTCTCGGAATTATAGCTTCTTATATATTGCAGTTGGTAACCGGTATTGAAACCATTCTTACCTTTGGATCTATTGCTCTTTCTTTTTTTGTGGCCACTTTGATCGGTCTTATTTTTGGAGTTTATCCAGCAAAGGCTGCGGCCAACAAAAGACCCATTGAAGCAATTAGGCATGATTAAGAAAACGTATTTAATAATAAAATTGGTATAAAGAAAACATGAAAAAAGTACTTTTTCTTCTTGTCGTTTTTTTGCCCTTTTTGGCCAATTCGCAAACAAGTCAGATAGCCTTGGAAGAGGCCATTCACCTCGCTCAAAAAAAATCACCTGAATACCAGGCAGTTTTAAACACTACGCAGGCCAGATATTGGAGATTTAGAAATTACAAGGCTTCATTTTTACCTCAATTGGGTTTGAATCTTACTCCTAGGTATGACAATTCATTGACCAGGCTTACCAATGATGAGGGGCAAGATATATTCGTTACCCAGAATCAATCCATTGTTGATGCTCAACTTGGCTTAACACAACAGGTTCCCTATACCGGTGGTATCTTCTCGGTAAACTCCCAATTGCAACGTATTGATAGGTTTGGTGATAACGAAGGTACAAGCTATTCGATAGTGCCCTTCTCCATCAATTACTTTCAAAACTCCGTTTTTTATAATCCGTTCAAGTGGGATAAAAAGATTGAACCTTTGCTTTATGAGGAATCTCGACGTGATTTTATTGAAAAAATGGAGGATATTTCCATAAATACATGTACACGATATTTCGCTTTGTTAAAGGCTCAAATGCAATTGGAAACAGCAAAAAGAAACCTAAAAAATCAAGATACGTTATTACAAATTGCAAAGGGAAGATTTAGGATTGGAAAGATAGCCGAAAACGACCTTTTGCAAATGGAACTGAGGCATTTGAATTCTCAAAACAGCGTAACCAATTTTACCGTTGAATTAAAAAGGGCTTCCCAGAATCTGGCAAGATACTTAGCATTGAATAATGAAAATATTGAACTTATCATTCCTGCGGAGCTTGAGACGTTTGAAATAAGCGTGGACAAGGCGTTGCAAGAAGCACAGAAAAATAGGAAAGCGGTAATTGAATACCGGAGACGACGAATAGAAGCGGAAAGAGATTTGGCTGAGGCTAAGGGAAGCAATAGGATTCAGTTAAGAGTAAATGCCAATTTTGGTTTAAATGGCCAATCTGATGATTATGATACCTTATTTCAAGATTATAACCAACAGCAAAATGTTAGTTTAAGTTTGGGAATTCCCTTATTTGATTGGGGCGTCTCAAAATCAAAACGTAAAATGGCCGAAGCTGACCTCGATCTTGAGGAAACCAATATTAAAAGGGATCAACAGGAGTTTGAACAAGAAATTTACCTGCATACGCTCAACTGGACAAATCAAAGAGATTTTTTGATTACTTCTGAAAAGGCAAAGGAAATTGCCCTAAAACGCTACGATATTTCACAAAAACGATATATTCTTGGCAAGGTGGATATTACGAATTTAAACTTAGCGCAAGAAGAAAGGGACAAGGCTATTCTGGATTATTTAAACTCCCTAGAGAGTTTCTGGACGGATTACTATCTCTTGAGAAGGTTAACACTTTACGATTTTTTGGCAGATCAAAAAATAGCACTTGAAAGCTTGGTATTTGATTAGTGGTATGGATATCAATCATGCGTTTTTGATGAGCTGGAAACCAGTCTGTTAATTTCTTTTAGCTCTTCTTTTGTAAGATGCCTCCATTTTCCTAGAGGAACATCCAGTTCAATATTCATGATTCGGACACGTTTTAATTTTTTTACGCTATAATCCAAATATTCACACATTCTGCGAATTTGTCTGTTTAGGCCTTGTGTCAGTATAATTTTAAATTGATGCGAATCCAATTGCTCCACTTCACATTTTCTGGTAACCGTATCTAAAATAGGAACGCCATGGCGCATGCGCTTTAGAAAATTTTGCGTAATGGTCTTGTTTACGGTCACCACATATTCCTTTTCATGATGGTTTCTTGCACGCAGAATTTTATTTACGATATCGCCATCGTTGGTCATGAAAATAAGCCCCTCGCTTGGTTTGTCTAAACGGCCAATGGGAAAAATCCGTTTAGGGTAGTTGATAAAATCAATGATATTATCTTTTTCAACCCGAGTATCCGTGGTGCAGACTATTCCGATGGGTTTGTTAAAAGCAAGGTATACCGGTTTTTCCTTGGATTCGGAAATCAATTCGCCATCTACCCTGATTACATCTTCAACACCTATTTTGGTTCCCATTTCTGGAACTTTTCCATTTACGGTTACCCTACCTTGATCGATCAACTTATCTGCCGCTCTTCTAGAACAATAACCAACTTCACTTAAGTATTTATTAATTCGGGTATGTTTCATAGCGCAAAGGATTGCAAATATCGGAATCTTATGGAAATGAAAGAAATTGATATCGTCCCACTTATTGATTGTAAAGGTGGAATAAAAAAAACCATTAATGGCTAGTTCATACCCATAGAAGTCATTTGCATCCAATATATTTAGGGCACAATTATTTCTTGAATCATTGATCCATCAATACTAGCATTATTTTGTGTTGGGTTTAACCAGTGTTCATGGCCAGCGGGCACTTAAAAGTTTGACATGGGGTTATTGCGAATTGATTATTCAGCACAACAAATAGCGAGGGCTAAAAAAATTGAATTTTCAAAATCTAGCTGGTTGATATTCTCGAATTTTTTGGGCACACTGGTTTAAGACAATGACTGTTGGACAATTGAACCCAGATATTTGGTGAAAAAAAAGGGCAGATTATCTGTATTGGATGTTGATTAACACATCACTGCCCTATTTTTAAAAAGATGCTTTTTAGGCTTCCTGAAACTCCTTTTTTCTCATTTTTCTGGCGGATTCCACAAGGTTCTCTATTGCAAGTTTGGTTTCTGGCCAGTCTCTGGTTTTTAAACCGCAGTCTGGGTTAACCCATATATTTTGCGGTGGTATAAGGGTTGATGCTTTTTCAAGTAAATTTTCCATTTCCAAAGGTGTTGGAACTCTTGGGGAATGAATATCATATACTCCTGGACCAATTTCATTGGGGTATTTGAAGTCCACAAAAGCGTTAAGTAATTCCATTTGTGAACGAGAGCATTCTATGGTAATAACGTCTGCATCCATGCTTGCAATGCTTTGA
Source organism: Flavobacteriaceae bacterium (assembly GCA_039985375.1). Classification (GTDB taxonomy): domain Bacteria; phylum Bacteroidota; class Bacteroidia; order Flavobacteriales; family Flavobacteriaceae; genus Flagellimonas. The sequence goes on from JBDWSS010000092.1 coordinate 36,018, forward strand.
ATGATGTCGTTAAATTCCGAATAGCACATATGTGTATGAATTTGTGTTTCATCCTTAACTCCCGAAGATGCAATAAGAAAAGCCCTTACAGCCCATTTTAAGTAGTGTTGCCAATCTTCTTTTCTTAGTGGAAGACCTTCCCGTAAAGCTGCTTCATCAATTTGAATGATTTTAATTCCAGCGTTTTCCAGATCTTGCACTTCATCGCGTATGGCCAATGCTATTTGGGTACATGTTGTGGAACGAGGTTGGTCATTCCGAACAAAGGACCATTGAAGCATGGTCACGGGACCGGTAAGCATCCCTTTCACGGTCTTTTTTGTCAACGATTGAGCGTATTTTGACCAATAGACTGTCATCGGGTTTGGACGTTGTATATCGCCGTAAATGATCGGGGGCTTTACACATCTAGATCCATAACTCTGCACCCAACCGAACTTTGTGAAAGCAAAACCTTCTAACTGCTCGCCAAAATATTCTACCATATCGTTTCGTTCAAACTCTCCATGCACCAAAACATCCAGGCCTGTTTTTTCTTGCCATCTTATACTATTCTCGGTTTCCTCTTTAATTAGGGTGTTGTATTCTTGATGATTAAGTTCTCCTTTTTTGTATTTTGCCCTCCATGACCGCACCTCCTTAGTTTGCGGAAAAGAGCCAATGGTTGTTGTGGGAAATGAAGGTAGCCGTAACAGCTCTTTTTGCTTTTCCTGGCGTATGGTAAATGAATTTTGACGTTTTGTATCCTCGTCATTTAAACTGTTTACTCGTTGTTTTACTTGGTTGCTGTGAATGAGTTTTGAAGTTTTTCTACTTTTAAAGGAGGCTTCATTGTTCTTTAGCTTTTCCAAAACGGGTATACTCTTATCTCCATTTGCCAAGTCTTTTAATGTTACCAACTCATCAACTTTTTGCTTAGCAAATGCAAGCCATTGTGTTATTTCTGGATTGAGATCTGTTTCAAAATTTAAATCTAGGGGTACATGTAGTAAGGAACAAGAGGTGCCAATCCATAGGTTATCTGCCGATAATTGTTCTCTTGCTTTTTCAATGACCTTAAGTGAATTGGCATAATCATTTTTCCAAATGTTTCTGCCATCAACAATACCCAATGACAGTGTTTTGTTCTTATTAAATAGGCGGTGGGACAAGATATCACCCAATTGCTCATGGCAACGTACCAGGTCCAAATGGATAACGTCAAATGGCAGCTTTAAGGTCAGATCCAGATTTTTTCCATAACAATCAAAGTAATTGGCAAGTATAAATTTTACATCGGTGTCATTAGTATTGAGGTGTTCGTAAAATTCTAAAATTGCCTTTTGTTCATGAGTATTTAGATCCGTGGACAAAATGGGTTCATCAATTTGCAAATACGCAACGCCCAGGGCATCAATAATTTGTATAAGTTCAAGATATAGGGGTAATAAGTCGTCTAAAAGCTCCATACGATGAAAGCCTTCTTCCTTTTCCTTGCCCAACAGGAGAAAGGAGATTGGCCCTAGAATTACGGGTTTTGTTTTAATACCGAGTTCCAAGGCCTCTTTATATTCAGTGACAATTTTCTCTGGATTTAATGAAAACTCCTGGTCCCTGGTGAATTCTGGTACTAGAAAGTGATAATTGGTGTCAAACCATTTGGTCATTTCCATGGCCTTTACGTCCACTCCAGGTGCTTGAAGGCCCCTTGCCATGGCAAAATACTGTTCAAGATCGGTTAGACCTTTAAACCTGTCCGGGATGCATCCCAATGTAATACACATATCCAATACTTGGTCATAAAGTGAAAAATCATTGGATGAAATGAGATCTATACCGCTCTCTTTTTGTGTAATCCAATTTTTTTTTCTGATCGTCTTAGCGGTATATAATAACTCTTCCTTAGAGCTCTTTTTTTTCCAAAACTGTTCAACTACTTTTTTTAACTCTCTTTTTTCACCTATTCTGGGATACCCCAATACAATTGACTTCATTTTCATATTTAAATTTCCAACAAAGTTTGTATTATTGGATTATATAACCTTGTGAATGGCTATTTTTGGGTATAATATCTTTTGAAATTGTATTTTAAGATAATATATCTTTTGAATTTTTAAAATAGACGTAGTGAAAGAAAATTTATCTACACTTAATTTAGACCCAATAGATTGGAAGCTACTGGAAGTGCTTCAGCACAATGGAAAGTTGACTACAAAGGAAATAGCCAATCGGGTGCATTTATCCCCAACTCCGGTTTATGAAAGAATAAAACGTATGGAAAGGGAAGGGGTGATAAAAAAATACGTTGCGCTCGTAGCGGCCGAAAAAATAGGAAAAGATCTTACGGTATTTAGTCATATTACCTTAAAGGAACATACCAAAGAAATAGGTAATCAATTTGTACAGGAAATAGTCTCCTTAAAGCATGTAACTGAATGTTACAACGTTTCTGGGGATTATGATTTTATGTTAAAGATTATGGTAAGGGATATGAAGCATTACCAAGATTTTGTGATTAACGACTTGGGTTCCATAAAAAATGTGGGAAGTGTGCACAGCACTTTTGTAATGGGTGTTATAAAACACTCTTATGCCGTTCCATTGTAAAATAGTACCCAGGTAGATCTAGGTTTCCGAAAGTAGGGAAGGGGATACTTTATACAACAGGGTGCTATAAATAAGACTTCCAGGTGCAGCGGTAATGAAAATAAGATCAAAGTCGCGGTAACCACAGTTCTATAGTGGCAGAGCATGATATATGGATTAATTTCGGACACTGCCCCTAACAAAAAATAGTACCCCCCCTTTAGCTTGCCTTCATTCTATTATTCCGCTTGTTGTGTTCCACTTCTGCCAAGCCTAAATGTTCCATTAGTGGAGGGATGTACATTCCAAACCTACCTTTAAAACCTTTTTTTAAACCGTACCAGCCACCAATGGGATTGTCAGTTGATCTACCCCAATGTTCCACAGTTCCGGGCTTTGTTTCGACTTTTTCATCCTTACTGCCAAGTAGCATCCAGTCTCCATGTTCTTTCAGCATTTTATGTAAATCTTCAATGCATTGAATATCGTAATGTAGAATTGTAGATTTCACGGTACATACTAAAATATCCTTGCCATCTTTTTCATCCACGTGCATCGTAAATTCAGAAGTCTGTGGCGGTGTCTTTAATGTTAACGGATTGTCTTTTGTTCCAATGGTTTCTCTGTACTTCATAAGTAGTTTATTTTAATTCCGCTTCTTTTTTTAGGTCCGCCGTAAATTGCTCAAAAGAGGCGTCAAATGATGGAATTTTATTCGCAAACAAGGGAAACATAAAACCACCTATCTTTTCGGTCATGGTAAAAAGGGTTGCATGATCTACCTTCTCTAGTATGTACGTTCTTTTTCCCATTGCATCGCCCCAGACCAATTTTTGATTTGGGATAAATTCTTTCACTTTAAGTTTAAAAGTTCGCGTTGCATCCAGGGTACTTTTTAATTTGATTTTCCCCCCTGATTTTATTTCACCCTCAATGGAAATAACGGTAGTGTTCCATCTTGGAAAATCTGAAGCATTGGTAAGTAATTTCCAAACAATAGAAATATCTGCATTGATGGTTTGGCTGATGGTACTTGTTCGATTGAACGTTTTTTTAATGGTAGAGGCCTTCCCATTTTGCGCGGCTGCCGATAAACCTGTGGTAAGCATAAAAATTGTAACTATGTTTTTCATTCTAAATAATTAGCAAGGTTGTTATGAACCATAAAAAAACGGCTAATTAATTAAAATCCACTTTACATATGTTAAGGAATCATTTTTTTAATTGTTTCCCAGCCCTGATTCTTGAAAGACTTACCGTAGAAATTTGTAACATGGAAGCTATATCCTTTAAAGGTGCTACTTGAATAAACCGTGGGAACATATATTCAATGTATTGATAGTTCCGTGTTGCATCATTCGCCAGTAGATTTACAAAAACATCGATCAACGTAATATGTACTTTTTCTGTGAGGTAAACCCCAAACAAGGCCCAATTATTCGATTCTTGAAAAAGGCGCTTTAAATTTTTTCTTGAAATCATCAGTACACGAGTATCTTCATAAAATTGCAATGAAAATTGAGATTTATCCTCGTTTACAAAACTCTTATATTCGGTAATAAACGTTTGTTCGGGTTTCATCCATAGCGTTTGCTCCTGTCCATGGGCGTCTTGGTAGAAACATCTGGTGATTGACCTGTCTGCATAAAATAGATGATCACAAACTTCACCTGCTCTGGATATCAGCGTATTTGCTTTAAGCTCTTTCTCTTCAAAGTATGAAAGTCCAAGCTTAATTTCTTCCCCGGAGAATGCCGCATTATATTTCTTTAATTCCTCTATTAATTGTTCGTTCATTTTTTTCTGTAATTGTGTTCAGTCTTCAATGTTTTTTTTGTTGTTACAAAAAAGATCAACTCCCTTAAAAGAATACTGTTGGACGCTTTCTTTTCCGTTTCAAGATTTTCAAACAAATTACCGTAGATCAATTCCTTTTCAGATATGATGTTTTTTGCGATTAACAATCTAGCTATTATTTGAGTAATTGAAACCAAGGAAATCGCACTTTTCTATTTTCCCAACAATTTCGGTTGTTACACCCTTTCCGCACCTTATATCCAAGACAGTCATCCCTTCGGGAATACCTGTTTGCCTGAAAAAGCGCTTTGTTGTATCGTTCATGAAATGCTATTGATATTTATGCTTCAATTAAAAACAGCAATTCCTCACAAGCTTTACTTGGCACAAATTCGGTTAATTCATAATCTGCGAGTTCGTTTTTCTTAAAAGGGTCATGTTCAATAATTTTTTCCAATTCCGCTTTGTTATCCATTTTAGCTAATATTATGCCACCGGTTCGTGGAACTTTTCGCCCAGAGGCCATGAAATTCCCTAATTCATATTGTTGATTGAGAAATGTAATATGTTCCTCTAAAAATTGATCAACTTTTTCCAATTCCGTTTTGTAAGTGAGATTTATTATAAACATTGGATTGTTTTTTGTTGTTTACCCAAAAGAATATTCCGCTATTCACCAGAAAAGTATGGATTCAAGTTTTCTTATTAGTGAAGGCATTTTATATTCCAATATAGCTTACAATTTAGTTTAAAAATGCATTTTCATCCCTTCATGGGTGGCTTTAAACCCTAGGTCTTCATAGAACTTAATTGCTTTTGGCCTTTTTTTGTCGGTGGTCAATTGCAATACATGTGCGTTTCTTTCCTTCGACCGATCAATTGCCCATTCAAACATAGCTTTTCCAATGCCAAGACCTCTTTTGTCCTTTCTGATGCGCACTGCTTCTATTTGCGCTCTTATGCCACCACGATACGTTAGATATTGAATAAAGGCCAACTGCATGGTTCCGATAATTTCATCATTTTCGTTAGCAACAACAATCAGTTCTTGGTTTTTGTCAGCGGTAATATTTTCAAAAGCGTTTAAATATTCGACCGGCAATGGTGTTTGAAAACATTCCCTAGTTTTGCCGAGTTCATCATCAGCGATCATTTCTACAATCTTTGAAACGTCCTTTCTTGTCGCTTTTCTATAGATCATTTTTTTTGTTCAGTTTTGTTATTTTATAAATTTTAATAACTGGGTCAAAAGTGTCGATTCTACTGTATGCTATATTTTAACGGAATTCAGCAGTTCTTAGGTAAATCCTTTATCCTTATAATCACGGAAATTGGAATAATGTTTCGTAAATCTTTGGTCAAGCATTAGCAACATTTTATATTTAAAATTGTGAGGCTGGCTGAATCCACATACAATTGTTTTTTCAGAGCCAGCTATATTTTTTCTACCAAATCAACTGCTTTTGTCCACGGGAGGGTATGAAATAATAGGCTTGCTATTGCATAATCCATCCTAGATTCTGGATACGAATCTTTTATCAAATCTAATATTCTAAATTCAAGATTTTTAATTTGACCTCTTTTCATTTTGTTAATAGCATATGATATCAATGCTTCCGAATTATCTATGCCAATACCCGATTTTATTTTATTTGAAAGCTTAAAAAGTAAATCTCCGTTACCACATCCAAATTCAATAACTGAAGCGTTTGGTTCAATGAGTTCTACCATCTGAAATCGAATGGAGCGCAGGTATTTATCAACTAAGTTTAGGTTTTGACAACACCAGTTTCTACTTTTTTTCTTCACGCAAAATTTTCTCCATTTTACGACCTCTTGCCAATTCATCAATCAGCTTTTCCATACGTCTACATTGTCTATATAACTCAAATTCATCGGCTATTTCTTCAATTCGATAACCACAAACGACCCCTTTAATCAAGTGTGCGTTAGGATGTATTTTAGCCTTTTGAAAAAATTTCCTAAAAGTTACTTTTTCATCGATAAATGCTTGTATGGTATCTTTATCAAAACCCGTGAACCATTCTATAACTTGATTAAGTTCTTCTTTTGTTCTACCATTCTTTTCCAACCTATTCAAGTAAAGTGGATAAATGGATGCAAATATCATATTGGCAACCTTTTCATTTTTTTCGGCTGTAACTTTCATTTTTATTCGATTGGTATTAACGTTTAGTATATGAGCGATAGTGGATTAAAGTACTGATCTTAGAGACAACAAGATACTTAATTAAAACAAAGAACGGTTCGAGATCTCTTCCAAACCGTTATTACTTTTATGTATTGTGCCTGTTGCACAAGTTGGAAAAAAAATAGGTTTTAAATCTTACCGATTGTGGAAACGATCGTAACTTTAGGTATGTAGGGAAAAAAGGATTATCAGGAAAAGCTCTTCACCGACTTCCGCTTGAGCGAACGCATACCGGAGAACAATTTTTACGGGCGTTTGAAAGGTGCCTCGACCTTTATTTCTCTATCCGCAGATATGGTGAAAGCGGCCAGAAGAACATCGACCCGGTGGTGTTCTTCAAGCTCTGTTTGGTCGGATACCTGGAAAATATCATCAGCGACCTTAGGCTTGTCGAGCATTGTTCGATGCGCTTGAACATCCTCTATTTCATCGGTTACGACATTGATGAGGAACTCCCCTAGCAAAGTACGGTGGAACCGGTATTCGGCACGTTGACCCAGTTCATGGGGTTAAGAAAGATAAACACGATAGGTCTGGCAGAGGCCAACAAGGTGATGCATCTCGCCGCCTTCGCCTACAACCTGAAGAAGTACTTGAAATTTATTGAAAAACGCTCCAAAAGTGGAGCAGGGCAGCTTGCTTCGTCCGCATTTATAAAAAGTACTTTTGACACCTCCTTGGAGGCTTTTACAAAGTCTTCAAGACCGACTTTGATCTCTTGACAGGGCATAAAAAAACCTCTTCAAGAGGCTTGTATAGGTTCAATATTCCCAAAATTATTGGCTTGTGCAACGGTTACCAGTGTTGTAACCTGTTATTTGCAATTGCAATCTTGATTTACTATTTCGATTTCACTTCCTTCTTTCGTTTTCAGCGTACTTTTCTTAAGTTGAAAATTATCAAAATCTATTTGGTAGGTTTGCTCAAGTTCTTTCTCTCCATTCCATTTAGGGGTAAAATAAATCCCCTCAGAAAAATACCAGTTCCCATAATAGGAATCCAATTCTTTATTCAGACGAACTTTCTTTTCCTCCAAGTCATAAATTGTCAGACCACTTAAATCAGAAGACCAACTAGATACTAGATATTTTCCATTTTTAGCCACAAAATATTGACCTCCTTCAAAACGTTGTATTTTCCCATTTCCATCAATAATTATTATTTCCCCTTCATAATCCCCAAATTTCGATGCAATAAATAGATTTTCTTTGTTTTGGTTTTTGGAAAACGTTAAGCCAAAGTTACTTCCAACAGGGTCAATATTTCCATAGTTTATTTCGTCAATTAATTTGTTTTCTTTAATCGTTCGTATTAATCCTCTACAGCTAAAATCATAAAAGTCCTCAGTAGGTCTTAACTGAATAAATTTGATATTTACTTCTTTGAAATATTCGTCTTTTGCGGATAAGCTTACATTTTTATTTATCAATTTACCATTTTGTACATATCCATTTTTGACAAATGAAACCCGACTTTTATGTAAATATCCAATCTGTCCATTTTCGGTTTCAATTATCCACCAATTTGTATCGTCATTTTCAAAAAAAGTAAAATATTCATTATCATGAATTTTTCCAATTATTTTACTTTTAGTGCTTTTATCCGCTCTTATGTTTGTGAACCCATCTTTGTCGTTTATGACACCTATTTTGGATTGTGAATATCCTGTAAAGGTTATTAAAAGGACAAATAGAATGAATATTGTTTTTTGTTTAGTCATAATGAGTTACAACGGTTGAGCTATGAACAGTACGGGTGCAAACCAGCGTTTGCTTTCCGCCATGCATATAGCGAAATCTTTTTGTTTTGATTTATTTTTCCTGTCCAGAGCAAAATCCCAAAGATTTTGCTGACTTCATAAAAATACATAAACCCAGCGATTAAGTCCGAAGCCCGTATTGTTTATAGGTTTTGTGCCTGTTGCACAAGTTGGGAAAAAAGTAGGTTTTAAATCTTGTCGATTGTGGAAACGATCGTAACTTTAGGTATGCATGGTATTTTATCATCTGCGCTTACCCGAATGGACGCGACTTAGATTTGAAAGACAAGCAGGGCTTACCAGTCTCCTGGCATTGGATCGAGTAATTGTAAGATGGGCGATGGAAGAGGGGATTCCGGTAGTTTGCGCAGCAGATTGGCGTATTCACGATCCTGAAAACCTTTTGCCGCATTCCAATATAACTGTGCAGCGCTTCCGTTGCTGTGAGGTCGAAGTTGCATAATAGGCCATGCTTTCTCACCCAATATAAAAGGTGTCATATAATCTACTGCGAGCCTTATGCTCCGACCTTCTAAACTACGATAAGCAAAGAGGTCGTAATCGAGATGGCGACCAAGACGGGCTACGGTAATCAGAGCCCGAGCATTGTACATGCTGTAGTCTAACGACCTAGTGCGGATGAGTTCCTGTGGTTGACGTCCATCGATGAAAACCTGGGAAAATATTCGCGCGGTCATACCATCGAGTTGTTTACGCGCTAGATCGAAGTTTTTACCATAGAGCGCATAAAGAATGAGTTGGGCGTTATACCAAGAACCATGGTTGTTCGGTTGCATGGACTCCTCGATACCTGTGGGGCTTTCCACCATCCAAGTGGCGAATTGGCTAAACCAATTGCGCAATGCATTTGCGTTTTCTTTTGTCCACCCAGGAAAGGATTCCAGAAGAATCGCACAATCGATCACCCAGCGCATACGCCATGCTTCTAGGACTCCCGATGGGCTATTATAATTGTGACCACGGCGTTTCTGGCCGAACTGCACATTGGGGTTCATCTTTGTTGCGGGATCGAGGAACCAAGCACGAAGTTGTTCAACAGCGCTTTCCGCATAACGCTCATCGCCAGTAAAATACCAAGCTGGCGCCAATGACGTGATTCTATCAACCATGGCTTTAATTCGCGAGATGTCTGAAGTACTACAATCAGGATTTACTTCTCCGTCGCGCCAAATGTAGGGGCCATCCGGATTCTCAGGATTTGGCCACCAATAAGGGCTGTAGCTATAGTAGTCATGTGGGTCGCCACTTGGCGGTAAGGCTCCCTCGTCAACTACATTGACGACAGGTTGCTCGAGCGCAGCATCCGCAGCTTTTACGATTTCTTTCAAGGCAGCAACTAAATGAGAATTGCCTGCCAAGAGGCCTGCTTTTACTCGCGGGAGTTGATCACCTTGTCCTAGTAGCAAAGAGGGTCTGGTATTGGATTCGCTGTCTTGGGCGAAAGCAAATGTGGTACCTAACATCAATGAAAATGATATAGAAAGGTAGTAGAAACTTAGCTTAAATAGTGCCTTCATGATGTAAAATTATAATAACAAGTTAGCGTTTAAAATTTAGGCGAATTATGGCTAACGGTGCGTGTATACAAAGTTGCCTGTTTCAAAGCACTTCTTTTTTTCAATTCACAACAACGTTTAAAAGAGCTAGAATGCTTGAATGTAATACTATTTCGGCAATTTTTTATGTGCCTTGTCAGTAAATCTTTGTCTTACTTAGATTCCAGTCCAAACCTTCGATTTTCCTTTCTTAATAGACATGTTTCCTTTGGAGACTCCTTGGGAAGCAATCTTGAATGTTCCATCTTGGCTTGCATGGATTGTGGCTTTTATTAATTGACCATCTTTCCATTCCATGTCCACTTCATATCCGCCCCGTGCGCGTAATCCTTTTACCGATCCATTTGGCCATGCTTTTGGAAGTGCTGGCAAAAAGTGAATTTCTCCACCATGACTTTGCAATAGCATTTCTGCAATGCCCGCGGTTGCCCCAAAGTTTGCATCGATTTGAAATACCCGCCCGTTGTTCAAAAGACTTTCGGAAAGTCCGCCAAAGACATGCTCCAATGCATTGTGCGCACGATCCCCATTTCCTAAACGGGACCACAGGGAGATTCGCCATGCACCCGGCCAACCTCTGGCATCACCACGTTGAATCAGGGAAGTCTGTGCTGCATCAAACAGTTTTGGTGTATCGTATTTATTGATTTGGCTACTTGGGAAAAGACCATATAAATGTGACACATGGCTATGCGGGTCATTAGGATTGTCCCAATCTTCCTGCCACTCCTGTAATTGCCCATATTTTCCGATTTCCATAGGAGCCAAACGGCGCCTAGTTTTGGCCACTTTTAATCTGAAACCTTTATCAATATCCAACAGTTCCGATGCTGCTATAATATTGGCAAAAAGATCCCTTAGAATTTGCATATCCATCGTTGGCCCTGCACAAAGCGAAGTTCCATCACGCCCCACACTTAAACCATCCTTTGTGGTACCACCATGACTATGTTCTGGTGAAATTGATGGAGAGGTAATTAGTTTACCTTCCTCATTTTCAATCAAAACGTCAAAAAAGAATTCGGCAGCGCCTTTCATAATTGGATAGGCTTTCTTCAAAAATTCAACATCTCTCGAGTACAGATAATGTTCCCAAAGATGTTGGCAGAGCCATGCACCTCCTGTAGGCCACATGCCCCACTGCGCACCGTCAACTGGAGCAGTACCTCGCCAAAGATCTGTGTTATGGTGAGTTACCCAGCCATTGGCTTTGTAATGAACTTGCGCAGTGTTTTTTCCAGGTACCTGTAGTTCTTCAACCATACGTAGGAATGGCTCATGTAATTCACTTAAGTTACAGATTTCCGCGACCCAATAATTCATCTGAATGTTAATATTGATGGTGTATTTGCTTGCCCAAGGTGGATTAATAGTACCATTCCAAATGCCCTGTAGATTTAGGGGTTGTGTTCCTGGTCTGGATCCGGCGATCATTAGATAACGACCGTATTGAAATAGTTGTTCGGATAATACCGGATCATCCTTGCCCTCAGTAACTTGTCTCAATCTTTCATCGGTAGGGAGATAGGTAGTTGTCTTATCCCCACCTAGGTCGATATCGACACGCCCAAACAGTTCGGAGTAGTCATCAATATGTCTTTGAGAGAGTTCTTGAAATGATTTCCCCTCAACAGCGGCGAGATACGCTGCTACTTTTTTTACCGGATCACCGCTAACGTCTTGGTAATCGATAAAACTGGTAGCTGCCACATATACCAAGGTAACAGCATCTGCATCCCGCACAGAAATTTTATCGTTTTGCCGAATAACCGTTCCTCCTTCAGCTTCAACCTTTGTCTGGGCAGCGAATTTTAGCCCTTCTTCTTCCCAAGGCCCTATTAGACCTCGTCGCTCTCTTGGCCCTAACTGTCCCGTCATCAAAAGCTGATTGTTAGCGAGTGTTTTTGCTATTGTAGCATGCGGACTTGTTAATAACAGGTCAAAAGTAATTTGTCCTGGCTTATCACATTCCAGGCGCACAATAATAGCCTGATCAGGGTGCGATGCAAAAATTTTTCTTGTGAACCGTGCCTCTCCAATTTTATAGGTGGTAGTGCTCACAGCAGTTTCTAAATTCAATTCCCGCTGGTATGCACTTGACTTTCCCTCTTGGGGGAATTGCAAATAAAGGTCGCCCAAAGGTTGATAGGCCATTTGGAATTTAGGGACGCCCAACATTTTTTGTGCGGTTGCCTCCGCCGCAATGTAATCACCTTGCTTTAATTGTTCTTGTACCGTTGAAAGGTACTGGTACGCCTCTGGATTATCATAGCTATGAGGCCCACCATTCCATAACGTTTCTTCGTTAAGTTGCAGGTGTTCTTCCTGGATTCCACCGTAAATCATGGCGCCCAATCGTCCGTTACCAATAGGTAATGCCTTGGCCCATTCCGTAGCCGGTTTGGTATACCAAAGTGATAACGCTTGGTTATCCGTTTCACCCTCTATTTCAC